>ONPN01000027.1:2895-45311 GCA_900319695.1 uncultured Eubacteriales bacterium
ATGCGGCAGCTCCTTCACGCAGGGGCCGCAGTAGGTCGCCCAGAGGTTGATGAACACGGGCTTGCCGCGATAGTCGGCAAGATGGAAGTCGCTTCCGTCGAGACAGGTGATCGTGAAGTCTGGGAGCTGCTGTCCGACCTCATTGCCGAGAGGCGCGGAGCTTGACCAGTCTGCCGGAGCCGCTTCCTGCACGGATGTTTCCGCTTCCACGATGGCGGGCTCAACGGCAGGTGTTTCCGCCTTCCTGATGTTGGGGTCGAGGAAGTTATAGTACAGCAGTGCCGCGCACAGGATCACAAGAGCCACCGCCCAGGCGATCTTTCCGAGTTTCTTCCGTTTGGCCTCGGAATCGGGCTTGTCGTCCGCGCAGCCGCCGGTGGGCGCCTTGAGCGTAAAGCTGCCGGCCTTGATGCTGATGGCCTTCTGGCTGCACACGTCCATGCACTTGGCACAGTGGATGCACTCATGGTCGCCCACATGGCGCACATCCATGCCGCAGTTTCTCACGCAGGCGCCGCAGTGGTTGCAGCGGGCGGCGTCCACCTTCACGCCCACGACGGCGACCTTGGAGAAAAGGCCATAGATCGCGCCGAGGGGGCAGAGGAAGCGGCAGAAGGAGCGGTAACAGAACACGCAGGCAAGGCCGATGATGAGCATGATAACGAACTTGCGCGTAAAGAGGATGTTCAGCATCCCGAAATCACCGGCGTTCGCGGGATTTACCAGCAGGAACACCGCGCCCTCGAAGGTGCCCGCGGGGCAGATGTACTTGCAGAATCCCGGCAGGGCCACGCCGTGGGCAATGCCGTACCAGGCCGTGATCCCGACGGCGAAGACCGCGAGGATGATGTACTTGAGCCAGGTGAGCGCGCGGGTGACGCGGTTCTTTTTGATTTTCGGCGTCGGCAGCTTGTGCAGCAGCTCCTGAATCAGGCCCAGCGGGCAGAGCCAGCCGCAGATCGTGCGGCCGAGCATGAGCCCGTAGAGCATGAGGATGCCGAAGACATAGAAGCCGATCTGTTTATTCGTGGTGCCGATGGCGTTTTGCAGCGAGCCCAGCGGGCAGGCGCCGACAGCGCCGGGGCAGGAATAGCAGTTGAAGCCGGGGACGCAGAGTCCCTTTGTCGTGGGGGTTTTGCTCTTGTAGATTTCACCCTCAAGGAAGCCCCTGACATGGGCGTTGTACAAGAGCGCGCAGTAGAGCTGCACAAGCCGTCTCTTGGACGGGCGGTGGGAAGCCCACCAGGAAGTTTTCACATTATCCAAGGCCAACACACTCCGTACAAATTCTGATCGCCTTGTTGACGACTGCGGTCATGCTGCCGTTTTGAATGCCGATGATGATGAAAATCACGGCGACGGCCAGGATGACAAGGCGGACGGCTGTCTGATTCTTTGGCTGGGCGGGCGTCTTCACGGGCGCTTTGACCCCGGCGGCTTTTTCCTCCCTGAATCTGGCGGAGGCGGCGTCGGCCTCGCGCTGCATGCTCCTGCCCTGCAAAACGGCGGACACGGCGAGACACGCAAGCGCCAGGGCCGTCCAGGGCAGGACGTGGGCGGCAAGCGATTTGATCATCTCCTCAAGATCGCCGTTGAGGAAATGCGCCCCGTTCGTCATGTACAGTGCAATGGGAAACAGGCACACGCAGAACCCGCCCCAGCCCGCGGTCCCGAGCTTTCTCTGCAGGGCCCGCTCTCTTTTCATAATCTCGTCCGGCTCTGCCACACGCCCGGCCATAAGGTCTCGCGTGAGCTCCGCGTCTTTGACGGGCTTGTCCCGGTTATTGTCCCGGACCCCCAGCGCAGAGCAGACGATCGTCACCGCGGCGGCCAGCAGAAACACGGGGGCAATCGGTTTCAGCGCCGCGCCGACCTTCTCGCGGGTATAAACCCAGGCCAGCGGGTTTTCCTGCTTCTCGGCGACGCCAGTCCTGTAGATGCCGATCACCGCAGCGGCCAGCATCACGACCAGCAGGATACACAGCGCCGATTGAAGCAGCAGGAGGATTCTGTTCCTTGTCATAGACTTCCCTTCCTTTCCGAGCTTATCTTATTACTCCGGCAATTTAATGTCCCCATGCCATAGGGCTATACAGCCGGAGTAATAAGATTAAAAATATGCCATTTTTCTCGCCCCTGGCGGGGCAACCGAAAAATATGGCAATTATTGATTCGGCAATTTTATTTAATTGCCGAATTAATAATGAATGCGCGAGTGCCCGAAGCCGTGGAAGCGCGGCTCCGGGCATTGGGCAGTTTATGTCGTTTTCGCCTTATCAGCCGAAGTCAAAATCGCCCCAGTCGCTGTAGTCGCCCCAGTCGCCGCCGCCGCTGTAGTCGCCCCAGTCGCTGTAGTCGCCCCAGTCACCGCCGCCGCTGTAGCTGCCCCAGTCGCTGTAATCGGTCCAGTCCAGCCAGTCATTGCTGTTCGAGTAATCCCAGGTGTCAACGGTCTGGAGGTAGGGATAGCCGCAGTTATAGCAGTAGCTGCCGTCGTAGCTCGAGCTGCTGCAGTTCGGGCAATAGAGCGTGACGTTGAAGCTGTCCTCATACCAGTCGTCATAGTCGATGTAGTCGGTCCAGTCGTAGTAGTCGGGGGCCCAGATCACCGTAGGATCGTCATAATACTGTGCCTCCTCAAGGTCCGCGAGGGCCGCGAGCAGCGCCCAGTCCTCATCGGTCATGCTGTTGAGGATGGCCAGATCCATCAGGTCCTGATCGGTCAGACCGTAGATGTTGTAGACGCTGTCATAGGGGTAGCTGCTGAGGTAGTACTGGTAGTAATAATAGTCGGGGTCAAAGCCGCAGTACGCGCAGTAATCGCCGTAGGTGGTATTGCCGCAGACCGGGCAGCTCCACGCGCCGTAGAGATAGGCCATGGTCGCGTAGAAGTTGTTGAGATCGTTCTTCTTGAGGTTCTCATAGTTCTGCACGTAGAGATAGGCCGTGGTGCTGCGGGCGTTCTGGCCGCTGCCGTTGAAGCTGCAGAAGGCGCCCCAGCCGCTCATACCGGTGGAGACATTGGAGATGGAGAGCGTGGTGCCGTACTCGCCGCTGACCGTCGAGCCGGGGAAGCTGCTGCGGAACTGCTGGACGCTGTACTGCTGGCCGCCCGGGGCGACGAAGGTCCAGCTCAGGGAGTCGTAGTTGACGGCATTGGCCACGAAATACGCGGTCTCACCAGCCTTGCGGTTCTCGCTGGTGGGGTTCTTCGTGACGCTGACAAACTTGGTCGTCGCGACAGGCTGGGTGTTCACGAGGTCCTTGTTGTCGGTTTTCTCGCCGCGGAAGACGCCGAAGCTGTCGGCAAAGCGGGTGGCGTCTTTCACCTGATCGGCCTTGAACCAGTCGAAAGCGGTGTTGGTCTTCTGCGTGTTCGGGTAGACGACGTTCACATAGTTGAGGTAGGTCGCCTCGTCGATATCGTGGAAGTTGTCGTCACCGGGCTGGCCGACGCAGTAACGGGAACGCACGAGGCCGTTTTCCATGACGTGCTCCGCCTGGGCCAGGGTGCCGTTGTCGAGCTTGCCGTTGGTGAGGGTGAAGACGCTGATGAGCTCATGCAGCTTATCGGCCTCGCCGGGCAGCTCGATGCGCTCCTTGACGAAGTAGTACCACGCGCCGGTCTCGCTGCTGTAGATGGTCTCGGCACTGTCGTTGAGCAGGTTGGGCAGACCCATCGGCAGGTTCAGCGGCTCAAAGGCCGTGCCGGTCTCGTTGATCTCCCAGGCCTTGGCCATGCTGGTGTTGCCGCCCGCGTCGAGCGGGCAGAAGGCCAGCAGCTCAATGCGGTTGTTGTGGTCGAGGTCGGTCACCGCATAGTAGTAGGGCTTGGCGCCGTTGTAGTCGACGTCGGCCTGCTTGAGCGTGTTGAAGGAGGATGCGAGGAGCTTGAGCTCGGCGCCCAGGATCTGGGCCGCCTTGTTTTCGTTGTCGGCAAAGCTGCTCACGCTCAGGGAGAAGAGCATGACAAGCACGAGCACGACGGAAATGAGTTTCTTCATTTGTTCGTTCCTTTCTGTCAATATCACAGGGCTTGGACCCTGTTTATTTCAATATGATTATACAGCAATCCGCGCCCCGATGGAAACATTTTGTTATGTCACCCGCTTAAACGCCCTTATTGTTTACACTTTGTTCACATTTAGCCCTCCATACACGACCGCAGTCCCCCGGCGGTATCCCGAAACGCAATGCCGCGCGGTCTCCGCCGCGTTTCAGCCGACAGTTGAATTTTTCTGCGTTTTCGGCTATAATTTGAAAGAAATTCTGTCAATCCGATCGGGGAGGGATGGCCGTATGAAAAACAGAGGCCGCGCAGGAGGACACAGGCTGGTTGTCCTGCTGCTGCTCGCCGTGTGTCTGGCACTCGCGGCGATCTCCTGCCTGCTCGCCCTGCGCCTCTATGCCCGAACCGATCCCGTCCTCGTCGGGAGCTGGCGCATGCGCGTCGATCTGACGGAGGGCGTGCGCATGCGCGCCAACGCCTGGCTGAGTGAAGCGGAGCTCGGCGACCGAATCGACGTCGGCGACGCCCTGCCCCGGCTTGAGGCGACGGTGCTGCTGACCCTCGGAGAAGACGGGAGCTGGACCCGCCGCGTGGAGGAGACGAGCGTCGATGCCGCGCGCGCCCAGGCCGAAAAAGCCCTCGCCGCCTCTCTGCGTGAGCTTGTCAGGCTGCGCACGGCGGAGGCCGGACGCGAGGCCGGGAACGCGGAGCTCGCGGAAGAGCGCATCCAAAACGCCCTCGGCCTGTCTACGGAGTGCTGGCTCTCGGACTATGGCCCTTCCCTGCTGCCCGATCTCGCAAAGCTGCAAACACAGTACGACGGCAGCGGGGTCTATGCGATCGAGGGGCACACGCTCCGCCTCGACGGGCGGACGGCGCGCTATCTCGCGGACGAGCGTCTGCTGGTGCTCGACGGTGTGGACGGGACGGAGGTGTATGAGCGTGCCTGATTTCAAAAAGCGCGGGCTCTGCCTGCTGCTGACCCTGGCCCTGCTGCTGGCCCTGCCGATCACGGCGAGCGCGGACACGGTCTATCACACGATGCTGGAAAACCTGCCGCTGTCGGTCGACGGCGGGGCTGCCGTCAACATCCGAACTCTGCACAACGGCTATCCGAACAACCGTTTTGTCTCGCTGCGCGACTTTGCCGCGGCGCTCGCCAACACCTCACGGCGCTTCAATGTAACGATCAACGGTACCTCGGTCGCCCTCACGACGGGCACAGACTATATCCCCGTCGGCGGGGAGGGCTACCCCTTCCCGGAGACGAACGCCCGGACCGGCGCGCCCTACGTCTATGCCACCGAGCCCCTCGCGCCCTACTATCTGGAGCTTGACGGCCGTCAGCTGCGCTATCTGAGCTTTCTCGGCTCGAACGCCAATTCACGGCCCGACTGCTTTCTGAGTCTCACCGACCTCGCCATGCAGCTTGACCTGGATCTGACGGTCTCGTCCGCGGGGATCACGCTCAACACGGCGGGGCACTACAGCGTCGACCTCGAGGCGCTGCGTGAGGAGGGCTTCTTCTACGAGGTTCACTCCGCCCTGGTCGGCGACGCGGACACCGGGGAGATCTTTGCCGCCTTTGAGCCGGATCTCCCGGTCCCCATCGCGAGCACCACCAAGCTGATGAGCTTTCTGGTCGTCATGGACGCGGTCACGGACGGGCGCATCACGCTCAGCGACACGGTGACGATCACCGAGGAGGCGGAGCGCCTCTCTCAGACCCCGGACGGCGCGGTCCCCCTGCAGGCCGGCGAGAAGACCAACGTGACGGAGCTGCTGTGCGGGATGCTTTTGCCGTCGAGCAACGAGTGCTCCCTCGCCCTCGCGATCTACACGGCGGGCAGCGAAGAGGCGTTTGTCGAGCAGATGAACCGAAAGGCCCGCGCCCTGGGGCTGTCGGACGGCGCGGTCTTCTACAACTGCCACGGCCTGCCCGTCTATACCGACAACCTCCCCGCCACCAAAATTCAAAACCGCATGAGCGCCCTGGACATGTTCACGCTTGTCCGGCACATTCTGCGGACCTACCCCGACATCACGCGCATCACCTCGCTCAAAAGCGTCACCCTTGAAACCCTCGGCATTACGGCCTCAAACTCCAACCCCATGGTCTACAACCTGCCGGGCGCGGTCGGTCTCAAGACCGGGACCACGAACATGTCCGGGGCCTGCCTTGTCTCCGCCGTGCAGGCGCCCGACGCTCAGGGGCAGACCCACACCGTCGTCGCCGTCGAGTTCGGCGCGGAGGACAGCGGCGCCCGCACGACGCTCTCCGAAGAGCTTCTTCGCTACGGGATGCAGCGCCTGCGCGAGGGCGACGTACAAGAGGCCGAAGCCCCCGCTATGCCCGAGACCGCCGAGGAATTTGTTCAGGCGGTGCTGAAGAGTTTTTAATTCTTTTTCTACAGGACGGAACGCTATGTTGAACGCCAGTCGATTGTCCACCAATATCATCGTCACCGCGCTTGTCACGGTGATGGTCTTTCTGCTGCCCTGGCTGGACAGGCATATCTGCCAAAGACTCGGCGTGAACCTCCACCATGGGGTGAGCAGCAACCCGAACGCGGACGCGCTTTTGCAGCTCCGACAGCTGCTGCTCTTCGGCGTCTTTGCGGTGTATATCGCCGCCTACGCCTATCTGGTCTTCCTCTCTCGCGGCGCGTCCGCGCAGTATATGGTGCACATTGATCCCTTTGCCGATCTGCAGAAAGCCATCGACACGGACTACGGCCTCTTCGATTTCATCGTCGCCATTTTCAAGGAGGGCATACAGCAGGCCTTTTCCCATATCCATGTGGTGAAATTTGAGGACGTGACGCAGGTCTACATGAACGTCATGCTCTATGTCCCGATGGGCTATCTGCTGCCCTATGTGTTCGAGTTCTTCCGCTCCGGCTCCAGGCTCCGCACGGTGTCCGCCTGCTTTGTGATCTCCTTCGTGACGGAAAATCTCCAGCTCATCTTCCGGCGCGGCTTCTATGACATGGACGATCTGCTGGCCAACACCCTGGGCGGCCTGATCGGACACATGCTGTTCATCTCGGTGGCCTATGTGGTGACGCACCCCGACTGGCGGCGCGAGCTCTTCTCCTCCAAACGCTGGCGGCGCGCCTCCCGCAAGGGGGCGCTCTACCCCTTTGCCCGCCGGATCGGCCTGTCGCGCACGACGCTGCTGGGTACCGACGAGGGGGAGGTCTATCTCTTCTATGTGACAAAGCTCGGCTTCCGGCCGCGCAGGCAGCTCACGGTGGAGTACTCCTTCGGGACGGATTTTCTCTTTGAGCTTGGGAAATCCCAGCTCGAGGTGCGCTGTTCCAACCGGCCGGACAAACTGCCGACGCAGTATCTGAACCTCTCGGCGCGCGATCTGCCCCTGATTCAAAAGCGGCTCAAAAAGCACAATATCGACGCCGGCCCCTTTGAGCAGGACCCCTACACCGGTCAGCGCCGTCTCTGCTTCGAGGGCCCCGACGGCGTGATCGTGACGATACTTGAAGAATAGGCAAGAAGAAAAAAACGGACAGCAGAGGCCGATCCTCCGATCGCCCCGCCGGACAACGCACACTGGCGTATGACGGCGGGCTGAAGAGAGTATCGGCCCCTGCTGTATTTTTGAACCTGTTTTTCTATAAAAGCTGATTCATGGGGATTTATACTGGTCTCCCATAAAACGGCTTAAAGCCGTTTTATAGCGCCAAAGGCGCGTCGGAGACCTATGAGACGTGTTTTGTGCCCAAGGGCACAAAACGCCCTCGCCGCTTCCACGTCCTCCCGAAAGGCGTTGGATGTCAAAGCGACGATGGGGATTTCGGCCAGCTCCCGCCTATCCAGGGCGCGGATCGTCCGCGTGGCCTCATAGCCGTCCATGACCGGCATCTGAATGTCCATCAGGACCGCGTGATAGTACCCCGCCTCAGAGGCGGAAACCATGTCCACGGCGGCCTGACCGTTTTCCGCGGTCTCCACCGCAAAGCCCGCCTGCGTGAGAAGCAGGCGGGCGATTTCCATGTTGACGATGTTATCCTCGACCAGCAGCAGGCGCCTGCCTGAAAAAGCGGCCTCAGACCCGGACAGGCAGTGATCGGGAATTTTCCCGATGCGCTGCCTGTCAAGTTCCGCCGCCTTCTCTTCCGTGCGCCTGCCCGTCACAGCGACAGCGCCTTTTCGCGCGCCGCCATGATCCGCTCCGCCAGCGCTTCGGCGCCGGGAACCGGCGCGTCCTTGCCGCGCAGCAGCTCCGTCAGCTCACAGACCGGCTCGTAAATCGGCGTGAGCGACACGTTGCCGATCGAACCCTTCAGCGCATGGGCGGCCGAAAAAGCCGCGCGGGCATCTCCGGCGTCCATGGCCTCTTTCAGCTTGTCAAAGTTTTTGTCCGCCAGCGCCATGCCGACCATCCTGAGATAGAAGGTCTCGTTTTTCAGGCATCTGGCCAGACCCTCGGCGGTGTTGGCGCCGTACTGCTTCAAGGCGTCCAATGTGATCATGCTGTCCCTCCTTTTCCTTCTCTCACACCCAACACAATATGATTGGTATCGCTCTCCCGTGACTTGATCGTCTGCAGCGAATAGGGCGTCGGTACGCCGTTTTTCAGCTTCGTGAACGAGAGCTCAACAGTCTCCTGCTGACCGATCCAGCGCATGAGATTTGTCTTGCTCAGCGCTTTCCTGAGCGCTTCCACGTCGGCCCCGGCCACGTCCGCCAGCAGCTTTTCCCCGATGTCGCTGAAGAAATCAACACCGCCGGGACGGATTTCCAGCTCGCCGTTCTTGCCGGTGTGAAATTCCAGGTAGAAGTCTGTGACCATATCCACATAGAAGATGCTCTCAAAATCACTGGTCAGCGCCTTGGAGATGCTCATACAGGTTTTCTTGTCCGCCGGGGTGATCTCGCTCTTCGCGCTGGTGCGCTCGATCAGGAAGCGGTCAAAGGCCTGCGGCGGCACGGGCTTCGAGAAGTAGTAGCCCTGCACGTAATCGCAGCCCATGGCCTTGAGCGTCAGATACTGCTCCTCGGTCTCCACGCCCTCGGCGACGACCGGGACGTGCAGATAGTCCGCAATGTCGATAATCAGCTCGATCATGCGCACATCCCGCGTCGCGCCGAAGGCGCTGCGGACAAAGCTCATATCCAGCTTGAGCGCGTCGATGGGCAAGTGGGACAGCATGCCCAGGGACGAGTAACCGGTGCCGAAGTCGTCCATCTCGATGCGGAAGCCGACGCCCATGCCGCGCAGCTCCTTGGCCGTGGAGATGACCTGATCGGAATCGCCGGTATAGGCGGACTCCGTGATCTCCAGCACCAGATCCTCCGGGTTCAGGCGGCAGTCCTCCAGGATCTCCTTGAAAATCTGCTTGAGATTCGGCGTCAGCATGTCGATGCGGGAGACATTCACCGAGACCGGCACGGCAAAGCCGAGGCGGTCCTTCCAGTCGCGGATCTGCGCGGCGGCCCTGTGCCACACATAGCGGTCGAGCTCGAGGATCAGGCCGTTGTCCTCCAGCAGGGGGATAAACACGCCGGGGCTGATCAGGCCGAGCGTCGGGTGATCCCAGCGCACCAGGGCCTCCGCGCTGGCCAGGATGGGCTTGTCGGGGCGGATATCATACTTGGGCTGGAAGTAGACCATGAAACGCCCGCTTTCCAGGGAAGGCTTAAAGTCCTCAAGCAGACGCTCCCTGTACAGCTCCGCCTTGTGCATCTCGGTGTCGTAAATGCCGACGGCCTTTACGAAGCCGCTCTTCACCGTGTTCGCGGCGATCTTCGCGTAGTCGAAGCGCCGCTCGATCTCGAGGGATTTGTCCACATTGGAATACACGCCCATGCGAAGCCGGACGCGGTTCTCGGACACATCCTCGTCCACAAGGCCCTCGGACGCCTTGTCGAGGATGCTCGCGTAGTCGTCCAGGTGGGGGCAGTAGATGAAGAAGGTATCCGCGGCGCGGCGGCAGCCTACGCCGCCGACCTCACGGGAGATCTTGCGGATGCGCTTGCCGATGCGGGCGAGCACGCTGTCGCCGTACTGCTTGCCGTAGCGCTCGTTGAGCATGTGGAAATGGTTGACGTCAAGCACGATGGCGTCCATCTCCATGTCGGTGTAGTGCTGGTCATAGATGCGGACGTAGCGGAGGAAGTAATCGAGGTTCAGCAGATTCGTCAGGCTGTCGCGCTCCGTGGACTGGATGATGTTGCTCTTCTCGGACAGCTCGATGCAGCGATTGACGCGGGCCTGGATGATCTCAAAGGAGGGGTAGGGCTTGGGGATGAAGTCGATGGCGCCGATCTTGAGGCAGTCGACCTCCGCGCTCTGATCCGCGGTCATGACGATCACGGGGATACCGCGCAGCTCCTCCTCTTCCTTCATGACCTTCAGCACTTCCATGCCGCCCATTCTCGGCATCTGCAGATCCAGCAGGACAAGGGCCACTTCGTCCTTGTGCTTCTTGATCTGCTCCAGCGCCTCGGCGCCGTCGGAGGCGTACAGCACCTCATACTCCTCCTGGAGCATGTTGCCGAGGATCATCTGGTTGATCTCCTCATCCTCCACAATGAGGATCATGCGCTTGAGATTCAGAATATCGCTGCTCTCATGTGTCGGCAGCACCTGTTTGGCCGCCACCTCGGCGTCCTCCCGCGTGATGGAGCCCATGCCTTTGAGGAGCGTCTTCTCCTCATACATCAGCGCGTCCGCGCGCTCAAACACGTCGTGGAAGCTGACGTCCTCTCCCGGCTTGTAATCCGAAAGGCCGCCGGAGATCACGACGTCATGCGTGCTGATGTTCTCCACGGAGCGGTCATGGAGCGCGAGCACCAGCTCCTTGCGGATAAGATAGTCGCGCCCCGTCAGGATTACGACAAACTCGTCGCCGCCGGTGCGGTATACCGGGCTGTGCTGGAAAATATCACAGATCATGCGGCAGGCCTTGATGATATACTCGTCGCCCGCCTTGTGGCCGAGGGTGTCGTTGATGACCTTCAGGCCGTTTACGTCGCAGACGGCGACGGCAAAGGGATGGGCCGTCTTCTCCTCGATGGCGAGATTGTACTGCTTTTCGCTCTGAAGGAAGGCGTGCTTGCTCTTGACGCCGGTCATGGGATCGGTGAAGGCGGCGGTGCGGGCCTCGTCGCGCTCCTCGGCGGCCTTCTTCTCCCACTTGCGCGTGGTGGAATAGTTGATGAGCATGACGGACAGGGACATCGCAAAGAGCCCCGCGATGACCAGCACGCTGGTGTTGTCCGCGTCGTGCAGGCGCTCGCGCCGGGCGTTGAGGAAATCGTCCTTGTCCTCGGCGGTCGATTCGCCTCTGGCCACGTCGTCTATGTAGACGGAGATCTCATCGACAATGTCGCTTTCCCTCGCCTCGTTCAGTCTCTCTGCCCAGGTCATCGCCATCAGGACGATGAAGGCCAGCAGGGCGATCCAGACGATGACGGCTTTGCCGAACTTTCTGGCGTGATCCTTGCGGATGACGTTGTTGAAGAAGATCAGACCGATGATCGACCAGACGGCGATGAGGACATAGGTCTCCGTCTCGATGGTGTAGTCGGAAAAGATGCTGGGGAACAGGAGGAAGAGCATGAAGGCGACCAGGATGAACAGGCAGATCCCGCTGATAAAGCGATCCTTTTTGCAGCCCTCCTTGCCGGAGGCTTTGAACACGGCGACAGAGACGAAGCCGTAGAGGATCACCGCGCCGAAGGTAGTCGTGTCCACGATCCAGCCGATGGCGGTCCTGCCCAGGAAGGGGATGGGCAGGGACAGGAGGACGGCCAGGAGGATGGCGTTGGACGGGAGCTGCTTGTCGTTGAGCTGGGCGTACTGCTCGGGCAGGATGCCGTCCTGTGCCACGGCGTAGCACAGGCGGCTGACCGCGCGCAGCATCCCGATCAGGCTGGAGAGCACCAGCGACAGCAGGGACGCCATCAGGATATTGACGCCGGTCTGGCCGAGATAGTGGTTTGCGGCGTAAAAGGCGGGCAGCCCGGCGATCCCGTCAAACTCGTCCAGGCGGCGGATATAATCCAGCCAGCTTGTGCAGCCCTCCGGATAGACGGACACGCTCATCAGGATGATGAAGATGTACAGCGCCGTCGTGACGATCAGGGAGACGATGAGGATGCGGTAGAGATGGCTGTGCTTGAAGCGGTACTCCGCGGCCGAGTGGGACACGCTCTCAAAGCCGATGAAGGCCCAGGGCGACAGGAAGGCGATGCGGACGACCTGCCCGAGCGCGCCCGCGTCCGGCACAAAGGCCGGCTCCATCGTCAGCCCGCTCTTGCGGAAGCCGAGCATCGCCGCCGCAAAGCAGACCGTGATGCCGACGGTGAACACCAGCACCAGAACCACCATGATACGGGCGGTCGCCTTCCTGCTCCTCATGCACAGAAGCCCGACCAGCGCGATGGCGGCCATGGTGACGATGGCTTCGACCAGATAGACCTCGTAGCCGAAGATCGTATAGAGATATCCGACCTTGAACGCGCCGCGCAGGAAGTAGCGCGCGAAGAGCGGGAGGCTGGTGGCGTTGGCCCAGAAGATGGAGATATAGGTCAGGAACATGAACCAGGCCACCAAAAAGGCGCGGTCATAGCCGAAGACATGTTTGATGTAGTTATACAGGCCGCCGGTTCCGGGGTAGCGGTTGGCCAGGAACTGATAGTGGTTCGTCACCATCAGCATCATGGCAAAGCCGATCAGCAGGCCGATGACCGAACCCATCGGGCCCGCCTGGGACAGGTAGGAGCCGCTTGTGACCACAAGGGAGCCCCAGCCGATGGCCGAGCCCACCGACAGGGCCCAGACGGCCAGCGGTGAAAGGTAGGGCTGCAGCGCGGAGGTCTGATTGGCAGCAGATGACGTCTCGTTCATTTGTCTCTCTCCTCTGAAAAGCAATCATTTTTCATGTTGCTCTGCTGTTCTGTCTGATTGATGCGAGGGGCTGCGCGCGGGTTTATTCAAAGCTGCCGTACATGGCGGCGGCTTCATCGATGCTGAGCTCGCCTTTCCCGACCTTGAACGCCGCGACCCGGAGCTGAACCGTGAGCGGGTCCCTGATGCCAAGCACCTCCGGGGACATGGTACGTTCCGCGGGTATCTGGGCGAAGGGCGCGAACAGCGCGTCAAAGGACAGATCCGTGGTGGGCGTCACGAGCCGCTTCACGGCGGCCATCTCATTGAGCTCCTCCTTTGAAATCAGAAAGCGCATAAATTCGTTTGTCATGTCGAGATTCTCGCAGTCCTTGTTCACGGAGAACTCCACGGAGGGACTGTCGATAAAATATCCCCCCTTATCGGTCAGCGGGATCGGAGAAAAGCTGTACGCAAAAGGCGCCTTGGCGAATGCTTCGGACTGGCTTTCCCGTTTCCGGGTCCCGGACACGGTGTCCCCGTAGCAGAGCATCATCGGCACATCGCCTTCAAAAAAACGCAGGATCACCTGACTATAGTTGTCCGAAATCTGATCACACGCGTCGATATCAATGCAGCCTTCCCGGATCAGCAGATCCACCGTTTCCAGAGCCGGGCGCATGTATTCTCCCGCCGCGGGGTCCAGCGCATTGGCAAGGGCCAGCGCTTCCGGCTTGTCGGCAAGCGTAGCTACAAACTGCGGATAGGCAATCGTGTTCATGAGGGAGCCGGACGCTTTGAGGCTGTAGCCCATCATGGGGCTGTCGTAACCTCTGCCGCGAAACTCCTTGCAGACGGCTACCAGCTCCGTCAGGGTGGTCGGGATGCTGAGACCTTCCTTCTTGAACAGATCGTTGTTCACCAGCATGCCGTAGGTTCTTGAGAAAACCGGCGCCATCGGTACATGGCCCTCTGCGTCATGACTGAGCAGACCGGGGCGGATGCAGTCCAGGTTCAGCTTGAGGGCCGGGTCCGAAAGATCCTCCATGTGGGCAAACACCGGGTCGTACAGCTCGTTTCCGAACATCCAGGTATGGGAGAAGAAGATGTTGGGCTTGTCCTTGCCCTCCAGCGCCGTGCCCAGGATGTTGTTATAGTCGTCCAGCTTCACATAGCTCAGCTGCACATTGGGATAATACACGTTGAATCTGTCAAATTCCGCCTCCAGCGCCTCAAAGTTGTCATAGCTTCCGGCCACCGTGATACTGCATCGCGTGTCTGTATCGAGAGCCGGCTTGAATCCGGCGGCGGTCCCCTCCGGCGCTTTTGCGCCGCAGGCCGCCAGCGACAAAACCTCGCAGATGATGCAGATGATGCAGAGCAGCTTTTTCATGATCTCTTTTCCTCCTTGATTCTGCGGATCTCTTTGATGACGAGCTTGATGTCTACAGGCTTTGCGATATGGCCGTTCATGCCGGCGTTGAGACATTCGGTGACGTTCTCCGAGAAGGCGTCCGCCGTCATGGCGATGATCGGGATGGAGGCCGCCCACGGCCTGTCCATCGCGCGGATGGCCCTGGTGGCGTCAAGTCCGTTCATCTCCGGCATCTGGATGTCCATAAAGATCAGATCATAGCTTCCGTCCGCGGCACCGGCCATTTTGTCCACGCAGATGCGGCCGTTCTCGGCGCGCTCCGACGTGATGCCGAACATATCGAGGATGGCGGAGATGATCTCCCAGTTGATGTCATTGTCCTCCGCGATGAGGATGTTCATGCCCAGCAAGTCTGAATAGTCATTCTCCGGCTCGACGGACTTGGTCCCGGTTCCGAGCAGCTCATTGATCCTGTCATAGAGCGTGGAGCGGAACAGCGGCTTGCTGACGAAGCCGTTTGCCCCGGCCTCCTTCGCGATGTCCTCGACATCCGACCCGTCGTACGCGGAGATCAGCAGGACCGGCACGTCTAAACCCGCTTCCCCGCGTATACGGCGTATCGTCTCGACGCCGTCGATGCCCGGCATCTTCCAGTCCAGGATCACAACGCGGTAATCCCGTCCGGCCTCATGCCGCCGCGCGATCATGCCGACCGCCTCCGGCCCGCTTCCCGCGCAGTCGGGCGTCACGCCGAGAGAGCGCAGGGTGTCGGCCGTGGTCTCCAGAAAGACCTCGTCGTCGTCGACGACCAGCACGTCCATCGGCTCGAGGGTCATATCCTCCCGCTGCCGCTCCGCGACGGGGAGATCCAGGACGACGGTGAAGGTCGTGCCTTTGCCCTGCTCGCTCTGGCAGTCGATGGAGCCGCCCATCAGATCGACCATCTGCTTTGTGATGGCAAGGCCGAGACCGGTGCCCTGAATGCTGTTGACCCGGCTGTCGGTCTGGCGGGAAAACGGCTGGTACATGTTTGCCATAAATTCCGGACTCATGCCGATGCCGGTGTCGGACACCTTGTAGCTCAGGCGCACACAGCCGCTCTTCGGGCTCTCCTCCTCGCGCAGGTCGACGCTGACGCGGCCGCCGGGCTCGGTGTATTTGATGGCGTTGGAGAGGAGGTTGATATAGATCTGATTGAGCCGGAGCTGATCGGCGTAGAGGTATTCCTTCTCGATCCGGTTGATGCGGAAATTGAACTCAATATTCTTTTCCTTGACCATGGGCTGGGACAGATTCACGAGGTTTTCCACCGTCTCGACGATGGAGAAGGTCAGCGGGCTGAGGTTCAGCTTCCCGCTCTCGACCTTGGAGATGTCCAGGATGTCGTTGATCAGTGTGAGCAGGTGGTTGCTGGCCAGCGTGATTTTCCGCAGGCTCTCCCCCACCGACTGCATATCGCCGAGATTCTTTTCCGCGATCGTCGTCAGGCCGATGATCGCGTTCATCGGCGTGCGGATGTCGTGGGACATGGTGGAGAGAAAATCGGTTTTGGCCTTGCTGGCCGACGCTGCCTCTCTCGCGACCGACACGAGCTTCTTGTTGAAGGACAGGATCACGGCCAGGTCAAACACGAACAGGATCAAAAGCCCCGCGGAGACGAAACCGATCAGAATCCAGTTTTCGGTATTCACGTTCAGATCCTTGACCGGCATGAAGCTGAGCAGGGTCCATCCCTCTGTTGCCGTAACCGGGATATAGGCGAGGATGCACTCCTCACCGCGGGAGTTGAGCATGGTAAACGAGCCGGTTGAGGACGTGACCGTCTTGAAGAGCTCCTGCGCGGAGGCGGGATCAGTGGCGTTGTAGGAGCGGTAAAACTCGAAGAAGCTGGCATTTTTAAAAGAGTGGCCCTTGATGATATAATCGCCGTTTGCGTCGATCATGGACAGCTCCGCGTTTTCAAACGCCTCCTGCGGGAAGACCCATTTCTGCTCCAGCTCGGAGATGGGCAGCACGCGCAGCAGGATGGCCCGGCGGGGCTGATCGCTCTCCGGATCGTGGAGGGTGATGAAATTGCAGAAGGCCAGGGACTGTTCCCCGTTGACCGGGTTTGTGTAGGCGCGGGAGATGTTGATGGATTCCCCAATGTCGTGAATCCAGCTCACATCGTTCAAAAGCGCCATCCGCTCATACGAGACGGCGTAGTCGTCGGCGTTATCGCGCCTGGCCCTCGTGGACAGGCCCGTCAGCGTATCGCAGTAGACGAGATGCGCCGAGGCGCTCGGCAGGACATGGGAGATGCGGATAAAGGAGACAGCCTCCTCAATGGTCATATCCTTGCTGTTGATATAGTGGGCCCATACGTCACAGATGCGCTGTTCGCCCTCGAGATAATTCTCGGTGACATGCTCCATCGTGATGGTGGTATTTTCAAAATGCTCGATCTGCATCCGGGTGTTAATTCTGTTTTCAAAGCCGGAATAGAGGACCACAAAGGTCAGCATCGCAAGCATGATGAATACATTGAAAAGAATGACCAAGGTTTTTTTCACAACGTATTCCGCCCTTCTGCTCATGAGACTTGCATAGCAAATCCCCATGCGCCTCGCGGCGCACCACGACGCATGAAAGCCTCATGCGCATGGGGATTTTTTCGCATGCCATTCGGTTGCCCCTCCAGGGGCGAGAATGGCGCGTTTGAATCAATTGTTACTATGGAAGCGCCAGCTTTCATAGCAAATCGGTATCAAAATCATCGTTCATCCGACCGCGGGGCGGCGCTTTCCGCAGCGGCACGGAGTGGGTTCGTCCGTTTCTCTTTATTATAAGCGAAACGGGAACATTCTTCAATGGCGAATTGTAATATTTGCCCAACAGAAATCCCGCGCGGGAATACCCGAAAAGCAGCGGCAAGGCGGCAGACCCGTGCAGCCTGTATCACAGGTCAAGCTGATCTGCCGCTGTCCTGATTCACTTTTCCATTGATGTACCGGCCCCGACAAATGCGTCGATCAGCTGCGCATATCGGGACAGGTCTTCCGGGACGCCCTCAATCGGGGGCAGCAGGATCAGTCCGTCACGGTTGACAAAAAGCGTCGTGGGCAGCACGGTGAGATACAGCTTTTCCTCCATCTCTTCAAACGGCAGAAGATTGAGATACCCCACGTCTCTCTCGGCCAGGACCTCCCTGCAGGTATCGGGCTCTTCATCCGCATCGCTGCAGATCCCGACGATGGCGGCATCCTTGCCCTCAGCCTCAAGGCGGCGGGCAAGCGCGCCGAGCTCCGGCATCTCAGCCTTGCAGGGGCCGCACCAGGTCGCCCAGATATTGACCATGGTAAGCTCATGGGCGGCAAAAAGCTCCCCGCTCTTCACGACATTGCCGTCGAGATCGGTGGTCTCAAACTGCAACACCGTGCCAAAGAGATCCGCGCTGCCGGAATGGGGCTTAAAGTACTCGGCGTTTTTCAGGACATCGACGAGAGAGCTCTGCAGAGCGAGATACTCCTGGGCATATTCGGGAGAGTGCTTCTCCGCAAAGTCATCGTAAGCATCGGGATCCGTGAGGGCAAAATAGGTGATATCGCCGTTCTTCCCAACCATGGTGAGGGCGTCCTCTTCCGCGCCTTCAAGGCCGATCACGTCAATCAGCTCCGCGGCGCCGCGATCTCCGTCGATTCCGAACACAATGAGCAGCGTGCCCATCGCGTCCAGGATTTTTGCCGTATCTTCCGCCGACAGCCCTCCTTTTTTAGTCTTCTCATTGAGGGCGTCCGACTCTTCTTTCGAGAAAGCATAGTAGTCAAACATCATGGTATAGATGCCGTCCTTTACCACGGGGAAAGGATTCGGCATGACGATGCCTTTGGTATTGCTGAATTCTTCGGGGTAAACAAGCGTAAAGCCCATTTTGTCCCAGGTCTCCTTTGTGCCCTCGGCGAAGGCGGGGGCGCTGAAGGAGAGGGCCATCAGAACTATGAGTACAACGGCGAGGATTTTTTTCATGATTTCCGCCTCCTTTTTCTGTTGTTTCATTCACGAAACAGATGACAGTTCTTTCCACTTGTCATCTATTGAACGTCAATTCTTCTTTTATTTATCATAGAACAGCAGCTGTGGCAAACTCAAAATACCCGTTTTGCCCTAAAGATTTCCGGGGCACAATTGTGCCGGAAATCATACAGCTTGCTTTATCCGCCGGTCTTTGATACAATACTTCCATCTGTTGAGGCGCGAAGGAATGCACGGCCGTGGGCCTTGAACCTGCGCGCAAAGTCAGGAGGAAGTTCAAAATGGGAAACGCCTTCTCTTTTGCCTGGGAAGACACGCTGATCATCTGGCTGCAGGCGCATATGGGCGCGGCGGGAAGCGCGCTGGCCTCGTTCTTTTCCATGTTTGGCGAGGAACTGCTGCTGATCATGGTGCTGGGCTTCTTCTACTGGTGCTATGACAAAGAGCTCGGAAAGCTCCTCGGCCGGAATATCTGTGTGGTGATCGTCCTCAACCCGATGATGAAAAACATCGCGCTGCGTCTGCGGCCTTATATGGTCAACCCCGAAATTCAATGTCTCAAGCCCGTTGACGCCTCCGCGGATATCATGAATCTCGCGGCGCAGGGCTATTCCTTCCCGAGCGGCCACTCCTCCAACGCCGCCGCGACCTACGGCACGATCGGGCACTGGTATCGGAAGACGTGGGTGCGGATCCTCGCGGTCGTGATCCCGCTTCTGGTCGGGATCAGCCGCTTCTGCCTCGGCGTACATTACCCAACGGATGTGCTGCTCGGCTGGCTGCTGGGCGTTGTGATCATCTTCTTCACGCCGTGGTTCATCGGGAAATTCAAAAGCCGCCGGGTCCCCTATCTGATCCTGCTGGCCGCCATGCTCCCCGGCTGGTTTTACTGTAAGAGCAATGATTTCTATACCGGATACGGCATGACGGTCGGCTTTTTCCTCGCCGATCTGTTTGAGGAGAACTATGTGCGCTTCCAAAATACGCGCATTTGGTGGAAGATCATCCTCCGTGTCGTGGGAGGCGTCGTGATCTTCCTTGCGCTGAACACGGTTTTCACGCTGCCGTTTCCCCCTGAATTTCTGGAGTCCTCTTCCTTCGCGGCCTATCTTATTCGCGCCCTGCGCTTCGCCGTCATCCTGTTCGTCGACATCGCGCTCTATCCCCTGCTGTTCGACCGGCTCGGAAAGAAGAGCGGTCATACTGGTCTCCCATAAAACGGCTTAAAGCCGTTTTATAGTGCCAAAGGCACGTCGGAGACCTATGAGACGTGTTTTGTGCCCGAGGGCACAAAACCGTACGTTTTCTCAAAAAAAGAATCCCTTTGAGCAAAAAAGCTCAGAGGGATTCTTTTCACGTCCGGCGCAGGAAGCGCGCTTCCAGCTCCTCCGCAGGCAGCGGACGGGAGAAAGAATAGCCCTGCGCAAAAGCGCAGCCCTTTTTCTTCAGGAGCAGCATCTGTCCCTCTGTTTCCACGCCCACGGCGATAACGGGGATCTTCAGATAGTCCGCGGCTTCCAGAATCAGATCGACATGCCGCGAAGCCTTTTCATCCTGCTCCATCTCGGAGATCAGACTCCTGTCCAGCTTCAATCCGTCGACGGCAATGGACGAGAGTACGCTGAGCGTGCCGCTCTCTGGGCCGACCCTGTCTATCAGAATCTCATAGCCCGCTCTTCGCAGGCTTTCAACAATGTCGAAGATCTGGAACCTGTTTTCCGCGCACACCGATTCCCTGATCTCCAGCTTCAGATCGCCGTATGAAAGCCCGTTTTCCCTGAGCGCCTCGCCCAGGGCCCGTTTCAGCGCAGGATCAAACAGGTCCTGACTCGACAGGTTGACGGACGCCGGAAGCGTTACGCCGTATTTCTTCTTCCAGGACACAATCTGCCGGACCGTCTCCTTCCAGACATACTGATCCACTGTGCCGATCTCTCCGCTGCGCTCAAGCAGGGGCAGGAAATCGCCCGGGTCGATGACGCCCAATTCCGGGTGACGCCAGCGTACCAGCGCCTCTACGCCGACGAGCTCCGGCGTCTCGCCCCGGATATCCAGCGTCGGCTGATAGTATACCTCAAACTCCATACCTTCCACGGCTCGCTCAAGATCACGCAGAAGGCGCTTGCCATAGGCCTCTCTCTCCAGGAGCTTCGCGTCGACGACGATCATGCGCTCCTCGCCCATATGGCGCGCCTTGCGGCAGGCCGTACGCGCCAGCTCAAGCATGCGCGCGGGTTTGGTATCCGCGCGCCACGGCGCGACCCCCATTTTGAGCCGCAGACTCATATCCGGTGAGAGGATGTCCAGGCTCCCCTGCAGACTGCGATACAGCCTGTCGCAGTCCTCCACCGGCGGGCAAAAAACTGCAAAGCGGTTTGTATCCGTTCTGCCTGCTATCCCGCCATGCTGTTTGACATAGGTCTGCAGTCCCGTTCCCAGCGTGCGCAGGATATCGTCCTCAAAGTGCTGTCCGCACATCGTCCCGACAGCCGAAAGCTGATCGACACTCAGCACGACAGCGTCCATGGGCCGGTCCGGCTTTTCGCGGTACATCCGTTCGGCATAGGCGTAAAAGTATTCCCTGTTATACAGTCCCGTGCGCTTGTCGATCTCCGTTTTAGAGATCAGACGCTGGCTTTCACCGGCTCTTTTTTCGGCGCGCATCCCGCGCAGCAGCAGGAGCGCGAACGCGCCTCCGACCAAGACCAGCGCGCCCAGCAAAGCAATGAGGTTTCTTCTGGACAGATCGGTGACGGTGGTTTTCGCATCCTCCGCATAATACCTTGTCAGCGCGGCGTTGATGGTTGAAGCCGGCACGATCCCGGTGACTTTGCTCAGAATGGAATACAGGAGCGTATCCTGCCGGTTCACCGCCAGGCAATCATCCATTTCCACGCCGGTGGAGATGGTCGTCAGATGATACTTTCCGCAGATCGCGGCGATGTTGTTGAAGCGATAGCTGCTGATGAGCAGACAGTCCGCCTGCTCGTCCGCGATGGCGCGCAGGCAGCTCGGCGTATCCTCAAAATAGATCGTCCGCCATTGCGGGAAATGATCCAGCAGGAACATCTCATAGTTGGGATTTCCCACGTTGACAGCAACCGCCACCCGTTCCTTCTTTGTAAAGGAGTCCACATCCGTCTCGCGGATCACCGCGGCCATGTCCGTCCGCATCAGCGCGGGGGTTATGAAAACGCCCTGAATCTCCCCGTCATAGTCGGTGAGGTTTATGGGAAATACGCAGTCCACCTCTCCGGCCTTCAGCGCCTCCATCGCAGCCTCGGCAGTGGGAAAGGCAACAGGCTCAAATTCCAGATGGGCGTTTTCGAGGCAGTCCGAGGCGGCGTACAGAAAGTCCTTCAGTGCGCCGGTCAGTTCCCCTGTTTTTTGATCTTTGGCGCAGAACGCCAGATAATTGTCCCGATATCCAACGCGAATCGGTCCGTGAGCCGCGAGCCAGGCGCTCTCCTCGGCGCTGAGGTAGTGGCTGATCTTGGTGGTCTCCAGGTATTCCGAATAAAGCGTCCGATTATACAGCGGATTTTCATCCAGGATCCTGGTCATCGCGTTGTTCAGCTCGCCGAGCAGCTCAGGGCGCGATTTGCTGACCGCGAAGAAGAAATCGGAGGAGCCGATCTTGCAGGCCGGCACGGCGTCCCCGGCCTTGTGCAGACCGTCCAGCGTCGCGTACAGGTCGATGCCGCCGTGTTTGAGCCGGGAAACGTTATCCTCCTCCGAGCCGGTCATCTCCACGATCTCCGCCCGGACGCCGTTTGCCTCCGCCCACTCCCGGAAGAAGCCGATCTGAACGCTGCCCTTGTTCGCGCCGACCTTTTTGCCGTTAAAGGTGGAAAAGTCCTCCGGTGTGATCTCCTTATTGTCGGGCGCGGTGAAGAGATAGTAATCCTCCGTCCCCATCGGCTGCGCGGAGAACAGCATTTTTTCCGCGCGCTCATCCGTATAGGAGACGTCGCTCATCAGGTCGATTCTGCCGTCCTCAAGCATTTGCAGCAGCTCCGGCCAGCTCCCGGTCACATATTCGTAGGTCCATCCGGTATAGGCGGCGATCTTCTGCTGATAATCATAGGCGTAGCCGGAGCGCCGCCCCAGCTCATCCGTGGTATTGAAGGGCGATTCAAACCACCCGACGCGGACGATTGTTTCGGACTCCCGCGCGTGCGCGCCGATCGGCAGCGCAAGGGCAGCCAGAACGGCGAGCGCGAGCATGAGCGCGCCGCGCGCTGCGTAACGAATCCGCTTTGTTGATCTCATCTTACCGCCTCCCGCTCCGGCACTGTCTACCTCTCGCCTTTCCGACTGCGTTTGTTTTCGTACATGCAGGAATCCGCGCGCCGGATAACGTCGTTCACAGAACGGTCGCTCTGCGGATCGTAGACCGCGACGCCCATCGCAATATGTACCTGCTCCCATTTGTTCTTGTTTACGGCGCAGCTCTCCGCCATTTCCCTGTTGAACTGCCGCGCGAGCGCCTCTCTGTTCCGATAATCGTCGTTTTGCAGGATCACGGAAAATTCGTCCCCGCCGACACGGAACACGGGGCTGTGCTGATAGATGCGGCAGATGAGGCGGCTGGCTGTTTTCAGATAGATATCGCCTTTTTCGTGACCGTAGATGTCGTTGATCTGCTTGAGGTCGTCACAGTCAAACATGCCGATTGCGAAGGATATGAGGCCGTTTGCGTCGTTCATGCGCGTCTGAAGCTGCTCGATATAGCTGGAATACGCGCCCTTGTTGCGCACGGAGGTCAGCGAATCGACATACGCGCGCTTGCTCAGGTCGGAGATATGATCCTTCATATGGGCGGCAAGATGCTTGAAAGTGCTGGTCAGTCTGCCGATCTCGTCGTCTTTGTCATACTCCAGCGCAACGTCATAATTGCCTCTGTCCACCTGTTCCGCGGCGTCGGTCAGCTCTTCAAGCGGCCTTGTGATGCGCCGCGTATAATACATGGTGAAAACACTCAGGGCAACCAGCACTTCAAGGGACACGATCAGGATGTTCATGATCAGCTTCTGCCAGTCGCCCTCTGTCTCTGTGATCGGAACCGTGACGTTCAGGCGCATCCCGTTCGACAGCGGCAGCCAGGCGCCGACTTTTTCCACGCCTTCATAATTGTATTGGAAAAAGGTATTTTTCTGGATCAGTCCCTCCGGTACCGCGGGCATTGTCTCCTCGGTAAGTTGGGTGACGTCGATCAGGGGATGGTAAAAGAGATTGCCCTCCTCATCGCTCAGAAACGCATAGCCGTTATTGAACAGGCGTATGCTCTCCACCTGCTCGGCCATGGTGGAGTAGTCCAGCTCGATCCCGACCACCCCGACAAACCTGCCCCGCCAATAGATCGGGACATTATAGGAGATCACACGCACGTCCAGGTTGTCCGTGATGTACGGGGGAATCCAGATCGCTTCGCCCATATGCTTCGGGACAGTGAACCACACCAGGCGGGAGGTATCCGCCGTGTCATAGAGCGTGATATCCGTCACCTCATGCTCGACAAAGCCCTCCCCGTCGAGGTCTGTATACCAAAAGCCCGCAACCGTCTCCGAGACGGCCGGATCAATGCGGTAATAGTAGGTCAGCACCCCGTTTGTCTTGGCCGCGGTTTCTTCAAAAAAGGGCTTCACCCGTTCGACATGCCGCGCAAGCCGACCGCTCTCCACGCCGTCCAGGTCTGCTTCCACATGGGTTGCCAGCTTTCTGACGGACTTCTGGACGCTGTTGAAGTAATAGTCGAGATTTCTCTCCCCTGTCTCGCACAGCAGCAGGAGGAGCTGGTCGGATTTTCGGTGCTCCGTCCTCCGAATAAACACCACGCTGAGAACCGTAATGCTGGTCACCGCGACGACGATGGCAAAGACGGTCAGCAAGGTCATTTTTGTACGTAACGAGCGCATTCGCGCATCACCTCTGTTCTATCACGCTTTGATCCCGGAATTGTTGAGCAGCTCCGTTTCAAACTCGGCGGGGTGCAGCGGACGGGAAAAATAGTATCCCTGTACAAGCGTACAGCCCAGATCCTTCAGGATCTGAAGCTGGGTCTCCGTCTCCACGCCTTCGGCAATGACCGGGATTTTCAGGTTCCTTGCTATGCCGAGGATCAGCGCCACCAGCTGGACGTCCCGCTCGTTGTTCTCCATGTTCCGGATAAAGGTTCTGTCCATCTTCAGCACGTCAACCGGCATCGCGGACAGCATGTTCAGCGAGGAATACCCGGTGCCGAAGTCGTCCATCTCCACCGTGTAGCCTTTATGGCGCAGGCCCTCCACGACCCTTATCACCTGTTCCGCGTTTTCCGTATAGGCTGACTCCGTCAGCTCCAGCTTCAGCGTGTCATACTCCAGTCCATTCTGTCGAATGATGTCGTCCAGGTTCTTTTCCAGGGTCGGGTCAAACACATCCACACGCGACAGATTGACCGAGATGGGGATCGTCCTCCCGTAGCGAACCTGCCAGCGGGCAATCTGCCGGGCCGCCTCGGACCAGACATACTTGTCCACCTCGCTGATCTTCCCGCAGCGCTCAAAGAGCGGGACAAAGATATCCGGCGTGATCATGCCCAGCTCCGGATGCCGCCAGCGCACCAGCGCCTCCGCGCTCACAAGTCTCGGCGGCTCGACCCCGACGTCAAACTTGGGCTGGTAGTAAACCTCAAGCTCGTAATTGTCCAGGGCACGGCGCAGATCGTTAATCAGGCGCTGGTCAAGCAGCTCGCGCTCACGCACCTTCTCATCAAAGACGATCAGATGCTCCTTGAAGTGCCCGCGCGCCTGCGTACACGCGATCCTCGCCCTGTCGAAAAGCTGGACGGGCTCGATACCGGGCTGGCACAGCGCGACCCCCATGCGCAGGAACACGCTGGTGTTCGGCGAGACGGCGTCCACCTTTCTCTGCAGGCGGTCAAAAACCGCCTGATAGTTTTCGGCATGACGGCAGTAGCAGTCAAAGCGATCCGCCCCGAACCGGCCCGCGATGCCGCCGGCTTCCTCGGCAATCGTGTGAAGCTCGCTCCCGAGAACGCGGAGAATCCGATCGCCGAACTCTCTCCCGTTGAGCGCGTTGACAGAATGGAACTGTTCGATATTCAGCACGACGGCATCCATCGGCACATCGGGGTATTCATGAAACAGACGGTTTGCGTACTGGAAGAAATAGTCGCGGTTGTACAGGCCGCTCAGGCTGTCGATCTCCGTTGCGGAAATGAGCTGCTTTGCCCTCTTCTCCGCTCTCACGCTTCTCAGGAGCAGAAGAAGGATCGCCAGCACCACAACGGTGATGCCGGTCATGACGCCGGTCAGGTTGTCCTCTATGAAATCGCCCAGGCTGAGCTTTGCGTCCTCCGTGATATAGTAGGACAGCGCCGAGCTGAAGGTGGAGGTCGGAACCAGGCTGACCATCTTTGACAGGATGGAATACAGCTCCTTTTCGCCTTTGCCCACCGTCAGGCAGTAATCCATCTCCAGACCGGTGGGGAGAGTTGCCAGATGATATTTTTCACATTGTCTGAATATGTTGTTATAGCGATAACTGCTGATCAGGATGCAGTCCGCCACCCGCTCGGACACAGCCTTCAGGCAGTCCGCGGTGCTGGTATAGTAGACCTTTTGCCAGTTCGGGTAATGGTCGAGCAGGAAAGCATCGTAATTCGGGTTTCCCTCGTTTACGGCTACGATCACATGCTCTTTGTTGGCGAAGGTGTTCAGATCCGACTGCCGCACCACCACATAGATGTCCGTGCTTATCAGGGGCGGCGTCATGACGATGCCGAGCTTTTCCCCGTCGTAACCGCTGAGGTTTGCGGGGAAGACGCAGTCCACCTCCCCGTTTTTCATGGCGCTGACGGCGTCCTCCATGGTGGGATAGGCTTTGGCCGAAAAGGAGAGCTGCGCGTTTTCCAGGCAGGAAGCGGCTCTGTCCAGATAATCCTTCATGGCGCCGGTCAGCTCCCCGCTTGTCTGATCCTTGGCGCAGAAGGCGAGATAATTGTCCTGATAGCCAACCCGGATCGTCCCATGGGCCGAGAGCCAGTTCAGCTCATCCGCCGTGAGAAAGGCGTTGGCGCCGGCTGTTTTCATGTATTGTTCAAACATCTGCTGATTAAAGAAGCGGTTCTCGTTCTGGATGCGGCTCATGGCGCTGTTGAGATCCTTCAGCAGATCGGGCCGGGTTTTACTGACGGCGAAGAAGAAATCAGAGGCGCCGACCTTGACCACCGGCACCGCCCGCCTCGGATCCGTAAAGGAGTCGACGGTGACATATGCGTCCAGCTCACCGGTTTCCAGCATGTTCAGCGATCTGTCCTCGGAGTTTGTCAGCTCGATCAGCTCCGCCTCGATGCCGTTTCTCTTTGCCCATTCACGATAGAAGTCCGCCTGAATGCTGTCCCTGTTCACGCCGATCCGTTTCCCGTTCAGCGTGGAAATGTCTGCCGAGCTGATCTTTCGGCTGTCGGGAGCCGTGAACAGATAGTATTCCTCCGCCCCCATGGGAAGCTCCGGGAACAGCATAAGCTCTGCGCGCTCCGCGGTATAGGAGACGTCGCTCATCAGGTCGATGTCCCCGTTGATGAGCATACGCAGAAGCTCAGACCAGCTTCCGGTCACATATTCGTACGACCAGCCGGTATAGGCCGCAATCTTGAGCTGATACTCGTAGGCGTAGCCGGAGCGCCGTCCGAACGAGTCCATGGTGTTATAGGAGGAATCATACCAGCCGACGCGCACGACTTTCTGATCCGGCTCCTGCGCATGGGCTGCAAAGGGCATAGCCATGGCGATAGCCGTAATCACGCATAGCAGGAGCGCCAAAAGCCGCCTGGAGCTCCGTTCTTCTCTCATGTTCAATTCCGCCCCCTTTTGACATGGCTGACAGTGCGTCGTTTGCTCTGGCCGAACGCCGAGAAATCAATGGCAATGATGAACAGTCCCATGCGGGTATTTACAATTATTGTACCATGCCTTTCGCTGAAAGACAACAAAAACTCCCAGGAAATTGCAAGCCCCTTCCATGCTCTCCGAGGCTCCGGCTTTTTTTCTCACTCCCGCGCCTTTTTCATAACGCTCTCAAACTCCTGCGCCGCCATGGGCTTATAGAAGCAGAAGCCCTGCAGCTCCGTGCAGCCCCTGCTCTTGAGAAATTCGGCCTGTGCCACGGTCTCCACGCCCTCCGCGATCAGCTTCATTCCAAGGGCGTGAACCATCTGCACCATATAGCTGACAATGATGCGCCCGCGCTCCGGGTCCCCGGTGCCGGAGAGGAAATGGAGGTCGAGCTTGATGCAGTCTACAGGCACCTCCTTGAGCATGTGCAGGGAGGAATAGCCGCTGCCGAAGTCGTCCATCTCCACCTGAAACCCCAGCTCCCGCAGCTTCACCGTTGTGCGGATCAACAGCTCCGGGTTTTCGGCAAAGGCGCTCTCCGTGATCTCGATCCGGAGCTGATCGGGGCTCAGCCCATAGGTCTTGATCAGATCGTGGAAATGGCCGGGAATGTTGCGGTCCTCCCGCACATCGCAGCGCGACAGATTGACCGAAACGTTCCGGTGCTCTCCCTCCTTCTGCCATCTCTGCAGATCCTGACAGACCTGATCCCAGACAAAGCAGTCCAGATCAAAAATGAGACCGGCGTCCTCCAGAATGGGGATGAACTCCGCGGGCTGAAGCCAGCCCAGCTTGCTGTGGTTCCAGCGGCACAGCGCCTCCGCCCCTGTGATTTTTCCACTGACATAATCGATCTGCGGCTGATACCAGACGCGCAGCGCTCCGGACTGAATCGCTTTCGGCAGGTGACTGCATACGTCGGCAACCTGTTTGCCCCGTTTCCACTGCTCGGGATTATAAAACGCATAGCCATCTTTTTTGGTTTCACGGACTCTCTTCTCGGCCAGGCGGGCAAAATCCAGCATCCTGTCAACATCGGCCTTCTGATAATCCTCGGGCGTCAGCACATAGATTCCGCTGCAGATCTGGACGCGGTTTTCCTTGCCATGGTCAACAAAATAGTTTCGCACCGGATCGATGATTTCCGATTCATCCCTGTGTATCTTCTCGTCGCCCACGATGCGGCGGAGCACAGCAAAGCGGTCGGCGACAATGCGGCACATGGCCTCCTCCGGCGACAGCTTCTCCATAACCTTACCCGCCCAGAAATGCAGCAGCTCATCCCCGGCTTTTCTCCCCAGGCTGTCGTTGATGAACTTGAAATTTTTGATGTTGTTGTAGGTAATCAGATATGGGATATCCGGATGCGCCCGCAGCAGCTCCTGCGCCCGTTTCTGAAAGCCCTTCATGCTCAGCGCGCCGGTCAGCGGGTCTATCTCCATCACCTGGCGCAGCTTTTCCTCGTGCGCGCGGCGGATGGCTCTCCTCTTCTGAACGCTCAGCACGGTCAGGATCCCAAACAGCGATACGCTCAGCAAAACGATCAGGCCATATTCGTGAACATAGTCCGCAAAATCGTAGCGGTACAGCCGCCGTGAGGTATAATCCAGGGTAATGGCCTGCTGCTCGGTGTCGCTGAGCCCGGAAATGCCGCGGTTCAGGCGCTCGATCAAGGCCCGTCCCTCCGGCGTATCCAGGGTTCCCACGCGGAAATCCATGGAAAACATGTCCGCGGGCTGAACCATCAAATCGGAGTAAGCCGGTTTTTGCAGCACATAGCTCCACACATAGGAATTATGCAGCAGCGCATCCACCTTGCCCGCGCGCAGCGCGCTGACGCATTCCGGCATCGTCTCATAGGTATTGATCACGATGCCGGGGTAACGCTGCCGCACGGTTTCCGCCACGCCGCTCTGAGAGCTCAGCATCCCCACCCGGATATTGCTCAGCGGCGGCAGGCTCCGCTTGCCCTCGGTCACGAGGGTAAAGGGCGTCTGAATCAGATTGTCCGACACGACGCTCGCGTGTCCCGTCGCGCTGGCGATCGCGCTGCCGAAGGGCATGACCAGGTCATACGTCTCGTTGTCCAGCGCCTCTTTCAGCGTCGTCTCGCTGATTTGTCGGAAGCTGACGGCGTACCCCGCTTTTTTCGCGGCCGCGCGCATCAGGTCAGCGCCGATCCCGACGATTTCCCCGGTCTCGGCGTCATGGTAAAACACGGGACAGCGGTCGGTTGGTACGCCGACAATCAGCGTCTCTTCACTCTCCGCCCCGTATGCCGCCGGCGCGAGGACGGACAGGGCAAGCAGGACACAGAGAAGCGCAGCCGCCAGTTGTCTTCCGCAGTTCGTTTTTTTCATGTCGGCCCACCGCCCTTTCCGTATCTCGCCTCAAATTCCTCTACTGTGACCGGGCGCGAGAAATAAAAGCCCTGAAAATGATGGCAGCCCATCTCGAGAAGGGAGCGAAGCTGCGTTTCCGTCTCTACGCCCTCCGTCACGACATCCATGCCCAGGGAGTCCGCCATATTGATGATCGACGCCAGAATGATCCGGCTCCGCTGCCTGTTCTCTGTCTCGTGCAGGAGGCTCATGTCGATTTTGAGCACATCGGCGTGGATATCCTTGAGAAGGCCGAGCGAGGAATAGCCCTTGCCGAAATCGTCGATCTCGACGAGGAAGCCTTTCCGCCGCAGCCTGGTAATCACTTCGTCGCTGTTCGCCGGGTCCTCCAGCAGCGCCGTCTCCGTGATTTCCAGCTTCAGGCGGCTGCACGGTACGCCATAGCGCTCTGTGAGCTCTGTCAGGACCCGATCAATGTCAAGGCTGTAGAAATCCTTCGCCGATATGTTGACCGAGATCGTGAGCTTCTCCTTGTCCGTACCCTTCCAGGCGGCAAGCTGCCTGACCGCGCACTCCCACATGAAGCAGTCAAGCTGATGGATCAGGCCGGCGCGCTCAAGCGTCTCAATGAACTCTGCCGGGCTTCTGACGCTCCCGTCGGGGCGCCGCCATCTCACAAGCGCCTCCGCCCCGACGATCTGCCCGTTGTCGAACACCAGCGGCTGAAGGTACATCTGAAACTCGTTTTCCCTGATGGCCTTGTCAAAACTGCTGATGATCTCCTGCTCAAGAAGGCTTCTTCGCAGCATGTCGTCATTGAAATACGCGATGACTTTTTTATGGTCCTCTCGGATCGTGCGCAGAGCCATATTGGCGCGGTCGCACATGACGGAGATGGGAAGGGCGGCGTCGTTAACCTCATAGACGCCGAAGTGGATGACGAAGGTATAGCTTCCGCTGCTGTATTCCTCCCGCAGGCTCTGCGTGATCTCCGTCAGCAGCGCCTCTCTGTACATGCCCTTCGGGAGCAGAAGCGCGAACTGATCTCCGCCGAGTCTTCCGCAGAGGCCGTCGGAGGCCGCCGCGATGTGCTGGAGCTTCGCCGCGTTGCGGACAATGATCTCGTTTCCCTTCTGTGAGCCGAACAGAGTGTTGACCAGGCGGAAATTCATGATGTTGCTGGTGATCATGATCCAGGGCATCTTCGGATTTTTTGCAATCGCCTCACGGGAAAGCTCGGCAAACGCGCCTGTGTTGAGCGTCTTTGTCAGGCTGTCGTGCTGGGCCTGGTACTGCGCGGCTCTGTGGTTTTTGTTCTCCGCCGCTCTGTCGTTGGCGGCGTGGGCGTCTTCGCTGTCTTTCTCAATGCTGACCATTTCCACGACAGCGTCATAAGCACCTCCGTCCTTCAGCTTCAGCCGAACGGGCTCGGACTGGATGTGATAGAGCTGATCGATGAAGAATTCCGTTTTCTCGTGGTGGCAGCCTGTCCGGCACGCGAGAGCGCTGCTGCAGTTTACGCATTTCTGGTCGGCGTTCCAGATCCCGTAGCAGCGTTCTTTTCTGCTGATCTGTCCGTCGCTGCCAAATTCCAGAATGCGGCACTCGATCGGGTCGACCACTCTCACAAGATCATACTTGTCGGAGACCTCATCCAAAAGCGCCTTCATCTCCTCGGCAGTGTATTCCGCCGCCTTGAAGCCCGCCTCAACGGACTGGCTCTTTTCCCCGCGCACCGACTCCAGACGCGCTTTGTCGCGCTTGAGCCGGTACATTTTCTGATCCGCCTCAGAGAAAAGATTCCTGAGATCGCGCTTTTCGTTCAATACCGCATGCACGATGCCGACCGAGTAGCCAACCGTAGAAAACCCGCCGTCCTTCTCCAGGCTGGGCCTGTGGCCCATGACGGAGTCCAGCTTTCTGAGAAATTCCGTCTCAGACATATCCGGCGCGATCACAAGGAACTCGTCTCCTCCGTAGCGGTAGCAGTGTTCCTTCTGGAAGGCGTCCGAAAGAAGTCTGCCGGTCTCACTCAGTACGCGGTCGCCCTCCTCGTGCCCGTAGGTGTCGTTGATCTTCTTGAAGCTGTCCAGATCCAGCAGCATGACCGTCACCTCATGGCCGCTGTAGGACTCATAATCGTTCCGCAAGGCCATTCTGTTCCGGATTCCCGTCAGGGCGTCCGTCTGCGAGACATCCTTCAGCCGCTCGTTCTCCTCCTGAAGCTGAACAGTCAGTCTGTTATATGTGCGGGCCAGATAGCGAAATTCGTTGGCGCCGCTCTCCTCGATGGGTCTGTCGAAACGAATGCGCTCCACCGCCCGGAGAAGCGGATTGATGCCGAGCCGAATCGTCATCCAGATGAAGAACAGCGTTCCCAGAATCTGCACCGTGATGATCACACGTACGGAACTGAGTTCACTGCGCAGCCTTGATAACGCGACGGATTCCGCATTGCGCGTCAGTGCTTCGAGCGCGTCCAGGCTGTTTCTCATGTCAGCGCGGATGCGTTCCTTCTGGGCATAGTACTCGTCGTCCAGCACCATTTCTGTCGCGCGGCGCATTTTTTCCTGCGGTGAAAGCTCCCTGTCCCGTTCGTCCAGGGTCACGTCCCGCAGTTGCCCGGGATAGTCCGTATACCCCTTCGCTTCAACAACCAGACGCATCGCATAGTATTCTCTGTTCATCAGGCTGACCGACTCGTCCAACGCCTGCTGCAGCTTTTCGAGTGCTGCCGTCGTGTTCGGATTGGCGGACAGTTTTGCAATCGCGCTCTCGCGTCTGTTGGTTTCAAAAGCCTCCTTAAAATAGTCCTCAAGAAAATGCAGGTCTCCGTTCACGGTAAAGCGCTGGACCTTCTCTGTCAGGTAATCCGAAGCATCCATCAGCTCATGGGACGCCTTACCCAGCGCGATCTGGCTTTCCGTCGCCTCAGTCAGGTTCTCAAAGGTCGAAGTGAGCCTGAAGGTGGCGTTAAAGATCAGGCCGGAAAGGATCAGGGCTGCCATAATGATCCAGACGCAAAGAGACTTGAGCGATACGCCGTCGCGCTTATGAGCAAACATTCTTCCTACATCCTCTTTTCTCTTAATATATATAATTTGGTAATTCAATAACCGCAAACCTCTTGCAGAAACGCAAGAAATTGCCGAATGAATCCTTGACATAATTTTATGATTCTTTATTGAAATGACCATAAAGCACGATAAAATTATAGCGCATCCATTGGTTTGATACAAGAGCAGATTGTAAGAAAAATAAATTCTGCGTCATCGCCGCAGCGCGCGTGAAAAGAGCATCAGCGCAGCCTGTATCGGCCGCCTGTTTTCGGGCGGTCTTTGGATAACCGTCGACACTATTCTTGCAGCAATGAAGCAATGCCGCATGAATAACGCTGATTTGATGCCGTTTTGCTCGCCCCTGGCTAGGCCGCAAAACATAGCAATAATACTGCTGCGGTTATTATATCTCCGAAGTAATAAACAAAATAGCAGAGCATAGAAGAACAATCCATAAAGATGAACGTATCCCTGCCACATCTAAAGGATGAACTCTATGCTCTGCGAAGATGATGCCGCAAAACGGCTGGTCTTGGATGAAAAATTGTACTGGGTATAGGGAGAAACAGCTTTTGCCGCGTTATACTAAACCCAGGCCGCTGACCCAGCTTTTCAGCTCCCGCTCGGAGGCGCGGGCGGAGAAGCGCTTGCCGCTCAAAACCTTTGCGCCCTTTGCCAGCGCTGCGATGCGTTCCTGTCCTTCTCCGAGCTGACTGCCGCCGGAGGTGTAGAAGGGTACGATTGTCTTGCCGGAGAACTCATAGGCGTCCAGGAAACTGTCGATGATGCTGGGCTCGCGGTACCACCAGATGGGAAAGCCCAGAAAAACAACGTCTGCCTCTTTAACGGGCGCGGCCGTATCGGCAAGCGCCGGGCGGCAGCTCTTGTCCTGCATCTCCACGGTGCTGCGGGCTTTCTTGTCCATCCAGTTCAGATCGCGCCGCTCATAGGGTACGGCGGGCTTGATCTCGTAGAGCTCGGCCTCTGCCGCTGCGGCAAGCGTATTGGCCAGTCTGGCGGTGCTGCCGCCGGCGGAAAAATAGGCAACCAATGTGTTCATTAAATCTGCTCCTCTCGTTTTGTTTTATGCTTCCTCGTTCCACACCTCGCCGAACAGCACATCGTCGTTGAGGTGGGCAAACATCGGCGCAAACTCACCGAGCTGCGCGCGTCCCGCTGTCTGTGTGATCTTTTTGCTCCTGTCATACTCCCCTTTTATCGTTTTTTCAATTTCCTATCCTCTTCCGGCAGACCGGAATCGCCGGAGAGGGTTACCGCGTCTGCCGCGCACCCTCTTTGTCAGTTGATGCCTCCTGTTAAAGCAGCATTGACACGTTGTCAGAACGTACTATATCATCATTCTGACACCGTGTCAATTATTTTTTCATATCTCTCCGCCGCTGTCCGGATCTGTCCGCTCATCCCTTGTTCGCAAGAATCTCCTGATATTTTTTGCTTGCGGCTTTGCTCTCGGCTGCGCGGCGCTCATTGATTTGCTCATAGTGTTCGATGAGCAGATCTGCAACGCTGCCTGACAGAAGCCCCCTCTGCGCATCTTCCCTGAGAATGGCGACCACCCTTCCCTTCTCCATGCTCTTACGGTAAGGGCGCTCTTCCGTAAGGGCTGAGAAAATGTCCGCTACGGTCATAATGCGGGAGCCCAGAGATAACTCGCTCTCACTCAGGTGGAACGGGTAGCCGCTGCCGTTGAGCTTTTCGTGGTGGAGGGCTGCCCACGCGCTGATCTGCTCAAAGCCGCCGACATCTTTCAGAAGGATCCAGGTATAATAGGCGTGCTCCTTCATGATGTTGAATTCTTCATCGGTCAGCTTGCCGGGCTTGTCCAGGATCTCATCCGGGATTTTCAGCTTCCCGAGGTCATGCAGATGCCCGGCAATGCGCATCATTTTGCACTCATCCTCCGACATGCCGACCAGCTCGGCGAGCGCCACCGCGGTCGTGGCGACGCCGGCGGAGTGCATCGCGGTAAACGGGCTCCGGAAGTCGATGATTTTGGACATGAATTCCGTCAGGATCACGGTCTCATCCAGCGTTATCCACCGATTGTCCGTAATCAGCTCCAGGAAAAACCGCGGCCGATAGATCATATCCATCCAGACTGCCTCGCGGGCACACAGCCTGTCAAAAGCGGCCAGCATCTCGGGGCTGAATTCCGATTCTCCGCCGCAGCGGATCATCTGCTGAACCTGGCCGATCTGATTCAGGACCGGACTTTCGCTGTTGAGCAGCAGGGATACCGCATCCGCGAGATGGACGATCTGCCCGATCTGGTGCGTGACCTTCAAGTCTGTGTGAATCCCCTTCAAGCGCTGCCACGGCGTCTGGCTCTCCCGGACGACAGGCGCAAACGGAGAAGTCAGCGGGAAGGTCTTCAAGATGGAAGCGCCCACCGCGGCAACCTGCCCCGCGCTCATTTCAAGGTCGGAAAGTGAGATGTTTCCCTGCTTCAGAACGCCTCCGATGTCGTGTAGCAGCCCGCCCGCGAACGCCATCATACGGTGCTTTTCGTCCATGTCCAGCGCCTCTGCCAGACGATAGGCGAGGTATGAGACCTTCTCATGGTGGTCCTGCAGCTCCGGACTGACCAGATTCATCGTATTGGCAAACGCGCCGACAATATCCCGTTTTGTTGTAAACTGCCGAATCATAGTATTCCGCCTCTCTGCGGTTATTATTATTTGAGGATGTTTTTTGCGAACTCTGCCGCCGCCTTGCAGTCTTCCTCGTCCGGCTTGCCCTTATGGATTCCTTTGAACTCGCCCTTGCAGTGAAACTCCCTCTCGTCGAGGGGGATACCGACCCTGTCCGCTTCCGCTTTGACCTTTTTGCAGGTAGAGTTGAGCATGGCCGCCGAGCCGAAGTTGACGATTTTTCCGACCATCTTCTTATCCAGCGAGGCTATAAATTTTCTTACCTCCGGGTCGATGGAAAAGGCATAGTAGGAGTTGCCCAGAAAGAGGATATCCACCGCTTCCGTGAGCGGCGTGCCGATGGGCAGAGCCTCAGCGCCGACTGCTTTTGCGACCGCCTCAGCAAGCCTCTTTGTGTTTCCGGTCTTTGTATAATAACGAACTGCGATTTTCATTGTGAAGCCTCCATTCTTGAATGACAGATCACCCGGTTTCTCCGCCCGGTGTGCCGGTCCCCGGTTTGCCGACGCGCAGCGGACGGGCTGAACATTCTGTCCCTATTGTACACGGTGGGCCACGTTCTTTCAATGCCTAATTCCTGCACGGCCCGGCTTTATCCAAATCATTGTTGCCTTAAGTTGGATTTAGTTTGAGCGTCTATAATGGCCTCAGAAACAAGGAAGGAAGGTCATACCAAATGGACGCAACCTGTGTTTTTAAGCGGATTGAGAAGAAGTATCTTCTCTCCGAAGCGCAGTATGCCGCGCTGTTTCAAAAAATCGGCTCGCACCTCAAGCCGGACAAATACGGCCGCAGCACGGTGCTGAGTCTCTATCTGGACACAATGGATCACCGGATGATCCGCAGTTCCATGGAGGCTGTGGACTATAAAGAGAAACTGCGCCTGCGCAGCTACGGCACGGCCGGAGCGGATTCAACCGTGTTTCTGGAGCTCAAGAAAAAGCTCGGCGGCGTGGTATACAAGCGCCGCGCGGCAATGACCTTGAAGGAAGCGGATCGCTATCTGCGGTTGGGGATCAAGCCCTTTGAGAGTCAGATCATGTCTGAGCTTGACTGGGCCATGCGGCTCTACGGAAGGCCCCGGGGCGCGATGCTGATCGCCTGCGAGCGCGAGGCCTGGTTTGACGAGGAGCATCCCGATCTGCGCCTGACCTTTGACCGGAACATCCGGTATAGGGAAAACGAGCTGCGCCTTGACCGCGGCTCCGCCGGGATCCATCTGCTGCCGGGAGGCACCGTGCTGCTTGAGATCAAAACAGCCGGGGCCATGCCCCTGTGGCTGGCGGAAGCGCTGGATGCGGCAGGAATCCTGCCGGGCAGCTTCTCCAAGTACGGAGCCGCCTATATGCGGACGCTGGAAATAAACAAGCGCCCTGTTTCCATGATAGAAGGAGGAAAAAGACATGTCGTCAATCTTTAATGCCATTCTGACCGGGAGCTTTTCGGTCGGACAATATCTGCTCAGCCTGCTTTTTGCCGGACTCTGCGGCGTGATCACCGCTCTGGCTCTGAGCCGGGAAAGCAACGCCACCCGCAGCTTTTTGAGCTCTCTGGTCGTGCTGCCGATCATCGTCACCACGGTGATCCTGATGGTCAACGGCAATGTGGGCACCGGCATCGCCGTAGCGGGCGCCTTCTCGCTGGTTCGTTTTCGCTCGGCGGCCGGAAAAGCCCGGGATATATCCGCGATCTTCCTGGTCATGACCGCGGGTCTCACCTGCGCGGCCGGATACGGCGCCATCGCGCTGCTGTTCACGCTCATCGCGTCCGGCGTCATGCTCCTGCTCTCCCGCGTTCCGATGAACTGCGACCGCTTCGTGCAGCTTCATATCACGGTTCCCGAGACGCTGCATTTTGCCGACGCCTTTGACGACCTGTTCGATCAGTACACGAAGAGCCGGAAGCTCGTGAAGGCAAAGACCTCCAACATGGGAAGTCTGTATAAGCTGGATTATAAAATTGAAATGAAGGACCCCGCCGCCGCGCAGGAATTTCTGGACGCCCTGCGCTGCCGGAACGGGAACCTTGAAATTGCGATTCTGAACGAAGCCGATGGAGGAGAGGAATTATGAAGAGCTCTTTGAAAATCACACTGGTCAGCGCGCTGGCGCTTCTGATGCCGGCCGCCTGTGCCGCAGTCCCTGCAAGCGCGGCAGAAAGCCTTTTCGCCGCGTACGCCTTGACGGACACCGCGCCGATTGCCGCGCCGGACACTACCGTCACCGAGCGCGACGCCTCGGGCGCCTACGACGTCTCCGGGGCGGTAGTCCTCTCCCCGGACGGCGAGCTGACGATCAGCTCAGCCGGTACCTATCTCCTCTCCGGCCATTATGAAGGCATGCTCGTTGTCGAAGCCGGTGAGGAAGACAAGGTTCAGCTCATACTGGAAAACGCTTCGATCACCAACGAAAACGGCCCCGCGATTTATGTCCGCAGCGCGGATAAGGTCTTCCTCACCGCGGCAGAGGGTACGGTCAATGTGATCTCCGACGGCTCGGCCTATACGCTTACTGACGATGATACCACTCTGGACGCGGCCGTCTTCAGCAGAGCCGATCTCACGCTCAACGGCTCCGGCAGTCTGACGATCAACGGAAACTGTAAGCACGCGGTCGTCTCCAAGGACGACCTCGTGATCACGGCAAAGGATCTCACTGTGAACGCGCAGAACGTCGGTCTCAGCGGCAAGGACTCCGTGAAGCTCTCTGGTGCGGCCGTCAGCATCACGGCGGGCAGCGACGGCATTCGCTCGGATAACGACACCGACGCGGAAAAGGGCTTTGTCTCTGTCGCAGATTCCACGCTCACCATCGCTTCCGGCAAAGACGGCATCCAGGCCGAGACGGTCTTCACGGCCGAAAATGCCGACGTCAGTATCATCTCCGGCGGCGGAAGCGGCGCGCGCAGTGTAGACGCGGAGGAATCCTTCAAGGGCATCAAGGCCGGAAACGCCATCACGATCAGCGGCGGATCGTATCGTATTGACTCCCTCGACGACGCCATCCACACTGACGGCTCGATCCTCATCGGTGACGGTGCCTTTACGCTCCTCAGTCCGGACGACGGCATCCACGCGAATGAGACGGTCACGATCTCCGGCGGCACGCTGAACATCACGGCATATGAGGGAATTGAGGGAACGTATATCCTCATCAGCGGCGGAGACATCACGATCGCTTCCTCGGGCGACGGCATCAATGCCGCGCGCAAGTCTTCTGCCTTTATCCCGACTGTGGAGATCACCGGCGGCAGCGTCTCCGTCACAATGGGTGCGGGAGACACAGACGGCATAGACTCCAACGGCAATATCATCATCAGCGGCGGGACGATCAGCGTGAACGGCCAATCGGCCTTTGACTACGACGGCAGCGCGAGCTTCACCGGCGGAACGATCTATGTCAACGGCCAGCAGGTCAGCGCGATTCCCAATCAGATGATGGGCCGCGGCCAGGGCGGCTTTGGAGGCCAGGGCGGCTTCGGCGGCGGGCGCGGAGGTCAGGGAGACTTCGGCGGTCAGGGCGGCTTTGGCGTTGGCCGCGGCGTCCGTCCCTGAAATTTGTAAAACGAATTGGGACCCGGATCATGTCCGGGTCCCAGACTTTTATCGGAAAATCAGCCGAGCGGCAGCTCCGCCGTCACGGTCAGGGAAAGGCCGTCCTCGGATTCCGCGTGGATCGTCCCCTTGTGCGCCTCCGTCACGGCCTTCGCGATCGCAAGGCCCAGGCCGAAGCCGCCGGACTCCGAATTGCGGGAGCTGTCTTCCCTTGCAAAGCGCTCAAACAGCCGAGCCGCGTTTCCCTTTTCCATCGGCTCTGTGCTGTTTCTGACCGTCAGGCGGGCAAGCTTCCCGCTCTGCTCCAGCCTGAGCGCGACCGTTCCGTTTTCCGGCGAATATTTCATGGCGTTATCCAGCAGGATGGAGATCAGCTTGGCAAGCGCCTTTTCATCCCCGTTGACCTGCAGATCGGGCGCGACGGAAGCGGAAAAGGTCCTGCCCTTTGACAACGCGAGGGACTGGAAGGACTGCGCGGTCTCGTCGACGAGCTCGGAAAAGGAGAAGCTCTGCATCTGGAGTGCGGCGTTCTCCTCCTCCATTTTGGACAGGTAGATGAGATCCGCGGTGAGCTCCGCGAGGCGACTTGTCTGCCTGCGGATATCCGCGATCCACTCGTTCTCTTCGTCCAGTTCAGACTCCAAAACGTCTGCGTCGGCCCGGATGATCGTGATGGGCGTTTTCAGCTCGTGTCCGGCGTCCGTGATGAAGCGCTTCTGCTTCTCGTAGCTCTCCGCGACCGGGCGCACGATGCGGCCGGAGAACACCAGCAGGAGCAGGAAAACCGCGAGGATGCCCACCGCGGAGATGCCGACGCAGGCGTACAGGAAGCCGCGGAAGGTGTCGAGTTCCCTCTGGCAGTTGAGAAACACCAGCATGACTTCGCCGTCACAGAGGGCGCGGCAATAGCGGTATTCCTCCGCAAAGCCTTTTTCCCGTCCGGCGGCGTACACGCTCTCCGCAAGCGCCGCGGCTTCCTCCTCCGTCAGAGAGGCGAGATTGTCCAGATTGAGCCGGGAGAGAGCGCCGTCGGAGAACCATGCCGTGAAAAAGCGCGACTGGTAAGCCAGTTCTCCGCTGCCGCCGTGCCTTCCGTCGAAGGGAAACATCTTCCCCTCGTTCGGCGGGGCGGGCATCTCCGGAGGCTTATCCTCCATACGAAACATCTGCCGGGGAAAGGCGCCCTTGTTATCCGCGAGGATCTGCAGGGTGCTGTCGGCGTCGGAGACCAGACTGCGGTAGCTGAGCACGTTGATCGAGCCGATCAGGACAAGCAGCACAAGGAAGACCGCGACGATCGCCGCCGCGACAAACTTTTTCTGGAGCCTGCGTATCATGAACGCACCTCCAGATAATAGCCGACGCCGCGCTGGGCTTTGATCTCGATATCCGCCTCGATCCCCTTGAGCTTCTTTCGCAGCGTGGAGATATATACCCACACGATGTTCAGCTCCGCCTCGCTGTCATAGCCCCAGATATGATCCATGAACGTCTCGGTGGAGACGAGCTTGCGGGGATTTCGCATCAGCATCTCCATCATCTGAAATTCCTTCCCGGCGAGCTTTGTGCTGCCGCCCGGACCGCTCAGATCGTAGCTTGCACAGTCGAGCGTGACCTTGCCGAAGGAGATGGTCTTGTCCGGCTGAACGCTCAGCACCCGCGTCATCGCGCGGATGCGGGCCAGCAGCTCCTTCATGTCAAAGGGCTTGGTCAGGTAGTCGTTGGCCCCGCTGTCAAGACCGGCGACCCGGTCGTCGATCTCCGCTTTAGCCGTGAGCAGCAGCACCGGCGTACTGTCGCCGCGCTGCCGCATACGCCGGAGCACCTCAATGCCGTCCATCTTCGGCATCATCACGTCCAGGATCGCGCCGTCGTAGTTCTCCGTCTCGAGATAGTCCAGCGCGCTTTTGCCGTCATAGACGACGTCGACGGAATAGTTGTTCTTGACCAGGATCGTCGAAACGGCTCGGGCCAGGGATTTTTCATCTTCGGCATACAGAAGTCTCATCGGGCTTCACCTCATCTTTAGCAACACTGTTGAATACGATATTGCCGCATTCCATCATCGTTTGCTTAAGCATACCACAGACCATTGAAAAAATCATCCGTTTTGTTTTATGAATTTGGGAATTTATAACCGAAATCTCTTGCAGCCGCGAACTCCGTGGTATATAATAAAAGAACTTAAACACAGTCGGCAGCGTTTATCTGATACAAAATAATGGGATGAGGTTATTATATGACAAAAAAGACTATTCTCGGTATGCCGGTCTCTGTATTCTATATGGTCTGTTCCGTTTTGGCCCTTGGGATCATCATCGGCAGCTTTTACGATTACCAGATTTCCGTGGCGCTCTCCAATTTAAACGCCATTGGCGATTTTCATCAGCACTATGGCAATATCATCTCCCATTTGCTCTACCCCGTCGCGGGCATGTGCCTGTTCAAGGGACTGAGAAAAAAAGGGAGCAGATTCAACACCCTGTCGTGGGGCGTGCTGGGCTTCTCCCTGTACTGGACGGTTTACAGCTTCCTCGATACCAGCGGCAAGTACCTTCGCGCGGCTTACGGCTATGTTCCGGGGCAGGCTGGTTCCTTCCTCCCCCTGGCGCTCAGCTTCATAACCTGGGTTGCCCTGGCCTGTCTGACAGCTTATCTGGCTTATCTGATCCTTGACGATGAGAATGCGGACATGCTGCTCGCCGTCGGTTCCGTGATCCTGCTCGCCGGCGTTTTCAGTGAGTTTATCAACTCCTGGCTCAAAATTGTCGGCTGCCGTCCGCGGTACAAATATCTGCTCACCCTTGACGATCCCGCAAGCGAGTACCGGAACTGGTGGGACATGCTCCCCTATCTCAAGGACGAGAGCTCCTTCCGCTCCTGGCCCAGCGGTCACATGACCAAGGCCACGATCATGCTGGCCCTTCCTATGCTGGCGGGCGTGATTAAAGGCAAAAAAGCGCATCTCAACAATCTGTTCTTTGCATTCGCCGTTGTCTGGATCGTCGTATACGGCTATAACAGGATTCACATGAACGCCCACTTCCTGACGGATGTATGCTTCGGCGTCCTCATCACCTATTGCCTGTACGCCCTCGCCTATAAGCTCGTCTTCTCCATATTTGATACGAAAAAGTAAATCAGTAAATCAAAACACGCCGCCGACCTGTTTTACCGGTCGACGGCGTATTTTTTGATTTTCAGCTTTCGCGCAGCTCGAACTTGTATTCTGTCTCCCGCGTTTATACTAATCTCTAATAGAATCCTTTTTTTATGAAAATCGGTATCATTCCCACTCGCAAAATGAAACTTAATTCTAAACGCTTTTGTTTGGGGGATTTGATACCATTTGATTTTTCCTGATACCTATTATCCTTATCCTATGGGCTTGCCGAACTTTTGCTATCATTTGGCTATCAAGGAAATGGCTATCAACGGTAAAATTAGATTGGTTTCTCTGGTGGTTTACAACTACATTTTACCACGAAAGACAGGGAAATGCAATAACCTTCCTCGCTGTGGTGTATCAAGTGATCTTACTGAACATATGGCGCACCTTGTCCAGGCGGCTGTTTGGACGGCGGGGCTGGATGACCGGCTGACCGACAGCGGCCTGATATCCTTTCAGCTCTGTAAGGCAT
>ONPN01000028.1 GCA_900319695.1 uncultured Eubacteriales bacterium
CTATGAGACGTGTTTTGTGCCCGAGGGCACAAAACTGGCAGCGCGCCTTGCGCGATGCCTTTTCGTTAAAACGAGCCGTTTTAACGAAAAACAGTATTAGTATTACACCCTTCACGTACAATTGAAGCAAAAATGGGAACTTTTTTGGAAGTTCCCATTTTTGCCCTTCAAGTTGTCGGCAGCTTGAAGGGAGGCCCTTTGAGGCCTCCCTCTTCTGGTGCGTGCAACAAGTTGCGGCTCTATATTGATAGTTGGGGCAGAGCCTTTTATATCGGTTTCGCTCAGTCGATGTCGAGATCGACGGTGACCTCGTAGTAGTCACAGGCGTGAGCTGTCCAGTTGCGGACGTTAGCCTTGGAGATCATGTTCATCTGCAGGAAGGAGCAGAAGACATAGGCATTGTCGTCCAGGATAGCCTGCTGCAGCTCGATGGCAAGCTGGGCGCGCTTTGCGGTGTCAAACTCGGTGGAGAGCTTCTCAATCAGGTCATTGACATGTTCATTCTCATAGGCGCCGAAGTTGTAGCTCATGCCGGGCAGGCAGGAGGTGGTGAAGAAGTACTGGGGATCACCGGAGGGAGCCGTCACCAGCGCGGAGGCGTAGATGTCCCAGGAGGACATGTCGGCCAGGAACTGGCGGCGGTTCGCGGTGCAGTTGATGTCCACGTCGATGCCGATCTGCTTGAGGGACGCCTGCGCGGACTCGGCCAGCAGCGGCAGCTCCTGACGGCTGGGATAGGTCAGCCAGCGCACGACGAGCTTTACGCCGTCCTTCTCGCGGATGCCGTCGCCGTCGGTATCGACCCAGCCCGCCTCCTCCAGAACGGCTTTTGCGGTCTCGGGATCATAGGTCTCGGTCTTGATATTCTCGCCGCCGAAGGTGGAGAAGCCGTCGGGGAAGGCGCCGTTTCCGACGACACCGTGACCGTCGAGCAGCACGGCGACAAAGCCTTCTTTGTCAATGCCGAGGGCGATGGCCTTGCGCACGGCGGGGTCCTGAATGATGGGGCTTTCCATGTTCATGGAGCCGAAGAAGGCGCGGGAGGTCTGGATACTGGAGAACTGATAGGCGGGATTTTCAAAGTTGGGGTAGGCTTCATAGGCCATGCCGTAGGCCGCGTCAATGTCGCCGGATTGCAGGGCGAACGACAGGGTATCGCCGTTGGATATGGTGCGTATGGTCAGCTCGTCCAGCTTCGGCTCGCCGTTCCAGTAGAGCTTGTTCGGGACTAAAGTCAGGTGGTCGTCGGTGACCATGTCCACCGCCACATAGGGGCCGGTGCCGACGACAACGCCGGTCTCAAAGTCGCTCGCGTCCACGTCGATGATGCAGCCGTAGGGGTCGCCCAGGTAGTTCATAAGGGCGGGGTTCGGCTCGGAGGTGGTGATGGTGAGGGTCTGGCCGTCCGCCTCCATGCTCTCGATCTTGGTGTCGCCGGGAGCGCGGTCGTGGTTTTCGAGCAGGTGCTCAAAGCACTGCTTGACGGCGGCGGCGTCCATGTCGCGGCCGGAAGAGAACTTGATGCCGTCGCGCAGGGTGATGGTCCAGGTGTTGTTGCCGTCGTTGGCCCAGGAGCTCGCAAGCCAGGGCTCGAGCTCCATGGTGTCGGTGTAGTGGACCAGGGTCTCGCCCACGCCGTAGCGGATGCAGGGCCAGCCGTTGTAGGTGCGGTGCGGGTCGATGGTCTCTTCCCAGTTTTCGGCGTTGAAGGTGGTGTCACCGATAACCATGGTCTTTTTGTCGGCGGCAAAGGCCGAGGGTGTAAACAGACTCAGAATCAGGCCGATGAGCAGCGCAAAGGACAGGGCTTTTTTCATGTTTTTTCCTCCAGTTTTCATTCTTGCTTTTTCCGCTTTTTGAGTTATACTGAAGGCGGCAGAGGCGGAGCATCCGCCGCCTGTCAGTCATTCGCGGCTTCCCTGCTGCTTTTCCAGGGCCATCGGGGAAGTCGCTTTTTTATATAAAACACAGACTGTGCCTTATATCATTTATATGCGGCAATGGTGAAGATCGGCGTGGGATTATAAAACTCGTCGATCTCTTTGTATATCCGCTTATAGACGCCCACATCCACAAGCACGCGCTCAAAGCCCGCCTCCACCAGAAGCTGCACGTCCCACTGGGGGCGCGGCCCCGCATAGGCGGAGAGCTCCACGGTGATCGCTTCATTTTCCAGTGCGAGAAATTCCGGCACCAGCTTATGCGCGTGGTTTTCCGGCAGCTCGACCTCGTCATTGTCGATGGCGGCGCAGTAATCCGCGTCGAAGTTCAGGAGCACCCCGCCCGGCTTCAGGATACGGTACCACTCCCGGTAGGCCCGCGCGATGTGGGGCAGCGTCCAGGTCAGGTTCCGGGTCACCAGCACGTCGAAGCTCTCGGAGGCAAAGTCCGTCTCCTCGGCGTCCATGATCTGAAATTGCGCGTCCAACCCGAGGACAGCCGCCATGTGCTCGGCATGGTCGATCATCTCCGGGGTCAGGTCGATGCCGATGGCCTGATGGCCTTCCTCCGCCATCAGGCAGGCGAAAAAGCCTGTACCGGTGCCGATGTCCAGCACGCGAAGCGGCCTCCCCTGCGGCAGGTATTTGCGAAATTCCGCAAGCCAGCGGTCCTTTTTCTCACTTTCAAATTCCCGCAGGCGCTGGGCCTCAAAGCCCTCCGCCCGGTGGGACCAGTAATGCGTCACGCGATGCTTGATTCTCTCCATGCTGTTACCTCACAATACACTGTCGATGAGACGCCGCGTATAGGCGTCCTTCGGATTTTTAATGATGTCGTCCGGCGTCCCCTGTTCCACAATGCTGCCCTTGTACATCACCAGCACCCGGTCGCAGAACTGCTGCACCAGGGCGATATCGTGGCAGATAAACAGGATGGACAGGTCTCTTCCGTGCCTTCCTCGCAGCTCGTTTAACAGCGCGATGATCTCCTGCTGAATGGTCACGTCCAGGGCGGAGGTCGCCTCGTCGCAGATCAGGAGCTTAGGTTTAATGGCAAGGGCGCGGGCGATCGCCGCGCGCTGGCACTGTCCGCCGCTGACCTGATGGGGGTAGCGGGCGGCAAAATCAGCCGACAGGCCGCACTGCTCCAAAAGCCTTTCGACCTCCGCCTTTGTGTCCGCGCGTCCCCAGCCGTTGTTCCGCAGGCTCTCCCCGATCCCGTCGCCCAGGGTACAGCGGGGATCAAAGGAATCCGTCGGCGTCTGAAAGACCATCTGCATTTTCGCGTAAACCCTGCGCAGTTCTCTGCCGCCGATGCCGGTAATGTCAACCCCATCTAGGACAATTTTACCCTCCGTCGGGTCTAAAAGCCGGGTGATCATGTTGACAGCGGTGGTCTTGCCGCTGCCGCTCTCTCCGATGAGGCCGAGGCATTCGCCGGAGAACAGCTCAAAGCAGATATGATCCACTGCGGCAAAATCCGGCTGCCCCTTGCGGGTAAATACTTTGGTCAGGTTGTCGACCTTTAGAATCGGCTGTTCCATCTCATGCCCTCCTCAGCTTCGGCACTGCGGACATGAGCGTCCGGGTGTATTCCTCCTGCGGATGGTTCAGAACCTGTTTAGCTTCGCCGTATTCCACGGTCTCGCCGTTTTTCATCACCAGCACCTTGTCCGCCATGGCGCCGATCACGCCGATGTTGTGCGTGACGAGGACGATCGCGGTGCCGAAGCTTTCCCGCACCAGGAGCATTTCCTCCACCACCTGCTTCTGCACCGACACGTCCAGGGCCGAGGTGGGCTCGTCCGCCAGAAGGACGGAGGGATTGAGCAGCATGGCCGCCGCGATGCCGACGCGCTGCTGCATGCCGCCGGAGAGTTCAAAGGGGTAGGAATCCAGAACGCGCTGCCCGTTTTCAAAGCCGATCTTTTCCAGTATATCCAGCGCGCGGGCGGTGAAGCGCTCCCTGGGCATGGCGATATGCTCCGTCACGCTCTCGTAAAGCTGCGCGCCGACGGTGCGGATCGGGCAGAAGGAGCTGCCCGCCGACTGGAAGATCATGCCCAGTTCCGGACCGTTGAGCCTGCGGAGCTCGTTTTCCGGGAGATCCGGCAAATTCTTTCCTTTGTACCAGATGTCCCCGCGCGTCACAAGACCGGCCGGGCCGAGAAGCCCCATCGCGGCCTTGATGAGCGTGGACTTGCCGGAGCCGGATTCGCCCACGATGCCGAGGATCTCTCCTTTGGAAACGGTAAAGCTCACGTCTTTTACGGCCTTGAAGCCGTTATATGTGATGTCCACATGTTCATATTTCAGGATTTCCGCCATCGTCCTACCTCCCCCTGCTCTTCGGGTCCGCATAGTCCCGGATGGTATCGCCCAGGAGGTTGAAGACCATGACGGAGACAAAGATCGCAAGACCGGGGGCAAAGGTGACCCAGGGGACGGTGGTGATGAGACTGCGCGTGTCGCTCATCATGCTGCCCCATTCGGCGATGGGCGGCTTCGCGCCGAGACCGAGAAAGCTCAGGCCCGCAAGCTCCATCATCATGGTGCCGATGTCCAGCATGGAGGTCACGAGGATCGGGCCCATGATGTTCGGCAGGATGTGTTTGAAAATGATCTTCCATGTCCCGCTGCCGGAGAGCCGGGCGGCCTTGAGATAGGGCGTCTCCTTCTGGGAGAGCGTCTGGCTGCGGGCGATGCGGGCATACTTGGGCCAGGAGATCGCCGCGAGCGCGATGATCGCGTTCTGCAACCCGCCGCCCAGAACGCCCGCCACCGCGAGGGCGAACACCAGGCCGGGGAAGGCGAGGAACATGTCCGAAATGCGCATGAGCACGGTGTCGATCCACTCTCCGTGCCAGCCGCAGAACACGCCGATCCCGGTGCCGATCACGGTGATGATCGCAACGAGCAGGAGCGTGGAGTATATGCTCGCGCGGCTGCCCACGATGACGCGGGAGAGCATGTCCCGCCCATAGCGGTCCGTGCCGAAGAGGTGCGCCGCGGAGGGCGCGGCCTTTGCGTTGGAGAGATCCTGCAGATAGGGGTCGCAGGGCGTCAGATGCTCCGAGAAGACAGAGCCGATCAGGAGCAGGAGGGCGAGTGTCCCGAAGATGATGAGCCGGGTCTTGACGCTGTCCTTTCTGATCTTCTGTACTCTGACTGTGGGTTCACTCATTCCTTGCTCACCCCCAGTCTGATGCGCGGGTCGAGGGCATGGTACAAAAGGTCGGTGATGAGGTTTACCAGCACATAGATAATGGCCATCCATACCACATAGGCCTGGATGAGCGGATAGTCGCGCATGGTGATGGCGTCCACCGCGAGCTTGCCCACACCGTCCCACATGAAAATGCTCTCAATGATCGCCGTGCCGCCGAGAAGGCTGCCGATGGAGAGGGCAAGCAGCGTGATAATCGTGAGCATGGAGGATTTGAGCACGCTTTTCCACAGGATCACGCTGTTTCTCACGCCGCGGGCCTTCGCGCCGGTGACGTAATCCTTGTTGAGCTCTTCCAGTACCGTCGCCCGCACCTGCCGCATGTATTTGGCGGACATGGCGATGGCCAGGGTCAGCGTCGGCATGAGGGCGCTGCGAAGCGTGGTGCCGTTGGAGATGACCGGCAGGAGCTTTAATTTGATCGCCAGCAGCTGCATCAGGAGCAGGGCCACGAAGAAATTGGGCAGGGAGTTTCCCACAAAGCTCAGAAAGCGAAGCACATAGTCGATGATTTTGTCATGGTTCACCGCCGCGAGGACCCCCAGCGGGATGGAGATCACGACGGTCATAAGGATGGATAGCGCCGTCAGCAGCAGCGTCGCCGGGAGCTTGGAGACAAAGGTCGGGAACACTTCCTTGCCGGAGACATAGCTTGTGCCCATGTCGCCGGTGAGCATGCCGCCGAGCCAGGAAAGGTACTGTGTGACAAAGGGCTTGTCCAGGCCCAGCTCCGCCTTCTTCGCGTCGATGACCTCCTGCGCGACGGCCCCCTTGTCACCGTAGAGCTCGGTGATCGCGTCGCTGCCCGCCATGCGCATCATGGCAAAGGACAAAAACGTGATTCCGATCAATACCGGGATCAGCTGTATAAATCTCTGTATGACATACTTTCTCACGTTGTTCGCCCCGGCTTTGCAGAGATTGTCAATTCTAACAATGAAATTATATGCGATCCCGTACCCGAGCGGAAGCCCCCGGGGGGGATATTTTTTTCGCTTTCATCAAAGTACTGTGGAAGCAGAGCTTTTCATTATGGCAACACCGCACAATGCGGCAAGAGCAGATTCAGAGAAAACCTGATACTGTTTTTCGTTAAAACGGTTCGTTTTAACGAAAAGGCATCGCGCAAAGCGCGCTGCCAGTTTTGTGCCCTTGGGCACAAAACATGTCTCATAGGTCTCCGACGCGCCTTTGGCGCTATCGCTATAAAACGGCTTTAAGCCGTTTTATGGGAGACCAGTATGAGTTCTGATGATGGCACTTTTTCGCAGATGTACTTTGTGTACCTCAAAAAAAAGTGGCGAGATCAGGGCACAAGTTTTCCGGAAGATGCCGCAGGCGTATTGCGCGGTATTGCCTTAACGAAATTCCTACAAAATGAGGGAAAAAAGATATTGAACTGCGCCGACAGGCGTGATACAATGCACCATATTATTGATGTGCCGTTTCGCTCGTCCCAGACGGGGCAAGCGCGAAACATGGCATAATTGCTCACCAATTCATTCAAGATTGGCGAGCAAATTATTCTGAGCGCTGCGTGTGATCCCGGCTGTGGCCGGACGCGCCGATGAGCGCTGCACCGGCGCGGCAGAAAGGAATTGACATGAAGAAAGCCTTGCGTTTTTTAGCTGAAATCTTTGGCTTTGAAAAACTGAGCAAATATGAGCGCGATTATCTGCACGACGCGAATATACGCAGCTGCAGCTATATGGGCTTTATCGTTGTCCTGATCGAGATCTGGATGCTGGTCCGACAGACCTATTCAAAGATCATCCCCAAATACCAGGCGGGCGGGGATCTGAGGACCCTGTTCATCCAGTACACGTCCAAGTACTGGCTGTTCCTGCTGATCGGCCTCGGGCTCATGCTGTTCTGCCTGTTTTATCAGAGAGAAGCGCGGCTTTCAAAGGGCCGCTTTTTTGCCCTGCTTCTGACCGGCACGGCCTGTATGCTCTATACCTCGGTTTTGAACCTGGAGAGCTTTACAAAGACGAGCGAGACGATCACCCCGGCGATGGCGGCCATCATGAACACCATGCTGGTCTCCGTGTACGTCTTCCTGTTTGTGATCGGCGCGGTGATCGACGCCTATGTGCTGATTAAATATCTGAAAAACAGAAACATTGTCCTGCTGGAGCATCTGGTCATCGTCGCCTTTACCCTGGTCTGCCTCGCCTTCGGCATCTTCGTGTCGTACAGCGACTTCTGGGGCGGCAAGGAGATCATCTGCTTTTTGACCATGGTCATCTATGTCGGCGGCCTGCTCATCTACCGCCCGTATATCACGCTGCTGATCCTCGGCACCAGCTTCTGGGGCTTCTATCATATCCTGCTGACCTATCAGGGCGGCCTGTCCTTCAGGAAGCAGGAGATCGTCATCAGCGGCGTTACAAGACTCATCACCTCCGGCGACACCGTCAACTACATCACCTTCTTCATCTCCCTGGCCACGATCTGCTTTGCCATCTATCACGGCCGACTGAAGGAGGCCAGAAAATCCAAGGAGCTGGAGAAGAACGCCAAGCAGGATCAGCTGACCGGCCTTTATAATTACAGCTATTTCTCCGAGCGGGCGGCTGCCGCCATCCGAAATCTCACCGGCAATTACGGCGAAAACGTCCTGCTGTTTATGGACGTGCACAACTTCAAGGCCTTCAACGACCAGAGGGGCTTTGAGGCGGGAGACAGATTCCTGGTGGCCTTCGGCGGATACATTGCCGACAGCTTTGGAGACTCCCTCTACGGCAGACAGGGCGACGACCATTTTGTCGTCCTGACGAAGACGGAGGGCCTGAGAAAAAAGCTGGAAGAGCTCAACAGCCTGGTCCACGATTACGACGAGGAGATCCTGATGGGGATCAACTGCGGCGCCTATCACATGAGCGGGAACAATGAGGACCCGCGCATGGCGGTCGACAGGGCGCGCTACGCCGCCCACCTGATCAGCAACCGCTTTCAGACCGTCTACATCGAATACGACAAGACGATGAGCGAGGCGTACCACAAGAGGCTGTATATCATCAATAACATCGACAACGCCGTCAAAAACGGCTGGATCGTGCCCTTTTATCAGCCGACGGTATGGTCGGATACGAAAGAGGTATGCAGCTGCGAGGCGCTGGCCCGCTGGATGGACCCGGTATACGGCCAGCTTTTCCCGAACGAGTTTATCCCCGTGCTGGAGGAGTACCGCCTGATCCACAAGCTCGACAGGGCGATCTTTGAGTTTGCGTGCCGGGATCTGAGAGAGGCCATGGACGCCGGAAAGCCGGTCGTGCCCATCTCCCTGAACTTCTCGAGACTGGATTTCGAGCTGATGGACGCGGTCATGGAGCTGGACGAGCTGGCCGCAAAGTATCGTATCGACAGGGAGATGATCCACGTGGAGGTCACGGAGAGCGCGTTGACCGACAACGCCTCCAAGCTCAACCATGAGATCAACCGCCTGAAGGAGCTGGGCTATTCCCTGTGGCTGGACGATTTCGGCAGCGGCTATTCCTCGCTGAACGTCCTCAAGGACTATCAATTCGACGTCATCAAGATCGACATGCGCTTCCTGTCCAACCTTGAAAACAGCGAGAAGGCGAAAACGCTGCTCGACTGCATCATCCAGCTGGCCAACCGCATCGACATGCTGACCCTGACCGAGGGCGTGGAGACTGGGGAACAGGCGGACTATCTCAGACGCATCGGCTGCGACCGCCTCCAGGGCTATCTGTTCAGCAAGCCCGTACCCAAAGAAGTTCTGTATGAGCGGGTCGACAGCGGAGAGCTCGTCATGTCCGACAGACGTTAAGACGATCTCTTATAATGGCAGGGCGGGAGCTTCGGCTCCCGCCCTCTCTGCATGTGCCATGCAGGCGGCGAAGGCTTGACAAGCCGCCGCGGCAACCCTATAATTTTCATAATATGAAGAAAAAGCCCGAGAGCGGAGAAAAGGGGAGCAGCGCGCTATGATTCAACAGAGCTATTATTTCGGAGTGTTCCTCCTGTCCTTCCTGCTGACGCTCTGCTACGTCTTCCTCTGGCGGCCGCGCTTTGATACGCATATGAGCGTGATCTTTATCCTCATCCCGATCGCAAATCTCGCCTATTGGCTGCTGTACATGGCGCGTGACCTGGAGACGGTCATGGCGCTGCTGAAGGTGGTGTACGCGGGCGGCTGCTTCCTGCCGTGGCTGAGCACCATGTGCGTGATGGGCCTCTGCCGCATCCGGGTCAGCCGCGGCGTGCGCATGGGGACGCTTCTGTGCAGCGCGGCGGTCTTTCTCGCGGTGCTCACCATAGGCCGCAGCCCGCTTTTCTACAAAAGCCTCACCCTCGACCCGCTCAGCGACGGCTGGATTCCGGTCAAGGAGTACGGCCCCGTCCACACGGTGCACTATGTCCTGATCGTGCTCTACCTGATGGCAAACCTCGCGGCGCTCTATTATACCTACCGGAAGAAAAAGCAGGTCTCGCGCCGCATCCTGTTGCTGCTCTTCCTGCCCATCCCGGTCTCCATCGGGGGCTACTTCGCGGGCCACGCGCTGCTGCCGCCCGGGTTTGAGCTCATGCCCCTGAGCTATCTGCTGTCCCAGGCGCTCTACCTGCTGATCGCGCGGCGCATGGTGCTCTACAACGTCAGCGAAATGGTGATCGAGTCCATGGTGCAGTCGGGCGAGACCGGCTTTGTCACGGTGGATCTCGCGTGCAATTACCTCGGCAGCAACGCCAGCGCCAAGCGCTTTCTGCCGGAACTGCGCACACTCACGGTGGACAGGCCCGTCGGGGAGAGCGGGGAGCTGCGCGAGAGCGTGCTCTGCTGGCTGGAGCGCTTCAAAAACGACCCGAACGACGACAAGTCCCTCTGGCGGCGCCTCGATGAAAACGGGGAGGAGCGCTGGTACAGCGTGGACGTCAGCGACCTCTACGACGGGCAGCGCAAGTGCGGCTATCAGATCTTCCTCCAGGACGACACACAGCGGCAGAAATACATCGCTCTGCTCGACCGATACAACGCCGACCTCCAGGCCGAGGTGGACGCCAAGACCGAGCGCCTTGTCGTCATGCACGACAGGCTCATTCTCGGCATGGCCTCCATGGTCGAAAGCCGCGACAACTCCACCGGCGGCCACATCCGCAGGACCAGCGAGGGCGTGCGCATCCTGATCGAGACGGCGCGGGAAAACGGCGCCCTCAGGCTCTCGGACGAGTTCTGCAAAAATATCGTCAAGGCCGCGCCCATGCACGACCTCGGCAAGATCGCGGTGGACGACGCGGTGCTCAGAAAGCCCGGCCGCTTTACCCCGGAGGAATTTGAAAAGATGAAGGCCCACGCCGCCGAGGGGGCGCGCATCGTGCACGAGATCCTGCGCGACACCGACGACGAGTCTTTCCGCCGCATCGCCGAAAACGTCGCCCACTACCACCATGAGCGCATGGACGGCTCCGGCTACCCCGACGGCCTGAGAGGGGAGGACATCCCGCTCGAGGCGCGGATCATGGCCATCGCGGACGTGTACGACGCTCTGGTCAGCAAGCGCGTCTACAAGGACGCCTTCAGCTTCGAGAAGGCCGACCGCATCATCATGGAGGGCATGGGCCCGCAGTTCGACGAGACGCTCAAAGAGACCTACGCGGCCGCGCGTCCGAAGCTCGAGGCGTACTATTCCAACTTGTAAACTTGGGAGGCTTTATGACTTCTCTTCTTCTCGCGGTAATCTATCTCATTTTCATCAGTCTCGGTCTGCCGGACTCGCTCCTGGGCTCCGGCTGGCCGAAAATGCAGACGGTGTTCGGCGTGCCCTCGTCCTGGGCGGGCTATGTGTCCATGACCATCTGCTTTATGACCATCATCTCGGCGCTTTTGAGCACCCGCCTCATCCGGCGCTTTCATACCAAATGGATCGTGATCGTGTCGATCCTGCTCACGGTCCTGGGCCTGCTGGGCTTTTCGATCTCCACGCGGTACTGGATGCTATTCTTCTTCGCCGTGCCCTACGGCCTCGGCGCGGGCTCCATCGACGCCTCGGTCAACCACTATGTGGCAAACCACTTCCCGGGCTCCGTGATGAACTTCCTGCACTGCTTCTACGGCGTGGGCGCGGTCATCAGCCCGGCCATCATGTCTTACGCGCTCAAGGTCGCCCGCTGGAACGAGGGCTACCGCTGGACGGCGTACATCCAGACGGGCATCCTGCTTGTCTGCGTGCTGTCCCTGCCGCTCTGGAAGAAGAGCGGGACGGCCGCGGACGAGGAAGAGCTGCGCGGCGGCGCGGGCATACGCGAGACACTCGGCAGGCCCGGCGTCCTGCTCACGCTGATCGCCTTCTTCGCCTACTGCTCCGGCGAGGCCACCTGCTTTCTCTGGACGCCCAGCTACTTTGCCGGAACAAAGCAGGGCCTGAGCGATGAGACCATCGCCGCCTTCGGCTCGCTGATCTTCGGCGGTCTCATGCTGGGCAGGCTCATCTCGGGCTTTGTCTCCAACCGGCTCGGGGACAGGCGGCTCATCCGCATCGGCATCGCGGTGGAGCTTGCCGGCATCCTGCTGGTCCTGCTGCCCTCGGCGGGCTGGGGCCTCGCGGCGCTCGGCTTCGTCGTGATCGGCGCGGGCATGGGCCCGGTCTATCCCGCCATCCAGCACATGGCCCCGGCAAACTTCGGCAAGAGATACAGCGCCGCGGTCATCGGCCTGCAGATGGCCTCCGCCTATGTCGGCAGCACCTTCATGCCCATGGTCTTCGGCCATATCCAGCAGGCCGTCGGCATGCGGATCATGCCGCTGTGGCTGCTGCTCTTCGCCGCGCTCAATCTCAGTATGCTCGAGATCACATACCGGAAAATTCAATGACAGATATGATACGAGGGCCGGAGAAAACTTCCGGCCCTCGTATTTTTATACCTTTTTCCCGCCAATGTACACCGCGCGGGGCGTGAGGTCATCGCCGCAGACCACAAAGTCCGCGAGCTTGCCCTGCTCGATCGAGCCGATCTCGTCCGCGCGCCCGATCTCCCCCGCGGGGCGTATCGTCGCGGCGCGGATGGCCTCGTCCCGGTCGACGCCGAAGCGGATGGCGTTGAGCATGTCGGCGTACAGATCCGACGCCGCGCCCGCGATCGTCCCGTCCGCGAGGCGCGCCACGCCCCCCGAGAGAAACACCTGCTGGCCGCCGAGCTCATATTCGCCGTCCGGCATCCCGCAGCAGCGAAGGGAGTCGGAGATCAGGCAGATGCGCCAGGGGAAGAGCCTGAACGCCATGCGCACGGCGCTCGGGTGGACGTGCAGCCCGTCACAGATGAGCTCGGCAGCAACAAAATCCCGCTCGGAGGCCGCGCCGATGACGCCCGGCCTGCGGTGGTGGATGGGCGGCATGGCGTTGAAGAGATGGGTCAGGTGGCCCGCCCCCGCGTCGAAGACCGCCGCCGCCTCGTCGTAAGCCGCGTCGGTGTGGGCGACCGACACGGTGCACAGCGCCTTCGCGCCTCTGGCAAATTCGGCCGCGCCGGGAAGCTCCGCCGCCACATCCACGATGCGGATAAGCCCCCCGCAGCCCTCAAAGAGCCCGCGGAAGCCCTCGAGGTCCGGCGGCTTCAAGAACGCGCCGTTCTGCGCGCCCTTCTTCTTTTCGGAGAAATAGGGCCCTTCCATGTGAATGCCCATCACCCGCGCGCAGCCGTCTGGCCGGTGCACGCTGAGCTGCACCGCCGTCCGAAACGCCTGCTCCAGCGTCTCATAGGGCAGGGTCATGGAGGTGGGGGCAAAGCTCGTCACGCCGCATTTGGCCAGATGCGCCGCCATGCGCGTGAGCCCATCGGGATCGCCGTCAGAGAAGTCCGCGCCCGCCGCCCCGTGGGTGTGGATGTCCACAAGGCCCGGAATCACACAGGCCCCGCCGAGATCGGCACCGCCCGCGCGCCCGCCCTCAAAGACTTCGGCAAAGCGCCCGCCCTCCACGACAAAGCCGCCGTGCATGAAGCCCTCCGGTGTAAAGACTTTCACATTTGTAAACAGCATCTCACACCTCCGGCAGGCATACGAAATGCCATATGCGCTGCCTTTCAACAGACAGGATTCCTGCCTTTCAGTATAGCAAAGAGGGGGCCGGGCGGCAAGCGCTTTTGAGTTGCTTTTTAACTACCTGTGTGATAATCTATATGAAGGCAACACCGCACAATCCGCCTTCGGCATCTTTCGGAAAAATCGCGCTCTGATTTTGTCACTTTTCTTGCAATACACAAAGTATTCCTGCGAAAAACTGCCTTCATCAGAACCCAATTTTTCTCGAAATCTGCTCTTGCCGAATTATGCGGTGTTGCCTTCTGCACGGCTGGCTGTGGCTGATTGCAAAGGATGGCTGGCACAGTGCGCAGGTGATCCGGCACGGCAAACTCACGCGCCTGCGTGTAATCTGGCGGGGCTTTTTGAATGGCGTTCGATTTCACCCGAAAGCGGATTCGTGAGGTGCGCAATGAAGCAAAACAATTCAACATCAATCGACGTTGTGATTTGCTGGGTCGATGGCAGCGACGAACTATGGAGAAAAGAAAAACACTTTTGGGAGTCAAAAGAACATCCGAACGAAACCAAGATTGAGCAACAGTGGAACAAAGGGAATATCCGTTTTCGCGACTGGGGCACACTGCGGTATTTCTTTCGCGGGATCGAGCAATTTGCTCCGTGGGTTCACAATATATATTTTGTTACATACGGCCATTTGCCGCCCTGGCTAAACATCTCACATCCAAAGCTACGCATTGTAAGGCATGAGGAATATATCCCGCAGAAGTATTTGCCAACCTTTAATTCACACACAATTGAGCTGAATTTTCATAGAATTCAAGGCTTATCCGAACAATTTATATACTTCAACGATGATCAGTTCCTCACAGCGCCGACCAGAGAAACTGACTTTTTCAGGAATGGGCTTCCCTGCGACTCCGCAATTCTTAATCCCATTCCCATGACACGCGGAATCGGTCATGCGGAGATCAATAACACTGAAATAATAAATGACCACTTCAGTAAAAACCATGTAATTGCCTCCAATCCGCTCAAGTGGTTCAATCTGAAATACGGCCGTAAGGTCCTGCGTACCTGCCTGATGATGCCGTGGAAACGCTTTGTCGGATTGTATGAGCAGCATTTGCCGACAAGCTTCTTAAAATCGTCCTACGAAAAAGTTTGGGAGCGGGAAAAGGAAGAACTCGACCTGACATGCAGATGCAAGTTTCGGGACCGCAGCAATGTGAATCAATGGTTAATCAAAAACTGGCAGATCGCGGAGGGTAGATTTGTCCCCCGGTCTTTTGACATCGGGCGTATGTTCATGTATGGAGAAGATAACAACTATGACGAGGTTTGCGCTGCGGTAAGAAGCAGAAAATGGAAAATGCTATGTATTAATGATTCGGCGAGTATTGACGATTTTGAGCGCAGGCAGGCACAGTTGCTTGAAGCTTTTCATGCTATTCTGCCTGAAAAATCCAAGTATGAACTGTACTAAATGGGGGGCATATCATGGAGCAAAATCATAATCCCGAGAATTGTCAAATCACGATCCGGCCTGCGTTTGACGGAGGAACGGATGCCATTGTTTTCTGCGTGAATGATTATTATTGTCCATATTTGTCCGTGATGCTATACTCCGTTATAGAGCATGCATCTCCCAGTCGGAACTACGACATTATCATACTGCACAGGGACATTACGCCTGAGAATCAGAATATCCTGCGGCAGATGGGAGCGGAGTATGACAATGTTTCCATCCGCTTTCTCAATGTTGGTTCGTTGATTTGCGGCTATTCCCTGTATACGGGTGGAAAAAGAGATTTTTCTATCGACGCCTATCTGCGCCTCCTGATTCCCGATGTGCTGGACAGCGCTTATCACAAGGCTCTGTATCTGGACGCTGATATGCTTGCGCTGACTGATGTGGGTGAACTGCTTGATACGGAGCTTGATGGATATCTTTTGGCATCCTCCCGGGATTTGAGTGGGCTGGCAACTTATTACGGTCCACGTGATGACCTGAAAAAGTACCGCGACAGCATTCTGCATCTGAGCCAGCCAAACGATTATTTCATTGATGGTATGCTGGTTCTTAATCTGGATGCGTTTCGCAAATCATATACCTCTAATGAACTTCTGCGCCTTGCCGCGTCAAGGGATTGGCTACAGCACGATCAGGATGTGCTGAATCTCATTTGCGACGGTGGGAAGGCAAAAATGCTTCACGCGAGCTGGGATGTGATGAAGCCATATCGTCCGGATCTGCTGCCGGAACCGTGCAGAGTTGAGCTCGCGGAAGCCATAAAGGATCCCAAAATCATCCACTTCGGAGGCGTAAGAAAACCCTGGAAAAATCTGGACAGCCCCTGGACGGATTTGTTCTGGGATACCGCCGTGAAAACGCACTGCTATAAAGAGATCATCTATCGCCTTCTCCATCATGATGACCCCGAAAGGAAAAACTGTGAGATCATTACGCGCATCAACAACGGTGAAATATGGTTTCGCCACATGGCAAAGTTTAATGCAGCCTGGCTTCTTTTCAAGGTGAGAAGTAAACTGCGAATACGATAGCGCATTGTAAAACACCGTGTAACGATTCCGTCTCACCCATGCACGGGGGGGGAGTTCAGGGGGAACGCCTCTGATTTTTCGCCACGCAGGGCGAAAAACAAATCAGCCGCCCCGAGTCTTTTATACAAAGAGGAGAAACAATATGCCCACCTGTGAGCTTCCCATTGATTTGGTATATCTCTATGTGAACAACGGCGATGAGGAGTGGGTCGCGAAGCGAAAGCAATACGCGATAGATCGAGACAACAGCACCTGCAGGTTCCGGGATAACAAAGAATTGGTGTATTCCCTGCGGTCTGTGGAAGAATATGCGCCATGGATCAGGAATATTTATATCGTTTCCAATTCCTCCATGCCGGATTGGCTGAATACGGATCACCCGAAGCTTCATGTTATTGAGCAAGATAGTATTATGCCGCCGGATATTCAACCATGCTTTAACAGCAATGTGATCGAATCATTTCTTTATAAAATTCCGGGCTTGTCGGAGATTTTTCTGTATGCGTGTGACGATATGTTTTTCGGGAATCATGTGTCACCGGATTTTTTTGTAGAAAACGGCAAACCCATCGTTCGGATGCAAAATAGGGAGATCACGCCTGCCAAGCATTATTTCAAGGCTCTTTTGAACGCAGAGAATGCGATCGCTTCCCACTATGGAAAAAATTACGCATTGATTCCGTGGCATAATATTGACGTCTATTCGAAAACGGGTATGGCGGCGTGCGCAGAGGAATTCAGGAAGGAATTGGAAGCCTGTTCTCACCATCGTCTGAGAACAGACAAGGATCTGCAAAGGGCGCTTTTTCATTACTACCTGTTAGCGAACAACGCCTGTATCTTAAAAACATATGACAGCGCATCCGATCAATCGCCTGATGTCCATCATGATTATTTCTATTGCAGCATCCATGCCCTGGTCAATAATCCGTCTAAATTTGAGGCTTTACGGAAAAAGCCTGTATGCGCATGCGTGAATGACTCTGAGAATACGACGGAATTGGACGCAATACAGTATCCGTTATTCATGCGTGAACTGTTCCCAAAACAATCATCCTTTGAAAACTATGATGTGGCGTATCTCAGTGAGAAGTCAGCCGAAGCGGATAAGCTCAAAAGGCAGGTTGCGCGGCTGCAATACGACCTCGACTGCGTGCACAACTCTGTCTCCTTCCGCGTCGGCCGTGCCATTACCTTTATTCCGCGCAAACTGCGCGGCGGCGTCCAGTGTGTCAAGGATCACGGTGCGGGCTACACCGTTCGACGCACGCTGTACCACATGGGACTGTGGGAGGACGAGGAAGCCCCGAAGGGGCCGGAGAACCGCCCAAAGCTGATTTCCGATGTTGAGCACTTCATAAAAGGGAAGCGCGGAAAAAAGAAAGGCTGAGCACGCCCGTGTCCAGCCTGTGCATCCCTCTCTTTACATACGAGCACCATAGGAGAATTACTCATGTTCCAAACACTCAAATCCTACCAGTTCCTTTTCGAGGAACTGGTCAAGCGCGATTTCAAAAAGAAATACAAGCGCACTGTGCTCGGCATGGCGTGGAGCGTGCTGTCGCCGCTGCTGCATCTGCTTGTGATGCGGCTCGTGTTCACGCGCTTTTTCGGCCGCACGACGCCGCATTACACCACCTTCCTCTTCTGCGGCAACCTGGTGTTCTCCTTTTTCAGCGAGTCTACCAACCAGGGCATGACCGCCCTGACAGGCAACGCCGATATCTTCACCAAGGTGAACGTCCCGAAGTATCTCTTCCTTTTTTCCAAGAACGTCCAGTGCCTCATCAACTTCGGACTGACGCTGTGCGTGTTCCTCGTGTTCTGTGCGCTCGACCACATCACGTTTACCTGGCGCTTTGTCCTGCTCCTGTACCCGATCGCCTGCCTTGTGCTCCTGAACCTCGGCCTCGGGCTGATCCTGTCGGCCCTGTTCGTACTACAGCCCCCAGGTGCAGCGCCTGTTTCTGATCAATCCCGTCTATGTCATCATCAAATATTTCCGCGTGATCGTTATTGACGCCTCCGTGCTCTCCTGGCAATATCACCTGCTGATGGCCGCAGAGGCGCTTATCGCGTTCGGACTCGGGTGCTGGATGTACAAGAAGAATAACCACAAGTTCCTGTACTATGTGTGAGGCGGCGCGATGAGTATATTGGAAGTAAAAAACGTTTCCATCCGCTACATCACCGGCGATTTCAAGGACATCGGCCTCAAGGAATACGTCATGCGCAGGCTCAAGGGGAATTACCATGTCACGGAGTTCTGGGCCGACAAGGATGTGAGCTTCACCCTCGAACACGGCGAGATGCTTGGCATCATCGGCGCCAACGGCGCGGGCAAGTCCACGCTCTTAAAGGCCGTGTCCGGCATCATGGTCCCCACCGAGGGCCGGATCAGGCGGGAAGGCTCCATCGCCGCCCTGCTCGAGCTTGCCAGCGGCTTCGACGGGGAGCTCACCGTCAAGGAAAACGCCTACCTCCGCGGCGCGATGCTGGGCTATACGCGAAAGTTCATGGACGAAAAGTATGACGAGATCATCGCCTTTGCCGAGCTGAAGGACTTCGAGGACCGACCCTTCAAGCAGCTCTCCTCCGGCATGAAATCCCGTCTCGCCTTCTCCATCGCCTGCCTTGTAAAGCCGGATATACTCATTCTGGACGAGGTTCTGTCCGTCGGCGACGGGGCTTTTAAGAAAAAGAGCGAGGCCAAAATGCGCGAGGTCATAGGCGGCGGCGCGACGACGATCCTGGTCTCCCACTCGCTGAAGCAGGTGCGCGAGATGTGTACGAAGATCCTGTGGCTCCACAAGGGAAGGCAGATCGAGTTCGGCACGGACGTGCAGGGCATCTGCGACCGGTATGAGGCTTTTCTGGGCGGAAAGCTGGAGCTGTGAGGGAGGAAAACATGTACGACTATCTCATCGTAGGCGCGGGGCTCTACGGCGCGGTGTTCGCCCAGCAGGCGAAGGAGCGCGGCAAAAGCGTTCTCGTTATCGACAGGCGGCCCCACATTGCGGGCAATGTGTACACCGAGACCGTCGAGGGCATCCACGTCCACCGTTACGGCGCGCACATCTTCCACACCAACGACAGAGAGGTTTGGACTTATGTAAACCGCTTTGCCGAGTTCAACCGCTTCACCAACTCCCCGGTGGCAAACTATAAGGGCGAGCTCTACAGCCTGCCCTTCAACATGTACACCTTCAATAAGATGTGGGGCGTCGTGACGCCCGCCGAGGCCGCCGCCGAAATCGAGCGCCAGCGACGCGAGGCCGGGATCACAAAGCCGCGCAATCTTGAGGAGCAGGCGATCAGCCTGGTCGGGCGCGACATCTATGAAAAGCTCGTCAAGGGCTACACGGAAAAGCAGTGGGGCCGCCCCTGCACGGAGCTGCCCGCCTTTATCATCAGGCGCCTGCCCGTGCGCCTGACCTTCGACAACAACTACTTCAGCGCCCTCTACCAGGGCATTCCCGTCGGCGGATATACGAAGATGGTGGAGAACATGCTGGACGGCGTGGAGGTCCGCCTGGGCGTGGATTACCTCAAAGACCGTGAGGCGCTGGACGCCCTGGCTTCGATGACGGTCTACACCGGCGCGATCGACGCCTTTTATGATTACCGCTTCGGCCCGCTGGAGTACCGCTCGGTGCGCTTTGAGACGGAGCTTTTGGACGTGCCGAACTTCCAGGGCAACGCGGCGGTCAACTACACGGACCGCGAGACGCCCTGGACGCGCATCATCGAGCACAAGTGGTTCCAGTTCGGCAGAGACGGCGACGGAAACGAGCTGCCCAGGACTGTGATTTCCCGCGAGTATTCCTCCGAGTGGAAGCCGGGGGAAGAGCCCTATTATCCGGTCAACGACGCAAAAAACGCGGCGCTGTATGAACAGTACAGAGCGCTTGCGGAAGGGGAGCGCCGTGTGATCTTCGGCGGCCGTCTCGGTGAATACAAGTACTACGACATGGACCAGGTCATCGCCGCGGCGCTGCACAGAGCACCTGATTAGTCCGGCAATGAACTATCCCCATGCCAAAGGGCTTCCGCTTCTGTTCCTGAAGCAGACTCAAAACCGCTTCGCTCTGCACATATACATTACCCAGAGAACGCGCGGCGGATGATTATGCCGCGCAGGGGAGTGGTGTGAGTGCGAGAGAGCTTAGGGCAACACCGCATAATCCGCCTGCGGCATCTCCTGGAAAATTTGTGCCCTGATTTCGTCACTTTTTCTTGAGGTACACAAAGTACATCTGCGAAAAAGTGCCTTTATCAGAATTGCCTTAGAGGAGCGGGCCTGCGATCTGGCCGTGTACATCATCGAGAACCGGGCGACCGTCCGCGCCGCCGCAAAGAAATTCGGCGTATCAAAATCCACCGTGCATATGGACAAGACAATTTGGAACGGTTCATATGGCTGGTAGCATAAGCTGCCAACACAAAATATGCTGGTTAACATCCGAGGGCAGGAGCCGCAGCTCCTGCCCTCGGTTTTCCTGCCTTGCCGATCCATGGCCTGCGCGTCAGCCCAGCAGCTGCAGCAGCTCCTCCTGACTGAGCGACGCAAGGCTTGTCCCCTCGCCGCTGAGCACGGCCTCCGCCAGATCGCGCTTGGCCTCCTGCAGGGCGAGGATGCGCTCCTCAATGGTATCCTTGACGATGATCCGGTAGACGGTGACCTGGTTTTGCTGGCCGATGCGGTGGGCGCGGTCGGTGGCCTGGTTCTGCGCGGCGAGGTTCCACCAGGGATCGTAGTGGATGACCACGTCCGCGCCGGTCAGGTTCAGTCCCGTGCCGCCCGCCTTGAGCGAGATCAGAAATACCGGCGTGTCGCCGTCGTTGAATTCCCGCACGAGTCTGAGGCGCTGCTCCTTCGGCGTTGAGCCGGTGAGCTTGAAGCAGGGGATGCCCTCGGCCTTCAGATCCTCCTCCAGCAGGGCGAGCATGGACGTAAACTGAGAGAATACCAGCATCCGATGCCCGCCGCCCATGGCGCTTTTGACAAGCTCCAGACAGGCGTCGCGCTTGGCGCTGCCGCCGCGATAGTCCTCCAGGATCAGCGACGGGTCGCAGCAGATCTGGCGTATGCGCGTAAGCTCCGCAAAGAGGCGCAGCTTATCCTCGCCGCTGCCGTCGGAGCTTGCCACAAGCTGCTTCATGCGCACGACCTGCCCGTCGTAGATCTTGCGCTGCTCGTCGTCGAAGCGGGTGTAGCGCACCTCCTCCAGCTTGGGCGGCAGGTCTTTCAGCACGTCGGCCTTGAGACGCCGCAGAATGAAAGGGGAGGTCATCCGCTTGAGCCGTTCCGTGGCGGCCGGGTCCTTCTGCTTTGTGATCGGCGTCTCCAGCCGGCGCGAAAACTCCGTATAGCTGTACAGGAAGCCGGGCATCAGATAATCGAAAATACTCCACAGCTCGGTAAGGCGGTTTTCGATGGGTGTGCCGGTCAGGGCAAAGCGAAGCTCGGCGTTCACCGCTTTCACCGCCTTGGTCATGGAGGCTTTTTGGTTTTTGATATACTGCGCCTCATCCAGGACCATGAGGGAAAAACGCAGCTCCCTATCCATTCGGAAGGTAAAGCGCGGCTCGGGAGGCAGCAGCCCTTCCGCCTCTTCGGCGCAGATGTCCTCCAGATCGACGTAAGGACTCTGCCGAAGCTGGGGCACAACGCGGTAATAGTACTCCGCCAGCTTTTCCCGCCCGATCCGGAAACAAATGCCGCCGTTTTTGTCCGCCGCCGCGCGGAAGGGACGCAGCGCCTGTTCTTCGTCTTTGGTGATCCTGCTCAGACGGTCGGAAGTAAGCATATAGCTTCCCGCGCTGCCCTTGAGGATCACCGGCATTTTGCCGCTTACCTCAATGCCCAGCATCGCGCCGCTTTTCGGGATGCGCGCGGTACTGAGCGTCACCCGCAGCGCGGCGTGGCCGACGGAAAGCTGTCCCGCGTCCTTCTGGCCGTGGCCGGAAAACTCCACCGCCGTACCCTCGGCAAGCTCATAGAAGCGGTCGAGCACCGCCCCGGTCAGCGCGTCGCGGGTCTTGACCTTGAGGGCCCCGGAGTAGAGAAGCGTGCTGTTCGCCACCTCCGTCTCACTCATGCGGCGCTGCAGGAAGGTGAGCCAGGGGAGGCTGTCGTCGGTGAGGTCAAACGCGCCGAAGTCCAGCTCGCTTGTCTTGCTCAGCTTAAACGCCAGATGCTCCTCATAAGAATACAGAAACTCCTGATAGGACCGCAGCAAAACCGTTTTCCCGCCCACAGGCCCGATTTTGTAGGAGAGCACCAGTTCCCCGTCGATGAGCATCAGGCGAGGCTGAAGGGAAATGCTTTTGGGCCTTGGCGTTTCCTCTGCCTGCTCGTTTTCCTGCGCGGCGGAAAAGCGGCCCATGGCTTCGAGAAAGCTGCTCGCCGCCCGGTCGGTCGCGTCGCCGGGATTGTTCTGACGAATGTACGTCCGCAGCGCCGTCAGCAGAGCCAGCTCATGCTCACACAGATCGTCGGAGTAATCGTAGAAATCGTAGTAACAATACGACTGCCTGCATGTACAGCGATGGGATTCCAGCTTGTCGGCCAGAAGGTCCAGGCGCACATCATAGCGGCGTTCCCCATCGAGAACCGCGCCCTGTGCCGTAAGCATTGGCTCACCCTTCGGCGAATAGGCTTCACAGACGCGGCTGAGCTTTGCCGCGTTGTTTGCAAGCAGCGCCGGAAGCTGCTCGGCGGCGTATTCGTTTGTCCGCGCGGAACGGAGCACATATGGGAGATTATAGAAGGTGCCGTCCGCTTCCTCGTCGGGGAAGAGAGAGGCGGCGGCAAGCTTGCGGCTCTTTTTCTTTTCTTTTTCCGCCTGACGCCTGGCCTCCTCGGCCTTGCGCATGGCTGCCTCGGCTTTGCGCCTGGCCTGCTCCGCCTTTTTCTGCTTCTCCCGTTCCTTTGCCTTCCGCTGCTCCTCTTCCTCCCGCCGCCGCTTTTCGGCGATCTCCGGCGGCTCGTCAAAGACCCAGGGCCCATGCTCCTCTTCCCAGAGCATCAGAACCGCCGCCTCGTGGTGGCAGACCTTGCTGCTCAGGTTCCGGTTATTGAGCCTGTAATAAAATCGCCGCTTTGTCAGGCAATCGCAGTGAAACTTTTTATCGTTCCAGCTGTCGGAATACGATTTGGGCGCTGTGATACGCACCTCACAGCGGTAACCGTTCTTTGGCTCAAGCACTGCGCTTGCCGTATCGGCTGTAGTGACGAGATCCTTCACATAAGCGCTCTTCACGGCCTTTTCTGCCTTTTCGAGGACATCTGGCGGAAACAGAATCCGCCACTCTTTTTTCTCCTGGGTGGGAAACAAGCTTTCCTGCAATTTACCACGGCCCCATTTCTGATCTGATCTTTCCGAACCATTTTATCGGGCTTTCCCTGCGGTGTCAATCCGGAAAGCCCTTGAGTTTCCGCAAAATGAAAGCGCGAGGAAAACGCGGGTTCCGGAAAGAACAGGAAGTCCAGAAAAAGGCGCAAAAAAGCATGCATATCGAGATGTGCTAAACTGCCCCGCCCCACACATATATATTACCCAGAGAACGCGCGGCATAGCGCGCATGGGGAGTGGTGTGAGTGCGAGAGAGCTTAGAGGAGCGGGCCTGCGATCTGGCCGTGTACATCATCGAGAACCGGGCGACCGTCCGCGCCGCCGCAAAGAAATTCGGCGTATCAAAATCCACCGTACACAAGGATCTCACGGAGCGCCTGCCGCACGTGAATCCAGGCCTGTTTGCCCAGGTGCGCGCGCTGCTGGATCTGAACAAGGCGGAGAGGCACATCCGCGGCGGCCTCGCCACGCGGAGAAAATATAGTAAACAAAAATGATTTTCGTTTACTATTATAAGATCTGATGCCGTTTTTCTGCCCCTGGCGGGGCAAGCGAAAAACAAGGCTATATCGTAAACGTAATTTTCAATTTCGTTTACGATATAAAGGCGATACGGTACGATCCGCCCGGACATAGGAAAAGGAGCCGCCAGCGCGGCTCCTTCCTTTGTTAACATAATATAGGCGACATAAAACTATTCGTGGATCTCCAGGGGCATATTGTCGGGATCGCGGAAGAAGGTCATTTTCTTTCCGGTGAAGGTGTCGAGGCGCACCGGCTCACATTCAATGCCGAGGGCGGCGAGCTCTGCCGCGGTTTCGTCCACGCTCTCCACGCGAAAGGCGAGATGGCGCAGCCCGTATGCCTCCGGCGACAGTCGGGCGGGATGGCCGCGCATGATGAACAGCTCAAGCTCGGTCTCCTCGTTCACACGGAGATCAATTTTCCAGTCGTCGCGCTCGGGCCGATAATTCTCGCGGATGACGGCAAAGCCGAGCTTTCGGACATAGAAATCCAGGGCGGCGTCTCTGTCGGAGCAGATGAGCGCGATATGGTGAACGGCGTTCAGCTTCATGGGCGGACTCCCTCCATAGTTTACCGAAAATAGACTACATAAGAATAGTTACATAAAGATAGCTACATAAAATAGAAAACATAAAGCAGTTTACATAAAACGATCCAGATACCGCGTCAGCTCGTCGAACCAGCTGCGAAGCTGCTGCTCGCGGGCGCGCAGCTCCTCCGTGGGTCTGGCCTGCCCGGACTCCCGGTCGGAGCGGTCCGAGGCAAGCTGCATCTGCTCGAGGCGGCGCTGGCCCTCGGCCATGACCTCGTCGCGCAGCTTCCGATAGTTGTCCGTCAGCTCCCGCATCCGGGCCTTCTGGCGGTCCCGGCTCTGGTTGTAGCCGTCCATGGCCTGCGCGATGTTGTGGATGAGCTCGTCGGTCAGCCCCGCGTGGACGGGGTACTTCCCGGCGCGGTAGTTGTCGATCACGACCTCATAGCGGCGGCAGGCATTGGCGACGGCGTCCTCCCAGGAGAGGTAGAGATGGCGCAGCGCGCCCTCGCCGACAGCTCTGAGGGTCTCAGGTTGTTTACATAATTCTTCAAGCTTTGCCGCCATGCTCGCGGCGTTTTCCTCAATGAGAAAGCCGCTCACGCCGTCTTCCACATCCTCCGCCGCGCAGCTTCCCGCGATCAGCACGCTCGCCAGCGAGCAGGCCGCGGCCTCGCGCACGACCAGACCGTTGGTGTCGAAGGTAGAGGGGAAGAGGAAGAGGTCAGCCCGGCAGTACCAGGCGCGGATGCGCTCACGGTCACGGATGGGCTCGGCAAAGAACACCACGTCCGTAAGCCCCAGGTTTTCGGCATAGGCGACGATCTCCTCCTTGTCGCCGCCGCCCCCGACGAAGACCATGCGGAAAGCCTGGCCCGTCTCGCGCAGGGTTTTCAGCGCGTCGAGGATGATGCGGATGCCCTTGTACCACATCATGCGCCCGACGAAGAGGAAGACAGGCATGTTATCGGGCAGATCAAAGCCGCCGGTGACCTCTGCGATCAGTTCGTCGGAGACGCGGCCCTTCGGGAAATCGACGCCGTTCGGCATGACGAGCCAGTCCCCCTCGTAGCCGAGGGAGCGCAGATTCTCGCCCGCGCCGCGGCTGACGGTCCAGACCTCGTCGCAGGCGGCGATGTTCTGCACCAGCAGGTGCTTGGCCTGCTCCTGCAGGAGCTTGGAGGAGATGGCGTTGGCAATGTCGATATCAAACTTCGTGTGGTAGGTCAGCACCAGCGGCACGTTGATGCTGTCGCGCAGGGAGCGGGCCAGCATGGTGGACGAGATGGGACAGTGGCTGTGAATGAGCGAGAAGCGCTCGGCCGCCAGCTTCTTCTGCACCTCCGGCGTAAAGGGGAAGCCCGCGTGGTAGCCGACCAGCTTCGTCAGATCTACGCTCGGATAGCGCAGCACGGGGAAGGGGTAGGCGGAGTCGTCGGCCGCGGCGTTGTACGGGGTGACGACCGTGGTCTTTCCGTACTGGCGCGTGATGATCTCCGCGTAATTCATGACGGCGTTGACCACCCCGTCGATCTCCGGCGGGAAGGAATCGTTGATAAGGCAGATGTTGAGATTGTCAGACATAGTTGCTCCTTCATGGAAATCCGGGCGGGAGACTATTCACCTCCGCCCGGTTTATCTTGGCTCCCCTGAAAGGGGAGCTGTCATGGCCGATCTCCCGCGAGACCATGACTGAGGGGTTATCCTTTATCCTGTTTGATCACGCCCACGCGGTAGGCCTCGAGCAGGAGCATGAGGTCATCGATCTTGGCGGCGATCTCGCGGCCGTCGTTGGTGTCGGCAATGGTGACGCGCCTGGCGTAGGTCAGCACCGGGATGATCCTCGAGTCCATGTCCCGGTTGTTGCGCACGGTCTCCTCCGCGGTGGCGAAGGGCTCATGCTCGGACAGATACATCTCATGGGAGTTGGACACCAGGGTGTAGCCCGCGATGCCGGTGACGGACTGGTAGGCCTTGGACATGCCGCCGTCGATGATGACCAGCTTGCGCGGCACCTTGATGGGGCTCTCGCCCTTGCGGATTTTCACGGGGATGTGGCCGTTGACGATGACGGCCTCGGGGTCGGTGATGCCGAACTCCCCGAGCACGCGGTCGCAGGCCTCCGCGTTGTAGGCCAGGGTGAAATAGGGGTCGGAGTGCTCCTTGTGCAGCTTCTTGTCCTCGACAAAGTAGCGCTCGAAGGTGGCCATCTTGTCCTTGCCGAACAGCGGCGACTTGCTGCCGCACCAGAGATACCACATAAAGTCCGCCCCGCGCTTGCGCCTCTCCTTGTCCTTGGAGTAGCGGCCCTGGCGCACCAGCTCTTCGCAGCGGTCGAAGAGGCCGCGGCCATGGCAGCTCACGCCGTAGATGTCCATCTCGGTAAAGCTGCCGTCGGCCTCCATCGGGATGCAGCCGTGGAACATCAGGCAGCCGTTGTAGTAGCGGTACATGGCGCCCTTTTTGTACAGAAAGTCGATATGGCGCTGGAGCTTGTCGCAGTTGAGGAAGGAGACCTGCAGGCCCTCCAGCACCTTCTGCTCGCCGGGCGTGAGGGCGTAGGGGTCGGCCGGGTCGATGGTCGGGAAATTCGTGTCCTGCAGGGGGTACTCCGCTCCATCAATGGTCACGACGCCGCGGGTGAGATCCATCTTGTCCAGCAGCATGCGGTCGTCCATGCGGTACTCGGGGTGGAGCTTCGCGGTCTGGCCCTCAATCTTGAACTGGATGACGGCCATGGCCTTGTGCATCTTGGCGATGATCTCGTCGTCGTGGGGGTCGGCCTCGTCGCCGGGGCCGCTCTTGGGCATGAAGCAGGCGCAGGGGTCGTTTGCGTAGGTCTCGAGCGCAAAGAGGGACAGGGGCCGCATGTTGATGCCGTAGCCGCCCTCCATGAAGTCGTAGTTTTTATAGCGCAGGCAGATGCGCACGGCGTTGGCGATGCAGCACAGCTCGCCCGCGGCCGCGCCCATCCAGAGGATGTCGTGGTTGCCCCACTGGATGTCGATGTGGCGCTGCTTTTCGAGCTCGTCCATCACGAGATGGGGGCTGTCGCCGCGGTCAAAGATGTCGCCCACGACGTGGAGTCTGTCGATGACGGAGTCGTGCACCAGATGGCACATGGCGATGATGAAGCTGTCGGCGGCGTCGGTGTCGATGATGGACTGGATGATCTGGCCGAAGTAGTCCTCCTTGTTGAAATCCTTGCTGCCGGTGGTCATGAGCTCGGTGATGATGTACTCATAGTCCTTGGGCAGCATACGCTGGACCTTGGAGCGGGTGTACTTCGAGGTTGTGATCTTGCAGATGGCGATGAGCTGCTTGAGCGTGATGGTGTACCACTCGGGATTGAGCTGTCCGTGATGGCGCATGTGGCGGAGCTTGAGCTCGGGGTAGTAGATCAGCGTCGCCAGCGCGTCGCGGTCGGCGGAGGGGACGTAGTCGCCCAGCGCCTGGTCGATCTTGCGCCGCACCGAACCGGAGGCGTTGCGCAGGATGTGGCGCAGGCCCTGATACTCCCCGTGGATATCGCTGATGTAGTGCTCGGTGCCCTTCGGCAGGTTCAAAATCGCGCGCAGATTGATGATCTCGGTCTGCACCGCCTGCGTGGTGGGATAGCTGCGGGAAAGCGTTTTGAGATAACGCAGGGTCTTTTCGTCAAAAGTCATCTCTGTCATAGCCTGCTCCTTTATATACATAATAGAGTTTACATAAAAATTCGCAATTCCCGACCGTAGGGGCCAATGCCCTCATCGGCCCGCGTATCCTGTACCGCGTCCGGGGGGCGGGTCGATCAGGGGATCGACCCCTACGGCGCGAGGTTTGCGCGCTTCACTCCACCCAGAACACCCGTCCGTCCTTCCGGGGCTTCGCCGCGGGGAGTGGGCCGTCGGGGTATCCGACGATGCAGTGGCCGATGCCCTCGTAATCGCCCTCGATGCCGAGCTCCTTCAAAATCGCCTTCCCCTCGTCGGAGTCAAACTCCTGGCGGGCGCGGTTGATCCAGCAGCTGCCGAGGCCCAGGGCGTGGGCGGCCAGCATCATGTTCCCCATGGCGAGGGCTCCGTCGTATACATGGTTATAGCTTGATTTGTCAGACAGCACCAGCAGCACGGCGGGCGCGCCGAAGAAGGGGTCGAAGCCCTCGGCCCAGCCGCCGATTCTGCGGTTCATCTCCATGAGCCGGTCGCGGAGCTTCCTGTCCGTGATCGCCACGATAATGGCCGACTGCAGACCCTTGCCACTCGGGGCGTAGAGCCCGGCCTCGATGATCTGTTCCAGAATCTCCCGCGGCGGCGTCTCCGGCCTGTAGCTCCGGCAGCTTCGGCGGGTCAGAAGCAGCTCCATGTTGTCCATCAGCTATCCTCCTCCACGTCGATGTCCAGCCCGAGCTCGCGGGGGCGAAAGCGCGGGCACACGTTCTCCGACACCTTGATGACCGACGCGGCCAGCCTTGTGCCGATCTCCACGGCCTCGCGCATGGATTTGTGATAGGTCAGGCCGATGGCCACGCCCGCGCAGAAGGCGTCGCCCGCGCCGGTGGTATCGCGCACCTTGACATGCTCGGCGGGGTAGAAGCCCACCTCGCCGCTGCGGCTGGCGTAGACCGCGCCGCGGCTGCCCATGGTGACGACGATGGAGGGGATGTTCGCGCTCTCGAGTCTCGCGGGCAGATCGGCGCACAGCTCCTCGGGACTTGCCTTGGAGTAGTCGGTCACAAAGAGGATGCCCGCCTCGGCCTGGTTGCAGACAAAGCAGTCCATGCGCTGGAGAAGATCGCGCCGCTCGGTCGCAATGCCCATGTTGGCCACCACGCCGTAGACGGGCTTGCCGTACTTCTCGGCCAGATCCAGGGTTTTTTTGACGATGCGCTTGCCCATGTCGGCCTCGACGACCACACTGTCGGCGGCGCTGATGATCTCGTCGCCCTTCTCGTCCAGGATGTCCCGGATGCGGTCGAGATCGGGGCGCTGGGAGATCGAGCCCGCAAGATCGCCCGTCTGGTCGAAGACCGCCAGCCACATCCCCATCCCGTTCGGGACGGCGCGGATGTAGTCGGTGTTGACCTTGTGGCTGCACAGCTTGCGCAAGACCTCCTCGCCCTGGGCGCTCTCATCCACAAGGCTGACGAAGGTGGGCCGCAGCTCCACGTTCGCGATGTCCTCCGCCACGTTGCGGCCCACGCCGCCGTGCACAAATTCGACGGAGCCGGCGTTGCGCCCCGTCGGCAGATAGAGATCCTGGGGAAAACCCTTGATGTCCACGAATACCGCGCCGATGACCACGATCGCCATACGCGCCCTCCTTTGGCAGAGTAGTTTTTTCTTTTCTATGATCTAACTATAAAAAGAATGTGAATATTTGTCAATGGGAAACGAAAGTCATTTTCTTTTTTATGCTTTTGTGCTACAATTCTCTTAATTAAAAAATGAGGAGGCTGTGTCCATGTCCGTCAACATTCGTCCCTTTGGCTTCACCCGCGAGGGGGAGGAGGTCAAAGCCTATACCATCACCAATGAGATCGGCGCGTCCTGCACCCTGCTCGACTACGGCGCGACGATCCAGGCTCTCTGCGTTCCCGATAAGAACGGGAGCATGACCGACGTCGTCCTCGGCTACGACAGCGTGGCGGAGTACGAAAACGCAAACTACTTCCTCGGCGCGACCATCGGCCGCTTTGCCAACCGCCTCGGCGGCGCAAAGTTTGAGCTCGGCGGCAGAGACTATATCCTCGCCAGAAACGACGGGGACAACTGCCTCCACGGCGGCCGGCGCGGCTTTGACAGATACGTCTGGCAGGCGGAGATCGCGGACGACTATGCCGTGCGCTTCTCCCGTCTCAGCCCCGACGGGGAGGAAAATTTCCCCGGCAATCTCAGCGTCTCCGTCACCTTCCGCCTCACGCGCGAGGACTGCGGCCTCACCATAGGCTACGAGGCCCAGGGCGACGCCGACACCATCGTGAACCTCACCAACCACAGCTACTTCGACCTCTCCGGCTGCGGCAAGGCTATGGAGCAGACGCTCTGGATCAACGCCGATCGCTATCTCGAGCTCGGCGCGGGCACGCTCCCGACCGGCAAAATCGCTGCCGTTGCCGGCACGCCCTTCGATTTCACGCTGCCGAAGACCGTCGGGCAGGACATCGAAGCCGACAATGAGCAGCTTCGCCTCGGCTGCGGCTACGACCACAACTTCTGCCTCAATAACCCCGCCGACGCGGCGGAGCTTGCGAGCGCCGAGACCGGCATCCTCATGTGCGTCTCCACCACCATGCCCGGCGTGCAGTTTTACAGCGGCAACTTCCTGGACGAGCACCCCGGCAAGGGCGGCCGCATGATCCACCGCCGCGGCGCGGTCTGCCTCGAGACCCAGCTCTGGCCCGACGCGATGAACCACTGGGGCTTCCCCTGCGCGATCCTCAGAAAAGGGGAGAAGCTGGAAAGCGAGACGAGCTATTTCTTCTCTGTGAAGAGAGATTAAGCGCGTTTCCCCGTGGGCTTGGCTCCCCCTCTGGGGGAGCTGTCACAATGCGTCTCCCGCAAGCATTGTGACTGAGAGGGTGTACGTCGCTGCAGACCCTCTCCGCCCCAGTGTGAGCACTGGGGCACCTCCCCCGGAGGGGGAGGCAAGGGCGGCGGCGTGACATCTCTCCCCGACGCGGGGAGGGGCAAGTTGATGCATTACACATTGAACCAACAAAAGAGGGGTACACTATGGACAACAGACCTCACAGCAGAGACAAACGGGTCGGCTCCGGTTCCGTCAGCGCCGAAAAGGGGAGACGGGTCGGCACCGGCGGCCCCGTCGGCGGCGGACAGGGCGGCGGCTCCTTCCCGGGCGGCCCCCGCAGAAGCGGCGGCTCGAGAGGGCCCAGACGCGCGGGCGGCGGCATCGGCATCGTCGGTCTCATTCTGATCGTGCTCTATACCTTCCTGCGCGGCGGCTCCGGCGACGTGCAGACGACACCGGTCTCCACGCCGAGACCCACGGCCTATGTCACCGCCGCGCCCAGCCACACGCTCACACCCCAGCAGGAGGGCCTTGAATCCATCGACGACGCGAACATGCTCTTCTCCTCCGACGGCTACGGCGACATGTCGGAGCTGATCGGCTCCCTATTCGGCTACGGGGAGAGCTATTCGGGCACGAACCCGACCGGCGGAAGCTCGACCGGCGGCGGGCTTTTGCAGGATCTGCCCGGCGTCCAGTCCGCGCCGAAGCCCACGGCCAAACCGACGGCGACGCCCAGGCCTGCCAATACGCCGAAGCCGACGGCGGCCGCGCCCCTCGCCGACGTGCGCGACAAGCGCGTCACCCCCAAGGGCGGCGGCAGGGACACGGTCACGGTGATGGTCTACATGTGCGGCACGGACCTCGAATCCAAGTACGGCATGGGCACCTCGGACCTGACGGAGATGACCAAGGCCAGACTCTCCGACAAGGTCAATGTGATCGTGGAGACCGGCGGCTGCAAGAGCTGGAAAAACAGCGTGGTCTCCAGTACCAATAATCAGGTCTACCGCGTGCGGGACGGCGGGCTCGAGCGCCTTGAGTCAAACTTCGGCAAAGCCGCCATGACCGACCCCGCCAACCTCACGAAGTTCATCCAGTACTGCGCGAAAAATTACCCCGCCAACCGCAACATCCTCATCCTCTGGGACCACGGCGGCGGCTCCATCAGCGGCTACGGCTACGATGAAAAGACAGGCGGCCGCGCTTCCATGACCCTGCCGCAGCTCGACAAGGCCCTGGACGACGCAAACGTCGTCTTCGACTGGATCGGCTACGACGCCTGCCTCATGTCCACGCTCGAGACGGCCCTCGTCTCCGCCAAGTACGCCGACTACCTCATCGCCTCCGAGGAGGTTGAGCCCGGCACCGGCTGGTACTACACCGACTGGCTCAACGCCGTCTCGAAGAACACCTCCGTCTCCACCGAGAGCCTCGGCAAGACCATCATCGACAGCTATGTCACCGCCTGCCGCCAGCGCTCCTACAACGCCCAGGTGACCCTCGCCCTGACCGACCTCGCGGAGCTCCAGGGCAGGATCCCTGCCGCCTTCCGGGATTTTTCGGTCTCGACCAACGACCTCATCACCTCGGACGGCTACCGCCAGGTCTCGAACGCCCGCGCCGGGGCGCGGCAGTTTGCCCAGTCCACCCGCATCAACCAGGTGGACCTCGCGGACCTCGCCCTGCGCATCGGCTCGCAGGAGGGGCAGACGCTCGCCCAGGCCATCCAGGACTGCGTCAAGTATAACGGCACCACCATCACCAAGTGCTACGGCCTGAGCATTTATTTCCCCTACGAGACCATGAGCTCCGTGTCCTCGGCCATCAACACCTATGACAGCCTCGGCCTCGATTCCGAGTACGCCAAGGTCATCAAGAGCTTTGCAAGCCTTGAGTACGGCGGACAGCTCGGCGGCGCCGCCTCCCAGGGCAGCTATAACAGCTACGGCGGCTGGGACAGCCTCTTCGGAAGCACAGGCGGCTCGTCCTCCTCGGGCTACGGCGGCCTGCTGGACGTGCTGCTGGGCGGTTACGGCGGTTCCGGCAGCTCAAGCTACGGCAGCTCCCCCTACGGCAGCACCTCGCCCTCGGGCTCTCTCTCCGGCGGCTACACCAACAGCTACGGCCAGCAGAGCGCGGGCTACAGCATCGACGCCTCTGACCTCTTCAGCCTGCTCTCGGCCTTCTCCGGCAGGAGCCTGCCCGCGGACCGCGCCTGGCTCGACACAGACCTGATCGCAAGCTCCGCCGATAAACTCGCCGACAGCTTCCTCGACCCCGGCCGCATCACGGTGAGCTACAAAAACGGCAGGCCAGTCCTCTCCCTTACGGACGAGGAGTGGGGCCTTGTCCAGACCGTGGAACTCAACCTCTTCGCGGACGACGGGGAGGGCTACCTCGACCTCGGCCTCGACAACGTCTTCGAGTTTGACGGGGACGATCTCCTGCTCGAGACCGACCGCACCTGGCTGACGCTCGACGGGCAGTTGGTGGCCTACTATCTGGTCTCCGACTCCCAGAACCCGGACGGGAGCTGGACCACTGTCGGCCGCATCCCGGCGCTTCTCAACGGCGATCTCGTCAACCTCCAGGTGATCTTTGACGACGAAAACCCCTACGGCAAAGTCACCGGGGCCTATCCCTTCTATGAAAACGGCGAGACCGAGACCGCTCCGAAGGGTCTCGTCCCGCTCGAGCGCGGCGATAAGCTCGAGTTTGTCTGCGACTACTACGCCTACGACGGCAGCTATCAGAGCAGCTATACCCTCGGCAGCGCCCTCACCGTGCGGGGCGAGCCGACGCTTGAAAACCTCAGGCTCAACAACAGCGTGATCCCGAGCTACCGCATCACCGACATCTACGGCAACAGCTACTGGCTGCGGTTCTGACAATTATGTAAACCATATTTGCGCGCTGTAGGGGGCGAGCCCCTGATCGCCCCGAAATGCCGGACGTACGATCGTGTCGGCGGGCCGATGAGGGCATCGGCCCCTACGGGTTTCCGCCAGGAAAACAAAATAATTGTGTAAACTACCAACAGGAGGTAAAATACTATGGGATTTCTTTCTACTCTGATCAAAACCGGCCTTGTCGCCGGGGCGAGCATCACCGCCTATCAGGCGATGACGGTCTCGAAGGATGAGCAGACCGGCAAAATCAAAACCGGCGACTTCGTGCGCAACTTCAAGGACCTCGCGGTGATGAACTCCCGCATGATCGTCGACACGGTCAAGAGCAAGGTCGGCGGCGGAGCGGGGGAGTACCGCTACTCCGACAAGGGCGAGAACGGCTATGCCTACCCCGACGCGGACGCGCCCGACAAGGTGACCGAGGTCTTTGAGACCATGAAGGAGAAGGCCCCCGAGGTCATCGACAAGGTGCAGGACTTCGTGGAGGATCTGCGTGAGAACGCCCCCGAGTACAAGGCGAAGGCCCAGGACTTCGTCGAGGACGTGAAGGAGGCCGCGAAGAAGGCCCTCGAGAAGGACGACAAGTAAAACAGATCAGATTCTTGATGCGCTCCGCTTTAAAAGCGGGGCGCATATTCTTTGCCGAGCGCGTTTTTTTATCGATATAATATTGATTATTTCCCACGTATGTGGTATTTTATAAAAGATATTCTGCCTTTTTGATACTACGCACAGCGGGCGCCGAGGGCTGGGGATCCCCGTGCGCGGCGCCGTACCCGGCGGCTGGAGCTGTGCCGGACAGGTGGCATGAAAGAGATATGATTCGAGAAAACCAAACGCTGCTGAACCGCCTGAACGTGTTCAGCGACGCGCTGATTACCTATATTACGCTTCCGATCGCCTACTGGCTGCGATTCCACCTCATGAGCGGGGTCAAGAACATCCAGCTGTTCAGCTATTTGCGCCTGGACATCTGGATCACCCTGCTCCAGATCTTCACGCTCGCGGCCTTCGGGCTCTACCAGTCGACACGGAAGACGCGCATCCGGCAGGAGGTCTCCCGCGTGCTGACGGCCTGCCTGCTGGACATGCTGCTCCTGCTGGGCTGGCTGTATCTGCGCCATGACGTGAACTATTCCCGCTGGGTTCTGGCGATCTATTATATGCTGAGCGCGGGCACGCTCGCGGCCAAACGAGTCACGGTCAGGATCTTGCTCGGCATGCTGCGCTCGAACGGGCGGAACCTCAAGCACGTCCTGCTCATCGGCGGCGGTCCTTCGGCGCTGAGATACTTCAAAGCCGTCTGCGAGGAGAGACAGCTCGGCTATCATGTGAACGGCTACATTGCCAAGCACCCCTCGCCCGATCTGCCCCTGCCGTATTTCGGCGGCTATGAGACGCTGGAGAGGGAACTCGACCGCATACAGCCGGACGAGGTCGTCTCCGCCATCGAGATGGAGGACTATGAGCTTACGCCCCATATTATCGAACAGTGCGAAAAGGCCGGCATCAAGCTGGCCATTGTCCCGTTCTATGCCGAGTACATGCCGGCCCGGCCCCAGTTTGACGACATAAACGGCGTGCCGATGCTGAACATACGCCGCATCCCGCTGGACAACTTTGCCAACGCCTTCGTCAAGCGCTTTCTGGATTTCGCGGCGGCGCTGGTCCTGATCGTCCTGCTGTCCCCGCTCTTCCTCATCTGCGCGATCGGGGTGAAGCTGTCCTCGCCGGGGCCTGTGCTGTTCAGGCAGACGCGGGTCGGCAAGGACAGAAAGCCCTTTACCATGTACAAGTTCCGCTCCCTCGTGGTGAACAGTGAGGAGACGACGGCCTGGACCAGAAAGTCCGACGACCGCCGGACGGGCTTTGGCAGCTTCATCCGAAAATACAGCCTGGACGAGCTGCCGCAGCTCTTCTGCGTGCTGGCCGGAACCATGAGCCTCGTCGGGCCTCGGCCGGAGATCCCGCACTTTGTCGATCAGTTCAAGGATGAGATTCCGCTGTACATGGTGCGCCACCAGGTCCGCCCCGGCATGACCGGCTGGGCGCAGATCAACGGCTTTCGCGGCGACACGCCCATCAAAGAGCGCGTGGAGCACGATCTCTGGTACATCGAAAACTGGAGCCTGTGGCTGGATATCCAGATCCTGCTGCGCACGGCGATGGGCGGCTTCGTAAACGAGGAGCGCCGCACAGACAAAACAGAAGTGAAGGAAAAGGCCGCTGTCTGAGCGCACGGTCTGCCCGTAAAAGGAGAAACAACGATGGAAACAGAAAAACAAAACACGGCGTCCTCACCGATGAAGCGCGCATATGCGGCGTTCGCGGAAAAGTATGAGCAGGGGGTATGGTATCTGCTTTTGCTGTGGTGCCTTCTGCCGATCATCATGTGCGCAAACTTTGTCGTCTCTGCGGCGACTGGCCGCTTCCCCACGGTGGAGGAGCTTGCGGAGGAGGGCTTCACGCTCGGCAGTGTCAATTACGATGAGGCGCTTGCGTCCTACCAGATGCTGTTTTTCGTCCTCGGCGGGATCACGGTGTGCGTGGCCCTGACCCTCCTGATCCTCGCCCGGCGCAGGGTCTTCAGTCTGAAAGCCCTCCGGGCCCAGCCGTGGTTTTACCTGTTCGGTCTGTTCCTTCTCTGGGCCTGCGTATGCACGGCAAAATCCGATTACAAATATTTCTCCCTGGTTGGCGGCAGCTATATGCGCGACGGATTGCTGAGCTATTTTATCTACGGCGCCGTCTTCCTCTGCGCGTCCGCCCTGCGGCGGGAGGACTACCGCCGGAAGCTCATGCTGTGCTTTACCGGCGTGATCGCGTTTATCGCGCTCATCATGCTGGTGCAGGAAAAAGCAGACATCTACTTCCTTGATTACTGCTTTTCGTCCGAAAGGGCGGTCGTGTTCAACCAGTTCAACCACCTCGGCTACATGCTGTGCATGAGCTCCATCGCCTGCTTCGGCTTCTTCCTGTATGAGAGCGGGGACAAGCGCCTCAAGCTCCTGTACCTCGCGGGCTTCTGCTTCCTGGTGTACGCGCTTGTCGTCAACGACACCTTCGGCTCCCTGCTGGCCGTGATCGCGGCGATCCCGGCGGCGCTGCTCTTCTGCTGGCGCTCCGGCAGAAAACTGAACTGGCGCGCACTGGGCCTGGCGGTGCTGATCGTGGTGGCCGCGCTGCTGATCGTCTTCGCCGTCACCGGAAGGAACGGCCCGCTCGGCAACTTCATTCAGCTCAAAAATGACCTTGTCAAAATCCTCACCGGCGCCGAGGACGCCGACAGTGCGGGCACCGAGCGCTTCAAGCTCTGGAAGGAGACCGTGGATTGGATACGCTGGCGTCCGATCTTCGGCTTTGGCCCCGAGGGGCTGGTCCGTCGGCACGCCCTGTCCGGAAACCGTCTGCCGCACAATACCTACCTGCAGGTCACCGCGTTTACCGGCTTTCCCGGCCTGTTCTTCTATCTCTCCGCGCTCATTACCCTCGCCGTGCACCACTGGAGGAAGATCAAAGCGCTCGACACCATGGTGCTGATCGCGTCCGGGACCGCGTTTGCCTACCTGGTGTCCCAGACCTTCGGCGCCCCGATCTACAATGTTGAGCCGTATTTCTGGCTCTTCCTCGGCCTTGTGACGCTGATGAATGAGCAGGAAAAACCGCTGCTTTATCTGGAAACGCCCGAGGCATAACGAAAAGCAACAAAAGCGCCGAACCCCTCACACGCGGATGGGTTCGGCGCTTTGTCATATTCGCTTCGCTTTTTTTACAGGCGCTTCCACTTGGCGCCGTGGGGGATGTCGGTGACTTCGATCCCGGCGGCCCTGAGCTCGTCGCGGATGCGGTCGGCCTCGGCAAAATTCTTCGCCTTCTTCGCGTCCTGACGGGCCTGAATCTTCGCCTCAATCTCGGGGTCGGCTTCGCCGGACTCAGACACGATGGTGAAAGCACCCGCCGCGAGCTGCTCCCGCTTGAGCTCCTCGCGTTTGACGGCGGCCTTTTCAATCAGGCTCAAGCCCAGCACCCTGTCAAAGGCCTCGATGGCTGCGAGCTTGGTAGCGTCATTTGTCCTGGCCTTGAGCACGTCGTACAGGGCTGTGACCGCGAGGGAGGAGTTGAGATCGTTGTCCATCGCGGCGCGGAACTTCTTGTCGAGCTCGTCAAACGCCGCCTGATCGAACTCGCCGTCCTCCGGTTTGAGGGCCGCGACGCGGGCGATCAGCTTGTTGTAGGCGCCCTGGGCGTTGTCGAGGTTTTCCCAGGAGAAGACCAGACTCTTGCGGTAGTGGCTCTGCAGGCAGAAGAAGCGGTAGGCGAGGGGATCGTAGCCCTTTTCCTCGAGCAGGGAGACGGTCAGAAACTCGCCGCTGGACTTGCTCATCTTGCCGGAATTGGTGTTCAGGTGGAGGACATGCATCCAATAATTGCACCAATGGTGGCCCAGATAGGCCTCAGACTGGGCAATTTCGTTGGTGTGGTGGGGGAAGGCGTTGTCAATGCCGCCGCAGTGGATGTCCAGATCCTCACCCAGGTGCTTCATGGAGATGCCGGAGCACTCGATGTGCCAGCCGGGATAACCCACGCCCCAGGGGGAGTCCCACTTGAGGGCCTGATCCTCAAACTTGGACTTGGTGAACCACAGCACAAAGTCGTTCTTGTTGCGCTTGTTCACGTCCTCCTCGACGCCCTCGCGCACGCCGACATTCAGATCCTCTTCCTTGAAGTCGTTGAAGATGTAGTAGCGCTCGAGCTTGGAGGTGTCGAAATACACATTGCCGCCGGCAAAGTAGGCGTAGCCCGTGTCCATGAGCTTCGAGATGATGCGGATGTAGTCGTCGATGCAGTTGGTGGCGGGCTCCACCACGTCGGGGGTCTTGATGTTGAGCTTGGCGCAGTCGTCAAAAAAGGCGTCGGTGTAGAACTTCGCGATCTCCATGACGGTCTTGTGCTCGCGCCTTGCGCCCTTGAGCATCTTGTCCTCGCCCTCGTCGGCGTCGGAGGTGAGGTGGCCGACGTCGGTGATGTTCATGACGCGCTTGACGTTGTAGCCCGCGTAGCGCAGATATTTCTCCAGAATATCCTCCATGATGTAGGAGCGCAGGTTGCCGATATGCGCGAAGTGGTAGACCGTGGGGCCGCAGGTATACATCTTGACGATGTCGGGGTGGTTGGGGATGAACTCCTCCCGTTTGCGGGAGGCGGAATTGTACAGGATCATGGGGATATCTCCTTATTATAGACAGTGTGATATTGACATACGAATAGAATAAAAACCGATTACAGCCCCGGAGGAACTATAATCTCGTTTTTGAGGCGGCTTTGCCGCCTTAAAAACACCCTGAGCCGAGCTATGCGAGGCCTCGCGCCGACCAAACGCGGCGTGTCACGCACCGCCGCGTGCGATGAGCGCGAGTATCTCGATTGAAAACCGTGTTTTCAATCGAATTTAATCCGCGTCGGTGAACACGTCGATGTTTTTCACAAAATACTCTGCGCCGGAGTAGACGGTGACGATCACGATCACGGCGGAGATGCCGAGGTTCATCCACGGATACTGCGAGAAGACCAGCAGGGGGCCGATGCCGATCATGGTGCAGGTGGTCTTGACCTTGCCGGACCAGGCGGCGGCGATGACGTGCTGCCGCTCGGCGGCGACCAGGCGCAGACCGGAGACCGCAAACTCCCGGAACAGGATGACGGACAGCATCCAGCCGGGCATCTGCCCCTCGTCCACGAAGAAGCACATCGCGGCCAACACCAGCACCTTGTCCGCCAGCGGATCCATGAACTTGCCGAAGTTGGAGATCTGGTTGTAGTGCCGGGCGATGTAGCCGTCCAGCAGATCGCTCAGACTCGCGACGGTGAAGACCAGCAGGGCGATGATGCGGTGATCCGTATAACACAGCACCAGGAACACGGGGATCAGCACCACGCGCAGCATGGTGATCTTGTTGGCGGTGGTTTTCATGCCTCTCCCTCCTTTGTACGTCCGTAGAGCAGCCCGTCCTCGGCGCTGTCGATCAAAACGGGCACAAGCTCGCCCTCGCGGCCTTCGCCCTCGAAGAAGACCTGGCCGTCGATCTCCGGGGAGTCGGCGTAGGAGCGGCCGTACCACTGCCCGCTCTCCTCGTCATAGCCCTCGCAGAGAACATCCAGCGTCTTCCCGATGAAGGACGCACAGAACTCGTCCATGATCGGGGCCTGAAGCTCCATAATAAGATCGGCGCGGCGCTGCGCCTCCTCAAAGTCCACATGCTCCATCTTCGCCGCGGGGGTGCCCTCCTCGGGGGAGAAGGGGAAGACGCCGACGCGCTCGATCTTTGCCTCGCGGAGGAAGGCGCAGAGCTCTTCAAATTCCGCCTCTCCCTCGCCGGGGAGACCCGCGATCAGGCTGGTGCGCAGGACGAGACCGGGCACGCGCTCACGCAGGGTTTTGAACAGGGCGCGGATCTCGTCGCCGGTACCGCGGCGGTTCATGCTCTCCAGTATCCTGTTATTGATATGCTGGATGGGGATGTCCAGATACTTGACGATTTTGGGGTTCGACGCGATCTCGTCAATGAGCTCATCGTCGAACTGGTCGGGGTAGAGGTAGTGCAGGCGCAGCCACTTCACGCCCTCGATCTCCGAGAGCCTGCGGCAGAGCTCCGCCAGCATGCGCTTTCCGTAGAGATCGGTGCCGTAGCGGGTGATGTCCTGGGCGATGACGATGAGCTCCTTCGCCCCGTGGTTAGCGAGGTCTCGGGCCTCCTCAAGGATGTTCTCCATGCTCCTCGAGCGGTAGCGGCCCCGGATATAGGGGATGGCGCAGAAGGCGCAGAAGTTGTCGCAGCCCTCCGCGATGCGCAGCCAGGCCCAGCCCGGGCCGGTGGTCACGACGCGCGGCAGCTCGTCCACCGGGGCGCTCTGGTCGGAGAAGAGGCTGAGCGTGCGCCCCTCCATGACGGCGTCCGCGGCGGCAACGATGTCCTTGAAATTGCTGATCCCCAGCACCGCGTCGATCTCCGGCAGCTCTGCGAGGATGGTCTCCTTGTAGCGCTCCGGCAGGCAGCCGGTCACGATCAGCCCGCCGAGCCGCCCGGCCTTCTTGAGCTCCGCCATCTCGAGGATGTTGTCGATGGCCTCGGACTTGGCGGCGTCGATGAAGCCGCAGGTATTCACAATGACTAAATCCGCGCCGTCCGGGTCGGAGACGAGCGTATAGCCCGCCTCGCTCATCAGGTAGAGCATCTGCTCACTGTTGACCAGGTTCTTGGCGCAGCCCAGCGAAATCAGGGCATAGGTTTTTTCCATAGCTTAGTCCTCATATTCAAATGCGGCGCGGACCCGTTCCAGAGCCTCGCGTATCTCCTCGCCCGAGAAGCCGCGGCGGTAGAGACTCGCGCTGAGCTTTCGCACTGCGTCGCGGTCGTCGGGGTCTCTGAGCTTCGCGGCGATCAGGCGGTCGAGCCTGTCATGGCTCTCCGGCATGGACGCCAGTGCCTCGTCCGAAAGCTCCCGCGGGATACCCCGGCGCATCAGCTCCTGACGCACGCGCCCAGCGCCGCAGCCCTTGGCGGCGTAGTGCCGCACGATGGCGGCGGCGTAGCGCTCCTCGTCGATGAGGCCGCGCTCCGTGATCCAGTCGGCGCAGTAGTTTGCCGTCTCCTCGTCGAAGCCCTTGTCCTTGAGCTTCTGCAAAAGCTCCTTTATCGACATCAGCCGCTGGGACACGAGCTCAAGCGCCTTTTCCCGTCCGAGGGAGCGGGATGATTCGCGCCGCAGCTCGTCGAGGGCCGTGTCGTCCAGCTCCCGGCCGGTATACAGGCGCAGCTCCGTCACCGCGGCGAGGGTGGATCTGATCTCCGTCCCGTCGTCCAGGCAGACGGTGACGCGCTCGGGGGAGCTCTGTTTCAGAGAGACAACGCGCATAGACGAACACTCAGTCCTCGTCAAAGTCCGCGGCGCTCACGTCCACAGCCGGGGCGACAGTCGCGCGGCCCGCGGCCTGGGCGGCCTTCATGGCCTGGGGGCTCATCAGCTTGTGGGCGTTGTCGCGGATCTCCTGCTCGATCTTATTGCAGACCTCGGGGTTCTCCGCCAGATAGGTCTTCACGCCGTCGCGGCCCTGGATGCGCTGGCCGTCCACGGTGAACCACGCGCCCGCCTTGTCGATGATCTCCAGCTTGACGCCGAGGTCCACGATCTCGCCGATCTTGGAGATGCCCTCGCCGTACATGATGTCAAACTCCGCCTCGCGGAAGGGGGGCGCGACCTTGTTCTTGACGACCTTGGCGCGGGTGCGGTTGCCCACCATCTCGCCGTTGACCTTGAGGGTCTCGATGCGGCGCACGTCGATGCGGACGGAGGCGTAATACTTGAGGGCCAGGCCGCCGGGCGTGGTCTCGGGGTTGCCGTACATGACGCCGATCTTCTGTCTGAGCTGGTTGATGAAGATGACGGTGCAGTTATTCTTGGAGATGGCGCCGGCGAGACGGCGCATAGCCTGGCTCATCAGTCTGGCGAGGGCGCCGACCACGGTGTCGCCGACCTCGCCCTCAAGCTCAACCCTGGGGATAAGGGCGGCCACAGAGTCGATGACCACCACGTCGATCGCGCCGGAGCGGACCAGGGACTCGGCAATGTCCAGGGCCTGTTCGCCGGTGTCCGGCTGGGAGATGAGCAGGCTGTCGATGTCCACGCCGAGGGCGCGGGCGTAGGCGGGCTCCAGGGCATGCTCGACGTCGATGTAGGCGGCGTCGCCCCCGGCCTTCTGGGCGGAGGCCACCGCGTGCAGGGCGAGGGTGGTCTTGCCGCTTGCCTCGGGGCCGTAAATCTCAATGATGCGGCCCTTGGGGATGCCGCCGATGCCGAGGGCGAGGTCCAGGGACAGCGAGCCCGTGGAGAGGGCCTCGACGTTCACGGAGATGTCGTCGCCCAGGCGCATGATGGTGCCCTTGCCGTAGTCCTTTTCGATTTTCGGCGGGAATCTTTTTCTTTTCAGCCATGTTCTCTCTCCGATCTGCCATAATATGGCGAATTATTCGATACCCGGCTCCCCTGAAAGGGGAGCTGTCGCCGCCGCTTGCGGCGGTGACTGAGGGGTTTGACCCTTCCGCCCTTCGGGCACCTCCCCTTTCAGGGGAGGCAAGAGCGGCGGGCGACCGCAAGGGTCGCCCCTACATTACATTCTCCCGACGACGGCGCGGTCCACGCCGCGCGCGTCCTGGTGAATGCTGGTGGAGGCAAAGCCGCCCGCGAGCAGCATGTCGGCGACATCCTGGGCCTGCCCCTCGCCGACCTCAAAGATCAGCAGACCGTCGGGCCGCAGC
>ONPN01000032.1 GCA_900319695.1 uncultured Eubacteriales bacterium
CTACCGCGACATGCAGGACATGGAGTTCACCGTCGAGAACGGCAAGCTCTACATGCTCCAGTGCCGCAACGGCAAGCGCACCGCGCAGGCCGCGCTGAAGATCGCCTGCGATCTGGTGGACGAGGGCATGATCGACGAGAAGCAGGCCGTCCTGATGATCGAGCCGCGCAACCTCGACACCCTGCTCCACCCCCAGTTTGACGCCAAGAGCCTCCAGGCCGCCACGCCCATCGGCAAGGGTCTGGGCGCTTCCCCCGGCGCCGGCGCCGGCAAGATCGTCTTCTCCGCCGAGGACGCCAAGGCCTGGGCCGCGAAGAAGGAAAAGGTCGTTCTGGTCCGTCTCGAGACCAGCCCCGAGGATATCGAGGGCATGGCCGCTGCCCAGGGCATCCTGACCGTGCGCGGCGGCATGACCAGCCACGCGGCCGTCGTTGCCCGCGGCATGGGCAAGTGCTGCGTCTCCGGCTGCGGCGAGATCAAGATGGACGAGGAGAACAAGAAGTTCGAGCTCGCTGGCAAGGTCTACCACGAGGGCGACTGCATCTCCATCGACGGCTCCACCGGCGCGATCTATGACGGCCTCATCCCCACGGTCGACGCCTCCATCGCCGGCGAGTTCGGCCGCATCATGGCCTGGGCCGACAAGTACCGCCGTCTCGAGGTCCGCACCAATGCCGACACCCCGCGCGACGCCGCCAAGGCTGTCGAGCTGGGCGCCCAGGGCATCGGCCTGACCCGTACCGAGCATATGTTCTTTGAGGGCGACCGCATCGCCGCCCTGCGCGAGATGATCTGCTCCGACACCAAGGAAGAGCGCGTCGCCGCCCTGTCCAAGCTCGAAGTGATGCAGCAGGGCGACTTTGAGGGCATCTACGAGGCCATGCAGGGTATGCCCGTCACCATCCGCTATCTGGATCCCCCCCTCCACGAGTTCGTGCCCACCGAGGAAGAGGACATCAAGGCCCTCGCCGATACCCAGGGCAAGAGCGTCGACGAGATCAAGAATATCATCTCCTCCCTGCACGAGTTCAACCCCATGATGGGTCACCGCGGCTGCCGTCTGGCCGTCACCTACCCGGAGATCGCCGAGATGCAGACCGCCGCCGTCATCAAGGCCGCGCTGGCTGTTCAGGCCCGTCACCCCGAGTGGAAGCTGCGGCCCGAGATCATGATCCCGCTGGTGGGCGAGGTCAAGGAGCTCAAGTACGTCAAGGACGTGGTTGTGGCTACCGCCGACAAGATCATCAAGGAAGCCGGTTCCGACATGAAGTACCTGGTCGGCACCATGATCGAGATCCCGCGCGCCGCTCTGACCGCCGATGAGATCGCCACCGAGGCTGAGTTCTTCTCCTTCGGCACCAACGACCTGACCCAGATGACCTTCGGCTTCAGCCGCGACGACGCCGGCAAGTTCCTCAAGTCCTACTACGACGCCAAGATCTACGAGAGCGATCCCTTCGCCCGCGTCGACCAGAAGGGCGTCGGCAAGCTCGTGAAGATGGCCGCGACCATGGGCCGTGCCACCCGCCCCGACATCCACCTCGGCGTCTGCGGCGAGCATGGCGGCGATCCCTCCTCTGTCGAGTTCTTCCACAAGGTCGGTCTGGACTATGTGTCCTGCAGTCCCTTCCGCGTTCCCATCGCCCGTCTCGCCGCCGCCCAGGCCGCGATCAAGGACGAGAAGGCCAAGGAGGCCGCGCTCAAGGCCGCCCAGGCTGAGGCCAACGCCAAGGTCGACGCCGCCAAGGCCGCTCTGAGAGACGCCACCGACAAGCTGACCTCCATCGCCAGCGACGCCAGCGCCGAGCTGGCCGACATCGCCCAGGCGGGCTTCAAGTCCCTGCTCGCCGGCTGGGAAGAGGCCAAGAAGACCTTCGGCGAGAACCGCAAGTAAGGATTGTACCCCCCCTGCAAGGGAAGGTGCCCGAAGGGCGGAGGGGTTAACCCCTCGGTCATGGCCTCGCGTGAGATCAGCCATGACAGCTCCCCTTTCAGGGGAGCCGAGTAAACCGTATAGCAAAAGCCGCGTCCCGATTCGGGGCGCGGCTTTTGAATAGCTTGATTCCTCTTGTTTTTTCTTCTGTGTCATCATATAATACTTACATAGGGGAAAAAGAAGATAGGGGAGGAGGTTTTTCCATGATGTATCCATTCTTAACGCTGAACGATGAGACGGAAATTGTCCATTCTGAGATGAAACCGGATGGACAGGTTCGTGTCTACATTGAAAAGCCAGACGAGAACGACGGCTTTCACAACGCCTCCTGCTGGCTCCCCTCCTATCGCTGGGAAAATGTGAGCGGATTCAACGAAAAAGAGCTTGCCTATTATCAGAGCGTGATCGAATCCACGGCGCATCTGATCCTCCGCTTTGCAAAGGATGGGGGCTTTGAGAATGCCGCAAGTCTTTAAGATCGGCGCATACTGGGTATATTTCTGGGCGGATGAGCAGTCGCCGCTGGAGCCGATCCACGTCCATGTCTGCCTCGGCCGCCCCAGCAAGAACGCAACAAAAATCTGGATCACCAGGGCGGGCGGCTGTGTGCTGGAAAACAACAGCTCCCAGATCCCGCCGCATGTGCTGAACAACATCATGCAGATTATCTCCGCCTGCAGCGAAGAGGTCAAGACCAAGTGGCTGGACTTCTTTGGTGAAATACGGTATTACTGCTGAACGGCAAAGAGCCGCGTCCCAATTTTGGGGCGCGGCTGTTGCTATGCCGATCATATTTTAAATATCTCCGACCGAAACAGCGTCGGATAATCCGAGCGCCCGTCAAAGATGTGGTACACAAAAACAGTGTTTCCAATCGGTTTATAAATCACAATATATTTGTCGACGACCACAAAGCGGTAGCCGAGACTGCGCAGCTCCGCGTCGCGCAGCGGCGGGCCGGACAGTGGGAAACGGGACAATCGATCCAGCGCATCGAAAATGCCGTCCGTGATCTTCCGCGCGGAGCTGGGCCCGGCGAGGGAACAGTACAGCCGCGCAACGTCTTCCAGCTCCGCCTGCGCCGGGTCAAGAATCTGAATCCGATAGAGCTTTTCAGACATAGAGCTTCTCCAGCCTGGCGCGGGACTCCTCAAGGCTGACGCCCTCATGTCCTGCCATGCGCAATCTCTCCGCGGCGGCGAGATTTGCTTTCAGACGAAAAAGCTCCTCCCTGCGTTCAAAGGCTTCAACACTCATAACGACAACATCGCCTTCGCCGTTTTTGGTGATATAAATGGGCTCCGCCTCCTTGTGCGCAAGATCAGAGATCGCGCCGTAATCGTTGCGAAGCGTTGTGGAAGATTTGATCAGCATAGGAACCCTCCCGTAGAATAATTCTAATATTATTATACCATGATTCTGCACGAACGCAACAATCTCTTTTCTGCAAACTTTCCAAAAAGATGTGTTGTGACACATTGCCATCAAACAATCGGCGTGTTATAATTCAGACAATCATATTAAAAAACTGAAAGGAGCAGCGTTATGGACAACAATCGCAGTTCGTTCGGGAGCAACTTCGGCTTCCTGATGGCGGCCATCGGATCGGCGGTCGGCCTGGGGAATATCTGGGGCTTCCCGTACAAGATGGGGAAGAGCGGGGGCTTCACCTTCCTGCTCGTCTACCTGCTGCTGGCGGTCTTCGTCGGCTTCATCATCATGGTCAGCGAGCTTGCCATCGGCAGAAAAACGAGACTCAGCCCCATCGACGCCTACCGCGCGGTTTCGCAGAAATACAGGTGGATCGGCTGGCTTGCCGTCGCGGCCCCGTTTCTGGTCATGAGCTTCTACGCCGTGCTGGGCGGCTACGTTTTACAGTACATGTCCCTGAACCTGGCGGAGCTCAGCTTCGGCCTGAGCAATATCTTCAGCCAGCAGATCACGGGCACGGCCACCTTCGGCGCGATGCTCACCAACCCCTTCGGCTGCTTCTTCTTCACGCTGCTGTTCATGGTCATCTGCATGGTGATCGTCATGGGCGGCGTCTCGGGTGGTATTGAGCGCTTCAACAAGGTCGGCATGCCGGCCCTGGCTGTGATGCTGCTGATCGTCATTGTGCGCTCGCTCACGCTTCCCAACGCCGTCGAGGGTCTAAAATTCATGTTTGTGCCCGGTTACGCGGTCAAGGGCGGCTTTATTGAGGAGATGCCCGGCCTGATTTCCGTGCTCGGCACGGCGGGCGGACAGATGTTCTTCTCCCTGTCGCTGGCCATGGGCGCGATTTTGACCTACGGCTCCTACCTTGGAAAAGAGGAAAACCTGGTCAGCAACTCGATCACCATTGTCGCGGCCGATACCCTGATCGCCATTATGGCGGGCATCGCCGTCATCCCCGCGGCGGTGGCCAACGGCATCAACAACGGTGTCCCGGTCAATGAGATTGCCCTCAACGGGCCGAAGCTCCTGTTCGTCACGCTGCAGGATGTGTTCTCCAACATGGGCAAGGCAGGCCCCCTCTTCGGCGTGATCTTCTATCTGCTCGTCCTGCTGGCCGCCATCTCCTCCGCCATCTCTCTGATGGAGGCGGTCGGCGCGCACTGGATCGACATGGATCTCAAGGCGGGCAAGGGCGACACCCGCAAGAGGATCACCCTCATTGTCTCCATCCTGATCACGGCGGCGGCACTGATTGTGGCTGTGGACGGACTCGGCTCCAACAACATCCACCCGGCGGCGCTGCTGGGAATCACGGGCCCCGTCCCGGATGTGATCGCCGACTGGCTCGACTTTATGGACTGCTGGTCCGAGGGTATCGCCATGCCGCTCGGCGCCATGCTGATGGCGCTGATGATCGGCTGGGAGCGCAGCCCGGAGCTGGTTCTCGAAGAAGTGGGCCACGGGAACCATTCCCCCTTCTTTGCAAAGTTCTACTCGGTCTGCATCCGCTATGTCGCGCCGGTGGTGATGGCCTTCGTGCTGGCGGGTCAGATGATCGGCTTCTTCGGCGGCCCGGAGGCGCTGTGGTACGCGGTGGCCTTTGTGAGCCTCGCGGCCTTTGCGGGCTTTACCCTTGCTGGGCGGAAGAAAGCGGAATAAGAATACAGGCGCCGCGTCCCGAGCCCGGGGCGCGGCCCTCTCCTGATTATGAACATAGAAGGAAGTGAACGCAGTGGAGGGAATTTATCGGCGGCTGGCCCGTTCCGGGGCGCAGGATCTGACGATCGGGATTCTGACGCTGATCTTCGGCGTGACCGTCGGCGTGCTCAACATCGTCAACGGCGGAAAGCTCCTGCGCCAGCGCAGGGAGCTGAAGTGAATCAAAAGACAACGCCTCTCCCCGGATTCGTTCGGGGAGAGGCGTTGTCGTTTATTCAGCTGCTCTCTTTTTCGTTGAGCATCCAGGGGACGCGCTCAGAGGCACAGGGCTCACCTCGCAGATGGCGGAACAGGAGCTCGGCAGCCATGCGGCCCACGTTGTGCTGCGCGTGGGAGAGGGAGGTGATGCGCGGTGTGGACATCTCGCTGAAGGGGCTGTTGTCGAAGCTCACCACGGCGACGTCGCCGGGGACGGAGAGACCGAGCCGCGTCAGGCAGGAGATCAGCCGCGCCGCGATCTCGTCATTATAACAGACGACAGCGGTGCAGGAGGCGAGAAACTCCGCCGTCCAGGCCGGGTCAAAGCCCTCATGCAGATACCGCTCCTTCTGCTCGTTGCCGTACCAGTGGATGGTCTTGTCCTCCGGGGGCAGGCCGAGTTCCTGCATGGCGTCGAGAAAGCCGACAAAGCGCTCGCGGCCCTGAATATCGTCGTATTTAAAAATCCCGGCGATCTTGCGGTGGCCCTTGTTATACAGATACTCCACCAGCATGCGCCCGCCTGCGGCGTTGTCGTCCAGGACGGAGAGGGTATCGGGCAGCAGCTCGTAATTGCCGTGCATGAAGACGAGGGGGATGCCCTTCTCCATCAGCTTCTGGTAGAGCTTGATATTCGGGTTGGGCAGGCCGGTCTTCGTCCCTTCCACCAGGATGCCGTCAAGCTGATCCATCTCCAGCAGGGTCAGGAGGATGCGCCGCTCATTGGCAAACTGGTTCTGCGTGGCAAAGAGAAGGGGAGCGCTGTTGTTCTCCGAGCACACCGTCTCAATCTCGCGCAGGATGCTGGGGAAGATGTAATCGCTGATGTAAGTGGTGACGACCGCGATGGACAGCCGCCGCCGTGGCGTGTTCTCCTTGCGCTCGCGTATATGTGAGCCGCTGCCCTGCCGACGGTCGATCAGCCGCTCCGTCTCCAGAAGAGAGAGGGCCTGGCGCACGGTCTGGCGGCTCACCTGAAACTGGGCGCAGAGCGCCTGCTCTGTGGGGAGGGTTTTCTGATACGTCCCGTCCAGAATACCGCCCCGCAGGGTTTCCGCCACCATTTGATACTTTGGATTCATAAGCGGGCTCCTGTCTCCGGCCGACGCCAAACCGGCCGGGAACTCGTCATGATTTTCCAACAACACATGCGCACCGACAAATTTGCGGGTGCGCGCGAAATGGTCTGTATGATCTGTAAGGAAGTATACCCGAATTGCGGACAATGTTCAATACAAATCTTCCCATCCCGCGTGAGAATTGACGGGCTTCCCGCCCCGTTTCCGTTCAGATTATGCAAAGCAACGAAAGAATGAACAAGCCTTATAAGCAGGAAAAAGTTCTCAAATTGTGAAGTTTTTAATTATTGAAAAGAGAAAGCCGCAATTTGTACTTAAACGATTAAGGAGCAAAAAATATTTGTATTGTTGAAGGGGGAGAAAGTGACGCATTGTGCGTACAACTATTGATTTTTTAACCAAAAGGCGCTATCATGTTAATCGAAGGTCCGAACCAATTCGGAAAAACAAAAAATTTTAAGAAAGAGGTAAAATGCCATGCGTAAAACGATTGCTCTGCTTCTCACGCTCGTGATGGCCTTCGCTCTGGTCGGCGGCTCCGTCGCCCATGCGGACGATCTCATCAAGGTCGGTATCATCAATCTCGACCCGTCCGAGTCCGGCTACCGCCAGGCCAACGTCAAGAACCTGACCGACACCTTCACCAAAGAGAACGGCTACGACGCCACCTTCGTTACCGCTCCCACCGCCGACAAGCAGCTCGAGGCCGCCAAGGGCTTCATCACTGCCGGCGTGGAGTACATCCTGGTTTCCGCCGCTGAGACCACCGGCTGGGACGACGTCCTTGAAGAGGCCCAGGAGGCTGGCATCAAGGTCTTCCTCTTTGACCGTATGATCGACTGCGATCCCAGCCTCTACACGGCCGCTGTCGTCTCCGACATGCGCTCCGAGGGCGAGACCGCTGTCGCCTGGCTCGAGAGCCTGAAGCTCGACGAGTACAAGATCCTGCACATCCAGGGCCAGCTGGGCAGCGCCGCTCAGATCGGCCGTTCCGATCCTCTGACCGAGAAGTGCGAAGCCGAGGCCAACTGGACCATCGTCCGTGAAGGCACCGGCGGCGACAGCTGGGATCCCAACGAGGCCCGTAAGATCGCCGAGGCCGCGATCGACGCCGGCGAAGAGTTCAACATTGTCTACGCTGAGAACGACGGCATGGCCGACGGCGTTGTGGCTGCTCTCGACGCAAAGGGCATCACCCACGGCACCAAGGGCGACGTCATCGTCATGGGCTTTGACTGCAACAAGTGGGCGCTTGAGAAGCTGCTCGCGGGCGAGTGGAACTACGATGGTCAGTGCAGCCCCTTCCAGGCCGGCGTCATCGATGAGATGATCAAGACCCTGGAGGCCGGCGGCGAGATCGAGGGCCTCAACGAGCTCAACCAGATCATCTCTGTTGAGAAGGGCTTCGACGCCACCACCATCACCCAGGAAGACATCGACACCTACGGTCTGTAATCCGGAGCGCGTGTAAAGCGTAAACCGATAAAGCAAAAAACTGCGCGGTGTGGTGCAGTGGAGCAATCCGCGGCCCACACCGCGTTTTTTCAAACGACAGGAGATGAACGGATGGAATCCGAAATCGTATTGACAATGCGCGGGATCTGCAAATACTTTCCGGGCGTGCGCGCACTGGAAGGCGTGGATTTCACCCTGCGCAAAGGGACGATCCATGCGCTGATGGGCGAAAACGGCGCGGGCAAATCCACGCTGATCAAGGTTCTGACCGGCGTCTACCCCATGGACGAGGGGGAGATCCGGCTCGAGGGAAACACAGTCAGCATTCACTCCCCGCAGGACGCACAGAACTGCGGCATCAGCACAGTGTACCAGGAGATTACGCTCTGCCCGAACCTCACCGTGGCGGAGAACATGTTCATCGGCCGCACCGAGGGCAGGCGCGTCGACTGGAAGACCATGGACAGACGCGCGGGAGAGCTGCTGGACAGCCTCGGCATTCCCGCCAGACCCCGGCAGCAGCTCGGCAGCTGCTCGTTGGCCGTGCAGCAGATGGTCGCCATCGCGCGCGCGGTGGACACCGACTGCAAGGTCCTGATCCTGGACGAGCCGACCTCCTCCCTTGATGACAAGGAGGTCGAGATGCTCTTTCGCCTGATGCGTGACCTCAAGGCCAGAGGCGTCGGTATTGTCTTTGTCACGCACTTCTTGGAGCAGGTCTACGCGGTCAGCGACCAGATCACCGTCCTGCGAAACGGCAAGCTCGTCGGAGAGTACGACGTGCGAGAGCTGCCGCAGGTTCAGCTTGTTGAAAAGATGATCGGCAAGGATCTGGAGGATCTGTCCAATATCAAAAAGCACACGGCGCCGACGGGACAGAACGTACAGCCTCTCTATGAGGCGGAGGGCCTTTCCAGCACCGAGAGCCGCCCCTTCGACTTCCACATCGCCAAGGGCGAGGTCAACGGCTTCACCGGTCTGCTGGGCTCCGGGCGCAGCGAGAGCGTGCGCGCCATCTTCGGCGCGGATCGCGTGACCGGCGGCAAGGTGAAAATCAACGGCAAAGACGTCCATATTGCAAGCCCCCACGACGCCATGAAACAGGGCATCGGCTATCTGCCCGAGGACCGCAAGCGCGACGGCATTATTGCGGATCTCTCCGTGCGCGAGAACATCAACCTTGCGCTGCAGGTCATGCAGGGCTTTTTCCACCCGCTGTCCAAGGCGCAGATGCGCCAGTTTGCGGACGAGTATATCGCGGCCCTTCAGATCAAGACCGCCTCGCAGGACACGCCCATCAAGGCCCTGTCCGGCGGCAACCAGCAGAAGGTCATCCTGGCCCGCTGGCTGCTGACGCATCCGCAGTACCTGATCCTGGACGAGCCGACACGCGGCATTGACGTCGGCACCAAGACCGAGATCCAGAAGCTCGTGCTCAAGCTGTCGGAGGAGGGCATGAGCGTGACCTTCATCTCCTCGGAGATCGAAGAGATGCTGCGTACCTGCTCGCGCCTGATCGTCATGCGTGACCGCAAGATCGTAGGCGAGCTGACGGGCGATGAGCTCACGCAGGCCAATGTGATGAAGACCATCGCGGGAGGTGAAGGCTGAGATGCTTAAAAAGAAAAAGATCGCCGACTTCGGACAGCTGCTGATCCCGCTGGTTGCGCTCGCAATCCTGATTATCTTTAACCTCTTCCGGGATCTCAGCTTCTTCTCCATCGGCATGAAGGTCAACAACAGCGGCAACATTGTATTGACCGGCAACCTCATCAGCATTATCGACAGCGCAAGCGAACTGGCCATCATCGCGATGGGCATGACGCTTGTGACCGCGGCCTGCGGCGGACAGGACATCTCCGTCGGCGCGGTCGGCGCAATCTCCGGCGCCGTCTTCGTCAAGGTGCTGCAGGGCATGGGGAATATCACCGTCGGCACGGTGATCCTCGCTTTCCTGCTCTGCTGCCTCGCGACGATCTGCTTCAAGCTCTTTAACGGCACGCTGGTCGCTGTATTCAAAATCCAGCCCATGATCGCGACGCTGATCCTGTATTCCTGCGGCCGCTCCATCGCATACTGGATCAACGGCGACGCGACGCCTCAGCTCAACAGCCCCGTCATCAGCTCCCTCGGCATGACGATCCCGGGCATCCCGGTCCCGACGCCGATTTTCGCGGTGCTCTTTGTGGGCCTGCTCCTTTTCCTGGCTTTCAAGTTTACCAGCCTGAGCCTCTATACCCAGTCTGTCGGCATCAATAAGGGCGCGGCCCGGCTCAACGGCATCAATCCCACGCTGATCCAGCTTCTGAGCTTTGTGCTGCTGGGCGTGTGCGTGGCGGTGGCCGGCGTCATCGGCGTGTGCCGTCTCGGCCAGCTCAACCATAAGACGCTGCTCGTCGACATCGAGATGGACGCGATCCTCGCGGTGGCGATCGGCGGCAACAACCTCGGCGGCGGCAAGTTCAAGCTGAGCGGCAGTATTCTGGGTGCGTATATCATCCAGATGCTGACCACGACGCTCTATGCCATGAAGGTTGCGCCTGTGAATATCAAAGCCTACAAGGCCATTGTCATTATCATCATCGTGGTGGCCGGCTCCCCGGTGGTCAAAAGCAAGGTGACGGCGCTGGTAAACAAAATTCGCACGGAGCGCCGGGCAAGCACAATCCAGAAGGGGGTGAGCTGAATGTCGGGCAATAACAAGAATGTCCACAGAGAACCCCTGACCGACGCGCAGCTCCTGATGGTCATCAGTATCGGCATCTTCGCTGCCATGTACCTCGGGGCGATGGTCACACTCGGCGGCGGTTTTCTGAAGGCCCAACAGATTTTTGACCTGCTGAACGACAACGCGGCGCTCATCATCATCTCCTGCGCCCTGACGGTCGTCATGATCGGCGGCGGCATCAACATCTCCGTCGGCGGCGTGATCGGCCTGACGGTCATGAGCTGCGCCCTCTTCCTCAATAACTGCACGATTGAGAGCGACTTTGTGACCATCCTGCTGACTTTCCTGCTCGCGCTCGGCATCGGCCTTGCGTTCGGCCTGCTCCAGGGCTTTTTGGTGAGCTATCTGGAGATCCAGCCCTTTATCGTGACGCTGGCCGGCATGTTCCTCGCGCGCGGCCTCACAACGATCCTCTCCGTCAACCCTGTCAAGGTGACGCACGCTGGCTTCCTCGCCCTGTCGAAGACCAAGCTGAAAATCTCCTGGCTCGGCTATGTGGCGCAAAACGGCAATCTCATTCCCGCCAAGATCGAAATCGGCGCGATCGTCGCCGTTGCCGTTGTGCTCATCATGTGGATGGTGCTGCGCTATTTGAAGCTCGGCCGCAACATCTATGCCCTCGGCGGCAACCGGCAGAGCGCGCTGATGCTGGGCATTAACGTCAAGAAAACCTGCTTTTCAAGCTACGTGATCAGCGGCGTGCTGAGCGGGCTTGCGGGCTTCGTGTTCCTTATGCACAAGCCGGCCGGCAACGCCAGCGTTGCCATGCGCAGCGAGATGGACGCGATCGCCGCCTCCATCATCGGCGGTACGCTTCTGACGGGCGGCGTCGGCAATGTGATCGGCTCCTTCTTCGGCGCGATGATCCTTGCGACGATCCAGAAGATCATCGCTCTCAGTCCGCTCAACGCCTCCTGGTGGCAGGAGATGGCAAACGGCGCCATGCTCGGCTTCTTCATCATGCTGCAAAGCGTCGTCCTCTCCGCCCGCGCCAAGAGCAGGGGAAAACTTGAGGCGAATCAGCAGGGACACCCGAAAAAAGAATAGCAGGCAGACAAGTACCGTACAAATTCCTCTTTTTTCCCAGCATCTGCGGCCGGAAAACGGCCCGGCCCTGCGGAATTGTACAATGCGACGAAAAACCGGACTTTTTCAAAGCAATGGAAAAGTTCGGTTTTTTTATATAATTCTTTGAAATAATCGAGTTAAAACAGATTTGTATGTATGTGAAAGAAAAAACGTGACAAATTTGTATTGTTGATGCGGTCGAAAATGAGTTTTTGTAAGTACAACTGTTGACTTTCGTGACAAAAACCACTATGATATAGACAGAAAATCCGAATGTGTTCGGATACAAAAGCAGCACACCAAAATACGAAATGGAGGAAAAAACATGAAAAAGATCCTGGCACTGGTTCTTGTCCTGACGCTGATGTTCAGCCTGTCCGTCCCGGCCTTCGCGGCGGATGACAAGATCAAAATCGGCATCTCCATCTGGAGCTCCACCGACACCCTCGGCAGCGAGTGCAAGCGTATGATCGACGCGGCGGCTGAAGCCCTCGGCGTCGAGACCCAGTGGGTCGACCAGGCGCACATCTCCGAGCAGGTCACCGCTTCCGCGGAAACCCTCGCTCTGGCTGACTGCGACGGCCTATGTTGCCCAGTTCTTCCGCGTGATCGACCCCGAGGCCAACCCCGATGAGTACGCCCAGGCCTCCGCTTCCCCCTACTATGTCGGCGCTGTCCATGAGTCCGAGTTCGACAACGGCAAGACCCTCGTCACCATCCTGGGCGAGAAGGGCTGCCGCAAGATCGGCCTCGAGGGCTGGGAGCCGGGCGACGCCACCTTCCTGGGCCGCTGGGAAGGCTACAAGGCCGGCGTTGAGGCTTGGAATGCCGAGCATGCCGACGATCCCATCACCCTGCTTGAGCCCCAGTACGGCCGCACCACCACCGACACCGGCCGTCAGGCTGCCGAGGCCATCATCCAGGCCAACCCCGACATTGACGCTCTGATCGTCGCCGGCGGCGGCGGTGACACCCTCCTCGGCGCGATCGCCGGCATCGAGGCCCAGGGCCTGACCGGCAAGATCGCCGTTGTCTCCACCGACTTCCTGCCCGACCTCGACGTCAAGCTCGAGACCGGCGCCATGGCCGCTGAGTCCGGCGGACACTACGCTGACCCCTTCTTCGCCTTCCTGATGGTCTACAATGCCATCAAGGGCAACTATGAGGTTCCCACCGACGGCTTCTATGACATGGTCTTCCCCTACATGTTCGTTGCCTCCCCCGAGGACTATGCCAACTATGCCCAGTACTTCACCGGCGAGGAGCTGCCCTACTACGCCGATGAGATCACCGAGCTGGCTGCCCTCGACTACGACGCCCTGGCCGAAGCCTGCGCCAAGCTGTCTGTTGAGGATGTCGTTGCCCGTCACGCAAAGTAAGTCAATCACTGCAAACAGGGTGCGGGACTTCTAACCCGCACCCTTTTTTAGGAGGCAAAACATGTCAAATACGATCGCAAAGCTCAAAGCCAGCAGGTATTACGGTCTGATCCTGCTGGGCGCGATGCTCATTTTTTTCTACGGGGTCTTTAAGATCCTGACCCCCTCGAACTTCGGTTCCCTCTCTAATCTCTACACCTATCTCCAGTCCTCCATCATCTACTCCGTCGGCGGCTGCGGGCTCTACTTCATCGTCGTGATGGGCCTGTTTGACTTCGCTGTCGGCGCGAACATCGTCCTGTCCTCCATCGTCGGCGTCATTCTGTCGCAGAAGTTCGGTTACGCCGGCTTCATCCTCGGCTGCCTCGGATGCGGTACTTTTATCGGCTTTCTGATCGGCATGCTGTACAACAACCTGAATGTGCCGTCCATGATCGTCACGGTCGGTCTGATGCTGATTTTTGAAAGTGTCGCGGTCTTCGTCGCGGGCGGCGTCAAGCAGACGCTGGCTCCGGAGCTGCGTTTCTTCTCCGGCGCGCCCGGCAATATCATCCTCGCGGGTCTGGCGTTTCTGCTGATGTACTTCATCCTCAACTACACCAAGATCGGCACCTACTGCAACGCCATCGGCTCCAATGAGTTCACCGCAAAGAACATGGGCATCGACGTCAAGAAGTACAAGCTCATCGGCTTCATGCTCCTCCACTTCTTCGTCGGCATCATGGCCATCCTCACCGTCTCCTACGGCACGACGATGACCGCCCTCACCGGCATGAGCACCATGAGCCGCAACTTCCAGCCCCTCATGGGCACCTTCTTCGGCGTGGCCTTCCGCAAATACAAATCAACGGCTTTGTGGCGCTCGGCGCTCCGACGACGATCCAGAACGTCGTCACGGGTGCTGCGCTTCTGGCCATCGTCTCCCTGACCGCCCGCGGCGCCAAGGGCAGCGTGGTAAAGTGAGGTGCCGGATATGGAAAACAAAGTAAATCTCAGCAAGGAGAGCAGCCCCGCTTCCGCCGGCAGAGTTCTTCTTGTCGCGAAAGACATTGACAAGCGCTTCGGCATCACCCACGCCGTCAACAACGTCTCCCTCACCATCAACGCCGGCGAGATCCGCGCCCTGATCGGCGAGAACGGCTCCGGCAAGTCCACCTTCTCCCAGATGCTCTGCGGCATCTACACCATCGGCGGCGGCACCTTCACCCTTGACGGGAAGGAGCTCCACTGCCGCAACCAGGTCGAGGCCAACAACGAGGGCGTGGCCATCATCGTACAGGAGATGGGCACCCTCTCCGGCCTCACCGTCGCGGAGAACATCTTCCTCGGCCATGAGGAGCCCTTCATGCACATGGGCATCAAGGACACCCGCGCCATGAACAAGGAGGCCCAGCGCCTGCTGAACGAGTACGGCTTCGGCCGCATCAAGGCCGGCGACATGATCGACCACTACAACTTCGAGGACCGCAAGCTGGTCGAGATCGTCAAGGCCACCTACATGAAGCCCAAGATCCTGGTCATCGACGAGACCACCACCGCCCTGTCCCAGAACGGCCGTCTCGAGCTCTACAAGATCATGGACGCCATCCGGGCAGACGGCCGCTCCGTCATCTTCATCAGCCATGACCTGAACGAGGTTCTGACCCACACCGACACCATCTCCATCCTGCGTGACGGTGAGTACATCGACACCGTGCAGACCAAGGACATGACCGAGGACGATCTCAAGCGCCTTATGGTCGGCCGCGAGATCGGCTCCGCCTACTACCGCACCGACTACGGCGAGCCCATCTCCGACGAGGTCGTGCTCTCCGTCAAGGACGTCAGCGTCCCCGGCCAGATCAGCCATGTGACCTTCGACCTCCACAAGGGCGAGATCCTCGGCTTCGGCGGTCTGTCCGAGTGCGGCATGCACGAGGTCGGCAAGGCGATCTTCGCCGCCTCCTGGGATCGCAGCGGCTCCGTCACCCTGGCCGACGGCACGCAGATCAACGACATCCCCACCGCCATCAAGCACTCTATCGCCTACGCCTCCAAGGATCGCGACAACGAGTCCATCATCCTCAACGAGTCTATCCGCAACAACGTCATCCTCCCGTCCATCGACGACCTGGCCAACCACGGCATCCTGAGCGGGAAGAAGCTCACGGCCTTCGCCGACAAATACGCGAAGGACATGCAGACCAAGATGCAGAACGTGGGCCAGTTCGTCTCCGACCTCTCCGGCGGCAACAAGCAGAAGGTCGTTCTGGCGCGCTGGATCGGCAAGGGGAGCGACATCCTCGTGCTCGACTCGCCCACGCGCGGCATCGACGTCAAGGTCAAGCAGGCGATCTACGCCCTCATGGCCGATCTCAGAAAACAGGGCAAGTCGATCATCATGATCTCTGAGGAGATCCCGGAGCTGCTGGGCATGGCCGACCGCATCATCGTCATGAAGGACGGCGAGTTCAGCGGTGAGTTCCTGCGCGACCCCAAGCTGAGCGAAGAAGACCTGATCGCGAAAATGGTGTAAGGAGGCGATGAAGATGTCTAATACCGTGAAAAATGAACAGGAACCTTCCAAGCTGCGTACTTTCCTGAGCAGCGATACCTTTAAGGGAATGCTGCCCTTCATTGGCCTCGTGGTCATTCTCGTCGTCATGAACATCCTGACCGATGGCAAAATCCTCACGCCCAAGCGTCTGCGTCTGCTGATGAGCCAGGTCTACTATCCCATGATCGTAGCGACCGGCGTCTTCTTTGTCATGACGCTCGGCTCCATTGACTTCACCGAGGGCTCCACGCTGGGCCTCGCGTCCATCGTGGTCAGCAAGCTCTCCTTCATCAGCATCCCCCTCGCCATTCTCGGCGGCGTCCTCACCGGCGCCTGCATCGGCGCGATCAACGGCTTCTTCCATGTGAAGTTCAAGCTCCAGAGCTTTATTATCACCATCTGCACGATGTACCTCTTCCGCGGCGTCTGCGCCTACATGACGACAGAGACCGCCGTCCCCGCCAGCGCCGCCATCAAGGCCCTCGACCAGAACTGGCTGAAGATTTCCGTCACGGTCGCGGTGCTGCTCGTCGCCTGGTTCCTCTTCCGCTTCACCCGCATCGGCAACGATATCAAGGCGGTCGGCTCCGGCGAGACCGCGGCGCGCTTCTCCGGCGTCAGAACCGACCGCGTCAAGTTCCTCGTCTTCGTCGCGGCGGGCGCTCTCACCGGCCTCGCGGCCTTCGTCAACGTGGTCAAGGTCGGCTCCATCACCGCCACCGCGGGCAACCAGCTCGAGACCCAGATCCTCATCTCCCTCGTTCTCGGCGGCCTGCCCATCACCGGCGGCGCGAAGGTGCGCTTCTCCAACATCATCGTCGGTACGCTGATGTACACCGTGCTCAACAACGGCCTCGTTATGCTGGGCTACGAGTCCCAGACCCAGCAGCTCATCAAGGGCGTCATCTTCCTGCTCTTCGTCGCCCTGACCATCGACCGCAAGGCCCTGAAAGTTATCAAATAAGGAGTTCAAAACAAGATGCGTAAATACGAATTCTGGTTTGTCGTCGGCTCGCAGTTCCTCTACGGGCCCGAAACCCTGGCAATCGTGGACGCCCGCGCGAAGGAAATGGCCGAGGAGCTGTCCAAGGTTCTGCCCTATCCGCTGGTCTACAAGGTGACCGCCAAGACCAACAAGGAGATCAAGGACGTCGTCAAGGAGGCCAACTTCCGCGACGAGTGCGCCGGCATCATCACCTGGTGCCACACCTTCTCCCCGTCCAAGATGTGGATCGACGGCCTGCGCGACCTGCAGAAGCCTTGGCTCCACTTTGCCACTCAGTACAATAAAGAGATCCCGAACGACGAGATCGACATGGACTTCATGAACCTCAACCAGGCCGCCCACGGCGACCGGGAGCACGGCTTCATCGGCGCGCGCCTGCGCAAGCCCCGCAAGATCGTCGCCGGGTACTGGAAGGACGAGAAGATCCACAAGCGCATCGGCGACTGGATGAAGGCCGCCGTCGGCGCGGCGTTCTCCAAGGATTTGAAGGTCATGCGCTTCGGCGACAACATGCGCGAAGTCGCCGTCACCGAGGGCGACAAGGTCGAGACCCAGATCAAGCTCGGCTGGCAGGTCAACACCTGGGCCGTGGGCGATCTGGTCAAGGAGATGGGCAAGGTCACCGAGGCTGAAATCGACGCGCTGGTCGCCGAGTACGAGGCCGCCTATGACATCGCCACCGACAACACCGCCGCCATCCGCTACCAGGCCAGGGAAGAGATCGCCATGAAGAAGATGATGGACCGTGAGGGCTGCATGGCCTTCTCCAACACCTTCCAGGATCTCTACGGCATGGAGCAGCTGCCCGGTCTCGCCTCCCAGCACCTTATGGCTCAGGGCTACGGCTACGGCGGCGAGGGCGACTGGAAGGTCAGCGCCATGACCGCCATCCTCAAGGCCATGGGCGAGAACGGCAACGGCGCCTCCGCCTTCATGGAGGACTACACCTACCACCTCGTTGAGGGGCAGGAGTACTCCCTCGGCGCGCACATGCTGGAGGTCTGCCCGTCCCTCGCGGCGGACAAGCCCCGCATCGAGACCCACCACCTCGGCATCGGCATGAACGAGAAGGACCCCGCCCGCCTCGTGTTTGAAGGCAAGGCCGGGCCCGCCATCGTCGCCAGCCTTATCGACATGGGCGGCAGACTCCGCCTCATCGTCCAGGACATCGAGGCCGTCAAGCCCATCATGCCCATGCCCAATCTCCCGGTGGCCCGCGTCATGTGGCGCGCCATGCCCGACCTCACCACCGGCGTGGAGTGCTGGATCACCGCCGGCGGCGCGCACCACACCGTGCTGAGCTACGACGTCAGCGCCGAGATGCTGCGCGACTGGGCCCGGATGATGGATATTGAGTTTGTCCACATCACGAAGGACACCACCCCCGAGAAGCTGGAGGAAGAGCTGCTGGTCAAGGATCTGATCTGGAAGCTGAAATAAAGGAGAGGCCATGGACTTTACAAAAACCGCTCTGGGTATTGAGCTCGGCTCTACCCGTATCAAGGCCGTCCTGATCGACGACAGGCACGTCCCCATCGCCTCCGGCGATTTTGAGTGGGAAAACCAGCTCGTGGACGGGATCTGGACCTATTCCATGGATATGGTCCACACCGGCGTACAGACCTGCTTTGCCAATCTCAAGGCCGACGTCAGGGCCAAGTTCGGCGAAGAGCTCACCACCGTGGGCGCGATCGGCGTGTCCGCCATGATGCACGGCTACCTGCCCTTTGACAAGGACGGAAAGCAACTCGCAGAGTTTCGCACCTGGCGCAACACCATCACCGGCGAGGCCGCCGAAAAGCTGACGGCCCTCTTTGGCTTCAATATCCCCCAGCGCTGGAGCATTGCCCATCTCTATCAGGCCATCCTCAACGGTGAGGAGCATGTGAAGGACATCGCCTATCTCACGACTCTCGCGGGCTACATCCACTGGCGTATGACCGGTGAGAAGCTCATGGGCGTGGGCGAGGCCAGCGGCATGTTCCCCATCGATAGCGCAAAGCTCGACTACGATGAGGAAATGCTTCAGAAGTTCAGCGCCCTCACGGGCATGGATCTGCGCGCCATTCTGCCGAAGGTTCTCCCCGCGGGCGCAAACGCCGGGACTCTCACCGAGGCGGGCGCTCTCTTCCTCGATCCGACCGGCGCGTTTAAACCCGGCGTTCCCGTGGCCCCCTGCGAGGGCGACGCGGGCACCGGCATGGCGGCGACAAACTCCGTCCGTGTCCGCACCGGCAACGTCTCGGCGGGCACCTCGGACTTTGCCATGATCGTCACGGAAAAGCCCCTCGGCGTCCACCGGGAGATCGACATGGTCACCACCCCGGACGGCCTGCCGGTCGCCATGGTCCACTGCAACAACTGCACCAGCGACATCAATGCCTGGGTCAACCTCTTCTCCGAGTTTGCCGGGCTCATGGGCGTCGAGGTCAACAAGGGCGAGCTGTTTACCAGGCTCTTCAAGAAAGCGCTCGAGGGCGAGGCCGACTGCGGCGGGCTTCTGAGCTACAACTACTTCTCCGGCGAGGGCGTCACCGACCTGGATGAGGGCCGCCCGCTCTTCGCCCGGATGCAGAACGCGCGCTTTACCCTGGCAAACTTCATGCGCACGCACATCCTCTCCGCGCTTGCCACCCTCAAGATCGGTCTCGATATCCTCACCCGGACTGAGCAGGTCCCCATCGACAAGCTCTACGGCCACGGCGGCTTCTTCAAGACGCCCGAGGTCGGCCAGCGCATGCTGTCGGCGGCTGTCGGCGCGCCCGTCTCCGTGATGGAGACCGCGGGTGAGGGCGGCCCCTACGGCATGGCCCTGCTCGCGGGCTACATGATCTGGAAGGACGAGGGCGAGACCCTGCCCGACTACCTGGACAACAAGGTCTTCGCCGCCGCCAAGTCCTCCACCCTCATGGCGGACGAGAGCGACGTGGACGGCTTCAACGCCTTCCTCGCCGCCTACAAGAAGGCCCTTCCCGTGGAGAAGGCCGCGACCGAGCTGCTGTAAACCAAAGAAACATAACGAGAGCCGCCTCCAAAACCGGGGGGCGGCTTATCGTTTTTTGTCAGCAAAATCACGCCCTGACTGTTGCGGCGCCATGTGTTAAAAAAGAAAAGGGATTAGCGTACTCTCTGCAAAAATTTCAAAAAACTTATTTCCGACCCCATTTTTCCAGAACGCCTTTTCGTATTCTTAGGTGAAAGGGTCAAGAGCCCTGAACGAAAGGAGTTTTGAAAATGAAAACACTTAATGTGAAACGGATCGTTGTGGGGATCATGCTGGTCCTCCTCACTCTGGGCTTCTGTGTCGTCGGAACCGGCGCTGCCAGACCCGACAGCATGGGCCAGCCCCCAATGAACGGACAGCGGGGCGGCTTCGGCGGCCAGAACGATTTCGGCGGTCGCGGACAGTTCGGCCCCGGCGCGCAGGAGATGACGGATGGGGAGAACAGCTTCGGCGGCCAGAACGATTTCAGCGGTCGCGGACAGTTCGGCCCCAGCGCGCAGGAGATGACGGGCGATGAGACCGGCTTCAATGGCCAGAACGATTTCAGCGGTCGCGGACAGTTCGGCCCCGGCGCGCAGGAGATGACGGATGGGGAGAACAGCTTCGGCGGCCAGAATGATTTCGGCGGTCGCGGCGGTCAGCGAGGCGGCTTCCGCCCGATGGACGGATACACGCGCCAGACCGTGGAGGCGATGGAGGACGGCGAGACAAAGACGGCTCTGCTGGCTCTTCTGGATGACGTTCACAGCGCCATGGAGGCCCTGCGCGAGGCGGACGACAGCTCCCGCGAGAGCGCCGAGGCCGCTGTCAAGACTGCCCGCGACGCCCTGAACGAGGCCCTGAGCGCGGCCGGGATCGAGACCGAGACTACGCCTCCCGATATGCCCGAGGGCGGCGCCGACATGACGCCTCCCGAGCAGCCCGGAGGCAATATGCCCGAGCCCTTCAATTTTGACGAGCTGAGTGAGGAGCAGATTGAAAACCTCTTCCAGCGTTTCCAGAGCTGGCTCGACAGCAAAACTTGATACGGTTTCGCGCTGCCGACACTTTGGCGACAGCTTGAGAGCCGCCTCCCAATAACGGGAGACGGCTCTTGATACTACTATTCCATAGAAAGTAGACAAAGATTTCCGAGGCAGAATTGTGTCAGACGAGGCAGCGGGCGCAGGGAATACTTTGTGTATTTCCAAGCCCGATAACCAAGTCTGGCGCAATTCTGGCCGGAAAGATTGTCTTGTTTTTATGGAATAGTAGTATAAAATTTTAAATCTCTATCAGTTCGTACTCCCGATTGCCGAAGCCGAGCTGGGCCGCGGCCTCGATCGTGTGGACGCCGTGGCGGGATTCCACGCGCTCCAGGAAGTGGGCCTGACCGGGATCGTCCTTTGCGGCGTAAATCAAGTCGATGCAGGCCTGGTCGATGGCAACCGGGTCGAGGGAGGCGAGCATGCCGATATCCTTCATGCAGGGGTCCTCCGCCACGGCGCAGCAGTCGCAGTCCACGGAGATGTTCTTCATCACGTTGATAAAGGCGATCCTGCCTTCAAAGTGTTTCACCACGGAAGACGCCGCGTCAGCCATGGCCTCGCAGAAGAGATCCTGCCCGGCGTGCTTGTCCCAGCAGTCCAGGTTGTTGTCCGTGACTCCGGCGGAGTGGATCAGCGCCTTGCCCTTCGCGGAAGCGCACCCGATGGACAGCTGCTTGAGCGCCCCGCCGTAGCCGCCCCGGGGGTGGCCCTTAAAATGCGCCAGAACCAGCATGGAGTCGTAATGGACGATGTTCTTGCCCACATAGTTCTGCTTGAGCACCTTGCCGCCGGGGATATCCCAGCACAGGTCCGGCCCCTCGGCGTCCATCAGATCGACAGTGAAATATTTGTTCCAGCCGTGGTACTCGATGAGCTTGAGGTGGGACTCCGTGTGGTCGCGCACGCCCGCGTACTTGTCGCCGTAAGCGGTGTTGCACTCCACGACCGTGCCGCCCACGCTGTCGATCATCGGCTTCCAAAATTCAGGCCGCAGAAAATTCTGGTTCCCTTTCTCGCCGGAGTGGAGCTTGACCGCAACCTTGCCCGGCAGCTCGATCCCCAGCGCACGATACATCTCCACTACCTTTTCGGGGCTGATTTCTTTGGAAAAATACACCTTTGTTTTCATGTTCGTGTCTCCTCGCCTTCTGCGTTAAATGAGCCGTTTTCCTTTTTTGCGGAATTCCTTCGCCTGTTCGACGGTGGGCCAGGTGAAATAGCTGCCCTTCTCCGTCTCGTTCTTACGGCGCTCGACCGTGCCGTTTCCGATGTCCTCAATGGCCTTCACCATCAGCTCTCCGCCGACGGTCTTGGTCTTCTTCATCAGCTCAAACATGCTTTTGCAGTCGGAGATGTCCACGCTGCCCTGCTCAATAATGTCGCCGTCGTCGATCTTGGCGCTCATGTAGTGGACGGTCGCGCCGCCCAGCTTCTCGTCGTGGTAGAGATACCAGAAGGAGGGCAGGCAGCCCCGATAGTCCGGCAGCAGCGCCCCGTGCACATTGATGACGCCGTAGGTCGGGATGCTCAGGAGCTCTGCCTTGATGATCTGCGGCGCGGAGTAGGAGATGATGAGATCCGGGGCCAGCGCCCGGATATGCCGCACATAGGCGGGGTCGTTGCTGTTGGTGATGACGCGGTGCTGAATGTGGTGCTTCTTCGCCACGTCCTTCACAGAGCAGCAGCCCCCGAAGAGGCGGTAGCCTGTCAGACGGTCGAGCTGCTTCTCCGCCTCGCGCCCGACGGTGACCGCGCCCATCCTGGCGCACTGCCAGGGGCCGAACCACTTATAGTAATCGCTCAGTCTGTTTTCCAGCGCGGATTTGCAGTTGACCTCCACAATTTCCAGAATCTCACAGACCTCGGCGGCTCTGGCGATGTTCTTCGGGATGAAGAAGCGGTCAGCCTGCGTCATGACCACCACTCGCAGTTTTCTGTTCATTTCGCCTCAGCTCCTTTCCGATGCTCCTCCGCCCAGCGCAGCAGGGTAGAGAAAATGCGCTCCGGCCTGCGCCCGACAACGGTGGCGAGAATGCACAGCACCGTCCACCAGATCATCTTGAGATCAAAGCCGACGCTCATTTTATCGAGATAGACAAGATCCAGCTCCAGCCGCGTCGGCAGAACCAGGGTCTCGTAGTCCTCCGCGCCCTCCACGCTGTCGCCGTATATGTAGTCGTAGAGCGCCGAGGGGCCCGTCAGCCCTGCCTGGACGTTCCCGGCCGCGGCAAAGCGCCCGCCCCTTGTCACGGCCATCTGGTCAACAGCAGCCGGACGCGGGCCGACAATGCTCATATCACCCTTGAGGATGTTCAGAAGCTGGGGCAGCTCGTCGATCTTGGTGTCGCGGATGAAATGCCCAAAGGGGAAAATGCGGTCCTCGTCCCCGCGAAAAACGGACTCGTTGGCTTTGCCCTGGCGCATGGAACGGAACTTGAACATGCGAAAGACCTTGTTGTCCCTGCCCACGCGATTGGCCATGTAGAAGACCGGGCCGGGGTCACTAAGCTCAATTCCGCAGACGGCGATCAGCCAGAGCGGGGACGAGACGATCAGGCCAAGAGCCGAAGCGCCCGCGTCAAACAGGCGCTTTAAAAACAGATACAGATAACGCATACGCAATCCTCAAATCCTTCTGAAAACGCACTCGAAGGCCTCGGCGTAGTTACAGCCCGCCTGAGAGCCGCGCCAGGCCGCAAGCCCCCGCAGCGCCTCATCGGAGCGCGGGTGGGGATAGGGGCGCATGACCCCTTTATAGCAGGCCAGCGCTTCGAGCTTGACCTTGACGCCTGCCTCTCCCACCTCCACAAAGAGGTTGGGGATAAAGCGGCTGACAGAGCTGTCCAGCGCCCACTCGGTGGAGGAGGGGACCTCCATATACCAGAGCTCGCGCAGCGCCGGGATGCCCTCCCTGCGCTGGAAGAGACGCACGGCGGCCTGAACCGCGCCGCTGGTCATGGCGTGGTCGTTGTTCGTGTCCGAGGGGTGATGGGTGACGACGGCCTCCGCGCCGAAATCCGCAATGCAGCGCTCGACAAACTGTACCAGCTCCAGATGGGGCACGGTGTTCATCTTGATGTTCGGAAAATCAGCGCCATAGCTTTTTTCAATCCCAAGCACCGCATACGCGCGGGCCTGATCATCTCCAAGGGTGGAGGAGAGCCCCGCCCGTGCGGCTGCCTTGCTGCACATGGTCGCGACGGCGACCTCGTTCCCTTCACTGATCAGCTTGTGGATAACGGCCCCGGCACCCAGAACCTCGTCGTCCGGGTGGGCCACAACAAATAAATACTTCATCGGTCTCTTCTCCATGCGGTTTTTCCTATTGTATCAAACAATAGAAGAATGATCAAGCCGCCGCGCAGGTGTCTGAGATCCCGGCTTGAAGGGGACGCCGCAGCGTCTCTGCCGGAGCCCCAAAGACCAGGGGACACGTTTCATGCGTGTGCCGCGGCAGAGCGTTACGAATCGAAAAAGCTCCGTCCGTCGTCGGTGATGAGGCGCTCCGTCTGCGGATAGTCAAAGGTTTCGGCCTTGTCACCGTTCGCACTGAGATAGTCGGCAAATTCCGCCGCGTAGTATTTCGCCATGGGGAGGTTGTGCATCAGGGCATACCCGCAGTTTTTCGCTGCGGCGCCGGGGACGCTCTCCGCATCCTGCACGGAGCGGAAGGCCCGCAGGATCAGATCATAGATCTCCCGTGAGGGGCGGTTGCCCTTGAGGATGAGGTAAAACCCGGTCAGGCAGCCCATCGGTCCCCAGTAGATGACCTCATCCTGCCAGTCGGGATCGTTGCGCAGATAGGTGGCGATGATGTGCTCAAGCGAGTGCATGGCGGCCACGTCGATCACCGGCTCAATGTTCGGCCTTTTGAGGCGGATGTCGTAGGTTGTAACCTGGCCGCCGCCGACCGTATCCACCCGGCTGACAAAAATGCCGGGGACGATGGCTCTGTGATCTACAGAAAAACTCGGTATCATGTGTGCTTCTCCTTTTCTTTACTCCAGTATGTGATTTTGTGTCGCATTATAGGTTCTGACCTTTGAGACGCTCGAGGATGCTCTGCCGCGTCTCGTCATACAGCAGCTCCCGGTTATGGCGGAAATAGGCGTCGCAGCCGAACTCGCCCACGTACCAGGAGGTGTCATAGCCCGCCGTGATCTCCGTGACGAAGAGAATGAGCTCCTGACTTGGCCCCACGGCCTCCTCGAGAAAGCGAAAGGCTCCGTCAAACATGCCGCCAGTCTCATCAGCCAGGGCTTCGCGGCGCCCGGTCTCGGCGGCAAAGAGGCCGCGCAGGGCGTCCATCTGCCCCTCCGCGTCGGCGTCCGACTCGGCCAGGGCTTTCAGGCAGTCCTCAATCCGGTTGATCTCCGCCTGGCGGAGGTACTTCTGTTCCTTGTCGTCCTGCCCCGCGTCGGCGGCCCGCTTGATCGCCGCGCGGCGGACGGCGAGTATGTCCGAGAGACTGTCGATCGGCGTGTCCGGCAGGCGGTTCTTGACGCCGGTGAACGTGTCGAACAGGGCCGAGCACAGCGCGTCCTGCCGCCTTGTCTCGCGCGAAGCCTCGGACAGACGCGACAGCAGCAGGCCCATAACGGCCAGCTTCTCGTCAAAGGGCGCGGAGGCAAATTCCGTGACCGTCACCTTCGGAACCTGGCCGCGCAGGATGTCGTCCACATGATAGACCTGGCGGTACTTGTTGTAAAGGTTATAGTAGTTGGTGAAATCCCGCGCGACGGACGGCATCTGGATGTACTGCACCGCAAGCTCCGTGTCCGGCGCAATCCCCAGGGCCTCGTAGGCATAGAGGATTTCGCTCAGATCCTCCCAGCCGCGGGCGGTGGCAAACTGCATCCCCTCGGGGCTGTTTTCAATGCGGTAGAAGTTCTCCTTCTTGAGATCGAGATAGGAGATCACCGCCCCGTGCAGGCCCTTGCGCAGGGCGTATTCCTTCCAGACGGGGAAGTCCTCCTCCACGGTAATGCGCTTGACGCGGTCGAGCGTCACCACGTCAAAGTCGCGCACCGAGCGGTTGTACTCCGGGGGATTGCCCGCCGCGACGATCAGCCAGCCCTCCGGCAGCTTCTGATTGCCGAAGGTCTTGCACTGTAAAAATTGCAGCATCATCGGGGCCAGGGTCTCGGACACGCAGTTGATCTCGTCGAGAAAGAGAATGCCCTCCGTGATCCCGGTCTTCTCGGTCAGCGCGTAGACCGAGCCTAAAATCTCACTCATCGTGTACTCGGTGACGGTGCGCTCCTCGCCGCCGTAGACGCGCTTTTCGATAAACGGCAGGCCGATGGCGCTCTGGCGCGTGTGGTGGGTGATGGTGTAGGAGACGAGGCCGACGTTTTCCTCGGCGGCGATCTGCTCCATGATCTGGGTCTTGCCGATGCCTGGCGGGCCCATCAGCAGGACCGGCCTCTGCCGCACGGCGGGGATGCGGTAATTGCCCAGCGCGTCCCGGCTGAGATAGGCGCGCAGGGTGTTTCGTATCTGTTCCTTGGCTTGCTTGATGTTCATAGTGTATCCCCTTTTGCGTATGCTTATCAGGATAATCATTTCAATCGTTTTTGGGGCGGCTTTGCCGCCTCAAAAACACCTTAAGCCGAGCTTTGCGAGGCCTCGCGCCGAGAATACGCGGCTTGTCTCCCGTAAGCCGCGTGCGATAAGCGCGAGTCTCTCACTTGCAAAACATGGTTTTGCAAGTGACTATAGTTCGGGCAATTCTTGCAATACTTCTTCCTGCCAGAATTCGTCAAAGCTCTCGCGGGGCTTGCGCCAGGGCAGCTCCGGCATGATGCGGATGGCCCAGGGCGGCATCTTCACCGACAGCGGCGGCTCCTCCAACAAAATGAATGCGACCTCGTAGTCCGGGCGCTTTGTGGGATAAATGCCCATGCCGTCGGTAAAGTAGAGCAGACCCCGGAGATTCGAGAAGCCGCCCTCTTTTATGAGCCTGTCCACATGCTCAAACACCGGGCGGAAGTCCGTGGCGCTGCCGCCGGAGAGGGTCAGATCCTCCATGTAGCGGCGCAGTTCCTCCAGACTTGTGATCTTCCGGTCGGAGCGGAGCTGATCGTCGCACTGCAAAATGTGAATGTTTAATTTGCGGGTGAAGCTGTCGGTGCTGCGCAAAATCGCGTAGGTGCTCGCCAGAAATTCACGTACCAGCAGGCCCGAGGTGGACATGGAGGTGTCGATCGCGATGACAAAGTCCTCAATGCGTCTTTCCTCGCGGGTCTCGGGCGGCTCGATGAGCGGCATGTTGCCGTAGCGCGTGAGCCCGTAGGTGTAGTAGATATAGTCGAAAGCGTCCCCGTCGGCGTGCAGGACCTCGCGCGGGGCGGCAAAGCGGCGCAGGAACTTGCGGTAGTCCACATCGTCCCGGGCCGCGACGGAGAGCTGCTCCGTCATGCCCTCGCCGCCCGCGCCCTGTTCGGACACAAGGCTGTCCAGCGCGGTCTGGGCACGGGAGGCGGCGTCCTGCCAGGCCTGATCCTGGCGCTCGCTGCGCTCCCTGTCCTGCTTTTCCTCCAAATCCCAGAGCCCGTGATCGTCCATGGCGAAAAGGCGCTGTAGGCTTGCAATCTTGTACGCGGGGGGCCGCTCGCGCAGAAGCATGCGGTAGATGCCCTCGGCGCTCAGAACCTTCATCTCCCGCCGACACTCGGAGAGGAAGAGCCCCTTCGCGGGGACGGCCTTCTCCGCAAGGCAGGCGTAGGGGAGGGCGTCGATCACACTCTCCACCGCGGCGTCGCAGGCGAGATCCCAGAGCGCGGCGTCACGGCCCCGGCGCTTGGCGAGGTGGCGGAACATGCAGTGCAGGACCGTGTGCATCGTGAGGCGGGACGCGAAGCGTTCGCTTTTGAGAAAGCCCGAGGCGAGGTAGGCGGCGCTATAGTACAGGTTTTCTCCGTCAGTGGCGGCGCTCGTGGTCACGCCGTCCCCCGGCTGGGGGACAAGGGCGCAGAGCGGGCCACTCAGATAGGGCAGGGCGAGGCAGAGCCGCGTCCGGCCCGAGAGCAGGATGTCCCGCCCGACGGCGGAAAGATTGTCGTTGTCCATGTTATAAATCAAACCTCTTTGCTCTCCCGGATGCGGCGCGGGCGCGGCGCTTTTCCAGCAGCATGGCCGTCGCCTCGGTAAAGCGCAGGCCGCGCGATTTGTCCAGGGCCGCGTCGAGGACTGCGCTGTCAGGCTCGCCGAGACCCAGCAGCAGACGCAGGCCCTCACCGTCGCGCTCACGCAGGGCGTGGGACAGGGCAGCGGCGAGGTGCTTCTTGAGATAGGCCGCGTAGTCCCCGCGCGCCTGATCGGAGAGCTCCGCCGGGAAGCGAAGACGCAGATAGGCAAGGCGCAGGGCGCTGTTCTCGTCATGCTCGGCGGCGAGATAATCCCGCCACAGCGCGTCGTAATCCGAGACGGTGAGCGTCTTGTCGCGGAAGACGTTGTGATAGGCGTAAGCGCGGCCGATGATGTTCATCTGAAAATAGTGGGCGGGTTTGTTTTCAATGTAGGTCTCAATATACTCGGGAAAAAGGAGACGCAGCTCCGTGTCGCCGTCGTGGATGGTGACTGTCAGCTCCTGGGAGAGACTGCGCACGATGGACGCAAGCGCCGGGCCCTGAACGGGGGAGACGCGGGTGAGCTCGATCCGGGAGAAGCTGCGGCAATTCATAAAGCTCGCGCTGCCGGTGGTGAGAAGGGAATCATAAAAGCGCAGCGTCTCCATGGCGCGCAGGTTCATAAAGGCGTAATCCCCGATGTGCCGGAGTGTCCGGGGAAGGGTCAGCTCCGTGATGTTCCGGTTGTCCCAGTCCTCCGACTCCGCACCGCCGAGGATCACCACTTCCTCGCCCGGAACCGCTGCGGCTCCGCAGGCGAGGGCGCGGTCGGAGAGCGCCGTCACCGGCAGGCCGAAAAGCTCCTCCGGCAGTACGGCGCGCCGGTCGCAGCTCACCGCCCGCAGGATCGTTATACCGTCCGCCTCCCGTCTCACGGTGAGACGCCAGTTTGTCAGTCCTCTGAGCGCTTCCAGATGCGGCGCCTCCCTTCTAATTCACAGAAAGCAGTAGAAAAAAACGGATAAAGGGGTTATACTGAATATAACAGAAAGATCCTTCGCAGCGCTCAGGATGACGCGGAAGAATCGTCCCCGCGCGGGCGCGGGCGAAAGTCGCGCAGATCGCGGAAATCAATGCCCGTGAACTGCCTGACAAGCCAGACAAAAAAGAGCAGCACCAGAATCGGGATCACGCAGGAGGTCACGATCATCACGGCGAGGGACTCCACAAAGCGGTTGAGAACCGCGGAGGCCTGCTCCGTCAGACTCTCCCTGGTATCCGTCAGTTTGTTCAGCAGCGAGGACAGCACGTTTGTCTCCTCCGCCTCGGCAAGGGCGGCGGTCTCATCGGTCAACTCCTCGGCCGAGCTGAGGGCGCTGTCGATGGACTGCTGATAGGTGGCGTAGATGAGATCCGAGGTCTGGATGCTCAGCGGGATGACGCACAGAAGCGCAAGGCTTGCCAGAAACAGTTTAAGACCGTGGCGGTCCATAAAGTGAGGATTCCAGAATCGACCCGCGGCAAACAGCGCGCACGAGAGCGGCACCAGGGCCTTGAGCACCCCCAGCGGGATGATGCACAGCAGATACTTCTCCGCGTAGAGCACGCAGAGGATCAGCAGAAAATACTCCGAAAAATCCGCCAGCTTCTCGGCAATCGGTGTGGCCGTGTCGCCGGGGATCGCGGACAGCCCCGCCGAGGTCACGGTGGACGCCGCCATCAGCTTTAAGACGGTCTCGATCTTGTCGTCGAGGGATGCGGTATAGGCCGTGTAGCGTTCCGGGTCGGACAGGGTGGACGCGGCGGGCCCGAAGGAGAACACCGCGAAGATCACCAGCGCCAGACACACGGCGATTTTGGATACCATTCTGTTCATAGTTCCTCCTTGAATGCACAGCGAAAAAAACACACGCCTGTTTCGTCGAAAGATACTGTATTTTATCATAACTTGCCGGACACTTCAACACTCTGAATATGAACGACAAAGGAGGTTTCCATGAAAAAACTGCTTTCGATCCTGCTTCTGGTAGCGCTGCTGCTCGGTCTGCTCACGTCCTGCAGCGCCCCGACAGCCGCGCCGACCCCGACGCCGGCCGTGACCGCCGCACCCACGCCCGAACCCACGCCGGAACCGACTCCCGCACCGACTCCCGAACCCACACCGGAACCGACTCCCGAACCCACACCGGAACCGACTCCCGAACCCACACCGGAACCCACGCCGGAGCCCACGCCGGAGCCGACGCCTGAACCGACGCCGGAACCGACGCCCGAGCCGACGCCCGAACCTACGCCGGAACCTGCCGGGCTTGAGGAGACCGCCGCGCTCGAGTTTGAGGAAGAGCCCGCCGCCGAAGAGCCCGCCTTTGCGGAGCTGATCGAGGGCCAGGCCTTCGCCGTGGCCATGGCCTTCCACGAGGGAAATTACGTTAACGGCGTCACTCCGTCTGACCCCGATTTCCTCTGGGACGCCACTGGCTGGTATGTCGCCTGGCTCTACCGCACGCAGATGGTCAGCATGCTCACCGAGGACGAGGTGCGCGACTTCCAGCGCTCCCTCGGCAACCGGGACGAGAACGTCATGTCCGTCGAGTGGCTGGAGGCGGCGCACGGCATCCGCGTCCTGCGGGGCTCTGACGGCACGGTCTGCTACAGCTTCCCGGAGCATATCGCCCGCATGGAGGAGCTGCTGGGCCAGACCATGGAATGGGAGCTCGAAGCCGACGCTGCCCCGACGGCCGTCGTCACGCTGCGGCAGTACTACGCGCTGAACTCCGCCGCCGAGCGGCGCTATGAGCTCAGCTTCATGCGAAACCGCGCACCGAAGAGCGCCTTTGCCTACAGCCTGCGCAACGCCGTTTCGCCCGATCCCGGCCCCGCCCTGGATGCGGCGCTGGACTTCGACTGGGACGGGCTGATCGCGGCCAATTCTCTGAAAAACATCCTCTCCCTCTACCCGGCCGTGAAGATCCGCAACACCTACGACGACGGGATGCCGCTCTGGATCTTTGAGCGGGACGGTACTCTCTGCATCCTGCGCGGAAACGACAACTATGTCAGCGGCCAATACCGCGGCTGCTACTTTGAGTACCAGCGCTGCGCGGACGGAAAGATGCGTGCCGTGGTCTCCGGCTTCGACCCGGCCGCGGGGAACCTGGACGAGCGCGACGAGTACATCTCCGAATATCTGGAGGGCGCGTCCATCATCCTGCTCGACAGCGTGGAGGACGATCTCATCCGCACCCACTTCACCTTCGTCGGCGACTGGCTCCAGGACGTCGCGTTCGACCGCGGGACGCTGGTTCTGCGCGAGATGCGCCACCAGATCGACGAGACCTTTGACCCCATCGTCAACACCTTCACCTATGACGAGCAGCCGCCTGCCTTCCCCTTCCTTGACGGCTGGGACAGACCGCTGCGCCATGTGACGCTGGTATGGGAGGACTGGTATGACGGCGGCCCGCACGTGCGCCGCGAGACCGTGGAGCTGCCCGCCGACTGGGAATACGTCCCCACCGAGGGCCGCTACGGCGACTATACCATTTACATGAACGAGGGCTATACCCAGCCCTATTTCTACCCCGGCGACAACATCGACTACACCCTGTATCTCACCACCGCGAAAGGCTGAGAAGAGTGTGGAGTGTGGAGTTAGGAGTGTGGAGTTATGGAGTCGCTTCGCGACAATTAAAATTGTCCCCGAAGGGGACACCGCAACTCCACTCTCCACACTCAAAACTCCAAACTCTAAAGTCTTGTGCTTTCCGCAAAATATGCTATAATATTCAGGCGTTACACCAGACTTCACCAGAAAGGTACAGAACCGTATGCTTGAACTGAAAAACGTCTGTTTTGGCGTCGAAAGCCAGGACAGCGCGAAAGAGATTATCAAGGACGTGAGCTTTGTCGTCCCGGACGAGAAGTTCGTCGTCATCACCGGGCCCAACGGCGGCGGCAAGTCCACGCTGGCCCGCCTCATCATGGGCATTGAGAAGCCCCGCTCCGGCCGCATCCTTCTGGACGGCCGGGACATCACCGAGCTCGGCATCACGGAGCGCGCGAAGCTCGGCATCAGCTTTGCCCTCCAGCAGCCCGTGCGCTTCAAGGGCATCCACGTGGTGGATCTTCTGCGCCTGGCCTCGGGCAAGCAGCTCTCTGTCAGCGACGCCTGCGAGTACCTCTCGGCGGTCGGCCTCTGCGCGCGCGACTATATCAACCGCGAGGTCAACGCGAGCCTCTCCGGCGGCGAGATGAAGCGCATCGAGATCGCCACCGTCATCGCCCGCGGCACCACCCTCTCCGTCTTTGACGAGCCGGAGGCGGGCATCGACCTCTGGAGCTTCCAGAGTCTGATCCAGGTGTTTGAGAACATGCAGAAGCGCAGCCACGCCTCCATCCTCATCATCTCCCATCAGGAGCGCATTCTGGAGATCGCGGACTCCATCATCCTCATTGCCGACGGTCGGGTCAGCGGCCAGGGCAGCCGAGACGAGATGCTGCCAGAGCTTATGAAGAGCACCGTCCCCGTCACCTGCAACCGTATTCTGGAAGGGGGCGTCAGCCGTGCTCAGTGAGATTCAAAAGCAGCTTCTGGCCGAGATCGCGGACCTGCACAAGGTTCCGGAGGGGGCCTACAACATCCGCGCCAACGGTGAGGCCGCAGGCCGCAACTCCACCGCCAACATTGAGATCACGTCCAAGACCGACAAGCCCGGCATCGACATCCGTATCCGTCCCGGCACGAAGAACGAGAGCGTCCACATCCCCGTCGTCCTCTCCCAGAGCGGGATGAAGGAGGTCGTCTACAACGACTTCTTTGTCGGCGACGACTGCGACGTGCTCATCATCGCGGGCTGCGGCATCCACAACTGCGGCGACCAGGACTCCGCCCATGACGGTGTGCACTGCTTCCACATCGGTAAAAACTGCAAGCTCAAGTACGTCGAAAAGCACTACGGCGCGGGCGACGGCCAGGGCAAACGCATCATGAACCCCCGCACTGAGGTCTATATCGGCGAGGGCAGCAGCGTCGAGATGGAGATGGTTCAGATCAAGGGCGTGGACGACACGAAGCGCGATACCGTGGCGAAGCTTGAGAAGGGCGCGCGCCTCGTCGTGCATGAACGCCTTCTCACCCATGGCGAGCAGCGCGCCGAGAGCGAGTACACCGTCGAGCTCAACGGCGAAAATTCCAGCGCCGATGTGGTCTCCCGCTCCGTGGCCAAGGAGAGAAGCTATCAGATCTACCGCTCCCGCATCGTGGGCAACGCCCTCTCCACCGGCCATACCGAATGCGACGCGATCATCATGGATGACGCCAAGGTCCTCGCCATCCCGGAGCTCGAGGCCAACAATATCGACTCCGCCCTTGTCCACGAGGCCGCCATTGGCAAGATCGCGGGCGATCAGATCATCAAGCTCATGACCCTCGGCTTGACCGAAGCGGAAGCCGAGGAGCAGATCATCAACGGATTTTTGCGATAACAAAACAACAAATTGCCGCACCGATGACGCAGGTCACCGGTGCGGCAATCTCTTTGTTTACTCTGCCGCACAAGAGTGATTTTCCTTTACAACCGACCGAAAATGTGGTATCCTTTTGACATAAAGGGATCATATGTAAAAATACATGCTTCGGAGGTGCATATTCATGTCCGACCGGAAGAAGGGCGCTATGGTCGCCATGTGGCTGGGGCTGCTGTTTATGGCGGCGGGGCTGCTGACCATGCTGGTCAGCATACGCATCCCACATTACACGGCCGACATCACAGAGATTACCGACACCTATACCACTCGCCAACTCACGGGGTCCGGCTCGAAACGACGCTACAACGAATCCGTTACCGTGAGTTATACGGACAATGAGGGCAATCAGAAGGAGGCAGCGAAGGTCCGCGTCAAACGGAGCAGCGAATCCCAGCTGCCGCAGATCGGCGACAAGATCGAGGTCAAGGAGGTCTTCCGGGTGAGCGAATACAGCCTTACCGTCCCGGTCGCCGTTTTCATCAGCTTTCTGCTTGTCGGGATTATGCTTGTCATCTCCGGCCTGCGATTCAGGAGAAAGGCGCGCGCGCAGAGCTGATGGAGCAGACTCGTTTTGAAAGGAAAAGAGGTTGACGGCGTGCATACAGACCGCGCAAGCGGCGGAAAGGAGAAGAAATGAGACACATCACCGCAATCATGGCGGCGGCAGTTCTGCTGATCTCGCTGTGCCTGCTCGGCGCTGCGGCTCCGCAGGGGGATTACAGGCTCTTCACGCTTGAGATCATGGGCGAGCAGAAGCCGCCCGAGAGCATGGGCCTTGAAGGAAAGCTGAGCCTGAATCAAGATGGTACCGGCGTGTTTTCTATGTACGGGACGGACGAGCCTGTCGTCAAATGGGAAGTGAAGGACGACGTCCTCTTGCTCTATAACGACGAGGGATATCCGCTGGAGGCCAGGCTGGACAAAGACGTCATCGAGATGGAGATGAGCGCGGGCTTCTATCTCTACTTTGCCCACGAGGGTATGGACACGGCGGACTTCAAGATCAGCGTCCACGCGCCGGATACGAAGCTCTATCAATCCTTCCGTAGCATCGACACGGAGAAGGGCGCCCACCTCAGCTATGAATATCACTCGGACTACATGGACTCGACCTCGATTTTTGATGTGCACGCGAAGGGCGACAAGCTCTTCTCCCTGCGCACAACAAAAGTGAGCGGGTACGAGCAGCGCTCGGCCACCGCCTATGTGGACGGGACAAGCTATATGCTCTATCCGGACGAAATGAAGGGCAGCGCCGTGATGTCCGTGCCGCTGAGCATGCTGATGGACAACGTGCTCATGCTCGACGACTGCTACAAGACGATCTTCCAGTCGGCCATGCGGTCGGACTGCTCGGAGGAGACGCGGGATGTCGACGGCGTATCCTACAGCGTGGAGGTCTTCCCGGCCCAGGACTACACACCCGAGACGGCTTACTACTTTGACGGGGATGGAAAGCTCGTCCACATCCTGTCGGGCGCGCCGGTGATGATGCCCGAACTGGGGGAGACCTTCTACACCATTCACGTCATGGACACAGCGGTGGACGAGTCGCTCTTCGATCTCTCGGGCTATGCCATCGAGGGATAAGCACCTTTGTGAATAAACGGTAAATGTTTGCAAGCCGGGGCGTTTTGCCCCGGTTTTTGCACGGATAGGGCATTGACAAGGATGATATAATACATCATTGGTAAATAAATACATGGAAGGAAGCAAGAAACCATGACAAGAATAGACATTTTCTCCGGCTTTCTCGGCGCGGGGAAAACCACGCTCATCCGCAAGCTGATCGCGGAGGGCTATCAGAAGGAAAAGCTCGTCCTCATAGAGAACGAGTTCGGCGAGATCGCCATTGACGGCGGCTTTCTGCAGGACGCGGGCGTGCAGATCACGGAGATGAACTCCGGCTGCATCTGCTGCACCCTGGTGGGTGACTTTACCAAGGCTCTCAAGAAGGTCATGGACGACTACGCCCCCGACCGCATCCTCATCGAGCCCTCGGGCGTCGGCAAGCTGTCCGACGTTGCCGCCGCGGTTGAGCGCGTGGAGGGCGCGCACATCGGCGCAAAGGTCACCGTCGTGGACGCGGGCAAGGCCAAAATGTACGCGCGCAACTTCGGCGAGTTCTTCAACGACCAGGTCGCAAACGCCGACCTCATCGTCCTCAGCCGCACCGGCTCCGTGAAGCCTGAGAAGACCGCCGAGGCAGTCGAAATCCTCAAGGCCCTCAACAGCGAGGCCGGTCTCATCACCACGGCCTGGGAGCAGCTCAGCGGCACGCAGATCCTTGAGGCCATGGACAAGAACGGACTCAGGCACGAGCTGGAGGAGATGGAGCACGAGCATCACCATCATCACCACCACGACGAGGACGAGTGCGACGACCCCGAGTGCGAGTGCCACCATCACCATGACGATGACGACGAGCACGAGCATCATCACCATCATCACCACCATGAGGACGGCGAGGAATGCGACGATCCGGAGTGCGAGTGCCACCATCACCACGATGACGACGAGCACGAGCACCATCACCACCATCATCACCACGACGGCGAGGAGTGCGATGATCCCGAGTGCGAGTGCCACCATCACCACGACGATGACGACGAGCATGAGCACCACCACCATCATCACCATCACCACGCCGACGAGATCTTCCAGAGCTGGGGCATGGAGACCCCGAAGAAGTTCACGGAGGAAAGCCTGCGCGCCATCCTCGGACAGCTTGAGGACGAGGCACGCTTCGGCGCGGTTCTGCGCGCGAAGGGCATCGTGGACTCCGGCGAGAGCGAGTGGCTGTACTTCGACTACGTCCCCGGCGAGATCGACCTGCGCCGCGGCCAGGCGGCCGTGGCTCAACGAAACTGCCCTGAAGGAGCTGTTCAACCTTGGCTAACAACACCGGGCGGGACATGCCCGTCTACCTCTTCACCGGCTTTTTGGAGGCCGGCAAGACAAAGTTCATCCAGGAGACCTTGGAGGACAAACGCTTCTGCAACGGGGAGCGCACGCTGCTGCTGGTCTGCGAGGAGGGCGAGGAGGAATACGCCCCCGACCAGTTTGCCGACAAGTCCGTCAAGATCCGCGTGATCGAGGACCAGAGCGAGCTGACGCAGGAAAACCTCGTCCGCTTCGCTAAGGAGACCCGGTGTGAGCGCGTGGTCATCGAGTATAACGGCATGTGGATGCTGGACGCGCTCTATTCCGCCATGCCGGAGAGCTGGATGGTCTATCAGGAGTTCATGTTCGCGGACGCGACCACCTTCCTGACCTACAACACCAACATGCGAAACCTCGTCTTCGACAAGCTCAAGAGCTGCGAGCTCGTGGTTTTCAACCGCTTCACCCCGGCCATGGATAAGATGGCCTTCCACAAGATCGTGCGCGGCGCGTCCCGACGGGCGGACATCGCCTACGAGGCCCCGGACGGCAACGTGGTCTACGATGATATTGAGGACCCGCTGCCCTTCGACGTGAACGCCCCTGTGATCGAGATCGGCGACGACGATTACGCCCTCTGGTATCGCGACATGAGCGAGGAGCCCAAGAAGTACGAGGGCAAAACCGTCCGTTTCAAGGCCAAGGCGCTCAAGAGAAAGAGACTGCCGCCCAAGACCTTCGTCATCGGCCGCCATGTCATGACCTGCTGTGTGGAGGATATCCAGTTTGCGGCCCTGGTCTGCAACTGGGACAAGGCCGACAGCGTGACGGACGAGGGCTGGATGATCCTCACCGCGAAGATCAATTTCAAGTTCTCCATGGCCTACGGGCGCAAGGGCCCCGTATTGACCTACATCAGCCACGAGGACTGCGAAGCGCCCGAGCAGGCCGTCGCGACGTTCTATTAAAGAGAAAAGACGCTGGACATCCGGCGTCTTTTTGTTTATACTTGGCGTGGCGTTTGCGCCGGGCCTCTGCCCCTTCGCCATTTGGGAGGGATGGGCTCAGGAAGGAGTTTTTTATATGAATCCAAAACAAAGACGAATCTTCATTCGCGTCATGGCCGCCGTGCTTGTGGTGATGATGATCCTGCCCCTGCTGTTCACCGGCCTGAACGCCAGGGCCGAGGAGCCGGAGAAGCACATGATCCCCTATCCGGAGGACTATCCCACGACAATGGACGAGGACGGCGCGGACTCCTACGGCGGTGAGCTGGACCATCCCCATTCGCGCTACTATGTGATCAACGACTATTACAATATGGAAAGCGGCGATACGCTGCATATCCTCAGCCATTTTGACACCTACCAGCAGACCACGGAGTACTCCTGCGGCGCGGCCAGCGCTCTGATGGTCCTGCACTATTATGGCGTGGACGATTATGACGAGCTCCAGATCGGCGATCTGGTGCACATTGACCTGGTCACAGGGACCAGCGTCGAGGGACTGGCTGACTTCTATACAGACCTCGGCTGGAATGTTGACGCCCACGCCGATGTCAATCCGCGCTTTGACAGCCTCGAGGAGGCGGAGGCCTGGCTGATCGAAAAGCTGGACGCGGGCGTCCCGGTCATGGTGGACTGGGTGGACTGGACCGGACACTGGCAGGTCGTGATCGGTCTGGACGAGTGCGGCAACGACAACCCCGATGACGACGTGCTGATCCTGACCGACCCCTACGACGTCACCGACCACTATCAGGACGGCTACTACACCTTCCCCTACAGCCGATTCTTTGAGATGTGGCGCGAGGGCGTATGCGCGCAGAAGGACGTGCCCTATGAGCAGCCCTTCGTCGCCGCCTGGCCGCAGGGCTGAACAAATCGAATATGAAAACGGTACGACGAATCCGCCCGGAATCGCCGTACCGTTTTTTATAGGAATGTCTGCGCATATTTTCGCATTGCGGCGGGAGGAAAAGGATGGTATACTGAGAGCAAAGCAAAGACAGAACGCCGAATTTGAATAAAGGAGTACGAACATGAGAAAGACCAAGATCATCTGCACCATCGGACCGTCCAGCGAAGACCCCGCCGTTTTCCGGGCCATGTGCCTTCAGGGCCTGAACGTCGCCCGGCTCAACTTCTCCCACGGCACCCATGAGGAGCACCAGAAGAAGATCGACATGATCAAGGCCGTGCGCGCGGAGCTGGGTCTGCCCATCGCGATCATGCTCGACACCAAGGGCCCCGAGTACCGCATCAAGACCTTCCGCGACGGGAAGATCACGCTCGCCGACGGCGCGGACTTCACCTTCACCACCCGCGACGTGGTGGGCGACGAGACCATCGTCTCCGTCAGCTACAAGGGCCTGGCCGACGATCTGAACGCGGGCGACCGGGTGCTCGTCAACAACGGCCTTGTGATCTTCGAGGTCAAGGCCATCGAGGGCACGGAGATCCGCTGCACCGTCGTCACCGGCGGCGTCCTCTCCGACCGCAAGAGCATGAGCTTCCCGGGCAAGGTCATGCGCCAGGCGTACATGAGCGACCAGGACCGCGAGGACCTGCTCTTCGGCATCCGCAACGGCGTGGACTTCGTCGCGGCGTCCTTCGTCTCCTGCAAGCAGGACGTGGTGGATCTCAAGACCTTCCTCGCCGCAAACGGCGGCGGCGACATCGACGTCATCGCCAAGATCGAGAACCAGTCGGGCGTCGACAACATCGACGAAATCTGCTCCGCCTGCGAGGGCATCATGGTGGCCCGCGGCGACCTCGGCGTGGAGGTGCCGTTTACCGAGCTGCCCGCCATCCAGAAGTACCTCATCACCAAATGCCGTATGCTCGGCAAGCGCGTCATCACCGCGACCGAAATGCTCGAGAGCATGATCACCAACCCCCGCCCCACCCGCGCCGAGATCAGCGACGTGGCCAACGCCGTCTATGACGGAACCAGCGCCGTCATGCTCTCGGGCGAGTCCGCCGCGGGCAAGTACCCCGTGGACGCCCTGCGCGTCATGGGCGAGATCGCCGAGGAGACCGAGCGGCACATCGACTACCGCCGCCTCTTCCACAACAACGAGTTCACCATCCGCAACCGCGTCGACGCCATCTCCCACGCGGCCTGCACCATGGCCATCGACCTTGACGCCAAGGCCATCGTCGTCACCTCCATCAGCGGCATGACCGTCCGCATGGTCTCCCGCTTCCGCGCGCCCATCACCATTGTGGGTCTCGCCACCGGGGAGCGCGCCTGGTACAAGCTGGCGCTCTCCTGGGGCGTCCTCCCGCTGCTGACCGAGCAGTTCCCCAGCATGGACGTGCTGAACTTCTTCGCCCTGCGGGAGGCCAAGCGCGTTCTGAATCTCGAGGCGGGGGACACTGTCGTGATGACCGGCGGCAACACCAGCGGCGAGAGCGGCAACACCAATGTGATCCGGATCGAGAATATCCGGTAAAGAACGCCCGTTTCGCATACAAATCTTAGGACTGTACGGGAGGGAAAAAACATGAAAATCAAGAAACGAACAGCAATTCTGTTATCCTGCCTGCTGGCAGTTCTCCTTCTGTTTTCTTCGGTCGCCTTTGCCGAGGCGGCGGAGGTCGAGCCTGAAGGTGACCCGTCTCTCCTTGCGGAGAATGAGTACATGCGCCTTGCGATCCACGAGGCCATGAACGGGATCAGCAATCAGCACGGCGGCCCCTTCGGCAGCGTGATCGTGAAGGACGGAGAAATCGTCGGGCAGGGACACAATCAGGTGGTTTTGAACAACGATCCCACCTGCCACGGCGAGGTCTCCGCGATTCGGGACGCCGGACAGCGGCTGGAGACCTTCGACCTCTCCGGCTGTGAGCTGTATACCACGGGCGAGCCATGCCCCATGTGCCTGTGCGCCTGCCTGTGGGCCAATATCGACCGGGTCTACTACGGCTGCACCATCGAGGACAATGAGATGATCGGCTTCCGGGACGAGAAATTTGACACGCTCTTCGGCGGCAGAGAGCAGTTTCAGGATTACCTGATCGGCCTGGACCGCGACGCCTGCCTCGCGCTGTTCGACGCCTACCTGCACATGGAGCGGACAAACTACTGAGGTTTTGGAACAATCGGGCGGACATGTCGGAGACGACGTGCCCGCCCGATTTGGTTTATACTGGTCTCCCATAAAACGGCTTAAAGCCGTTTTATAGTGCCAAAGGCACGTCGGAGACCTATGAGACGTGTTTTGTGCCCGAGGGCACAAAACGAAAAACAGTATTATGCGCTTTTTGTCTCTGCGGTTTTGCCCGCGCGTCCGGATTGCTTATCGTGCGATCTCGCTCTTGCACCTTACCCGATTTGTGATATGATAAAACAAAAAACGACCGGAGGTTTTATCCATGGCTTACGATACCGACCGCAGCCTGCAGACGCAGGTGCTGTATTCCGTCTATGTCCGCGCCCATACGCCCGAGGGAACTTTTCGGGCCGTCATCCCCGACCTGGACCGCATCCGCTCCCTCGGGACGGACATTGTCTGGTTCATGCCCATCCACCCCATCGGGGTTGAGGGGCGGAAGGGGAGTCTCGGCTGCCCCTATGCAAACCGCGACTACCGCACGGTAAACCCCGCCTACGGGACGCTGGACGACTTTAAGGCGCTCGTGGACGAGATTCACGCGCGGGGGATGAAGGTCATCATCGACGTGGTGTACAACCACACCTCGCCCGACTCCGTGCTCTATGCTGAGCACCCGGAGTTTTTCTACCACGACGCCGAGGGCAGGCCCGGCAACCGCTACGGCGACTGGGCCGACGTCATCGACCTCGACTACGCCAACCGCGCGCTCTGGGACTACCAGATCGAGTCCCTGCGCTACTGGGCCTCCATCGTGGACGGCTTCCGCTGCGACGTGGCGAGCCTTGTCCCCCTCAACTTCTGGAGGGAAGCGCGGAAGGCCGTGAAGGAGGTCCGGCCCGACTGCATCTGGCTGGCCGAGACCGTGCACCTCAGCTTCAACTGCGAAGCCCGCAGACTCGGCTTTTCCGCCATGCGCGACACCGAGGGCTATGAGGCCTTCGATATGGAGTATTCCTACGACATCCGCGAGGTCTTTGACGAGATGGTGCGCGGCCGCCGCCCCCTGTCGGAGTATGTCAATCTGCTGAACCTCCAGGAGGCCCTGTACCCCGACAATTACAACAAGCTGCGTTGCCTGGAAAACCACGATCAGCCGCGCATCGCCTCCGTCGTGACGGATATGGAGGCCCTGGTCAACTGGACGGCCATGCTCTATTTCCTCAAGGGCACCACCATGATCTATGCCGGGCAGGAGTGGGCCGACACCCATGTGCCCAGCCTCTTTGAGCGCGAGCCTATCGACCGCGAGACGGGCCGCTCCCTCATGCCGCTGATGAAGAAGCTGGCGGCGATCAAGAAGACCCTCTTTACGGGGGAGGATCACTTCTGGGGCACGGCCGACGATCAGCGCCGCGTCGCGGTTCTGGAGCGCTTCGGCCCCCAAAAGCACTGTGTCGGCGTCTTCTCCCTCAACGGAGAAAATGCCCGGGTCAAGGTCAAGCTCCCCGACGGGACATACGAAAACCACATCGGCGGCAATCTCGTCAAGGTCGAGGACGGCGAGCTTCTCTGCGACGGCACGCCCCTGATCCTCTCGGAGGACAGATGAGCGCCGTCGGACGCTTTGCGCCCAGTCCCTCAGGCTACATGCACCTCGGCAATCTGCTGGCCATGCTGCTGGCGTGGCTGGACTGCCGCGCCCTCGGCGGGGAGATGGTCTTCCGCATGGAGGACCTGGATCCCGCGCGCTCCAAAAGGGTCTACGCCGAGGCCATGGCGGACGATCTGCGATGGCTGGGGCTCGACTGGGACCGGGGCTGGCCGGACCCGGACTATGCCCAGTCAAAGCGCGGCGCTGTCTACGATACCTATTTTCAACAATTGAAAGACCGCGAGCTCGTCTATCCCTGCTGGTGTACCCGGAGCGAGCGCCTGGCCGCCGCCTCCGCCCCGCATCCGGGGGAGAAGGAGCACGACAGCGGCTGCCGCTGCGCCCGTCTGAGCAGGGACGAGCGGGAAGTTCTGCTGCGCGGCGGCAAGCCCCCTGCCTGGAAGCTCCGCAGCCCGGACGCGGCGATCACAGTCAACGACGGCCACTACGGGGCGTTCACCCAGAACCCGGCGCGGGAACTCGGGGACTTCATCGTGAGACGGGCCGACGGGGTGTTTGCCTATCAGCTCGCGGTGAGCGTGGACGACATGCTCATGGGTGTGACGCGCGTGGTGCGCGGGCGCGATCTGCTCTCCTCCGCGCCGCGGCAGAAGTGGCTGATCGAGACCCTGGGCGGGACCGCGCCGGACTACTGCCACTGTCCGCTGCTCACCGGCGGGGCGGGCAAGCTCTCCAAGCGCCTCGGCAGTCTCAGTACCCAGGTTTTGCGGCAGGAATACCGGCCTGAGGAAGTGGTCGGCCGCCTCGCACATCTCTGCGGCCTGGCGGACAGCGACGCCCCCGTCGCGGCGCGGGATCTGATCCCGGGCTTTTCGTGGGAGAAGATCGCAAAAGGGGACGTCCCCCTACACGAAGAATAAAAAAGTGTCGCTTTGTTTGAGTGAAAGGACAGTGCCGGGATGAAAGGGAAAATCATAGGCGGACTCGTCTTCGCCGCGGCGGGCTGCGCTCTCGCCATAAGGGGAGGGTGAGCGCGTGGCAAAGGAAGTAAACCCGCAGGACACAACGAGGGCTGCGGCCTTCGCGTTCTGGATGAAGGCGCCGAACCCGATGGTGACGTTTTTCAAAACCCTGGACGTCACCAATCTGGTCAAAGTCAGCAAGCGGAAGGGTCTCAAATTCAACATGCTGCTGTGCTGGTGCATCGGGAGAGCCGCTGTGCCGGTCAAAGAGTTCTATCTGCTCCCGGTGGGCGGCAGGCTGATGCGGTATGAGTCCCTCGCGGTCAACACCATTGTGAAGAACAGGAGAGGGGAAGTCAGCTCCTGCGATATTCTGTACGCAGACGATCTGGACGTTTTCAACCGGGACTACTTGCAGCACACCGCGCAGGTCGCCGAGAGCTGCACGGACCGCGACCTCTCCGACGGGTGCATGGTGATCGGCACCTCGGCGATTGTCGAGACGGAGCTTGACGGCGCGGTCGGCATGAACAGCGGGATTTTCAACAACCCCTTTCTAATCTGGGGCCGGTACCGGAAAGGGCTGCTGCGCTGTACGCTGCCCGTCTCGTTTCAGTTCCACCACACACAGATGGACGGGGCCCACGCGGGGCGCTTTCTGGAAAATCTGCAAAAGGAGATCAACAGCCTGCGATGATGGCAGGTCATTTGAAGGAAGGTTTCAGCATGGGCTATATCTGTATCACGGAGGAAAACATCGACAGAGAGCATATCTGCTGCGCCATGTCGAACAACCAGAGCGCGCGGAAAAAGGAATGGCTGAAAGCGCGCTTCAAAGAGGGCCTGGTCTTTTACCGCAGCGAGCTGCGCGGGAAGTGCTTCATCGAGTACATCCCCGCCGAAAACGCCTGGCAGCCACTGGACGCGGAGGGGTATACGCACATCAACTGTCTGTGGGTGTCCGGCTCACTCAAGGGCCACGGCTATTCAAACGAGCTGCTGGACGAGTGCATACGGGACGCGAAAGAGCAGGGGCGTAAAGGATTGACCATCCTGTCCTCCGCAAAAAAGAAGGGCTTTCTGGCCGACCCGAAGTATCTCGCGTACAAGGGCTTCCGGGTCGCGGACGAGTCCGACAGCGGCATACAGCTCTGGGTCCTGCCCCTTAAAGAAGGGGCGGAGCCGCCAAAGTTCAAGCCTTGCGCGAAGCATCCGCGAGTGGAAGACAGCGGCTTTGTGCTGTACTATTCCGATCAGTGCCCCTTCACCTATTACTGGGTGCCGCGCCTTGAAGCCGCCGCGGAGGAATATGGGGTGCCGCTGAAGACAGTCCACATCGACACGAGGGAGAAGGCGCAGAACGCCCCCTCGCCAGTGACAAATTTCTCCCTGTTCAGGGATGGGACGTTCATCACGCATGAGATCCTGAACGAAAAGAAGTTCCTCGCGCTGGCGGGGATCAAAGCGGAATAACGCAAGGCCCACAGTGAGGAATTTTCACTGTGGGCCTTGCGTTATGGAATTATTTCACCCGGATGGCGCGGCCGGTGGTTTTCAGGGCCCGCTCGTTGAGCTGGCCGCGGTCCAGCACCAGCGTGCCGTTGATGAAGAGCTTCTCAATGCCGAAGGGCTCCTCCCGGTCGGGCACGCCCGCGCGGAGCATGTTCTCGTCAAACACCGTCAAATCCGCGAAATAGCCCTCCTTCAGATAGCCCCTCTCCGGGAGCATGAAGCGGTCGGCGATCGCGCCGGTCATGCGGCGGACGGTGTTGGGCATGGTGTCACCCGTACCCAGCAGGGAGTCGCGCAGGAACTTGGGATAGCAATCGTAGATCGCGGGGTTCTGCACGCCGTGATCCTCCACCCAGGCATCCGTCATATACAGGCAGTGCTCGTCATGCTCAAAGTCGGAGATGATCTCCTTTGTGGAATACGGGCCCATGTTGACGCGGCCTTTGAAGTCGGAGGCCTCGCAGAGCATGAGGTAGGCGTTGAGGTCGCTCATGCCCTCCTCTTTGGCGATCTGGTGGACGGATTTGCCCTCAAAGCGCTCATAACCCGGCCCAATATAGGCCACCACAATATCCTTGAAGCCGAAGCCCAGCAGCAGGCTCGTGGCCTTGACCAGCGCCGCCAGCTTGAGCCGGTTGAAGGGCTTTCGCTTCTCCTCAACGCTCATGCCCTGATACCAGCCCGGAAGGATGACCGTGATCACCGAGACGCCCAGGCACTCGTTGTAAATGTCAAAAGTCACATCCGTGCCGGTTTTGCGCAGCTCGTCCATCAGCCGCAGCAGCTCCGCCTTGTCCTTGAAGGAGCTGCGGCCCACGAAGATCGCGTGGGAGTAATGGAGCTTGAGCGGCGTACCCTTGGAAATCTCCACCAGCTCGTCAAAGGCGCGCAGCAGATGGGAACGCCCGAAGAGCTGGGGATAGGCCATCGAGACCTTGGACTCCGCCCGGGGATGGACCGTCAGGGGCTTATTGTACTTGACGCAGAGCTCGGCGACCTTGCGCTGCTCCTCCACGTCGGCGTAGAGCCCCGGCTCGTACATCATGCCGAGGGAGAGGCCCGCCGCGCCCTGCTGCAAAGCCTTCTCCATAATGGCCAGCATACCGGCCTCCTCCTCCGGCGTCAGCTTCCGGTTGGCAAAACCGGAGACGGCGGCGCGGGCGGAGCAGTGACCGGCCAGAACGGACAGGTTGCAGGGCATGTTCCGGTCAACGGCCGCGAAAAACTCATCCAGCGTGCCGTACCTGCCTGTCGTATCCTGATAGGTAAACAGGCCGCCGCCCAGCTTGTCCGCATGGGGCGAGTCCGGCTCAAAGCCGATGGTCGAGACGCCGCAGTTGCCGGCCACAAAGGTGGCGATGCCCTGGCGGATAAAGGGCTCAAAATAGGGCAGCGGCTCCTTCTTGATCGCAAACCAGTCGTTATGCGAGTGGCCGTCGATAAAACCGGGGGAGAGCGACTTGCCGCTGAGATCATACACGACGTCGGCCTCGTCCGAGAGAGCGGGGCCGACCTTTGCGATGCGGTCGCCGTCGATCAGCACGTCGCCGATAAAAGGCTGTGCGCCCGTGCCGTCATAGAGCTTTGCGTTTTTCAAGAGCTGTTTCATAGAATTTCCTCCAGTACCCTTATTTGCCGTCTGAAACGGGCTCGTCTGTCTCCGTGTCAAGAAAGTAGAGATAATAGTATTCATCATAGAAGCCCAGGCAGGCGTCCATCCCGGCGTTGGTTCCCAGCGCCTTGAGCAGTACGGTTTCCCAGGAGCCGTATTTGTCATACAGAGAATCCTGCGTGGGGCCGAGCTCGTTGCCGTAGGTTTCCAGGTTCCGCTTTTTAACGGTCGCCAGACCCTCGGGATCGTCCTTGTAGGCCTCCAGACGCAGTTCGTTGCGGCGCTGACTCACGGCGCGGGCAATGCTCTCGATGTCCTTGTCCGCAAGCGTCATTTCCAGGATCATCTCATACAGCTCTTCCAGGCTGTCATGATACGCCTGACGCTGCTCCCGTCCGGCGGCAACCTGTTCCGCGTCCGTCCAGTCGAAGAGATCCGCATATTCCTTGAGCGTGGAATCTTCCGCCTTGCTCGGAGAGAAGCCGTAGACCGCGTCCGGGTTGACCACGATGTCCCGCATGGCGGTAGGGTTATCCCTGGGATCGTGTTCATAGGCAAAGGGCTCTTTCGCCTTGACGTTCTCCGCCGCAAAGGCTGCCGTGCCCGTAAGCAAAGACAGGCAGATCAGCATGGCGAGCACGGCGCTTATTCTTTTCTTAATCATGGCTCTCCTCCAAACGATTCCGTGTTATTCATTCTGTTCGGCGATCATGTCAGCCGCGGACGCCGCCTTATCCCTGCCTGTCGATGACCGTCAGGGTGTGCATCATGTTGCGGAAGCGGTTGCCAAAGCCCTCAGATTCCACAATGAAGTAGTGCTCCGTCGCAATGCGGCAGCCGTCAGGCGCGGGGATGATATACACCAGCTGCAGGTGATCCGGCATGGTCAGACCGCCCTTGTCCGCGGAGGCGTCGATGCGTATGCAGCGGCCCGCGCCTTCAAGCATGAACGCATCATCCCGGTAGATTTCGTAGTCCCGCGAAAGCGTCTCGGCAATGGCCGCGGCGACAGTCTCGGCGCTGTCCGGGCTGCTTGTCACCTCAAGATAGTTCTCGGGATTGTCGGGGTCGTCCCAGTCCGAGATAAAGCATTCGCGGTTCGGCTCGCTGCGCCGCCTGAAGTTTTCATACTCATAGCCCATCTCGATGCCGACCGTGTCGTTTCGGATCTGCTCGTAGTGGACCGTCTCCTCCATACCCTCAATCGTGATGACCCTGTCATAGCGCTCGCCGACCTGTCTTCGTGGCACAGTCGGCGCGGCCGTCCCGGCCGGGGTGAGCGCGGGCGCGGCGGGTTCGGACTTGTCTTTCTTCACACCGTAAAGGATGAGCACCGCCATCAGCAGCGCCAGCGTGAGAAGCACGGTTGTCAATTGAATGGCGCTTTTCTTCATGTTCTGGCTCCTTTGTCTTTTGTTATGGGGTTGGGGAAGGCGGCGTGTCCGCCGGCCTTTCTTCCGCTTCAACCTGCGGCGCGGCCCAGGACAGGGTATAGCTCTCCGCCGAGACGTCGAGGATCGCCTCCGCGCCCATCAGAAGGGGATAATTGACGTCCCCGTGCCCCGCGGGAAAACCGAAGGCGACCGGTATATCCAGATCGGAGAGAAACTGCCGGGAGATCATATCCGCCGCCGATTCAAACAGGCTGCCTCTCGCCGCGCCGTAGTTGCCCAGCCCGTCCGCCGGCAGGCCTATCCACTCGCCGAAGACGATCCCCGCGGCCCGGTCGAGGATGCCCCGGTGCTTGAGTATGGTGAGAAAGCGATGTATGTGCTGCATGTTTTCGCCGGTCTCTTCCAGAAAGAGAATGAACGGCCGATCCTGAGCCGTGCTGTCATAGGCGGTGTCCAGCGAGGCGGCGAGGGTTGCCAGATTGCCCCCGATGAGGATGCCCTCCGCGCGGCCCTCTCTGCAATAAGCGCTGGCTTCGCAGCGATAGGCGGGGAGCTCGCCCTTCATCATGCGCTTTTCCGCCTCCGCGCAGTCCGCCGGGAAATCATCGCCGAACGCGGTGCTCATGCTCGCGTGTATGGACGGCTGCCCCGCACAGGTCCAGGCCCCGTGAAAGGCCGTGATGTCACTGAACCCGACGATGGGCTTGTTCGCGGAAGCGATCAGATCGGGCGGGAGCACGTCGAGGACCTCCGTCGCCCCGTAGCCGCCGCGCACGCAGAAGATCGCCCTGATCTCCGGATCGGCGAGCGCCCATCTGAGGTCGTCCGCGAGCTCTTCAAGCGTCCTTGTCTCGCCGCCGACGGCGTTTCCCTCTACCGGCTCAAAGCCCCAGCTTCTCAGGCCCGCAAGCGTCGTCTCGATCCGCCCCCTGTCGGGCAGAGCGGAGGGGGACAGCACCGCGATCCTGTCGCCCTCGGAGAGAAAGCTGAAACCCGGATCGCCGCCGTAGGGCGAAAAACCGGTGATTTCGACCCGGGTATCGACGCCCTCGTCAAAATATTCGCCGCTGTCGGCCCGGGCATATACAGAGGGAAGCAGCAGGAGCAGCAGCGCGTAAATACACAAAAGATTGAATCGCTTTTTCCGTGTTTTCATATCGACGTCCTATACAAACTCCGTATTCAGGTTTTCCGCGCCCTGGATGATCCGGTATTCCATGCCCATCCCTCTTTCGCGCGGGTCAGGTGACCGCGTCCGAAATCAGCCTGCGCCCTGTCGTGATAAGGTATTCTACCACATCCGGCGAAACTCCGCCAGTATGCAAACGCAATTTCAAACTCTTGACAAATCGGCCCCGGAAAACGGATAATAAAACTATCCCGTTTTTCGGAGGCTTTGCCATGAGACTGTTTATCGCCGTCAATCTGTCCGACGAGATGAAGGACAGCCTGATCAGGATGCAGAACGCGCTCTATGACCGGGGCGCGCGGGGAAACTACACGCCGGAGGAGAACCTGCACCTGACCCTCGCCTTCATCGGGGAGTACCCGGACGCGCAGCCGGTGCTGGACGCGCTGTCCGCCGTCGCGTTCCGGCCCTTCGAGCTGAGTCTGGAGGGCATGGGCTGCTTCGGCGATCTGTGGTGGGCCGGGGTGCGGGACTCCGTGCCGCTCACCGTGGTCGTGCGCCGCCTTCGCCGGGCACTTGCGGAAAATGGCATCCCCTTCGACAAAAAGCGTTTCAGCCCGCACATCACCCTGCTCCGAAAAGCCTCCGGAGCCCTGCCGGGAATCACCCCGGAGCCCGCCTCCATGACCGTGACCGCGCTCTCCCTCATGCGCTCAGACCGCGGCCGGAACGGTATGATCTACACCGAGCTCGGCAGCGTGGAGGCGGACGGCGAGTAAGGCGGCTTTCTAAAAAAATACAGTCTCCCTTGTGAAAGAATCATTTCATAAGGGAGGCTTGATTGATTATGGTGAATTTGATTAACTGCATCGGTCTGAAAACGGAGTTTCCGAAATCACCTCCTTGGGAATGCCTCTTGTGCTCTCTGTGATTGTATTGTATAATAATCGTGCAATTATTAACAGTGTACTGATTTCCAATTCGTAAACAATTCCGGTTGGAAAAATAAGAAAGAGGATTATTGAAGATGGAGAAACCCAAAATTGATCTTTCCGGCATGAAAAATAGTATAAAGGACGCGGCGGCTAAAACAAAAACATCTATCATCAACACTAAAGGTGCTGTTGTATCAAAGCTCGATGCAGATGGTGACGGACAGGTAGGCATCGAGGATATTATTGCACTCTCTTTCAAAACACCTGGGGTATATATCAAAAGAGATGTTTTCCTGAAAAAACAGTTTTTCAAAAATTATTCACAGGAAATCGTTGAGAAAGCTATCAGCACAACACCTGCATCGGCTGGAATATTGCAGGAAGAGATCGACAAAATTGCTGACGAGGTAATAAAAAGCGAACGTACAAAAGTCTCAGGTATATCTACGGCTTTAGGTGCCCCAGGTGGGATGGCGATGGCGGCAACTATTCCGGCAGATATTATTCAATATTACGGATTTATGCTTCGCGCTGTTCAAAAACTGTTATACTTATATGGGTTTCCCGATATAGATGCAGATGTTGAAGAGGGACTCCAACTCGACGATCAAACAATGAATACCATTATTCTGTGCTTGGGAACCATGTACGGAGTAGCGGGCGCAAATAACGCTATCAAAGCGCTTGCAAGAGGCTTGGCTAATGGTGTTAATAAAAAATTGATGGGCATGGCCTTAACGAAGGGAACCATTTTCCCGTTTGTTAAAGAAGTGTGCAAATGGTTTGGCATTCGCTTAACAAAAAGTATGTTTTCCGGGGCAATCAGCAAAGCAATCCCCGTTATAGGCGGCGTTATCGGCGGTGGAATTACTTTTGCATCATTTAAACCTTGCTGTGATCGATTGAAAAAAGAACTAAAAGACACTCTATTAGCCAACCCGGAACATAAGGCATCAGTTGAAGAGATGGCAGTATATAACAGCATTATGGGTAAAGGTGTTATTGACGCTGAGTTCCAAGATGTTGAATTAGAGTAATTCGCAAAAAATACAGCCCCTATAGTAGAGCGCCGCTCGGGTCAAACCGGGCGGCGTTCAACTATAGAAAGGGTGAACGTTTTGGCAAAAGAAATCTGGATGCGGGAGGACGAATTTGAGGAGGAGCTTTTGCGGATTACCCCGGCGGAGTTCCCGGCCTTCCTCAGACGGCAGGAGGGAAAGCTGATCCGGGGCGAGAGGCCGTGGGCGGCGTACATGCGCGGGAAGTTTAAGGAGAAGGGCGTCTTGCAGCAGGAGGTGTTTCTCGCCGCCGACCTCTCCGAGCGCTACGGCTACAAGCTCGTCGCCGAGGAAAAGCACACGACGCAGCGCGACGTCATCCTGCGGCTCTGCCTGGCGGCGCAGTTTCGGCTGGACGAGACGCAGGAGGCGCTGATCCTGTACGGGATGGCGCCGCTTCTGGGGCGGATTCCCCGCGACGCGGCCTTTATCGTGGCGTTTCAAAACAGAATCTATGACATCCACGACGTCGACGCGATCCTGCGGGAAAACAATCTCCCGCCGTTTCTGAGCTGAAAACTTCCCCGCTGCCACCGAATCGGGGTCAACGGGGAACGCGGCTATTTGATATAATCAGGCTTGCAGTACAACGAAAACGATCTCACAAAGGAGGAACAACATGAAAAAACTGCTCTCTGTCCTGCTCGTTCTGGCCCTTGCGCTGGCCCTGCTGCCCTGCGCCGCCTTTGCCGATTCCGATGGCTTCGGCAGCTATAGCGACGCGGAGCTCAAACAGCTCTATGAGGCCGTGAGGCAGGAGATGCAAAAGCGCGGCCTCAGCACAACAAAGGAGCTCACATTGCGTGAGGGAAAGTACATCGTCGGCCAGGACATCGAGCCCGGCAGCTACACGCTCAAATGCGTGGAGACCTCGGGCGAAAGCTACGGCGACCTCTATTCCTCGCTGGGGAATTTCTACGGCGGCCAGCTCGGCGATCTGATGGGTTCCCTCGGCGGCATGGTGAGCAATGTGATCAATACCGAGGCAAAGATCATCGGCGACTACGGCACGGTTCTCAAGTCCTTTGAGCTCAAGGCCGGGGATTCCGTCAGACTCACGCTGGAAAAGAACACCGCTCTGCAAATCAGCGAAGGAACCTGCACCCTCACGGCGGACTAAAGGCGGCAATATCAGGGGCACCGATCGGCAGCGGTCGGCGCTCTTTTTTTACCCCGCAAAGGCGGCGCTGATCGAAGAGCTGCTGGATCGGATGCGCCTTGCCTGGTATGAGCAGCGTGAAGCATCGGACAATTGAGAACAGCGGCGCATAAATTACCGGGAATGACAGACGTGCGGTGAACAGATACTTCACAAGCGGAGAATGTTTTGCTATAATGAAGTTGTCTAAAATCGTCAATTGCGGGAGCAGACCCGGCAGGGATGAAATGGGGCGGCGCCGCAACTGACAATCGAAAGGAGTGTCCCGCTTATGAACATAAACCCGGACGGCAGCTACTCGAGCGGCCCGGCGAAACGGCCGCGCCCGAAGCTGCAGCTTCCCGGAAGGGCGGCCGTCACCGTGCTGATCGCGGTGCTGCTGGTGCTGGCGGTGATGAATTCGTACTACACCCTCAAGGAGGATCAGTACGCCGTCATCACCACCTTCGGCAAGCCCACCATGGTCTCCACCTCCGGCCTCAAGCTCAAGCTGCCCTTTGTCCAGCACGTCACCAAGGTCACCAAGACCATCCAGGGCTTCCCCCTCGGCTACCGCATCGGCAGCACCCAGAGCGTCGACGAGGAGTCGCTGATGATCACCTACGACTACAACTTCGTCAACGTGGATTTCTATGTCGAGTACCGCGTGACCGACCCCATCAAGTTCCTCTTCAATTCCGAGGACCCGGTGGGCATCCTCAAGATGCTCTGCCAGAGCTATATCCGCGACACCATCGGCCTGTATAACGTCGACACGGTCATCACCACCGGCAAGAGCGAGATCCAGGCCGCCATCAAGGAGAAGGTCATGCAGCGGCTTGAGTCGGAGGACATCGGCCTGCAGCTGACCAACATCCGCATCCAGGACGCGGAGCCGCCCACCTCTGAGGTACAGCGCGCCTTCACCGCCGTGGAGACCGCCAAGCAGTCCGCGGACACCACCGTCAACAACGCCAAGAAGTACGCAAACGAGGTCATCCCCGCCGCGGCCGCCGACGCCGACCAGATCATCAAGAGCGCCGAGGCCTACAAGGCCAGCAAGATCAACGAGGCCAGCGGTCAGGCCGCCCGCTTTGCCGAGCTCTATGAGGAGTACCAGAAGTACCCGCTCATCACCAAGCAGCGCCTGTTCTATGAGGCCATGGAGTCCATCCTGCCCGAGATGAAGCTCTATATCCTCGACAGCGACACCGGCGTCCAGACGGCCCTGCCGCTGGAATCCTTTGCCAATGTGAACCTGGGAGGTGAGGACAAGTGAAAAAGAGGCTGACGCTTTCCCTTCCCATTGTGATCGTGGTTCTCGCCCTGCTGCTGTCCTCCGCCTGCTTCGTCACCACCCAGGCCAACGAGTACACCATCGTCCGCCAGTTCGGCGCGGTGGTCAAAATCGTGGACGAGCCGGGCCTGAGCATGAAGCTGCCCTTCATCCAGACCGTCAGCACCCTGCCGAAGACCGAGATGCTCTACGACCTCGCGGTCAGCGACGTGATCACCAGCGACAAGAAGTCCATGGTGGCCGACTCCTTCGTGCTCTGGCGCATCGACGACCCGCTGAAGTTCATCCAGACCCTCTCCGGCAACCTCGGCAACGCCGAGTACCGCATCGACACCGTGGTCTACAACAGCCTCAAGACCGTCATCTCCTCCATGCGGCAGGAGGAGGTCATCTCCGGGCGCGACGGGCTGCTGGCCCAGCGCATCATGGACAACGTGGGCAACACCTTCGACAACTACGGCATCAAGCTGCTCGCCATCGAGACCAAGCGCATCGACCTGCCGGACGAGAACAAGTCCGCCGTCTATGAGCGCATGATCTCCGAGCGCACCAACATCGCCGCCTCCTACACCGCCGAAGGCGCGGCGGAGGCCAAGCAGATCCGCAACGAGGCGGACAAGTCCGTGCAGATCACCCTCTCCGAGGCCCGGGCCGCGGCTGAAAAGCTCAAGGCCGAGGGCGAGGCCGAGTACATGCGCATCCTCTCCGAGGTCTACGACACCCCGGCGGAGGCCGACTTCTATGAGTTCATGCGCGCCCTCGACATGGCGGAGAAGGCCCTCGGCACCGGCAGCAAGACCCTCGTCGTCTCCGCGGATTCCCCGATCGCGAAGATTTTCCAGAGCGTCCAGAACGGGGAATAAAGAAAAAGCTCGGGAGCTGATCCATGGATCGGCTCCCGAGGCAAAATCCGGGCTTGGTGAGACTTGACTTCCGAGAAAATCTGAGTATAATAAAAGATGTGGAAGCCAAACGGTGCCCACAGTCCATTAACTACACATTTGGATTGGGCTTACGCCCAAAACCCGTGAGTCGTCTGGTGTCAGCAGACGGCTCACTTCTCTTTATGTCCGGCCTTCCATCTGTCGTACACAACGAGCGCAAAGCCCGCGATTGTGCAGATGCTGGCAAGAGCACCAAGTACGACATAAACTGCCGTAAGAGTGATTCCCACCTATGCAGTCCTCCTTCCCTGAGTCCCGGAGGGCTGAAAGTGTGACAGCCCTTCCGGTCGCTTTCGCGAACCCCCAGGGCACCGTCCTTTTAACCGTCATCCGTCAAGTGACACTTGCGCCGACGGTGACTTCCACATCCAAACCGGATTATACAGTCTGACGAGAATGTTGTCAATGTTTGCCAACAAGCCCTGAGTCCGTTGTTGCCATGTATAAATCTTTCGCCTCCCGGTGAGACTAAAGACAGCACCCTACATACACTGTAATGGGCGACTCTTCATCGGAGTGTGAATAACCATGGTCAAACGCGGAGATATTTACTTTGCCGACCTCAGCCCGGTCGTCGGCAGCGAGCAGGGCGGCATGCGCCCGGTGCTGATCGTGCAGAATGACACCGGCAACCGGCACAGCCCCACGGTCATCGCCGCGGCCATCACCAGCCAGATGGGCAAGGCAAAGCTGCCCACCCATATTGAGCTGCACGGCCGCAGCGTCGGACTCAACCGCGACAGCGTCATCCTGCTCGAGCAGATCCGTACCATCGACAAGTCCCGCCTGCGCGAGCGGATGGGCAAGCTCGACAAGGGCACGATGACGGCGGTCGACAACGCCCTCGCCGTCAGCTTCGGGCTGGGGTCTTAACGGAATAAGTCGGCTCCTCTGCCCATAAACTTCGGGCAGGGGAGTTTTTGTCAGACAGAGTGGAGAGTGGAGAGTGGAGAGTGGAGCTATGGTGTCGCTGCGCGACGATCA
>ONPN01000029.1 GCA_900319695.1 uncultured Eubacteriales bacterium
CACCTTCTTCTACTTCCTGTTCATCAATACCAGCGTCCAGCCCTGGACCATCCTGCAAAAGGTGATGAACTCCACGCAGTCCTTCTCCATGCTGGCCATTCCCTTCTTCGTCATGTCCGGCTCGGTTATGAACTTCGGCGGGATAAGCGACAAGATGATGGACTTCTGCGAGTGCGTGACCGGCCACATGAAGGGCGGTCTCGCGCAGGTCAACGTGCTTTTGAGCATGCTGATGGGCGGCTGCTCGGGCTCGGCCAACGCCGACTGCGCCATGCAGTCGAAGATGCTGGTGCCTGAGATGGAAAAGCGCGGCTATTCCAAAGCCTTCTCCGCCGCCATCACGGCGTCCAGCTCCGCGGCCACACCCGTCATCCCCCCCGGCGTCAACCTCATCGTCTACTCCCTGATCGCGCAGGCGTCCCTGGGCCGCATCTTCGCCGCGGGCTACGTCCCCGGCATCCTGATGAGTATTTCGATGATGATCGTCGTGTCCATCATCGCCCACAGGCGCCATTACCCCACCACGCGCGACAAGTTCCCGCCGATGAAGGTGGTTTTGAAGCAGGCGTTCATCTCCTTCTGGGGCCTGTTCTTCCCCTTCGGCATCATCCTCGGTATGCGCTTCGGCCTGTTCACCCCGGCCGAGGGCGGCGCGGTGGCGGTGCTGTACTGCTTCGTGATCGGCAAGTTTGTCTACAAGAAGCTCAACTTTAAAGAGCACTTCATCCCCATCCTGCTCGACACCATCGCCGGGACCTCCAGCGTCGTGCTGATCATGGTCTCCGCCTCCACCTTTGGCAACTACATGAGCTACATCAACCTTCCGAAGATCGTCGCGGCCTCGATCACCACGCTCACCAGCAACAAGTATGTCTTCCTCATGCTGGTCAACGTCGTGCTGCTGGTCATGGGCATGTTCCTCGAGGGCGGCGCGGCCCTGATGATCGCGACCCCGCTGCTGCTGCCGGTGGCACAGAGCCTCGGCGTCGACACCATCCACTTCGGTCTTGTCTGCATCGTCAACATCATGATCGGCGGCATCACGCCTCCCTTCGGCTCCATGATGTTCACCACCTGCGGCATCACCGGCTGCCGGATCGGAGACTTCATCAAAGAGGTCTGGCCCTTCATCCTGTGTCTGTTCCTCGTGCTGCTGCTGGTCACCTTCATCCCGGTGCTTGTCACCTTCGTCCCCGACCTGATCTACGGCCCGATCAACACGACCATCTCGATGTAAACCACTGCATACAAAAACGGAACGCTCCGCGCGTTCCGTTTTTTTGTATGCCCCGAGGAGTTGACCCTGGTTTTTGTCAAGAACGTATCTTCTCCAAAAACGGCGTGTCCTTTTTGCGTCCCGGCGTCGTGGAGGCGTAACGGTTTTGCATGTTAAACAATTAACATGCCCAAAAAATCTGTGCAGCTTTTATGAAAATAGTCAAAACTTTTCCTGCAATATCTGGTAGTATTGACAAAGCAATGCCATCGGGTGTAAATTAGACCTGTCTTAAAGGTTTGTTCACATTCTGCCGTTTTCCCCTTGCCCCACGCTGGTACAGGAGGGGCAGACGGCGGAGGCGGACGGCCTGAAACGGAAATCAAAAAAATAGAAAAGGAGCATCGGAACATGAAAAAAACACTTGCGCTGATCCTCGCACTGTGCATGGTATTCAGTTTCTGCGCAGTATCCGCCTATGCGGACAACGACTTCAAGCTGACCATGAGACTTAGCCACGTCTTCGGTCCGACCGAGCAGCTCGCCATCTCCATCCAGGAAGCGGCCGACAACATCCGTGAGAAAACGAACGGCGCTATCGACATTCAGGTCTTCCACAGCAGCCAGCTCCCGACCTACAAGGACGGCCTTGAGCAGGTCGCCAGCGGCGCCAACTTCATCTCCGTTGAGGATCCGTCCTACATCGCCGACTATGTCCCCGACTTCAACGTCCTGGTCGGCCCGATGATGACCAGCAGCTCCGACGAGTATGAGTATCTCATCAACACCGACACCGTGAAGGAGATGGTCAAGAAGCTCGAGGCCGACAACATCAAGGTTCTCGCGCTCGACTTCTTCTCCGGCTACCGTTTCATGAAGACCAATAAAGAGATCTACACGCCTGACGATCTCAAGGGCATGAAGATCCGCGTTCCCAAGTCCCAGCTCTTTGTCGACACGCTCAACGCCATGGGCGCCAACGCCGTGCCTATCGGCTGGGATGAGACGCTCTCCGCCGTGACCCAGGGCGTCGTGGACGGCCTTGAGGGCACCATGGACGACTTCCTCAACGACGGCTCCGGCGAGGTCGCCTCTGTCGGCTCGCTGACGAACCACTTCATCGGCACCTGCGGCGTCTACTTCCCGCTGAACGTCTGGGAGACCATCCCCGAGGAATACCAGACCATCATTCAGGAGGAGTTCACCGCCTCCGCCCAGCGCATGATTGAGAAGATCAACAGCAGCTACGAGGAGACCAAGGCCAAGCTCGAGGCCACCGGCCACACCTTCAACGAGGTCGACACCGACGCCTTTGCCAAGGCCGTCGCCCCCGTCTATGAGAACATGAAGGGCGTCACCCCGGGCCTCTATGACGAGTTCCGCGCCGCGATCGCCGAGTTCCACGCGGCTGAGAAGTAAACGCAAATGAAACGCGGAGGGGAGTGGAGACTGCGCTTCACTCCCCTTTTTATTCCGGCTTCGAGGTGAAACATGAAAAAAATCACACCGAAATTTATCTTTGAGAATATTGAGGAGATCGTGGCCTCGCTTCTGTTTATCGTGACGCTGGTGCTGGTCATCATCAACGTGCTGACGCGCTATGTGTTCCGCACCGGCATCCCCTGGGCGGAGGAGATGGCGACGAGCTGCTTTGTCTGGACGGCCTTCATCGGCTCGGCGGCCTGCTACAAGATGCGCGCCCATGTAGGGGTGGATATTCTCGTCAACAAGCTGCCGCTGCGCACGCAGAATGTTGTCAAGATCATTGTCGATATTATGATGGCCTTCCTGTGCGCGTATCTGTTCTACCTCAGCTGCATCTATCTCAAGCGCTCCTACCGCAAGCCGACGGCGATCCTGGGCGTGTCCTCCGCGTGGGTGTCCTCGTCGCTCGCCATCAGCTTTGTGGACATGGCAATCTGGTCGGTGATCTTCATTTTCAGGGATCTGAAATCCATCCGAGAGCATGGCCGGGTGCTCGGCCCGGAAGAGGAGGCGTGAGCACATGATAGGATATCTCCCCATTATCATCGCGTTTGTTCTGTATTTCTCGGGCTTTCCCGTCGCGTTCGCGCTGATCGGGTCGGCGCTCTTCTACTTCGGCGTGATCGACCACAACTCCCCGGTCGACCTGATCTTCCAGAAATTCGTCACGAGCGCCCAGTCCTTCCCGCTTCTCGCCATCCCCTTCTTCGTCATGGCAGGCTCCATTATGAACTACGCCGGCATCAGCGGAAAGCTCATGAAGATGGCGGACGTGCTGACCGGCCACATGAAGGGCGGCCTTGCGCAGAGCAACGTCCTGCTGAGCTGCCTGATGGGCGGCGTGTCCGGCTCCGCCAACGCGGACGCCGCCATGGAGTGCAAGATGCTGGTGCCCGAGATGGAAAAGCGCGGCTACTCCCGCGGCTTCTCCGCGGCGATCACGGCGGCCTCCTCCGCGGTCACGCCCATCATCCCGCCCGGCATTGACCTGATCATCTACGCGCTGCTGGCCAAGGTCTCGGTGGCAAAGATGTTCGCCGCGGCTTATCTGCCCGGCTTTGTGATTGCGGCCTGCCTCATGGTGAGCGTGCACTTCATCGCCGTCAAGCGCGGCTACCAGCCCTCCCGCGACAAGAGGGCGACCGGAAGAGAGATCGCCCGGCAGTGCGCCGACTCCCTGTGGGCGCTGCTGTTCCCGCTCGGCATTGTGCTGGGCATCCGCATCGGCCTGTTCACGCCGTCCGAGGCGGGGGCGTTTGCCGTGGCCTACTGCCTGTTTGTCGGCGCGGTGATCTACAAGGGCCTCAAGTGGGAGCATCTGCCCAAAATCTTTGTCGAGACTATCAACGGCACCGCGACGGTCATTCTGGTCATCGTGGCCGCCAACGTCTTCGGCTACTACCTGACCTGGGAAATGATCCCCATGCACATCACCACGGCTCTGCTGAACGTGACCTCCAACAAGTGGCTGATGCTGATGATGGTCAACGTCCTGCTGCTGATCATGGGCATGTTCCTCGAGGGCGGCGCCGCGCTCATCATCGTCGCGCCGCTGCTGATCCCGGTCGTCACCAAGCTCGGTGTCGACCCGATCCACTTCGGGGCCATGTGCATTGTCAACATCATGATCGGCGGCCTCACGCCGCCCTTCGGCTCGATGATGTTCACCTGCATGTCGATCACGGGCTGCAAGCTCAACGAGTTTGTGAAGGAGTGCTTCCCCTTCATCATCGCGGAGATCATCGGTCTGCTGTTTGTCACCTTTATCCCCGGCATCTCCATGCTTTTGCCGAACCTGATATTTGGATCATAATGAGGTAACGTGTTATGAGAGTATTTGCACACAGAGGCTACAGCGGGGCCTATCCCGAAAACACCATGCTGTCCTTCCAAAAGGCGGTCGAGGTCGGGACGGACGGCATTGAACTGGACGTCCACGCCACCCGGGACGGCGTGCTGGTCGTCCACCATGACGAGCGCGTGGACCGCACCACCGACGGCGTCGGCCGCATCTGCGACCTGAGCTTCGAGGAACTCCGCCGTCTCAACGCGGCGAAGCTCTGGGCGGGCCGCCACGCGCCCCAGAAGGTTCCCGCCTTTGAGGAGTACTGCGAATGGGCGGCTTCTCAGGCGATCGTGACGAACATTGAGATCAAGACCGACAACACCTATTACCCGGATATTGAGCAGAAAACCTGGGACATGATCGTGAAATACGGCCTGGAAAAGAAGGTTCTGTTCTCCTCCTTCAACCACTTCTCCATGACGCGCATGAAGGAGATCGTCCCGGACTATGTGGAGCTCGGCGCGCTGGTCGAGCATGAGAGCGGCGTGAAGGTCTTCCCCGGCGCTTACTGTCGGGCTGCGGGCTTCCACTGCTACCATCCGCCCGTCGCGGGACTCAACGACGAGAACGTAAAGGACTGCAAGGACCACGGGATCAAGATCAACGTCTGGACCGTCAACGACATGGACGCGCTGGAAAAGCTCTACGCCTGGGATGTGGACGGCATCTTCAGCAATTATCCGAGCATCCCCATGGCCTGGCTGGCCGCAAAGAAATAATCCGCGAGCGGCTGTCAGCTTTTCGGAGAACAACCGACTATCAAAAAGAAAGTACGGTGATATCGCCAGTTGACGAAATCACCGTACATTTTTGTATCTCGGTTAAGCTTATATCACCTCAGGCTGTTGATCTTGCTGTTGTATGATTGGCGTATGTATCCCAAGTAGGCTCGTAATCCGCGTTTGCCTGGTTCCCCCACATATCCCAGCCCGGACGGTTTCCTCGAGCAAACAGTTCAAGATATGGGCCCGGAGAGCAGGCTTCTATCAGCGAGACAAATTCATCCGGCTTTCTGCTGTGTTCTCTCTTTTGCGTCCTGAGCAAATTAACTTGAGATCGGCCGGGATCAAGTGTCCTGTTATTTTCTCCTTTAATACCAAACAAAAGAATCTCGGTTGTATTTCTGAAGTAAAAACCTACGCCTCTTCCGTCAGGCATGCCATCTTTTCTGACTTTTTCCCATATTAAATTAGTCTTATACTCAAAGCCCCAGGCTTTCATTACTTCCAAACCGCTGGGGAGCAACGCATTGGGGACCCATAAATACAGGTGACTCTTTTCTGCCGCTGCTTCACTGACAGGAAGCCGTTTAATATCCTCCAGTTTCATGGTCGAATATCTGTTTAATCTTTTATGTTCCGGAGCCATCTTCCCTGTCCTGTTTGCAAATTGCCATGGCGGATCCGCGTAAAGAGTTCTATATTTTTTCCCTTCAATAAACTTTAAAAAATCCTTTATTGTTTCATCAATGCTATAGTTATCATCCATGATTATCCCTCTACAGCTTTCCTTTTAATTCCTACGGCTAAAACAGGGCATCCCCCGTTTCTTCTGGATTTTAGTCTGTAAAGCAGCTTTCCCATCCAGGTTGTGCTTGCTCCATACTTTGCTTTTATCCCCAACCTCTCAAAAATCTCATTAAGTTCTTGGGACCTTGTGATAATAACTCCGACTTCAATCAGGCCACAATCAAAATAGGTCCTCATTGCCAGGAGATCGCGGTCAAAAGTTTGGTCCTTACTGTTCCATTCCAAGTCGAAAGCGACTTTTCCTTTAATGAAATCAATATTATGCCCGTCGATATAGCCTTCTATTATTTTTTCATCAAAAGGAACCTCTGAAAACCTGCCTTTTGATTTGCCGCGGGGATACATCTTTATCAGCAGATCTCCGGTTATTCTTATTTCTTTCCAGCCTCGCGGATATAGAACATCATCAAACTTCTTTGGAATTGCGGTTTCGTTTCCTCCCGAAGCAAGAAGGTCTCCCTCTGAGATTTTTAGCTTTCCCAGACAATCCTGCAAATCATTCCATTCCTCCGGAAATGCTTCGCTTAATATTTCTATTGCATGCCCGAAGCTGTGAAACTCGAATTTTTCCAGGAGCTCATCTCGAATATATTTATCAATTGTTTTCGCCATAGTGATTATTCTCCATAATGAAATCTGATTTGTCAGCTTTCTATTGCTGTCCTGGAACCCTGCATAGTTTCTGTCTCCGCAACGGCAAAATCCCCTCTCCCTTGCATCCCTCTCCCGCTGCGGCTGCGGATGCGGTTGTGAATGGGGTTGCGGATGGGGATGCGGATGTAGTTGTGGTTGTAGATGTGGTTGTAGATGTGGTTGTGGATACGGATGTAGATGTAGATGGTAACGAGCGTGCACAGTCGTTAACGAAAACAACGGGCCGATGCGTTCATACTAGAACCTCATGAAAACCTTTAATCCTTTAAAGGTTTTCATAGCGCCATAAGGCGCGTAGAGGTTCTTGTATGAGACGTGTTTTCAGCGTTTCGCGCTGAAAGCGCCGCAGGAACTGCGGCTTTCTTGATGAAAGAATTTCATCAAGAAATAGTATCAGTCGATCTTTAAGCAGACCTCGATCCCGCGGTCAAGGTGCTTGACGAAGCTGCGCGCGTCGTCCAGAGAGCCGACAATGCTGCCGTAGTGGGTGGGGATGACCGTATGCGGGTGCATGGCGTTGACGAAGGCCGCGGCCTCCTCGGCGTTCATGGTGTAGGTGCCGCCGATGGGGACAAGGGCGATGTCGCACTGCACGGCCTCCCCCTCGGGGATGCGGTCGGTGTCGCCCGCGACGTAGACCATGTGCGGCCCGATCTCCAGCACATAGCCGAGCCAGCCCTTTGCTTTCGGGTGGTTTGGCTTGTTGGTGTTGTAAGACGGCACGCCCTCGATCTCGATGCCGAGGATGCCGAGGTTTTCCTCCGCCTCCAGCGTGCGGAGCTGGGCGGGGGCGATCCCGGCGTCCAGGGCCTCCCGCTTCATGGACAGGGGGCAGACGAAGATGGTCTCGGGCTTTGCCGCCTTGCGGAAGTCCTCGGGCGAGAAGTGATCATAGTGAGGATGGGTGAAGAGGATGAGATCGGCGTCGTGCCGCTCCTCTTTCAGACGGAAGGGGTCGATATAGGCGATGACCTTGTCGTCGATGCGGATGCTGCTGTGTTCGTTGATGGTGATGTTGTCGAGCATATTACGCCTCTCCTTCCTCTGCCTCGCGTTTGATCCTGTCTTTCCAGCACTTGTGGCACATGGCGATATAGCGGTCGTTGCCGCCGAGCAGGACCTGGCTGCCCTCGGTGACGATATGGCCGCGCTCGTCGATGCGGGCGTTGACGGTGGCCTTGCGTCCGCAGGCGCAGACGGTCTTGATCTCGGTCAGGGAGTCGGCCAGCTCCATGAGCCGCTGCGCGCCGGGGAAGAAGTGAGTCAGAAAGTCGGTGCGCAGACCGAAGCACAAAACCGGCAGATCGTCCTCGTCCACAAGCTCCCGCAGGCCGTCGATCTGGGCCGGCGTAAAAAACTGCGCCTCGTCGGCGATGATGACGTCGTGCTTTCCCGCCTTGCGGTAGGCCGCGACGATGTCCTCCTCGGGCGTGATGATCTGAGCCTCCGCGCTCAGGCCGATGCGGCTTTTGATGGTCGCGGCTCCGTCGCGGGTGTCGATGCTGGGCTTGATGAGCCAGACGGTCATGCCCAGCTCCTCATAGTTGAACCTGGTGATCAGGGCCTGGGCGGACTTGGACGAGCCCATCGCCCCGTATTTGAAATACAGCTTAGCCATGCTTTCCCTCCAGATGAGCGCGGACGCGCTCCATCAGCAGCTCCAGCGCGACCTTGTTGTGGCCGCCCTCGGGCACGATGATGTCGGCGTTGCGCTTGCTGGGCTCGACATAGCGCTCATGCATGGGCTTGACGGTGTTGAGGTACTGGTTGACCACGCTCTCAAGGCTGCGGCCGCGATCCCGCACGTCGCGCACGATGCGGCGCAGGATGCGCACGTCGGCGTCCGCGTCGACAAAGACCTTGATGTCCATGAGGTCGCAGAGCTCTTTGTTCTCGAAAATCAAAATGCCCTCCACAATGACGACGCGCGCGGGCTTGACCGTGATCGTCTCGTCCGAGCGGTCGTGCACCGAGTAGTCGTAGACCGGGCACACCACGCTGCGCCCCTTCTTGAGCGCGCGCACCGCCTCGATGAGCTGGTCGGTGTCGAAGGCGTCGGGCTGGTCGTAGTTGAGCTTGGCCCGCTCCTCATAGGGCATGTTGTGGTGGGCCTTGTAGTAGTTGTCGTGATAGATGACGGAGACGTCGGAGCCGAAGCGCTGCATGAGGCGGCGGGTGATGGTGGTCTTGCCGCTGCCGGTGCCGCCGGCGATACCGATGACCATGACCTTGTCCATGGGAAATACCCCCTGTTTCTTTTTCTCGCGCCTATCTTACCATATCCAGCGCCGCGTTTCAATTTGACTTTTCACATTTCTGCTATATAATAGAAGAAAAACACAAAACAAAAAAACAAGGAGGCAATCACATGACCCCTCACAACAGTGCCAGACCCGGCGCCTTCGCCAAAACCGTCCTCATGCCCGGCGATCCCCTGCGCTCCAAGTACATCGCCGAGACCTTTCTGACCGATCCCGTCCTCGTCAACAACGTGCGCGGCGTACAGGGCTACACCGGCAAGTGGAAGGACGTGCCGGTGAGCGTGATGGCCTCCGGCATGGGCATGCCCTCCATCGGCATCTACAGTTGGGAGCTCTTTGAGAGCTACGGCGTGGAGAACATCATCCGCGTCGGCTCCGCCGGGGCTGTGCAGGATCGCGTCAACGTCATGGATATCGTGATCGGGCAGGCCGCCTGCACCAACACCAACTACCTCCAGCAGTTCAACTTCCCCGGCACCTTCGCCCCGATCGGCGATCCGACGCTCATTCAGCACGCGGTCACCGCCGCCATGGAGCACAACGCCACCTGGCATGTGGGCAATCTCTATTCCTCGGATAACTTCTACCACCCCAAATCCTACGAGGGCACCCGCGCCGTCAGAAGAATGGGCGTGCTGGCCGTGGAGATGGAGGCCGCCGCGCTCTACGGCAACGCCGCCTATCTCGGCAAGAAGGCCCTGTGCATCTGCACCATCTCCGATCACCTGTTCAAGGGGCAGGAGCTGGGCCCCGAGGAGCGCCAGACCGGCTTCAACGAGATGATCGAGATCGCCCTCGACACGGCGGTCAAGGCGTCGAAGTGAGCCGACAGCTAAAAAAAGCAAGCCGTAGGGGCCGATGCCCTCATCGGCCCGCCGTTAAACGCCAACGTGCGTTATTTGGCGGGTCGATCCGGGGATCGACTCCTACGGTCTTGTTATACATGCGGGAAGGTCGGCATTATGTTTCCAACAGATAGGGCTTGAGCTTTTCGGGCATGCCCTGCTCCATGTAATAGGCCAGGCGCTCGGCCGGGATGCCCTGGGTCTGGCGCGACCACTCGGAGAAGACGTGCAGACCCGCGGTGATGTACATGCGCAGGTAAAAATCCATTTCCTCGCTCAGCTCCGTCTGGCCGGAACGCCTTTGGACAAAAGCCGCCATCAGCTTATAGACGATCTCGGCGCTGAGCTCGAGATAGCGGTTTTCAGGGCTCAGGCCAAAGCCTGTGCTGATATATCCGGCGTTTTCGCTGAATACGCGGATGACGTCCTCGGTCAGCTCGTGAAAGCTGTAGCTGCCCTTTTCGATCTTTGCCAGGGTGCGCTCGCCCACTCTCCGGTGTATCCAGATGATCAGCTCGTTTTTATCGTGAAAATGGTTGTAGAAGGTCTGCAGCGACAGCCCGCTCTCCTCCACGATCTGCTTGACCGTGATGCGCTCCAGCGGCTCCTGCTTGGCAAGAGCCAGCAGCGTATCCGCAAAAATATCCTTCGATGTCCGTTTTTTCATCGGCTCTCCCCCTCTCTCATTTCAAGACGCTGAGCACAAGCTCCTCCCAGCCCGCGTAATCGCGGCTGCCCACCAGGAGCTCCGACAGGATGTTCCCCTCTCCGTCGACAAAAACCGTCGTCGGTACATAGCCGGTGGCGAAGGCGTCAAAATCCTTACAGCTGCGCAGGATCGGGTAACTCGTCCCGGCGTCCGCCAGGACTTCATCCACCTTATCCTCCATCCCCTCTTCGCTGTACACGCCGAGGATCAGCAGCCCCCTGTCCTTATACGCCTCATAGAGCTTTTCAAGCTCCGGCATCTCCCCCACGCAGGGCGGGCACCAGGGCTCCCAGAAGTTGAGGATCACAAGGCTGTGCCCGGCAAGCAGAGACTCGTCCGCCGTATTCCCCGCGCGATCCACGGTTTTGAACCGAAGAGCGGAGGCGGGGGCGGGCGCTGCGCCCGGCGCGCTGTCCCGATCCTGCCAGACTGCGCGCGACAGCGCCAGCGTAAGCGCAAGCACCGCGAGCAGCGCGGCCAGCACGGGAATCTTCTTCACGGGAGGTTCCTCCTTTCCAAGCGGCAGCGTATTTCCGATCAATTTTATCAAAAATCTGTTGTTTTCGCAAGAACGAATTATACTGGTCTCCCATAAAACGGCTTAAAGCCGTTTTATAGCGCCAAAGGCGCGTCGGAGACCTATGAGACGTGTTTTGTGTCCAAGGACACAAAACTGGCAGCGCGCTTTGCGCGATGCCTTTTCGTTAAAACGAACCGTTTTAACGAAAAACAGTATTACACTGATTTCCGGATGAAAAAAAGTTTGTCTCCGCCGCAAAATCTGTTGTCGTGCATTTGACGCTATGGTATAATAAGAACAGCAATTGCAGATTACGGATTTACCACCATCAATAAAACGAGGAGGAAACACATGTACAAAGAAGAATTTGAACGCTGGCTGGGCTTTGAGCTGGAGGACCCCGATCTTCTGCCGGAGCTGCTGCGCGTCAAGGACAACGACGACGAGATCAAGGATCGCTTCGCGGTGTCGCTCAAGTTTGGCACGGCGGGTCTGCGCGGTACGCTCGGCGCGGGCACCAACCGCATGAACATCTGGGTGGTCCGTCAGGCAACCCAGGGTCTGGCCAACTGGGTGCTGACCCAGGGCGGTACGCAGACCGTGGCCATCTCCTTTGACAGCCGCCTCAAGAGTGACGTGTTCGCCAAGGAGGCCGCCGGCGTCCTCGCCGCCAACGGCATCAAGGTCCGCATCTACGACGCGCTCATGCCCGTCCCCGCCCTCTCCTTCGCGACCCGCTACTACAACTGCAACGCCGGCATCATGGTCACCGCCTCCCACAACCCCGCCCGCTACAACGGCTACAAGGCCTACGGGCCCGACGGCTGCCAGATGACCGACGACGCGGCCGCCATCGTCTATGACGAGATTCAGAAGACCGACGTGCTGACCGGGGCCAGGCGCATGTCCTTTGCCGAGGGCGTGGAGCAGGGCCTGATCCGCTTTGTCGGCAACGACTGCAAGAAGGCCTTTTATGAGGCGATCGAGGCCAGGCAGGTCCGTCCGGGCCTTGCGGCAAGCTCCGGCCTCAAGCTGGTCTACTCCCCGCTCAACGGCAGCGGCCTTGTCCCCGTCACCCATGTGCTGGGCGACATGGGCATCACCGACATCACCATCGTGCCCGAGCAGGAGTACCCCAACGGCTATTTCACCACCTGCCCCTACCCGAACCCCGAAATCTTCGAGGCTCTGAAGTATGGTCTGAAGCTGGCCGAGGAGACGGGCGCCGACCTCATGCTCGCCACCGACCCGGACGCCGACCGCGTCGGCATCGCCATGCGCTGCCCGGACGGAACTTACGAGCTGGTCTCCGGCAATGAGATGGGCGCGCTGCTGCTCGACTACATCTGCGCGGGCCGCATTGAGAAGGGCACCATGCCCAAGAACCCCGTGGCCGTCATGTCCATCGTCTCCACCCCCCTGGCCGACGCCATCGCCGCCCACTACGGCGTGGAGCTGCGCCATGTGCTGACCGGCTTCAAGTGGATCGGCGACCAGATCGCCCAGCTTGAGGCGGCGGGCGAGGTCGACCGCTTCATCTTCGGCTTTGAGGAGAGCTACGGCTACCTCGCGGGCCCCTATGTGCGCGACAAGGACGCCGTCATCGCCTCCATGCTCATCTGCGAGATGGCCGCCTACTACCGCAGCATCGGCTCCTCCATCAAGCAGCGCCTTGAGGAGATTTACGCCCAGTACGGCCGCTACCTCAACAAGGTCGACTCCTTTGAGTTCCCGGGCCTCAGCGGCATGGACAAGATGGCCGGCATCATGTCCGGTCTGCGCGAGAACGCCCCGAAGGACTTTGCCGGTATCCCCGTCGTCTCCGTCACGGACTATGCAAAGCCCGAGGAGACCGGTCTGCCCAAGGCAAACGTCCTCATCTACAAGCTGGAGGACGGCTCCACCGTCATCGTGCGCCCCTCCGGCACCGAACCCAAGATCAAGACCTACTTCACCACCAAGGGCGCGGATTTGGCCGAGGCCCAGGCGAAGAAGGACACTCTCGCCGAAGCCTGCAAGCCCATCCTCTCCTGATCTGTCCCGCATGTTATGCACGCCGCCGGGTTTCCGGCGGCGTGTCAAGCTGTCGACAAAGTGTCGACAGCTTGACACGCAAAAATGGGAACTTCCGAAAAGTTCCCATTTTTGCATGGATTGTACGTGAAGGGGGACTCCCCGTCCCCCTTCACAAATCCCCCTTACAAGTCCAACTTGGTTTGCAAGGGTTTGTCTGCAGTCTGCACACGCCGCCGGGTTTCCGGCGGCGTGTTTTTAAAGGCAAAGCTCTTTACTTTTTCCGCGCTTGACGATATAGTAAAGATGAACAATCACGACGAAAGGATGTGCTCTCCATGAAAAAACTGTGCCCGGCGCTCTGCCTCGTTCTGCTGTTTGCGCTCCTTCTCGCACCCGCGTCATACGCAGAGGGGAGCAATACCGACACGCTGCTTCACTGGGACATCAAAATCGCCGTGCCCGACGGCGCGACCGCCGCGCTTGAGGGCTCGTCCTACTACATCTATGCGGACGAGGCGGGCTATCTGCCCTATGTCATGCTGACAAGCTATACGCGCGACTCGGCCAGGGACTTTGTCGACGAGTTTACCGACTACATGCGCACGCAGTACGCTGATCTTCGGGTGACGTCCGAACCCCGGTCTGTCCGCATCGGGGGCAAGGCCTGCTGGGAGGTCGACTACGCCTATTCGATCAGCGGCTATGAGGCGAAGGACCGCCGCATCGCCGCCGAGAACAACGGCCGGGTCTACCTCTTCTGCTCCAAGGAGATCGAAGAGCTCGGTATGACCGTCGGGACCATGCTCGAGGACGTGATCGCAGACAGCGTCTTTCTCACCGACGGCAAAGAGCCGGAGCAGACGCAGAGCTCCTCAAAATTTGCCGATGCCTATCTCTACTGTCTGGACAGCGGGATGCCGAAGTACTGGCTGGATCTCAGCGGCCGCATGTCGGACAGCCCGGTGCTGCACTGCTGGTTCCGTTCGGGCGATCCCACCTTCTATGAGACCTGGTACATCCTGGACCTTGACACTGCCGACTATCATAACGGCGTGGTGGACATCCACAAGGTCACGGACGCCTACGGCTTTGACCACTCCGACTGGTTCAAGACCCTGCGCTTCCGGCTGGACGGGGACGAGCTGCTCCTTGAGGTTGAACGGGACGAGCGCACCCTCGCGGGCGGCGCGGAGGACAACGTGCTGACCGGACTCTACCGCATGAAGGAGGCCGGTGTCGGCTGCCTCTACCAGTACCGCGAAAACGGCCTGCTCCTTAAATACTGGCTGGACACGGACGGACGGAATCTCCTCCTGCACGCCCTGTTTCGCGGCGAGGGCCCCGATTTCTACGAGAGCGTTTTCACCCTCGATCTGGCAAGCGCCGAGAGCACGGACGACAGGACGCTTGTCTTCCGCAAGGTTTACGACAGCATGGGGCTTGACGTGTCGAAGCGCTTCAAAGCCCTGCGCCTTGTGGTGTCCGACGGCAGCCTGACACTCGAGGTGGAGCGGGACGAGAGCACCATGGCCGGCGGCACGGAGAATAACATTCTCACCGGTTCCTATGAGTTCACGCCCAAGACCGTCCTCGCCCCGCCGGAGCCCGGCCCCTACAGTGAGGAGCAGCTCGGCACACTCGCGCAGATTTACTACTTTACAAATAACGGCTTCTACCCACCCAGAGCCGAGGTCGCCGCCAACGGGGACGGGAGCTATAACATTCACCTCTTTGAGGTGGTGAGTTTGGGCGGCCTCACCCACACCGCCACCTCCGCCTGGTATACGGTGGACGCTTACGGCGCGGGCTTTAACGACATCACCGGCGAGGAAGTCTCGCTTGTCCCCATGACGCTTAACATTTCATAAAAGGGAGAGATACACATGGAAGAAAAATGGTGGCAGAGAAGCGTGGTCTATCAGATTTATCCGCGCAGCTTTCAGGACTCCAACGGCGACGGCATCGGCGATCTGCCCGGCATTACGAGCCGTCTGGAATACATCCGGGATCTGGGCACGGACACGATCTGGCTCTCCCCGATCTACAAGTCCCCGAACGACGACAACGGCTACGACATCAGCGACTATCAGGACATTATGACCGAGTTCGGCACCATGGCGGATTTCGACGTGATGCTCGAGAAGGCCCACAGCCTGGGACTCAAAATCGTGATGGACCTGGTGGTCAACCACAGCTCTGACGAGCATAAATGGTTCGTCGAATCCCGCTCCTCCCGGGATAACCCCTACCGCGACTACTACATCTGGCGTGAGGGGAAGAACGGCGGCGCGCCCAACAACTGGGGCTCCTGCTTCGGCGGCAGCGCCTGGAAGTACGACGAGCAGACCGACATGTATTTCCTGCATCTCTTCTCGAAGAAGCAGCCGGATCTCAACTGGGATAACCCCGTCGTGCGCGACGAGGTGTTCAACATGATGGACTGGTGGCTTCAAAAGGGCATCGACGGCTTCCGCATGGACGTCATCAGCCTCATTTCCAAGCCCGAGGGTCTGCCCGACGGCGAGCCCGGCCCCACCGGCTACGCGCCCTTCCTGCTCACGGCCAACGGCCCGCATGAGCATGAGTACCTGCGTGAGATGAACCGCCGCGTCCTGTCGAAGTACGACCTGCTGACCGTGGGCGAGTGCGCTGGCGTGACGCTCGAGGAGGCCAAAAACTACGCAAATCTCGACGGCTCGGAGCTCTCGATGGTCTTCCAGTTTGAGCACATGGACGCGGACTTTCACCCGGTCTACGGCCGCTATGCCGAACAGTGCAAGAACCTGCCGAGGCTCAAGGCCACCCTCGCCCGCTGGCAGAAGGAGCTGGACGGCGTGGCCTGGAACAGTCTCTACTGGGACAACCACGACCAGCCCCGCGTTGTCTCCCGCTATGGCAGCGAGAAGCCGGAATACCGGGAGCTGTCGGCCAAAATGCTGGCGACCTGCCTGCACATGATGCAGGGCACGCCCTATGTCTATCAGGGCGAGGAGCTCGGCATGACCAACTATCCCTGGACCAGCATCGACCAGATCAACGACATCGAATCTCTGGGCAACTACCGCGACCTCCACGCCAGGGGCTACATGTCCGAGGAGCAGGGCGTCGCCATGATGCGCCAGCGCAGCCGCGACAACGCCCGCACCCCCATGCAGTGGGACGACGGCCCCAACGCGGGCTTCAGCTCCGGCACGCCCTGGCTGCCCGTGAACCCCAACCACACCGTCATCAACGCCGCCGAGCAGGTCAAGCGCCCCGACTCCGTCTTCTGCTTCTATCAGAAGCTGATCCGACTGCGCAGGGAGCTGGACGTGATCGTCCACGGCCACTTTGAACTGCTTGAGCCCGAGGACCCCGAGCTCTTCATCTACACCCGCACGCTGGGTGACGAGGGGCTTCTGGTGATGTGCAACTTCTCGGAGAACGCGCGCGACTGGGCCGTCCCGGCAGACTACGCGGGCGCGGACGTGCTGCTCGCAAACTATCCGACGCCCGCCGAATCCGGCAGGCTGCGCCCCTGGGAGGCCATTGTTCTCCGCAAGGGCGCGAAGTAAAGGAGCCCCCATGTTTCAATGGAACACAACGCGCGAGCTGACCGTCTTTATCTCCAGCGACGAGGCGGCGTTTCGCCGGGTGGAGGCGGCGCTTGAGGAGGACGGCGTGCGCCGCCGGGTCTGGACCACATCGGAATACCCGGTGCTGGGCTGGACAAGGCTCGACCCCCGCCTCATGATCCGAAAGGAATCGCGTCTGCGCACGATATGGCACATTGAAGTCGCGGAGAACGACCGGCAAAATCTGATGCTTGCCAACATGGCCGTCCGCCGCGCCACGGGCCGGATTCAGAACGCCGTCCCCGTGAGCGAGATCATTTGAGTTTTTTTTTCTTCCCAACGCTGCGGGAAGACAGGAAGGAGAAGCAAAATGAATAGACGTCGGCTGTTTTGTTTGGCCCTGCTTCTGCTCCTTCTGCTGCCCGCCTGCTCCCGAACGGTCAGGCCGTCCGACACGCCGGCACCGACGCCGACGGCGACGCCCGCGCCGACACCCACACCTGTACCGACACCGGTCCCAACGCCGGTTCCGACGCCGATCCCGACGCCGATCCCGACGCCGGTTCCGACGCCCAGTCCCGAACCGACGCCTCCGCCGGTCACACCGCTGCGGACAAACTACGTCCCGCAGATCACCCAGCCGCCTGCGGGCTATCCCGTCATCATTAAAAGCCCGACGAGCGAGTGGGTGTATATTGAGGGCTCCTGCTGGATGCAGGCGAACACGCTGGACGAGGCGGTGGCGGCCTGGATTTTTGTATCGCCGGATTTTGTGGATTACCGTTATGACGAAATCAACACGGTCTTTCCCGATCTGATCGTCCGGGACGGCGGCAGCCGGAGTATGCAGATTCTCAACATTCCCTATGAGCTCGACGGCTGGTACTGCTACTGCCATTTCTATAACGGCGTCGGCACCGCCGATTCCCAGCCCGCGCAGATCCGCGTGTACCCGGACTGGTAAACTGCGCCTGTCTGCTGCTCAGTCTTTTGTGAATCTTTCGTTCATTCCCGTAGGGGCGACCCTTGCGGTCGCCCGGCTGCGAGACGTGAAGGAAACGAAAAACGCACGGCGAATTCGTACGCGCTGCGAATTTACCGTGCGTTTACATTATACGAATCTCTAATAGAACCCTTTAAGTCTTCCCGGCAAAAATTGTGCCAAGCATCGTGAAAGCCCTTGGCCATATATCTCCATTATGCCCTGCGGGCTTTGCCTCGCCTGACGCAATTTTTGCTCAGAAATCCATTAAAGTTTTCTATCAGAGCTTCGTATTACATTGCAGGCGGTCGCAAGGGTCGTCCCTGCGGAAACTTACGATCACGTCCACAGCCACCGGCACGCCTTTTCCACGTTCTCGTCCGAGTATTCGATCTCGGCGGAAAAGAGGCGCAGGGCGTCGGGGCTGTATTTATCCAGCGCGCAGACGAGGCGCACAGCATAGAAGCAGAATTGCAGACGCCGCCCCGCCTCCGCTTCGTCCTCCGCCGCGGCGAAGTGGCGGTAGACCAGATACGCCGCGATACGCGCGTAACGCCAATTGCTCAGGCGAGGCCCGAGCTCTTCCGTCTCTGCGGCGGCGAGGGTTTCAAGCAGCGCCGTCCAGCTCTCGTCCATGCGCTCAAGCGTGAGGAAAAAGCGCGCCGCCTCTTTCGCGTCAAACGCTTTGAGCGGCAGGCCCATCAGCGCGAGCGCGTCCGCCATCCGCTCTGTGAGAGAGCGCATGTCGTCGGCCAGGATCGTGAAAATCTCCTCCCGCAGTTTGAGCAGCGGCGTCGGCTCCGCGTTGTCCTCCCCGTCCCTCTCGGCGACGAGGCGCAGCGGCCCCTCCCCTTCCGTCAGCAGGCGCGCCGCCTCCTCGCAGCAGAGGCCGAGCCCCATCTCCGTCCGGCCTGGGTAATCGTTAAAAAAGCGCGGATGCAGGGCGCAGATGTCGCAGAGCCCGTCCTCCCCGAGGGCGAGGATCAGGCGGCACAGGCCCTCTTGATTCAAGAAGGGGCAGCGCTCGTCCTCCGTGAGGCGAAAATGCGGCGTCGGCTCCGGGTCGATGTGCCTTTTCAGCTCCGCCCCGAGGGCGCCGCCGAGCTCCCGGTAGTACGCCAGAGTCTCCGTGTCCACGTCGATCTCCCAACCGACGCAGCAGTTGTGACGGCACGCCGCGGCAATACAGTGAAACTCGTCATAGAAATCGGGTCGGACAGTGAGCATGGCAGAACCTCCGCGGAATGTTTTTTTCAGCATACCACAGGTCAAAGCGGTTGACAAGGCAGCCCCTTCCGCGGTATGCTCATAGAGTAAATCCCCATGCGGCAAGCCTCGCCACAATGAATAAAAGCTGATTCATGGGGATTTACATGTGCATGAAATCCGGTTGCCGCGTGAGCGGCGAGGATTATAGTAAAAATTCCTCCGGATAGAGTGAAAGGAGAAGGACATGAACGAGAGAATCGACAAGCTGCTCAAGCAGTTTCATGCGCTGTTCGGCGACAGGGAGGCCCGCGTCTGGTCGGCCCCCGGAAGAACCGAGATCGGCGGCAACCATACCGATCATCAGCACGGCAAGGTGGTAGCCGCGTCCGTAGATATGGACATGCTGGCCGCGGCGGCGGCAAACGGTGAAAACATCGTCCGTGTCAAGTCGGACGGCTACGATATGATCACCCTCACCCTCGACACGCTGACGCCCGTTGCGGGCGAGGAGGGGACGACCCGCGCCCTCATCCGCGGCGTCTGCGCCGAGGCGGCGGCCAGGGGCTATGCGGTCGGCGGCTTTGACGCCTGCGTGACCTCCAACGTTCTGCAGGGCAGCGGCCTGTCGTCCTCGGCGGCCTTTGAAATCCTGATCGGCGCGGTGGTCAACGGCCTCTTCTGCGACAGCCGCCTCACCGCGACGGAGCTTGCGATCATGGGGCAGGCGGCCGAGAACAAATTCTTCGGCAAGCCCTGCGGTCTGATGGATCAGATGGCCTCGGCCTGGGGCGGCGCCATCGCCATCGACTTTGCCGACCCCGCCGCGCCTGTGGTGACGCCGGTGGACTATGACTTCTCCGCCTCCGGGCACAGCCTGTGCATGATCAATCTCCACTCCGACCACGCCGATCTCACCGCCGAGTATGCCGCCATCCCCGCGGAGCTCGGGGCTGTCAGCGCCCACTTCGGCAAGAAGTACCTGCGCGAGGTGGACGAAAATGAGTTTTACGCCGCGATTCCCGAGCTGCGCCGCGAAGCGGGCGACCGGGCGGTGCTGCGTGCCATGCACATCTACAGCGACAACCGCCGGGTTGAGCAGATCGTGGAAGCCCTGGGGGCAAACGACTTTGACCGCTTCCTCTCCCTGGTGCGGGAGTCTGGCCGTTCCTCCTGGGTGTATCTGCAAAATGTCACCGTCCGCGGCAGCTCGCGCGAGCAGGCCGCGGCCGTCGCCCTCGCCCTGTGCGAAAAGGTACTCGGCAGCCGCGGCGCGTTCCGCATCCACGGCGGCGGCTTCGGCGGCACCGTCCAGGCCTTTGTGCCCGACGACATGCTGGAGACTTTCCGCGCTCAGATTGAGCATGTCTTCGGCCCCGGCAGCTGCCACGTCATGCACATCCGTCCGGTCGGGTTTACCGAGATTGAGCTCAAATAAATAAAGCCGTAGGGGCCGATGCCCTCATCGGCCCGCCGTCATACGCCAATGTGCGTTGTTCAGCGGGTCGATCGGGGGGATCGACTCCTACGATTTTCCGGTGTACTTACTTCTTGTACGCAAGATAATTCTCGGCGGTTTTGGTCAGACCCTTCTCCTTCAAAAGCGCGCCCATGCAGACGCGCACGTCCTGCGTGGAGATGATCTCCGACTTCTTCGTCAGTCTCTGGAACACCTCGTCCGCGAGGATGGCGGCCTTCTTCCGGCTCAGGCTCTCCCCTGTCCCGGCGTTTGCCTTGAGTATGGAGTTGATGACCTTCTCGTCGTCATAGACTACGACCTTGCCGTTTTTCTTGGTGATTTTCATTTCTGTTCCCTCCTTTTATTTTCTCATCCGCTGCCCCAATCGGGGCTGTCTCTGTCTATAGTATACCACATGTTTATCCCCGTCACAAGCGCACAGCGTCAAAATCCCCCGGCCTCGGCCGGGGGATTTCCTATGTTTTCAGCCCAGGAGGACTTCGACCCTGACCGTCGCGCCGGGGGCGCTGACGGGGATGAGATCGCCCTGAAAGAGCTCGCCGTCGACGCGCAGCTCTTTGACGCCGTGCTGGGCGCCCTCCGGGTTATTCACCGTGATCTCATAGACCGCGCCGCGGTATTGGCGCGTCAGCGTGAAGCCCTTGCAGCCGGAGGGGACGCAGGGGTCGATGCGCAGGCCGTCGAGCGTCGGCTTGACGCCGAGTATGGCCTGGGAGATGGACAGGAAGGTCCAGGCGGCGGTGCCGGTGAGCCAGGAGTTTTTGGCCTCGCCGAAGCTGGGTGCGTCCTTGCCCGCGATCATCTGGCTGTAGACGTATGGCTCGGTGCGGTGGATGTCGCTGATGTCCTCGATAAAGGCCGGGGCGGTGCGGCGATAGACCTGAAAGGCCCGGTCGCCGTGGCCGAGCTCGGTCTCCGCGCAGACGATCCAGGGGTTGTTGTGGCAGAAGATACCGGCGTTCTCCTTGTAGCCGGGGGGATAGCTCGAAATCTCGCCAAGCTCGAGGTGGTAGCGGGTATAGGCGGGGTTCAAAAGCACGATGCCGTATTTGGTATCCAGCCGCTGCTCCACGCTTTCAAGCGCCCTGGCCGCCTCGCCGCTCTGAACGCCGATCCCGGCCATGACGCACATACCCTGCGGCTCGATGAAGATCTGGCCCTCCTCGCACTCTTTGCCGCCGACCACATGGCCGAAGGCGTCGTAGGCGCGGCGGAACCACTCGCCGTCCCAGCCCGCGTCCAGCACGGCCTTCTCCACAGCCCCGATGGCCTCCAGGGCTTCGTCCGCCTCGCTGTCAAGGCCGACGTGGCGCAGGATATTTACCCAGTCGCGCCCGTACTTGACGAACATGCCGCCGATGAAGACGCTCTCCGCCACGGGGCCCTCGCTGGGGCCGGTGATCTGGAAGCTCTCGCCGGGGTGCTCGGAGAAGCAGTTGAGGTTCAGGCAGTCGTTCCAGTCGGCCCGGCCGATGAGCGGCAGGCCGTGGGGGCCGAGGTGGGTGCGGGTATAGGTAAAGCTGCGGCGCAGATGCTCCAGCAGCGGCCGGGCGAGGGCGTGGTCGTTGTCGAAATCGACCTGCTCGTCCAGGATGCCGAAGTCCCCCGTCTCGCGCAGATAGGCGTCGGTGCCCGCGATGAGCCAGAGTGGATCGTCGTTAAAGCCGCTGCCCACGTCCAGATTGCCCTTTTTGGTGAGGGGCTGGTACTGGTGGTAGGCGCTGCCGTCGGGAAACTGCGTGGCCGCGATGTCAAGGATGCGCTCACGCGCCCGCTCCGGGATCATGTGGACGAAGCCCAGCAGATCCTGGCAGGAGTCGCGAAAGCCCATGCCGCGGCCCATGCCGCTCTCGTAGTAGCTGGCCGAACGGCTCATATTGAAGGTGACCATGCACTGGTACTGGTTCCAGATGTTTACCATGCGGTCAAGCCGTTCGTCTCCGGTGGCGACCTGATATTTGCCCAGCAGGCCGCTCCAATGCGCCCGCAGGGTCTCCATCGCCCGATCAAAGGAGGTGTCGTCGGCGTAGCGGGCGATCATGGCCTCGGCGCGGGTCTTGTTGACGACGCCCGGGGCCGCCCACTTCTCGTCCTGTGGGTTTTCGATATAGCCGAGGCCGAAGAGGATGCTCTCGCTCTCGCCGGACTTGAGCTCCAGGTCGAACTCCTGCGCGGCGATGGGCTGCCAGCCGTGGGCCACGCTGTCGGTGCAGCCGTCTCCGAAGACGGCCTCGGGCCGCGCGGGGCTGCCGTAGACGCCGAGGAAGGCTTCACGCTGCGTGTCGAAGGCGTCGGGCTCGCGGTTGGCCCAGAAGACGGCGTAGTGATCGCGGCGCTCGCGGTACTCGGTCTTGTGGTAGATGGCCGCGCCCACGACCTCCACCTCGCCGGTGGAGTAGTTGCGCCCAGGTACGGGAAGAGCTTGATCGCCTTGTCCGCCCCGCTGTCGTTTTTGACGGTGACGCGCATGAGCAGGCAGTTCTCCCCCAGTGGAACCATCAGCTCCTGCCGGACCTCGACGCCGTCCTTCGCGCCCTCGATGATCGAATAGCCCAGGCCGTGGCGGCACTCGTAGCGGTCAAGCTCCGTCTGCGCAGGCTGCCAGCCGGGATTCCAGACAGTCTCACCATCCTTTATATAGATATGAAAGCCCTCCTGGTCGAGCGGCGCGTTGTTGTAGCGGTAGCGGGTCAGGCGCCGCAGGCGGGCGTCGCGGTAAAAGCTGTAGCCGCCCGCGGTATTGGAAAGCAGGGTGAAGAAATCCTCACTCCCCAGATAGTTGATCCAGGGCAGCGGGGTGCGCGGCGTCGTGATGACATACTCGCGCCGGGCGTCGTCAAAGAAACCGAATTTCATATTTCTCCCTCCGCGTAATCGTTTAAGTATAACTATAGAGTAACGCATCCCCTGTAAAAAAGCAAGCGTTATTTTGAATAAAGTGGAATTATTTTGGAAAAACGTCTATTCTTCGGTATCTGCTCTCTGCATTTGATTAACGCTGTTACTCAGCCCTTGTGAGAAATTTACAAAAAGCGAAACGCCCGATTGTCCAATGCGCCGATTTTCTTAAAATATTGGAATTTTTCTGCAAAAGTACTTGAAAAGCACGCTGTAAAAGAGTAGATTTAAGTCAGCGTAAACGATTAAGTCAAGGGGCTGATTTTCGTGGTTTCCATGAAAGATATTGCCAAACGCTGCGGCGTCTCGACAGCCACCGTCAGCAAGGCTCTCAACGGTCAGCCCGACATCGGCGAGGAGACGAGAGAGCGCATCCTGCGCACGGCGGACGAGCTGGGCTACATGGCCAACGCCTCGGCCCGCGCGCTGAAGACGAAGCGCAGCTATGACATCGGCGTCCTCTTTGTCGACCCCATGCACGGCGGCCTCGCGCATGAGTTCTTCTCCACCATGCTCGACGGCATACGCCGCGAGGCCGAGAAGCACGGCTACGACATCACCTTCATCAACAGCTCTGTCGGCCAGCGCCAGACAAGCTTTCTGCAGCACTGCCGCTACCGGGGTCTGGACGGCGTGGTGATCGCTTCGGCGGACTACTTCGACCCCATGGTGGCGGAGCTGGTGCAGTCCGAGCTGCCCGTCGTCACCATCGACCATGTGTTCAACAACCGCATCTCCGTGGTCTCCGACAATCTGGTCGGGATGGACACGCTGGTGCGCTACGTTTTCAATAAGGGGCACCGGAAACTTGCCCTGATCCACGGCGAGGTGACCAGCGTCACGCGAAACCGCCTGACGGGCTTTCACCGCGCATGCGAGGAGCTGGGTCTCACGGTTCCGGAAAAGTGGATGCGCCGCGGTGTGTTCCACGATCCCAAGGGCTGTTATCAGATCACAAAAGAGCTTCTGAGTCAGCCGGAAATCCCGACCTGCATTTTCTTTCCCGACGACTATTCCTATATCGGCGGCTACAACGCCATCACGGAGGCGGGGCTGCGCATTCCGGAGGACATCTCCGTCGTGGGCTACGACGGCATCCCGCTCTCCCGGATCATCAGTCCCGTGCTCACCACTTGGCGGCAGGACGCGGACGGGCTCGGCACCGTGGCGACGGCCCGGCTGATCGAGCAGATCGAGCATCCGCGCACCGCGATCCTCGACCGCGTGATCGTGACAGGCCAGCTCCAGGAGGGCGGCTCGGTCAAACAGATCGATTGAAGGAGCGCATGTAATGGACAGACAAAAAGCAAGAGAACGGGCCGAAGCCCTTGTCGCGCAGATGACAGTGGAAGAGCGCGCCTCGCAGCTTCGCTTTGACGCCCCCGCGATCGAGCGGCTGGGTATTCCCGCCTACAACTGGTGGAACGAGGCCCTGCACGGTCTGGCCCGCGGCGGCACCGCGACGAGCTTTCCCCAGGCCATCGGCATGGCGGCCATGTTCGACGACGCGCTGCTCGGGAATATTGCGGAAGCCATCTCCACCGAGGCCCGCGCCAAATACAACGCCGTCTCCAAAGAGGGCGACCGGGACATCTATCACGGCTTGAACATGTGGTCCCCGAACATCAACCTCTTCCGCGATCCCCGCTGGGGGCGCGGCCACGAGACCTACGGCGAGGACCCGTATCTGACCTCCCGCCTCGGCAAAGCCTTTGTGAAGGGCCTGCAGGGCGACGGCGAGACCCTGCGCGCGGCGGCCTGCGCCAAGCACTTTGCGGTGCACAGCGGGCCGGAATCCCAGCGCCACCACTTCAACGCCGTATCCAGCAAAAAGGATCTCGAAGAGACCTATCTGCCGGCCTTCAAGGCGCTGGTGACGGAGGCCGGGGTCGAGGCCGTGATGGGCGCCTACAACCGCACCAACGGCGAGCCCTGCTGCGCAAGCTCCATGCTGATGCAAAAGCTGCGCGGCGAGTGGGGCTTTGAGGGCCACTTCGTCTCGGACTGCTGGGCGATCAAGGACTTTCACGAAAACCACAAGGTCACCTCCGGACCGACCGAGTCCGTCACCAAGGCGCTGAAAGCGGGCTGCGATCTCAACTGCGGCTGCACCTATCAGCACATCATGGCGGCCTTCGACGCGGGCATGATCACGGAGGAGGACATCACCCGCTGCTGTGTGCGCCTGTTCACGACGCGCTTTCTGCTGGGCATTCTCGGCGATGAGGGCAGCGAGTACGATTCGATCCCCTACGCCGTCATCGACTGTGACGAGCACCGCGCCCTCGCGCGGCAGGCCGCGCTGGAAGCCTGCGTGCTGCTCAAAAACGACGGCCTGCTCCCGCTGGACCCGGATAAGTGCGGGACGCTCGGCGTGATCGGCCCGAACGCGAACAGCCGCTCCGCCCTGATCGGCAACTACCACGGCACCGCCTCCCGCTATGTCACGGTGCTGGAGGGGGTTCAGGATCTCACCGCCGGCAGGTGCCGCGTGCTCTACTCCGAGGGCTGCGCCCTGGGCAAGGACCGGGTCGAGCATCTGGCCCAGCCGGGTGACCGCCTCGCCGAGGCCGTCGCCGTCGCGAAGGCCAGCGACACGGTGCTTCTGGTTCTCGGCCTGGACGAAACCCTGGAGGGCGAAGAGGACGACAACGACACCCGTGAGCTCTGCGGCGACAAGGCCGACCTGCTGCTCCCCGAAAGCCAGCGCCTCCTGCTCGAGCGCGTACTCGCCGTCGGCAAGCCCACCGTTGTTATTCTGATGGCGGGCAGCTCCATCGACCTGAGCGCCGCACAGGAGAAGGCCGACGCGATCCTGCTGACCTGGTACCCCGGCGCGGGCGGCGGCCGTGAGGTCGCGGAGCTTCTCTTCGGCAAAGCCTCCCCCTCCGGCAAGCTCCCCGTCACGTTCTATTACAATACCGCGCTTGAGGAGATGCCCGCCTTCACGGATTATGCCATGCGGGGCCGCACCTACCGCTATTACGGGGGCGAACCCCTCTACCCCTTCGGCTACGGGCTGAGCTACGCGAGGTGTGAGGTTCTCGGTCTCGAGGCCGACCGTGAGGCCGCCTCCGTCCGCGTCCGCAATACCGGCGCGGTCGACACGGATGAAGTCGTCGAGCTCTATCTCCACGACGAGCGCTCGCCCCTCGCCCCGCCGAACCCCATCCTCTGCGGCTTTCAGCGCGTCCATCTCAAGGCCGGTGAGGAGGCTGCCGTCCGCGTCCCGATCAACTCGGACGCTTTCACCGTTGTGGACGACGACGGCAAGCGTATCCCCGGCAGCGGCAAATGGACGCTGTACGCGGGCTTCGGCGCGCCGGACAAACGCACCGAGGAATTGACCGGCCGCAAAGCCGCGGCTGTCTCGCTTGAAGGCACTTCCGTCTGATACTATTTTTCAATAAAAAGTTGACACTTTTTTTGAAAAGATGCCACCTGCGGCGGCATACAGTTGCTGACGCAACTGACGTCTCATACGATTTTCAACGCGCCATAAGGCGCTATAAAAAGTAGATGTTGTCTACTTTTTAATGAAAATCAGTATGAAGAGGTCCCCCCGGACAGCATCCGCTGTCCGCCGTTATCAAGGTGATTAGCAGGGCTGCCTGCAACACATAAACCACTATTTTTTACAGGAGGAAAACACCATGAAAAAAGCGTTGTCTCTTGTCCTCGCACTCTGCATGATCGTGGCGCTGTTCACCGTGGGCTCCACGGCGGCCTACGCCGACGACGACGTGACGCTGACCCTGTGGTCCATCGCCACCGAGAGCGACTCCAGCCACCAGGCCTTCATTGACGCGATTGCCGCCTTTGAGGCCGCACACCCCGGCGTTAAGATCGAGCATGTCACCACCGAAAACGAAGCGTACAAGACCAAGATCAAGGCCGCCATGTCCTCCGGCGAGGGCCTGCCCGACATCTTCTTCACCTGGGGCATGGGCTTCCTTGGTGAGTTTGTCAATGCCGGCCGCGTCTACTGCGTCGACAACGAGTACGAGGCCTACAAGGACGAGCTCCCCGTGGCCATGACCGGCAACGTCCGCTACGACGGCAAGATGTACGGCGTGCCCTACACCATGTCCCTGATCACCCTGTATGCCAACATGGACCTGCTGGCCGAGGCCGGTTATACCGAGATCCCCGCCACCTATGAGGACATGATGGCCTGCTGCGAGGCCCTCAAGGCCAAGGGCATCATCCCCTTCGGCGTTGCCGGCAAGGAGAAGTGGTGCCTGTCCGAGTATGTTGAGCCCCTGGTCATCAAGTCCGTCGGCGGCGACAAGCTGCGCGACATGTACAACGGCGCCGCTTCCTGGAACGATCCCGGCGTGGTCAAGGCCATCGAGGCTTTCCAGGGCATGGTTGACAACGGCTACTTTGATCCCAGCGCCAACGCCCTCAGCAACGACGAGGTCAAGAACAACTTCATCGCCGGCAAGACCGCTTTCTATCAGAACGGCTCCTGGAACAACAAGGACATCGGCGAGAAGGCCAATTTCACCGTGAAGGCCGGCACCTTCCCCGTCCTTGACGATTCCATCCCCCTCTACTCCATGATCGGCGGCCCCAACAACACCCTGGCCGTCACCGAGAGCAGCGAGCACAAGGATCTGGCCGTCGCCGCGGCGTTTGAGCTGGCCCGCTTCATGTCCGACGCGGATTACAAGAGCGGCGCGAACCTGCCCTGCTGGGCCGCCGACCCCAACGCTGAGGTCAACGATCTGATCCAGGCCGCCGCGGACATGGCTTCCAAGGCTGAGAACATGGTGCTCTTCGGCGACAACTTCCTCAATGCCGACGCCGCGAACACCTACCTCGATTACATTGAGATGGCCTGGGCCGGCGACGTCACTCCCGAGGAGTACGTTGAGGGTCTGGACAGCGATCTCGGCTGATCACAGCACTCCCGGTATTTTGCACTGATCCATAAGTTGAACGGGGACGGTCCCCTGCACGGGGCCGTCCCCTTCCACACTATCCGCACCGTAAGGGAGTAACAGACCATGAAAAAACCGCTTTCCTACAAGCTGAACATTTTCCTGTTCCTGCTGCCCGCGCTGCTGCTGTTCATCTGCGTGCTGATCGCCCCGATCATCATGTCCTTCGTGTACAGCCTCACCAAGTGGAACGGATTTACCACCCCGGAATTTATCGGCTTCAAGAACTATGTGGAGCTTTTCACCAGCAAATCCATCAACATCTTCAGAGCCCTGAAGAACGTCTTCCTTCTGGCTCTGCTCTCCTGCTGCATTCAGCTTCCCTTTGCGCTGTGGCTGGCTCTGCGCCTCTCCCGTCCGATCAAAGGGAAATCCGCGCTGCTGTCCATTTACTTTATGCCGGTTCTGATTTCCACGGTTGTTATCGGCCAGCTGTGGCTGAAAATCTACAACCCGGATTACGGCGTGCTGAATGTCCTGCTCCGCTCCCTCGGTCTGGACAGTTGGACGCGCATCTGGCTGGGCGATAAGAAAACGGCGCTGGCCGCCGCCTTCGTCCCCGTCCTGTGGCAATATGTCGGCTATCATATGCTGCTCATGTATGCCGGTATCAAGGGCGTCCCCACCGATCTGATCGAGGCCGCCATGCTGGACGGCGCGACCGATTCGCAGATCAGCCGCTATATCATCATCCCCTACATCCGTCCGATCCTCCGGGTCAGCGTCATCTTCGCCGTGACGGGCTCTCTCAAATCCTTCGACCTGATCTACGTCCTCACCAACGGCGGCCCGAGCCACGCCACCGAGGTGCCGAGCACCCTGATGATCAGTATGCTGTTTCTGCGAAACCGCTACGGCATGGGCTCCGCCATCGCCGTCATGCTGATCGTCCTCTGCTTTGTGTTCGCCCTGCTGATCAATATGCTGTTTAAGGAGGAAAAGTGAGATGTATAATAACCTCTCCAACAAGCGCAGCCTGAACAAGACTGTTATATATATCATCCTGATCCTCTGGGCACTGATCAGTATTTTCCCCGTCTACTGGATGCTGACCTTCTCCTTGAAAACAAACGCCGAAATCTTCGGTGAAAACGTGGCGGGTCTGCCCCGTGAATGGGTGTGGGAAAACTACAAAAGAGCGTTCAACACGGGCAATATGCCCCGCTACTTTATCAACAGCCTGATCGTCGCCATTTCGACCATCGTCATCACCTTGGCGGCCTCCGTCATGGCGACCTACGCGATCACCCGGCTCAAGTGGAAGGGCCGCAAGCGCATGAACAGCTTCTTCATGCTGGGCCTCACGATCCCGATCCACGCCTCCATCGTCCCTCTGTACACGACCCTCGCCAAGCTCAAGCTGCTGGACACGCTCTGGGCGCTGATCATTCCCTACTCCGCCTTCTCGCTGGCCATGGGTATTCTGGTCTGTACCGGCTTCATGGGCGATATCCCCTATGATCTGGACGAGGCCGCCATGCTGGACGGCTGCGGCACCTGGGGGATCTTCTTCCGCGTGATCGTGCCGCTGATGAGGCCCGCCGTGGCCACCGTCGGCATTTACACCTTCCTCCAGTGCTGGAACGAGCTGATGTTTGCCAACGTCTTCATCAACTCCGACAAATGGCGCACCCTGCCTGTGGGCGTGCAGTCCCTGTCCGGCCAGTATACGACGGACTGGGGGCCCATCGGCGCGGCTCTGTCCATCGCCACGATCCCGACGCTGATCTTCTACATCTTTATGAGCAAGAAGATTCAGGACAGCTTTGTCGCCGGTGCGGTCAAGGGCTGATCGTTCATACTATCCCCTAATAGAAACAGCAAAATCTTTCCGGCAGAATTGGTGCCATACTGCGTTGCCTTCCTTGACCATATATCTCCATTATGCTCTGCGGAAGGCGCCTTGTCTGGCGCAAATTCTGCTCGGAAATCTAATTGCACTTCCAGCTCCCCGGCGCGGGCGGCGCTTCCTCCTCCGGCTCGATCGTCACTTCTTCGACCATCTCCTCCGGCTCCTCGGCGGGGGTCTCCTCCCGTCTGCCGAGGGAGAAGTAAGAGATGCCCTTGAGGGCCGTGGTGCAGCAGACCTCGCCCCCGCGCAGGTACACGAGGTCGAGCATGCCCTCGCTCACGGGCTGGGTGCCGGGGTTGAGGCAGTCGTTGACCATGTCGATCCAGTTGTAGAGGTCGAGGAAGGTATAGCTCAGATCGTGCACATAGGCGGGGGTGTTCGGCGCGGTGTAGAAGTGGACGTCCTCGCCCCGGCAGCGCAGGAACTGGCGGGCAAACCACGCCATGTTGGCGGCCGTCATATTGGTGTCCATGCTCTCGGCCAGGATCGCGGCGACCTCCGGGATGTTCGGGATGCTGCCGAGGCCGAGGAACTGGTTTGCGGCGGCCTTGAGGAAGTCGTGCTGCACCTTGATGCGGTCGAGATCGCCGTTGACGTAGCCGCTGCGGTAGCGGCAGAGCCACATGGCCTGCTCCCCGTTGAGAAGCTGAAAGCCCGGCCACAGGTCGATCACCGGCCCGTCCTCGTAGTACATGCGCTTCGGCACGTCGTACCAGATCCCGCCCAGGGCGTCCACCGCCCGCTCGAAGCCCTCGAGGGAAATGACCGCGTAGCAGTCTACATCAAAGCCGGTGAGCTTTTTGACGTGCCGCCGCAGGGCCTCGCTGCCGCTGGCCCCGCTGTAGACCGCCGTCCAGTATACGCCGTTGAGCTTGCGGATGGGTGTGTCGACGTTGATGAGCGTGTCACGCGGGATGCTGACAAAGTTTGCCGTGTGCCGCACGGTGTCGAGCTTTGCGACCATGATGGTGTCGGTGTTGCCGGTGCCGTCGTCGCTGCCCGCGAGCAGCAGGGTATAGACCCCGTCCTGCCGCTCGGTCTCAAAGGCCGTGCCCCGGTCCGGCGTAGGCGTCGGCGCGTCGGTGGGCGCCGCGCTCTCCTGCGTCTGGGCGATCTCCGTCAAAACGGGGTTGCCCGCCGCCAGCTCGGGCGGCTTTTCCCACAGGAAATACGCGCCCAGCGTCGCAGCGGCCAGCGCCGTGAGAGAGCTGCCGGCAATAATCAGCAGCCGCAGAAGACTTTCTTTCGACAGGTGCAGCCTGACAGCCGGCCGTAAAGGCAGCCTGATTCCCTTCATGCGCCGCAGCCAGGTCTCCCACAGCCGCCGCAGCCGGTCCAGCCATTTCTTTTTGTCCATATTTCCGCCTTTCCGCCCCGTCGGAGCGTTTTGGATTTCCTTTATCGTCACTCGGGAGTATGGCCGCTTTTGCGCGGAATCATACAGAGACGCTGAATAATTCACAAAAGAAATTTCGCCCTCCCGTTCTTTCCTGTTGCATTTTACCGAAATGGCCGGATGCTTCAAAAACGGCATTGACTTTAGCACCAAAAAGTGCTAAAGTCTGCTTATCAACCAAAGGGAGAGGCTGTCATGTCCGGATTCCGATTTGCTTACGCAACCAGCTATTATTTCTATTATCGCCGTGATAATAGCGGTCTGCGCTGCAAGTGATCGTCCCGACAGGACAGATGACGGGGCCCGTTCCCGATCAGCGCCGCGCAGACTGCCGTCTGGCGGCGTTTTCACTTTATACTGATCTCCCATAAAAACAAGCCAATCTTTGCGGTCAAAAATGCGCCATGCTTCGTTATCGGCCTTGACCATATATCTCCATTATGCTCTGCGGCCGCTGCCTCGCCTGACACATTTTTGCCTCGCAAATCTTTGTCTGCTTTCTATGGAAGATCAGTATCAGGCCCCCATCCCCCCCGTTTGAAATCAAAACAGATAAAAGGAGAACACGCACATGAAAAAGCTCATTACCATGCTTCTCACGCTGTCCCTCGTCTTCAGCTTTGCCGCCTTCGGCGCAAGCGCCTACGCCGCTGACTCCTACACCGTCGGCATCTGCCAGCTCGTGCAGCACCCCGCGCTTGACGCCGCCACCCAGGGCTTCAAGGACGCGCTGACCAAGGCCCTCGGCGACAAGGTCAGCTTTGTCGAGCAGAACGCCTCCGGCGACTCCGCCACCTGCGCGGTCATCTGCAACCAGTTTGTCTCCGATGACGTGGACCTGATCATGGCCAACGCCACCCCGGCCCTGCTGGCCGCCCAGGCTGCCACCAACAAGATCCCCGTGCTGGGCACCTCCGTCACCGACTACGCCTCCGCCCTTGACATCGACGACTGGAAGGGCTCCACCGGCACCAACATCTCCGGCACCTCCGACGGCGTGCCCGCCGCCGAGCTTGCCGCCGTTTTGAACGAGCTCTTCCCCGACGCCAAGAACGTCGGCCTGCTCTACTGCTCCGGCGAGCCCAACTCCAAGTTCCAGGCCGAGGAGATGCGCCCCGCCCTTGAGGCCTTCGGCTACAAGGTCTCCGACTACACCTTTGCCGACTCCAACGACGTGGCCGCCGTCACCAACAACGCCTGCGACGACTGCGACGTGCTCTACATCCCCACCGACAACACCGCCGCCTCCAACGCGGAGCTGATCAACAACGTCGCCATCGCCAAGAAGGTCCCCATCGTCTGCGGTGAAGAGAACCTCTGCTCCGGCTGCGGCGTGGCAACCCTCTCCATCTCCTACTACGATCTCGGCACCGTGACCGGCGAGATGGCCGCGAAGATCCTCTCCGAGGGCGCCGACGTCTCCACCATGGAGATCGAGTACGCCCCCTTCGCCAAGAAGTTCAACAAGACCAACTGCGACATTCTGGGCATTGAGGTTCCCGAGGCCTACGAAGCCATCGCCGAATAATATCCCCGCATTAGAAAGCAAAGCCCCGGCGGGGTTTCCCCGCCGGGGCATCATATGAGGTGTAATCTGTGACATTAACAAGCTATTTCGCTTCATTGAATATATTGAAGCTCTTCCGCAATATGCCGGGCGGCGTGTCCCAGGGCATCATCTGGGGCATCATGGCACTGGGCATTTACATCACCTTCCGCCTGCTGGACGTGGCCGACCTGACCGTGGACGGCTCCTTCACCACGGGCGGCGCGGTGACAGTCATGCTGATCCTGGGCGGCTGGCCCGCGTGGGCGGCGCTCCTGGTGGCCATGCTGGCGGGTCTGCTGGCGGGTTTCGTGACCGGCACGCTCCACACCAAGCTGGGCATTCCCGCGATCCTCGCCGGTATCCTGACGCAGTTTTCCCTGTACTCCATCAACCTGCACATCATGGGCATGGCTGCCAACAAGGCGGTCAGCGTCGATAAATACAATCTCCTGCTCTCCTCCCGCAACATCCCCTCCGCCATCCTGACCGGCTGCATCATCGCGCTGGCGCTGGTGTCCGTCTTCTACTGGTACTTCGGCACCGAGCAGGGCTCCGCCATCCGCGCGACCGGCAACAACCCCGCCATGAGCCGCGCCCTCGGCATCAACATCGACAACATGAAGGTGCTGGGTCTGTCCCTCTCCAACGGCATTGTGGCTCTTGCGGGCGGTCTGCTTGCCCAGTATCAGGGCTTTGCGGACATCAACATGGGCCGCGGCGCGATCGTCATCGGCCTGGCCGCCGTCATCATCGGCGAGGTGGTGGGTGGCGCGATTCTCGGCAAGCGCCTCAACTTCTACGGCACGCTGAGCTTTACCGTCGTCGGCGGCATTGTGTACTATCTGGTCATCGTCATCGTGTTGTGGCTGCGCCTCAACTCCAACGATCTCAAGCTCTTCACCGCCGTGGTGGTGGCGCTGTTCCTGGCCGTCCCCTACCTGCGAGGACAGAAGAAGAGCTCCTTTGCCAAGCTCAGGCGGAAGGGAGGCTGACACGATGCTGGTTTTACAGAACATTTCCAAGACCTTTAACCCCGGCACCATCAACGAGAAGAAGGCCCTCGACGGGCTGAATCTGCATCTCAGGCCCGGCGACTTTGTCACCGTCATCGGCGGCAACGGCGCGGGCAAGTCCACCATGCTCAACGCGGTGGCGGGCGTCTGGCCCGTGGACGAGGGGCGCATCCTCCTTGACGGGCAGGACATCACCGCCCTGCCGGAGCACAAGCGCGCCCACCTGATCGGCCGCGTGTTCCAGGACCCCATGATGGGCACCGCGCCCAACATGCAGCTCGAGGAGAACCTGGCCCTGGCTGCCCGCCGCGGTCAGCGCCGCGGCTTGAGCTGGGGCGTCACCAACGCCGAGCGCGAGGAGTACCACGAGCGCCTCAAAATCCTCGGCCTCGGCCTTGAGGACCGCATGACCTCCAAGGTCGGCCTGCTCTCCGGCGGTCAGCGCCAGGCGGTCACGCTGCTGATGGCCGTGCTGAGAAAGCCGAAGCTCCTGCTCCTGGACGAGCATACCGCCGCTCTCGACCCCGGCACCGCCGCGAAGGTGCTGGAGCTGTCGGACAAGATCGTGCAGGAAAACGGTCTCACCACCCTGATGATCACCCACAACATGAAGGACGCCATCCGCCACGGCAACCGCCTCATTATGATGAACGAGGGACACATCATCCTCGACATCGAGGGCGAGGAGAAAAAGAAGCTCACCAAGCAGCAGCTCATCGACATGTTTGCCCAGAAGGGCGCCTCCATCGACTCCGACGAGGCCCTGCTCACCAAGGGCGGCTGATGATCTCAAACAAAAAGCACGCACGGAAAACCGTGCGTGTTTTTGTTTATTTCATGGCATAGTCCCGGAGCGCGGAGAGATTGGTTTTCCCGGATTCGGTCATGGGCAGCTTTTCAAAGAAGAGCAGCCGCTGCGGCAGCATGTACTTCGGGAGCCGCTCTTGGAGCGCCTCCACCGTCACGACGGGCGCCCCGTTCTCGCTCTCGACGGCGGCGCAGATATCCTCTCCGTGCGTCCTGGACGGAACGGCAAAGACGACGGCGGCATTCACGCCCGGCAGGCTCCTGAGCACCCGCTCAATGTCTTCCGGGAGAATTTTTTCCCCGCTTCGGTTGATGACGCTCCCGCTTCGGCCGACATAAAACAGCAGGCCGTCCTTCATGTAGCCCATATCGCCGGTATCATAAAACACATTGCCCTGCCTGACATACATGGTATTTGTGCGAGCAAAGATTTCGCCGATCTCCCCCTCGCCAAGCGTTTTCCCGTCTCTCATAATTCTGATCTCGACATTCTTCATCGGGGTTCCCAGGCAGCCCGGTATGTAGGTTTTTTTATTAAACACCGCTTTCTTCACCGAAACCGCGCTGATGATCGCTGCGACAAGTCTCCCAAACGGTCTGATGTCGTCGAACAGATACAACATATTGGCGGCGCCCCCAATTTCGGTCGAGCCGTAGTCGTTTATCATCCACTGTGCGCCTCCGCGCTGTTCCAGCAAGGTAATCGTCTCGGGAGCCAGCTTTTCCCCGGTGCAGACCATAAACGCCGGGAGTGTGATTTCCCCTGTTTCCACGCATCTTGTGAGCATTGTCGGCGTGCCGAACCAGATGTCCGGATGCGTACGGTTGATATTTCTGCGCATGTTGTCCGGGTTGAATTTCCCGGCCGTGATATGCGTGAACGGAACGCCGCAGAGGGCGAGCAGCAGCATGAAAATACCCGCGTTGTGATACCAGGGGAAACAGGTATAAAGTCTGTATATCCTGATCGCCGCGACAAGCCGCCAGTAGGGGCGAACGCCGTTTTTCCCAAAAAAGCTCTGCAGGCTTTTCCCTACCGTTTTCTGCGCCCCACTGCTGGTTCCCGACGTGGACATGAGGATCATTGTCTCGTTCAGCCTCCACTCATAAGGCGCAAAGCTCGCCTGCGAGGTCAGGCGGCTTTGGAGGATGCGCTCCGTTGTCTCCTCATCAAACACCGGCAGCTCGCTTTTCTCCGCATTCAGTACATTGAGCAGCATCACCTTAACGCCCGCCCGCAGCGCGCCGGTCAGCAGATAGGCAAAAGCGGGACAGTTGCGCATTTGAATCGCGATCTCCGTATACCCCTTCTCCTGCAGCCAGGCGGCGAGTATACCGCTCTTGCGGCGCAGATCGGCTCCCGTTATAGAATAATCCAATTCAGGAAAAAGGCATACCTCAAAGGCATCCGGAAACAGCGCTATTGTTTTGCTGAAATCCATTTTCTGCAATTCCAATCACCTTTTGTTTTTTACTTTTTCGGCGGCAATACCATAAGATCACTGTGGCGAAAGCATGGACGGCGAGCACCAGCAGCAGATTGGTCGTATCGTTTGTCCTCAGGTTTCGCTGCAAAAACAGCAGTTCGGACATATGCATAAAAAACAGCGTCGAAGAGAAGAAAGAGATCTCTGGGTGATATGGGCGCAAAAACTGCCCGGGGAGCCGCGTAATGCCGTCAAACAACAGCAGGCTCAGCAACACGCGCGCCATGCCGACATATTTGACCGTCAGTTCAAAGACGATCAGGGGGATTGCCGCCAGCAGGAGATATCCTCGTCTGATTTTCCAGGTCTTGATGTCAAATCCGATCGTCGTGAAAAGCAGGCCCTCAAGCGCGTATACCCATATTCGCTGTAGCTCTGTGGCCAAAAACACTTTTTCAATGGATGGAAACGCCGCGGTCAGCCGCTCAAAAAAAGTTCCCATGTCGATCAGATTGGCGGTTGTCGCGAGGAGAACAAGCAGCGTTGCCAAAATCACGGGCTTTCGCGATTTTCTGCTCAGAAAGGCGTTGAGCATCATCGGGTAAAGCAGCGCGGGAATAAACCAGAGCTGATAGGAATCCTTATATCGGTCGACAAAGCATTTCAGATAATCGATCGTAAACTGGGCGGTATTGAACATCCCTGTCTCGCGATACTCGGTGATATGATCGTGCAGAACCAGTGCAAATTCAAAAGCCAGGTAGATTGCGGCGTATTTGATAACCTGTTTCTTGATTTTGCTTTTGGATTTGTCCATGTCACGCGTGCTGAGATAACCCGACATATAGAAGAACGTCGGCACCACAACGCCGACCATACTGTATACCAACGGGTACATGCTGTTAAAGGTTTGAAAGCAGTTGAAATGAGCCATCGTGACCAGCAATGCTCCGATAATCCTTACCCAGTCAAAGCCCGGAATATATCTTGATTTCTCCATCACCCCGCCCCCTTCCTTTGACACAGAATACCGAAATATTTTACTACTGTTTATCTCTGTTGTCAAACCATTATCCGGGCAGCAAAACGCCCGGCTGTACATCACACAGCCGGGCGTACATAACGCGCTTCGCTTCAAATCCCCTTCCGGTAAAGTACATAGGAATACGCCGTCGGGACTGCGACCATCACCGCGAGGATGATGAAAAAGGCCGCCATGCTCCATCCTATAAAGCTCATCACGATAAAAGCGACGCCGCCGAGCACCCAGAGAAAGCCCGCGAGGCGGTGCGTACGGTTCCAGTTCTCCTCGCTGTGGAGCGTCCAGGGCAGGCGTATGCCCATGGTATAGCTCTGCTTGGTCTTGGGCAGATAGTTGCCGATGAAGACGAACAGCAGCCCCATGAGAACCGGGATCACCAGGTCGATCCGCAGCTCATACCCCAGCCCCCAGGCGATCGTCGCCCCGCCTGCGAGGACGGCAACCGCGGCGGGCGTCCAAAGCGCGATTGTGCGCAGCGTTGCATTCATGTTCTGCCGCTTGGGATCCGAGCCGAGGCCGAAGTGCAGCAGCAGATTCAGTGCGGCTACAACTCCCGGCAGGCCGAAGACCGCGAAAGCGCGGCTCGACCAGCCGTCGGGCGTACCGTCAAAGCCCCAGTGCGTCGCCATCGTCTCGGGCAGACGGCTGTAGACCGCCGCGCCGACGGCCGCCGGCAGCAGGCAGATCAGCGTCGTGAGGATCAGGGTTTTCTTGTCAGCTTTCATGTTCATCCACTCCTTTCAGACTCTGAATCCAGAGCAAAACCTCCTCCAGCACGGAGGCATTCAGACTGTAATAAATGAAATTCTTCTCCCGGCTCTCAAAGATGAGACCGGCTTTTTTGAGCTGCGACAGGTGGTAGGACACCGTCGCGCCCGTCATGTCGAAGCGGCTGCCGATCTCCCCCGCCGTCATGCGTCCGGCTTTGAGCATGTTCAAAATCTCCCGCCGCGCGGGATCGGACAGGGCCTTCATCGTCTCGCTGAAGCCCATGGGCCTCCCTCCTATTTAGAAATCTTTCTAAATAGATAGTAGCACAGGGGCGGTCTGTTGTCAACAGGTATTTAGATTTTTTTCTAAATACTTTAGAGCACATAGGGGCCGATCCCGCCTTGACGCCGCCGTCCTTTTCCGGACAACGGGTCGATCAGGGGATCGACCCCTATGACTTGTTCTCTGTGTTCAGCGTTTCCGATTGTTGACCAGCATGATGAAGCGCAAAAGCTGGGCAAGCGTGGTGGCGAGGGCGGCCACATAGGTCAGTGCCGCGGCGTTGAGCACCTTCTTTGCGCCCTGGTACTCCTCTCCCTCGAGCAGGCCCATGCCCTCAACGCTTCTCAGCGCCCGGCGGCTGGCGTCGAACTCCACCGGCAGGGTGATGATCTGGAAGATGGCGCACAGCGCGTACAGCGCGACGCCCGCGTAGGCGAGATAGATGAGCTTCGGGCTGAAGCCCGCCAGCAGCAGACCCGCAATCAGCAGCGGCACCGAGAGCTTCGCGCCGATGTTGGTGGCCGGGATGATGGCCTGACGGATCTGGATGGGCAGATAGCCCTCGGCGTTCTGGATGGCGTGGCCCACCTCATGGCAGGCGACGCCCACCGCGGCGGTGGAGCAACTGCCGTAGACGCTGTCGGACAGGCGCACGACGCGCGCCTCCGGGTCGTAGTGGTCGCTCAGCTCCCCGCTGACGCGCTCGACCGGCACATCGCGCAGGCCGTTCGCGTCAAGCACGCGCCGCGCCGCCTGGGCTCCGGTGAGGCCGCGGGAGTTCATCACCTTTGAATACTTCTCAAAGGTCCTCTTGACGTTCCAGCTCGCCCACAGCGAGAGGATCACCGCCGGCAGGACGAGGATGATATAGGTCATGTCGATATACATGGTATTGTCTCCCTTCTTAAACCTTAATATTATTATACCGCCCCTTCTCTCCCGGCGCAAGCCGGGAAACGCGCTTCCTGTTGAAAATGGATGTAAAATATGATAAGGTAAGTGCAAGAGATTTTATGCAAGGGAGTGGTCTTTTCATGAGCCGCCGCATCCGTCTTTCCTGCGTTGTTTTGCTGCTCGCCGCGCTGCTTTTAAGCGCGTGCGCCAAAAAGGAGGCTCCGTCCCCGGCCTCAGCGCCGTCGCCATCCCCGGCCGCTGTCGAGACCGCAGAACCGGCGGAACAGGCCCCGCCTGCGGAGACGGCCCCGGAGGTGAGCGAAACGCCCGCCCCGACGGAGCAGCCGGGGCCAAACGTTCCCGCCTTCGACGACATCCGAGCCCTCATCACGGACGGCCAGTACTATGAGGCCTTCCGGGAGATGCTGGCCTTTGAGGAGTCGACAGAGGACGAAGCCGAGCGCGCCGCCTGCGAGGCGCTCTTTACGGAGCTCGACCAGGTGCTGCGTGAGATTGAGCCGGAGACCGGCACGGAGCTTGAGCGCGGCTTCACGGTACAGGGCGGCGGCGTGCTGGAGGTCTACGCTTTCAACGGCCCGGCACTTGTGACGGTCACCGCTGACGGGGTGGAGGCGCAGCCGGAGCTTGCCTCCAACTATGTCAGCTTCTATGTCCGCCAGGGGGAGCGCGGCGAAACCCATGTGCCTGCCGGGACCTACCGCGTCCGCTATCAGGTCGGCTACCGCTGGTTCGGCGAGGAGGACGGCTTCGGCGAATACTGCACGGAGGGCGAGCTGCCCGAGCCGTTGTACTTTGACTTCTACATGGACGGCCAGTGGGCCAACAACGCAAAATTCAGCATCACTCTATAAAATGATTGCGGATCGCCCGGAGGCGATCCGCAAATTTTTAACCGCGCTCTGACGCGACGATCAGGAGACGGTTGTCGTGCATACCGGAGATGCAGGTGGAGAGAGTGATGATGGGCCTGTCGGTGCTGACCTCCACGTCGGTAAGAAAGATCGAGCCCTCCAGCCCCCATTCCGCCAGCGACTGCAAAAATCCCTGGCGATAGGCGTAGTTGTCGTCCGGGAAGTAGTCGGTAATGCGTCTGTCGTTGTAGATCACAACGGCGAAAATATCATAGACATGCTTCGCGTCCACCGCGTAAATGTCGATCTCCCGGTGAGAGGCCAGATAATCCGCGTCCAGAAAATTTTTCAGGCTGCCGAAGAAGCTGCCGTCCTTCATGTTGTGGCCGTAAATCACGGTGTTCCAGGTGCTGAAGTTCTGACCCTCCACCTTGTTGGTGTAGATGGAACCGGGGTAACCCTCCGTCCCGTCGAAGCAGATGTTGAGGTAATAGTCGTCAATCGTCGGATGCTGCAGAATGGGATAGTTGATCCCTGCGCGGGGGATGGAAATGGCGCCGATCAAGTGATGGTTCTGTTTCCACAGCTCGATGATCTCCCTCGGGGGCTGATAGTCGGCGCTCGCCGTCAGGGCTGTCAGCGGGCTGAGGCAGACAATGAGCGCAAAGAGTACGGACAGCGCGATCCGCAGCGTTCTGTTTTCAAGTACTGTGTTCATAGCTCCTCCAATCTTTGTACGCAATCCGCCTTGCGGCGGGGAATATTTCCTGTGGAGGCAGTATAACACAGTTTTTCAAAAATTGCGATAGGGTTACAAAATATTTCTAAAAAATTTCAATAATCAAGCTGACGTTGCGGCGGGCTCGGTCTCGCGCCGGGCGGCGACGATCAGCAGGCGGTTGAGCGGCATGTCGGCTATGCAGGTGGAGAGCGTGATGATATGCCCGTCGGGGCTGACCGGAACATCGTCCAGGATCGTCGCGCCCATCTCTGTCAGAGAACGCAGAAAGGCCGCGCGGTCACCCGGCTTGCTGTCGTCATAAAAATCGGTGATATAGCGGTCATCATAGACCGCGACCGCGAAAATGTCGTAGACATATTCGGCTGTCGGTGTGTAGATGTCGATCTCCCGGTGCGTATCCAGGAAGCTCCGCTCGTGATAGTTTTTCAGGCTGCCGAAGTAGGTCCCGTTGCCCATGTTGTGGCCGTAGATCACCGTGTTGAAGGTGTCGAAGTCCCGGCCCTCCATGCTGTTGGTGTAGATCGAACCGGGGTAGCCGTAGCCGCCCTCGATCGTGATGTCCAGATAGTGGTTGTCCTCCGTGGGATGCTGGAGGACAGGGTAGCGGATCTCGGTCCCGGGGATCTCCAGCCAGGCAATGACATGGGGGTTGACGTGCTGCGCCGCCGTGAGCTCGGGAGGCGGATCATAGGGGATCGGCGTCGGGGTAGGTTTCGGCGTGGGTTCGGGCGTCGGCTCCGGGGTTGGTTTCGGCGTCGTATGCACGATCGGGTTCAGCGCGGGCTGCGGCGTCGCTTCGGGCATTGGGGCGTCCTTCGCGCTCACGGCGCCCAGGACGACGCAGGCCGTCACCAGTACGGCGCACAGGCAGATCATGGACGCAAGAAAAAGCCTGTCCCTTTTCTGTTTTTCCATGGAGTTCCTTCCTTTCCCTGAGCAAAAAGCTCCCCGGGCGTAACACCCGGGGAGCCGTCATGTTTTATGATACCCGACCGCCGCAAGGGAGGATTCCCTTACTTGACGCCGCTGGATTTGTAGACCAGTTCGCTGTAATCAAAGGTGCAGGAGACAACCCCGTAGTCGTCGTCATCGCAGATATAAGCCCCGGGATACAGACCGCTTTTGCCGGGGAAGACGAAGGTATAGTAGATGCACTCTTCCGGCCCGATCGTGAAGTTGTTGAGCGTCCCGAAAACACCGCTGGCGACGAGATTGCCGTCCATGACGACGCCAAGGCCGAAGTCACGGAAGTTGGAAACCGAGCAGTCCGGGTTCAGGTTTGTGAAGAAGCCGTAGACCATCACGCTGTCGGTGTCGACAGTGATCGCCACCGGGATATAGTGGATCAGATCGCCGCGGGTGGGCATAATGGCATAAGCCGCGGGCGCGAGCGTCCCGAAAGCCAGAACAAGGATCAAAACCAGCGCGATCAGCCTGGGCATCGCGCGGCGCGTTCTCTTGACAGTGTACATGACAGCATCCCCCTTTAAAGGTGAGAAAATAAGAGTTCATTATTTAATAATATTTAATCACACACGCGCGCTGTTGTCAAGTAAAGGAGATGGAAAATCTTGTGGAAACCTTTCGGTAAACCGCAAAATCCTGTATTTTTACCATGAAAGCTGGCGCTTCCATAGTAAAAATTGATTCAACCGCGCCATTCTCGCCCCTGGTGGGGCAACCGAATGGCATGCGAAAAAATCCCCATGCGCATGGGGATTTAACTATGAAAGCTGGCGCCTCCATAGTATAAATTGATTCAAACGCGCCATTCTCGCCCCTGGTGGGGCAACCGAATGGCATGCGAAAAAATCCCCATGCGCATGGGGATTTACTGCAATCGCCCGTCACACCGTGTCGAAAAGCCGCTCTTGACGCGGCGGGCCCGGAATGATAAGGTGATACAGAAAACGCAAAAGCTCTCCCCCTTGGGAGGGGCGAGGTGACATCGGAAAGGACGGGCGGAATGAAAGCGGAAAAGAAACAGCCGGGCGATTGGCGCAGGCGCATCGCCCATGTGGTGGACATCGGCTCGACCGAGGATGTGCCGAGCCGCGCCTATGATTTTACCATCACGGCCTTTATCGCAGTAAATCTGATCGTCTCGGTGCTGAGCACCTTCGACAGCGTCGTGGGCCGCTGCGGCCTCCTGCTGGACAGGCTTGAATCGGTCACGGTGGCCTTCTTTGTGCTGGACTATGTACTGCGCCTGCTGTCGGCAAAGTGCCTCTATCCCCGTCCGTCGGAGCTGCGCTCGGTCTGCGCGTATGTGTTCTCGTTTTCCGGTATTGTGGATCTGCTGAGCTTTCTGCCGCACTATCTGCCCTTCTTTTTTCCGGCGGGCGCGGTCGCCTTCCGTATGTTCCGCGTTGTGCGCATCTTCCGCCTCTTCCGCATCACCGCCTACTACGACTCCCTCAACGCCATCGCGGAGGTGCTCAGCGGCAAGCGGCAGCAGCTCATGTCCTCCGTGTTCATCATCCTCGTGCTGATGCTGGGCTCGAGTCTGTGCATGTACAGCGTGGAGCATGAGGCCCAGCCGGAGGTCTTCAAAAACGCCTTTTCCGGCATCTGGTGGTCCGTGTCCACCCTGCTGACCGTGGGTTACGGCGACATCTACCCCATCACCCCGCTGGGCCGGGCGCTCGGTACGCTCATCACCTTTCTCGGCGTGGGCATGGTGGCCATCCCCACCGGCATTATCAGCGCCGGTTTTGTGGAGCAGTACGCCCGCGCCCAGTCCGACGCCACCATGGCGAGAGAGCGCGAGCTGCGCTTTGTCAAGTTTCGCCTGGAGGGTGACGACGGGTGGGTCGGCAAAAGCGTGGAAGCGCTTGCCCTCCCGGGAGATATGATCCTGGCCGCCGTCCACCGCGGGCATGACGTGCTCATCCCCGACGGCGCGCTGCGGCTGGAGGCGGGCGATCTGCTGATCCTCTGCGCGGAGCCGCCCGCGGACAGTGACCCCGTCGTTCTGCGTGAGCTGGAACTGTTGGACAAAAGCCCCTGGAACGGGCAGCTTATCCGCGATCTGGATATCTCGCGCCAGACGCTGATCGTGCTGATCCGGCGCGGCGGCAGCCTGATCGTCCCCAAGGGCTCCACCCGGCTGAAGACGGGCGACGTGCTGCTGCTGCACACGAGAGAGGGCGCCGTGCCCGACAGCACGGCGTATGAGATATGACGGCGCTTCAAGCGCTCACGGGTGAGCAGCGCCTCCTGCTGTTCGGCAACATCGTCTCCTTTGCCGCCGCCTGCTTCACAATCGCGAGCGCGTGGAGCCGCGACAGGCGGCGCATCTATCTCTATCAGGCGGGACAGTGCCTGCTGCTGGCTTTTGCCAATATCCTGTTCGGCTCCGTCAGCGGCGTGACCACCTTCGCCCTGTGTACGGCGCGCAATCTGCTGCTGGCCTATGACCGCTTTACGCCGAGACGCTGTTGGTTCTTCGTATCGGCGGTGGCGCTGCTCGGCCTCTATGCAAACAACCGGGGCGCGGTCGGACTGATCCCCGTCGTCACCACCGCCCTCTACACCGTGGTCTGCCTCTACGCAAAGAGGACGCGCGACATCAAGCTCAACCTCATCGTGAACCTCCTGCTCTGGGCGGTCTACGATTTCTTCATTCTCGATCTGGTCTCCTGCGCCGTCGACGCCGTGTCGGCGGGAACGGCGGTGGTGTCCCTGTTTCGCGCTCAAGACAGCCGCTCAATGTCGGAGGCTGAGACCTCAAAGGCGACGCGGCGCTCCAGTCCGTCCTCGCGCAGTTTGAGATAGCTCCGGCTCTGAAAGCGCCCCTCGAGGCGCAGCACCGTGCCCACAGTCCAGCGGGACGCCTCGCGGGCGCGGCTGCCCCAGCAGATGCAGGGCAGGTAGTCCGAGCGGCCCGTGTGCCGGTTGACCGCCAGCAGCAGGTCGCAGACGTCGCGGCCCAGCGGCGTCACGCGCGGATTCGGCGCCTTGCAGAGCGTGCCGACGAGACTGACGCGGTTGTCGTCCGGCTCGTCCGTCAGCTCGAGAGAGCGCGCCAGCACCGTGAGGACAAGGCGCGCGCCCTCGCCGTGCCGGTTGTTGAAGCTGCGCACTTCCCCGGTGACAAGCAGGCGCTCCCGCTCCTCCGCCCCGACCGCCTCGAGCTGCTCGCGCCGCAGGATGATATTGAGCACGTCGCTGCTGCCCGAAAGCCGCCGCACCTCCAGCGGAAAGGTATAAAACGCCTGTCCCCGCGCGCTGTGGGAATAACGCGGCGCGTCCGCCATCGTCCCGCAAAGCCGCACCCGGTTGTTTTCCTGACCCATATCCATAGCACATGCCGTCCTTTTCGTTTAGTCAATTGCGAATAATATTCGCAATTGAGGACTCGCGCTCATCGCACGCGGCGATACGTGATACGCCGCGTTTGGTCGGCGCGAGGCCTCGCTTGGCTCGGCTTAAGGTGTTTTTGAGGCGGCAAAGCTGCCCCAAAAACCGATTTGAAATATACAATACGCCTCTCGCCCGCCTGCCCCTGATTCTCACAATTGACTTTTGAGATGGTTCATTTTATTCCGGAACGGTACTTGAATATGACCGGGCCGCGCGTTATAATAAATTGTTATATTTTATTGAAAAGGAGCCGTTTTCATGGATATCAAGGATATACTCAAAAAATGCGACCACACTCTTCTGCGTGTCGACTGCACAAGCGGGGAGATCCGCGCTCTGTGCGACCAGGGCATCAAATATAACTGCGCCAGCGTCTGCATCCCGCCCTGCCATGTGGCCGGGGCCAAGCGCTACGTCGGCGACAGGCTGAAAATCTGCACGGTCATCGGCTTTCCCAACGGCTACATGACCAGCGCCGCCAAGGCCTTTGAGGCCGCCGACGCCGTGAAGAACGGGGCCGACGAGATCGACATGGTCATCAACGTCTCCATGGTCAAGGACGGCTGCTGGGAGGATGTGGCGAACGACATCCGCGCTGTGCGCGAGGCCACCCGCGGCAAGATCCTCAAGGTCATCATTGAGTGCTGCCTGCTGACCGAAGAGGAGAAGATCCATCTCTGCAAGACCGTCGCGGACTGCGGCGCGGACTATATCAAGACCTCCACCGGTTTCTCGAAGGGCGGCGCGACCCGTGAGGACGTGGCTCTCATGCGCAAAAATTCCCCGGCTTCTCTCAAGGTCAAGGCTGCCGGCGGCATTTCCAGTCTCCAGGACGCGGAGGACTTCATCGCTCTCGGCGCGGACCGTCTCGGCACCAGCCGCATTGTCAAGCTCGCCATGGAGCAGGAGAAGCTCGACGGCGCGCCGAATGAGAATTACTGATACTGTTTTTCAATCAAAAGAAGACTTTAATGAAGGCGCCGCTTGACTCGCCGCTTACAGCATACACGCCGCGGCGTGTATGCTGTATTACCCATAGTTTTACGGAAAGGCTTTTTAATTATAATGAGAGCATCATCCAAAAAGCGGGAGCTGCTGTCCGCCCTGCTTCTGCTGCTCTGCCTCGGCTTCTGCGTCTGGAAGCTCCCCTACGGGGCGGCGGTCACGGACGAGGCTCTGTATCTGTCCATCCCCTACCGACTCTGGCAAGGCGACCGGCTGCTGCTGCATGAGTGGCATGTGACGCAGCTGGCGGGACTGCTGCTGCTGCCGCTGCTGCGCGTATGTCTCGCCCTGACCGGGAGCACAGTCGGCGTGCTGCTTCTTTTCCGGCAGCTCTATCTTGTCTTCCATGCAGGTGTGACACTGTACCTCTACCGCTGCCTCCGCCGCGTCTCGGAGCAAGGCGCGCTGTGGGCCGCGCTGCTGTTCCTCGTATTCTGTCCCTTCAACATCCCTGCCTTGTCCTATAACAGTATGGGCATCGACCTGCTGTCTGTCTCGCTCGTGACCCTCGCCATCTGCCGGAGGAAAGGCCGGGAAGCCGTGTTGGCCGGTCTGTGCTTTGCGGGGGCGGTACTCTGCAACCCCTATTATTTTCTGCTCTATCTTCTCTATCTCGCGGCGGTGATTGCTGCCGCCCTGCGCAAAAGCGGGCGCTATGCCTGCCTTGCCCCCCGTGTCTTTCTGCTCTTTTCCGCAGCGGGAGCGCTGATCGCCCTCGCCGTGTGCGTAAAGCTCTTTGCAGGCGCAGATCTTTCCCTCCTGCGGCAAACCCTGCCTGCGGTCGTCTCCGGCGACACGGCAGAGCATCCCTCCCGAAGCCTGCCCGGCGTGCTCTACGGCATGTGGGCGAGCTTCGGCAAAAACCGGCTCTTTCTTCCGACCCTGGGGCTGAGCGCCGCGCTCTGCCTATGCCGCGTACTGGACCGGAGCTGGCGCAGGCACAGGCCGCTGTATCTGGCACTCGCTGCCCTGCTCGGTCTGAGCTATGGGCTTTGGTTTCGCCTGTACGCCAACCTCAGCCTGAACTATCTGATGTTCGCCGTCAATATTCCCGGCTTCTTCGCCTGGTACTTCTCGGAGGACAGGCACAGCCCTCTCTTTTTTTTCGTGTATCTGCCGGGGGTAATCTGCTGGTTCTGCTCTGCCATGGCCTCAAACCTCGGCTTTATCAACATCGCCTCGGTCTCGACGATCAACATGCTCGCAAGCGCTGTACTGATTACCGAGGCCGCCCTGCCTCTGCTGCGGGACAGGACGGCAAAGAAAGCCGCAGGCGCCGTCCTTCTCCTGGCGATCGCTGCGCAGCTCGGTATGCTGATCGAGTTTCGGGCGGTAAACGTCTACCCCCTGTCCCCCGTGAGCGCCGCGACGGCGCGTGTTGAACACGGCGCGCTGCGCGGGCTGCGCGTGACGCAGGAGGAGCGGGATCGACTGGAAAACGCCTGGTCAGCCTGCGAAAGTGTACGCGAGAGCGAGGGCGGGACGGTGGCCTATCTCACGGAGATCCCCGGCCAGTACCTGGACGACGGCAAGCCCTGCGGCGCGTATTCCCCATGGTTTCCCAGCGTGTCCGTGTCCGAGAACCTGCCGCGCCTGCGCCTCTACTGGTCGCTCTTCCCGGAGCGCATGCCGGAGCGCATCGTCCTGGGGATGGACGATCCGAGAGCCGACTCGTATCTCCTTCAGGAGCTTGCGCCGGAGTACGAGGTTTCGGAGCTTTCTGGCGGCTATCGCCTGCTGACGCGGCGCAAATAACAGAAAATGACGAAGGATCTTCCCCTCATGTCAAGGGAAAGATCCTTCGTCATTTTCATAATTGCGACTCGAGCAGCGCGATCAGCTCGTCCACGTTTTCCGACGTGACATACATGCCGAAGCCGTCATCGGACGCGCTCTCCCCACCGCACATGCGAGCCAACAGGATGTCGCCCAGCTCCGCGGTGTAGTGGCTCGCGTCGAAAAACCAGGAGGAATCCCGCGCGTAGGAGCTGCACCCGCTGAAGTTGTAGAAGTCCGTCACCTGCGCAAGCCCCTTGAGGAAGAGGAAAAAGTTTCGCTCCACCGAGGCCCGGTAGGTCACCTCGTACATGGGATTTATGAAGATCGTCAGCTCAATGCCGTTGTCCCGGCACAGCCGAACGATCCCGGCAATCGACTCGAGGGTCTGCGGGATCATCATGCCGCCGGGGATAATGGGCACGGCGCGGCTGAAATCGTAGGCGCTGACATAGCCGTAGTCGTGATCCCAGCCATAGGCATAGAAATTTTCCGCAAAGCCCGGTGTCTTTTTATGGCCGAGCATCACATCGAATACAGAGTCGCGGGTGAGATCCGGATTCAGGTAGGTTCGCCAGAACAGCAGCGGCTCCGCCTTCGCCGTCTCATAAGGCATGCGGATGGGCTGATCCCGGTGCAATGCCGGATCCTCGGTATAGGAGATGCTGTCAAGCCCGATGAAAACGCGCCTGGGCACGATCCCCGCGGCAATCAGGGTCCTGAGATTTGCCAGATGCTCCGCCGGGACGCCGCCCGAGTAGCTCATGTTGTAGCAGCGCAGGCCCGGGATGTTCTCGGCGTGGATGCTCCCGACGCGGGAGGAGCCGAAAAGCAGTGCGTCGAAGCGGTCCGGCTCGTGCAGCAGCCAGGTCATTTTGATGTAGTTTTTGTTCGGCTCCACCCCGTTATCCCGGATGGACAGCGGGTGCAGCACGTTGAAGGGGTCGATCGCCGCGCTTGTCCCCGCCAGCAGAAGCCCAAAGCCGAGCAGGTAGCACAAAACGCGGGTGAGGAATTTTTTCATGGCAGGGCCCGCCTTAAAACTGGAAGTAGACAAACGCAACCTCACCGCCCGCGTGGAAGAGCAGGATCGCAAGCAGCAGCGCACAGCAGATGAGATGGCGCAGGGCGAAGGGTCTTTCCCGCACCCAAGCAATCACGTCGGTTTTGAGCGCGGCCCGGTCCACCAGAAACAGGGGCAGCAGGAAAACCAGCAGATACTCGGCAAGCTTTCCTTTTCCGACCTGCACGGCAAGAAAGCCCTCCCGCAGATAGCTCAGGGGCTGCCCGATCCCGCGGAAGCAGTGCGTGAGCACGTAGACCGCCTCGGAGAGCGTCTGTGCCCTGAAGAAGACCCAGGCGAAGGCGCTGAACAGGAAGACAGCGAAGGCCCGCAGAACGCGGGCGGGTCTCTTTTCCGGCGGCCTGTGCAGGCCGAGGCGTCTCTCCAGCACCTGGGCCGCGCCGTGGACCGCGCCCCAGATGACGAAGCTCCAGCTCGCGCCGTGCCACAAGCCGCTGGCCAGGAAGGTGAGCATGAGGTTCGCCTCGGCGCGCGGACGGCTCACCCGGCTGCCGCCGAGGGGGATGTACACATAGTCCCGAAACCAGGTAGACAGGGAGATGTGCCAGCGGCTCCAGAACTCCCGGAGGCTTGCGGAGAGGTAAGGGCTTCTGAAGTTCCGCATCAGTTCCACGCCGAACAGCCGCGCCGCGCCGCGCGCGATGTCCGAATAGCCCGAGAAGTCGCAATAAATCTGCACTGTGAAGCAGAGCGTGGCGAGGATCAGGGCAAAGCCTCCGAAGGCGTACACATCGTCGTAGACAAGGTCCGCCGTGACAGCCAGGTTGTCGGCCACGACGGTCTTCTTGAAAAAGCCCCAGGCCATCAGCAGCATTCCGCGGGCAGCCTGCTCGTAATCAAAGGCCGCGGGGCGATTGATCTGCGGCAGGAGGTTTTCCGTGCGCTCGATCGGCCCTGCCACGAGCTGGGGGAAGAAAGACACGAAGGCCGCGTATCGCCCGAAGTGCCGCTCGGCCCTCACGCCGCCACGGTACACGTCGATCACGTAGCTGAGCGTCTGGAAGGTATAGAAGGAAATCCCCACCGGGAGCGCCAGCCTCAGCGTCAGCGGCGAGAGCGGCAGTCCGAAGCGCCGCAATAGTGCGGCCACGCTCTCGGAGACAAAGTTGAAATATTTAAAAAAGAACAGCACTCCAAGGCAGACCAGCAGCGACAGCACAAGCCAGGGCTTTTTGTGCGCCCTGTCCCGTTCGATCAGCAGCGCGCAGCCGTAGGACACCGCCGTCGTCAGCAGGATCAGCACGACGTAGCGTACGTTCCAGCTCATATAAAAATAATAGCTGGACAAAAGCAGGACAAGCCATCTGCGCTTCGGCGGCGTCAGCCAGTACAGCAGGAAAACCGCAGGGAGAAAGACGGCAAAAGCCAGAGAGTTGAACAGCATAAGCCCTCTCCTGTCACTCGGACGGATGATGTGTGATTATAGCATAGGGCCGCGGTATTCGCAAGTGGAGGAAAAAAGCAAAAAAGCACTTGACATTGTTCAGAGATGCTGTTATATTACATAAGCTAAAACAAAGAAGGTACGGCATCCCCTTACCTCACCCGGCGGCGAATGTGCCAGCCGCGGTCAATAAAAGCACCGCCTCATTGGGGCGAGACTGTGTTTTTTACGCTCGGATGCCGTGCATCCGAGCTTTTCATTTTCCGGAGGTGTTCACAATCGCAAACGCTGCTCATCAAATCAACGAAGAGATCCTTGACAAGGAAGTGCGCCTGATCGGCGATCAGGGCGAACAGCTTGGCATCATGTCCGCCGCGCAGGCCATGGACATCGCCGCCGAGCGTGAGCTTGATCTCGTCAAGATCGCTCCGGGCTCCAATCCCCCCGTCTGCAAGATCATGGACTACGGCAAGTTCCGCTTCGAGCAGGCCAAGAAAGAGAAGGAAGCCAAGAAGAATCAGCGCGTGATCGAGATCAAGGAGATTCGCATGTCTCCCGGCATCGACACGAACGACTTCAACACCAAGCTGAAAAACGCCCAGAAGTTTCTGAGCGATGGGGACCGCGTCAAGGTCAGCGTGCGTTTCCGCGGCAGAGAGATGGCGCATACCGAAATCGGCGCCGACCTGCTCAAGGACTTCGCCGCCCAGTGCGCGGAGATTGCCAACATGGATAAGGCCCCGAAGCTGGAGGGCCGCAACATGTCCATGTTCCTCTCGCCCAAGCCCCAGGCTCCGGCCAAGAAGCCGGCAAAGCCCAAGCAGCCCAAGGCGCCCGCCGAAGCGCCCGAAGGCGAAGCTTAATACGTATACAGCGGGAGCATTCCCTGTATTGATTACGGAAGGAGAAATTACCATGCCCAAACTGAAGACCCACAGTGGCGCCAAGAAGAGATTCAATCTCACCAAGTCCGGTAAGGTCAAGCGCGCACACGCTTTCAAGAGCCATATCCTCACCAAGAAGAGCACCAAGCGCTGCCGCCGTCTGCGCGACGCCGCTTACGCCGACGTCACCAACGAGGCGACGATCAAGAAAATGATCCCTTACAAATAAGGGTCCACGCTATATAGGAGGATATTGAAATGGCAAGAGTCAAAGGCGCAATGATGACCCGCAAGCACAGAAGCAAGGTCCTCGGTCTTGCAAAGGGTTACTGGGGCAACAAGTCCCGTCACTATAAGATGGCCAACGAGCAGCTGATGAAGTCCGGCCGTTACGCTTACGTCGGCCGCAAGCAGAAGAAGAGAGACTTCCGTCAGCTCTGGATCACCCGTATCTCCGCCGGCTGCAAAATGAACGGCATGAACTACTCCACCTTCATGCACGGTCTGAAGCTCGCCGGTGTCGACATGAACCGCAAGATGCTCTCCGAGATGGCGATTCACGACGCCGCCGCCTTCACCGCCCTGTGCGAGATGGCCAAGGCCGCAAAGTAAGCGTCTGATCTTATAGGTATTATAAAAGTACTCGCGCGGAACGCCGATCGTTCTGCGCGGGTACTTTTATTTTTAAAATGAACCCCCGGCTCTGTAAAGCGGCTTTATAGAACTTCCTTCTTTACTTTGGCGTTTTGCACAATTCCCGCCCTGTAAAACCAGCAAAATGCACGAAGCATTCAAAATGCCTATAAAATTCACTTGACAGTACCGCACGGCATTAGTAAAATTGTCTACAGAAGTCTGAGAAACTTCAATTTTTTGATCGGAAAGAGGAATACCAAATGAAAAAGACGTTAGCACTTCTCCTCGCGCTGGTCATGATTCTCGGTCTGGCCGCCTGTGGTCAGAGCGCTGCCCCCGCCGCCGCGACTCCCGCGCCGGCTGCCGAGCCCGCTCCCGCTGAGGCTGCCCCCGAGGCCAAGACCTACAAGGTCGGCGTCGCCATCTATCAGTTTGACGACAACTTCATGACCCTCTACCGCAACGAGCTCCAGGATTACTTCAAGTCTCTGGAGACCGACGACGTCAAGTATGACGTGACCATCGTCGACGGCAAGAACGACATGGCCGAGCAGAACAACCAGATCGACAACTTCATCACCCAGGGCATGCGAGAAGATCGTGGCCGCCGGCATCCCCTGCATTCTGATCAACCGTGAGCCCCTCGGCGACAAGGGCGACGAGTCCTACGAGGGCATCCTCAACAACGCCAAGGTCTGCTACGTCGGCGCTGACGCCCGTCAGTCCGGCACCTACCAGGGCGAGATCATTGCTGAGCTTGCCAACCACGGCGACATCAACGGCGACGGCAAGGTCAGCTACATCATGATCGAGGGCGATCCCGAGAACATCGACGCCCAGTACCGCACCGAGTTCTCCGTCAAGGCTCTCAAGGACGCCGGTATCGAAGTCGAAGAGCTCGACGACCAGATCGGCAACTGGGCCCAGGCCAAGGGCGGCCAGGAGATCTGCTCCAATGACCTCGCCAAGTTCGGCGACAAGGTCGAGGTTGTCTTCTGCAACAACGACGCCATGGCTCTGGGCGCTGCCACCGCGATCACCGCGGCGGGCCGCACCGTGGGCAAGGACATCTACCTCGTGGGCGTTGACGCGCTTGAGGAGTGCCAGCAGATGGTCAACGAGGGCACCATGACCGGTACCGTCCTGAATGACCATATCGGCCAGTCCCATGCCGCTGTCGACGTGACCGTCAAGGCCCTCAACGGCGACGCCATCGACAACTACTACTGGGTCGACTATGTGAAGGTCACCAACGCCGAGGCCGCTGCTGCCGCTGCTGCTGCAGCTCCTGCCGCTGCCGAGGCCGCGCCCGCAAAGGGCACCTACAAGGTCGGCATCGCGATCTATCAGTTCGACGACAACTTCATGACGCTCTACCGCAACGAGATGCTCAACTACTTCAAGAGCCTCGAGACCGACGACGTCAAGTATGACGTGACCATCGTCGACGGCAAGAACGACATGGCCGAGCAGAACAACCAGATCGACAACTTCATCACCCAGGGGACGCCGCGATCGACAAGATCGTGGAGGCGGGCATCCCCTGCGTCCTCATCAACCGCGAGCCTCTCGGCGACAAGGGCGACGAGAGCTACGAGGGCATCCTCAACAACGCCACCGTCTGCTATGTCGGCGCTGACGCCCGTCAGTCCGGCACCTACCAGGGCGAGATCATTGCCGAGCTGCCGAACCACGGCGACATCAACGGCGACGGCAAGGTCAGCTAC
>ONPN01000030.1 GCA_900319695.1 uncultured Eubacteriales bacterium
CTCCAGCAGCACGGTGCCCTGGCCGGAGAGCTTCTGCATGATGAAGCCCTCGCCGCCGAAGAGCGCGGTGCCGATCTTCTTCTGGAAGAAGACCTCCATATTGATGCCGGTGGTCATGGCGAGGAAGGCTTTCTTCTGGATGATGATGGGCTTGTCCGGGGTGATCTCCACCGCGATGATGTTGCCGGGGAAGCAGGAGGTGAAGGCGATCAGCCCGCTGCCGCCCTTTGCGGTGTAGGTGTTCTGGAACAGGCTCTCGCCCGAGAACATGCGGCCGAACATCTTGCCGAGACCGCCGCTCGAGGTCTGCATCTCCATGTTGGGGGTCATCCAGCTCATGGCGCCGGATTCGCAGATCATGGACTCGCCGTCTTCCAGCGCGCAGATCGCCACCGGCATGTTGTCGCCCTGAATTTTGTACTTCATGTTGTTGACTCCTTAATAGAAATGATTTTTCTTATTGATACCTCTCGATGATTTCCTCGCATTTGGATTTCCGAAGCAGGAACAGGGTGATTGCGATATAGACCAATGACAGCGGATTGGAGGTAAGGACCTTCAAAAACGAGGTTTCCTGATTCCCCGCCATGGCGGACAGCATATCTGCGCCATAAGTCCTGGTAAACAGGTTGGTGACGGAGGCGCCGATATCATACAGGCCATGCAGGAAAATCACCGCCCAAAGGCTGCCGCCGCGCAGGTAAATCGCGCCGAACATTGCGCCGGCAAAAAAAGCGTTGATTGTCTGCGCAAGGCAGGACACAAACGAGGTCCCCGTCATCATGTTGCTCATATGCACAAGCCCGAAGAAGAAGGCCGAACCGGCAACGGTAATCCAGATTCCTTTTCTGTCCTTCAAGTATCTCTCAGCCAGGACGTTCAGCGAGATCGCGCGAAAAACAGATTCCTCACGAAAGCCGATCGCAAAGCCGGTAAAGATTCCAAGCAGGATCATGCCGAAGGAATACCATTCGACGCCCTCTTCCGCGGTGCCCAGGATACTCAACACCAGCATCGCAGCACTGGAAATGAGCAGCGGAAGAGCAATGTACAGAGTCCGGAAAAAGCCTTTTTCCCGATAGGTCCATGTATATCCGAATACAACGACCATCAGAAACGGCCAGATCACATCCAGCACCTCATGCAGCACCCGCATGCCGGTGGTCTGCGGCAGCGCCTTGAACAGGAAATACAAGCCCTTGCGGAAAATGATGAACAGGATCACAAGTACAAAGCCTGCCGCGATCGGATGCTCCCTTGCCCATGTTGCAGGGGATCGTTTTGTCTTTGTCATGGATTGATTCTCCTCTCAAAGGGGGCGGGTGTCCCCCGCCCCCCGGAACGCCGTTTTACTTGAGATCGTTGACGTAGTCGGTCAGCGCCGCACGGTCATAGAAGGTAGAGAGCTTGGCGAGGCTGAAGTCCGGCTCCGCGCCGCGGTCGATGTCGTAGAAGGAACCGTTCTTGGAGAAGGCCAGACGGTAAGGGCTGGAGATGCGGAAATCGGTGCCGTAGGCGGTGGACAGGGGCAGGATCGAGCAGCTGCCGCCGCCGGAGGTGCGGCCCAGCAGCATGACCTTGCCGGTATTCTTAAACACGTTCGGCACGAGGTTTCCGCAGGAGAAGCTGTTCGGGGAGATCAGGCAGAAGAGATTCTTGCCTGTCAGGCCCAGATCCTGCTCGTCAAACTGGCGGTCGAGGTTCATATCGACCTTATACTTGCCTGTCGCGATGGCGCCGCTCATGGTGTTCTCCACCGTGACGGAGCCCTCGCCGAGGAAGGCGGAGACGACGAAGATCGCCATATCCGAGCTGCCGCCGCCGTTGTTGGAGAGATCCAGCACCACGTTCTCAACGGGGCTTCCGTCGCGCATGATCTGCGAGTAGGCGTAGAGCATGACGCCGACGGTGTCCGTGACCTCCGCGGTGGGGGCGTTGGCGTAATAATCCGTGCCCTCCGGAGCCTCATCAAAGCCGTCGAAGGTGATGTAGGCGGTGTTGCCGACCTCCTCGTAGACGGGCGCGCCGTCGGGATAGAACGCGGCGCGGGCTTCGGCAAAGGGGTTGCTGGTGAAGGCGCTCTTCATGGCGTTGCCGATACCGACCTCCTGAATCAGCTTGATAAAGCCCTCCTCATTCGTGCCGCCGAAGGCCAGGGGGGAGCAGTTGATGAAGTTGCTGTGGCCGTCGTCCAGGTGAATGTCGATCATCTTGTAAAGGGCCTCGTCCGCGGCGTAGGTGTCGGTGCCTTTCAGCGCCGCGTCGCAGCCGGCCTGTTTGCACAGCAGATCGAAGCTCTCAATGCCGTGTACTTCCTTCAGGCCGTAGAGATAGTCCATCACGGCGCAGAGCTCGCCATAGCTGAACGCGGCCATGGCCTCGCTGCGCTCCTTCAGTTCAACGGCGTGGAACTGCTCGCCCACGGGAGAGTATGCGCCGAAGACCTGACCCATGCCGCCGAACTGCACAACATAGAAGGCCTCGCCGTTGTAGAACACGTTCATGTACTGGATGGCCAGCAGGAAGTCGCTGAGGGTCTGGACGGGGACGTAGCAGTTTTCGCCGTCGGCCACCAGGTCGATGCCGTAGGAGGCGAGATCCAGCGTCACGTCCTTGCCGTAGCGCTCATAGGAGCCCGGGCAGCGCTGGAAGTACATGACCTCCTCGTCGGAGCTGGGGTTGCCCACGCCGAGAATGTCGATGAGCACCCTGTCCTCGTCGGGGCGCTGGAAGGCGTCGTAGTCCCAGAAGTAGACGCTGTCCGCGTCGCAGTCGAAGTAGACGGGATAGCCGTCCTCCCGCGTCAGGACGCCGGTGTTGCCCTCCATGGAGAAGCTGAGCTCAAAGCTGATGTTCTGATCCTTCTTGATGTAGGTGTGCATCAGATAGGTCATCAGCTCCGCCCAGTCCGCCAGGGAGAAGTAGGGCACGTCGGAATCGCCCATGAAGTAAACAGGATAGGTCTTCACGTCGTCAAGGTCGTTGAGATAGAAGCTCATATCCTTTGCGCTGATCACGGGGGCTTTCGTCTCCTCGGCGAAGGCCGGGACGCAGAGGGACAGGAGCATCGTGAGCGCCAGGAGTATGCTGAGGAGTTTTTTCATGGCTGCATGGTTCCTTTCACCGTTTTTTGTTTCTTTGCCGTTTTCGTGCTTTTTTCCGCCGTTCATGGCTCCCCCTCAGGGAAGCCATGAACGGCGCTTAAACCCGGTTCTTATCAGTAAATGCTGTTGATGAAGTCGGTCAGGGCTGCGCGGTCGTAGTACTTCTCCGGGGTGGAGATGACGACGTCGGGCTCGGCGCCGCGGTCAACGTCGTAGAAGGAACCGTTCTTCAGGAAGGACACGCGGGTGTTGGCGGAAATCTGGAAGGAAGTGCCCCAGGGGGAGTTGGCAACCAGAACGTTGCAGCTGCCGCCGCCGGAGGTGCGGCCCAGCAGCGTGACCTTGCCGGACTCCTTGAAGGCGCAGGGGACATAGTTGCCGTTGGAGAAGCTGAACGGAGACTCCAGGCAGAACAGGCGCCGGCCGCCCAGATTGTCCTTCTCGTCGAACACGCGGTCGAGGTTCACGTCCGCCTTGTAGACGCCGGTGCTCATCGCGCCGGTCATCTGGTCGACGTTGCTGATGCAGCACTCGCCCAGGAACCAGGCGGTGACATAAGCCGCGACGTTGTCCGCGCCGCCGCCGTTGCAGCTCAGGTCGATGACCACGTTCTCAATGGGGCTGTTCTCGCGGGTGATCTGCTCGTGGGCCTTGATAAGGAGGGCGAAGACGTCGTTTTCGGCAATGTCCTTGTGCTCGTCAAGATGATAGTAGTCCTCAGGCTCGAGGGTGAGATCGCTTATGAAGTGGTCAAAGGTGATGTAAGCCGTGTTGCCGATTTCCTCGTAGCCGGGGACGCCGTCGGGATAGTATTTCGCGCGGGCGGCCATCTGGCGGTCCATATGATCGCCGAGGCGGCCTCTGGACAGGCCGACAGCCTTGTATTCAACAGGACCGGTCAGGTAGGAGAAGGCGTGCCAGGCGGTGTGGCCGTCGTCGAGGAAGTCGGTGATCATGCGGTAAATCGCGCCGTCGGCCTGCTTCACCTCCGGGCCCTTGAGCAGCTGGTCAAAGCCGACGTTGTGGAAGAGCTGGCCAAAGCTCTCGATGCCGTGAACATCCTTCAGACCGTAGAAGTAGTCCAGCATCATGCACAGCTCATTGTAGCCGTACTCCGTCAGGGCCTCGCTGCGCTCGCCGGTGGGCACGTCGTAGTAGACATCGGCGCATCCTTCCGTGTTGCCGGACAGGAACACGTATTTGCCGTTGAAGTAGAGGTTGCCAAACATCGTATTGGGCATAAAAATGTCGGAGAGCGTCGCCATCGGGATCAGGTACAGGCCGTCCTGCTGGATCAGGTCGATGTTGTAGGCCGCCAGATCGAACTTCAGCGCGTCGCCGTAGCGGTAGAAGGAGCCGGTGTCGACCTTCTGCAGCAGCGTGGGCTCGCCCGCCTCATTGAAGGTGGACATTGTCACGGTATCCAGGGGCGTCGCGGATGTGGCGCGCAGCGTGAAGAGGTTATAGTCCATGAACTTGATGTAGTTCTCGTCAAAGTCGAAGGTCACGGGGGAGAGGTTGTCGTCGGCCTCCGGATTTGTGTTGTGGCGGGTGGCGGTCACGATGGGGCCCTCCGCGTTCAGCTCAAAGCTGATGGCGGCGTCCGCTGTCTCATAGAAGCTGCCGAATAACGCCATCCAGTCGTTGATCTCGATGTAGGGCAGATCCGTCACGCCGTCCAGGAAGTAGAGCGTCAGTTCCGTCCCCGTCGGGTCGGCTTCAAGGTACAGGGGATAGGACGCGCTGGTGATCTCGTGCGCGCCCGCGGATTTTTCCGCCGCGTCCTCTTCAAAGAGGCTGCCCAGCGCGGTGAAGAGCTCCGCCACGTCTTCTTCCTTGACTTCATCACTGCCAAAGAGCTCGTTGAGCATGGCGGCAAACTCGGCCTCCGTCGACTGGGTCTGTGCCGCTTCGCCATCGGCGAAGGCCGCGGCGCCCAGAGACAGGAGCATCGTGAGCGTCAGGAGAATGCTGAGAAATTTTTTCATGCTGTTTCCTTCCTTTCTCTCCCTTTGGGAGAACATAATAGGTTTACGGGTTTCCTGCTGTCTATGGATATGTTTTTGCTTACCGAACGATCAGGGTCATTCCCAGAGATCCGCCAGCCTGTCTCTGAGCAGCTGCAGGTCGGAGCGCCCGTCCAGCGCCGCCTGTACGCGCTCCGCCATCTCCACCTGGTCGGTGATGATGCCGTCACACTGGCTGTCCAGGAATTTGTTCATGCCTTCCTCGGTGTTGATGGTCCAGACATACACCTCTTTGCCGCTGGCATGGATGGAGTCGATGCGGCTTTCGGTGGACATCTCCTCCTCCAGGATCAGCAGATCGCAGTTGATGCGGGCCACGTCGCCGAGGCCGCCGAACATCAGCACACCCGTCTCAAACTCGGGGTACTGCGTCTCGGCGTAGTCGATGATGTCATATTTCAGGGAGATGAGCGTCACGTTCTCGACGCAGTCCTTCTCCCGGATGAGCTTCACCACGTCGTCCACCATCTGCCTGTCGGCGGAGACGCCCTTGAGCTCAAGGAAGAGCGTAATGCGTCCCTTGACCAGATCCAGCATCTCGTCGAGCGTCGGCACCGGGGCCGTCGCGCCGGTGGCGGGATCGGTGATCGTGAGGGCCATGGTCTCCTCCAGCGTCAGGTCGCCGGGCTTCTTGGCGACGCCGGTCAGGCGCTTGTAGTCGTCGTCGTGGTTGATGATGTAATAGCCGTCCTTCGTCCTCTGGGTGTCGGTCTCGGCGGCAAAGCAGTTATGCCCGATGGCGAGCTCCAGACCCTCCAGCGAGTTCTCCGGCGCCATGACGCCGCCGGTGCGGTGGGCCACGATGCGCACGGGCTCCTCCCTGTACATAAGGTCGTCAAAGCCCAGGCCGATGAGCGCCGCGAACAGCACCAGCAGAACCAGGATGAGGATCGTCAGCAGCACATACCGGCCATAGCCCCGGCGCCTGGCGCGGGAGGGCCACTTGACCGCGAGGCTTCTGGTGTACTCCAGGTAGCAGCGGGTAAAGCGCAGCATAAAGCAGGAGCTGGCAACCAGACCCAGCACATAGAGCACAAAGCCGCCGTCCAGGACGACAAGGGCGCAGAGCGCGCGATAGATGATGACCTCAAGGTCGGTGTCGGTGTAGTTTCCACTGAGCAGCGCCTCGGAGTCCACCCGGTAGTTTTGGGGCAGCTCGGCCGCCTCTGCCTCGAGGTCGGACATGGGGAGACTCAGCAGAAAGCCCGCGGCGATGAGGATTACCAGCAGCACCACGAGCGTGAGCGCCATGGCCGGGACAAAGTTTTTCCAGTTCTTTTTCCAGAGCCGGAAGGACGCCCGGAAGGCCTCCTTCGGTTTCATCCCGTCGAGCAGCACCCCGTGCAGGGTGAAGACGCCGCCGAGGCCCACGGCCAGCAGCGCCGTCATCACGATCCAGTAGAGAGCGTTATACAGGGGCGTGGCGCGCACAACCTCCATGATGAAGTTGGGGATATAGAATTTCTCGGTCAGGCTGATCGAGAAGCCGATCCCGCACAGCGGCACCGCAATAAAGATGTACAGCAGCACCAGAAATCCGCCGGGACAGAGGAAGCGGCGCAGCGAGCGGAAGCCCTGGGCGATCTCGGCGAAGATGCGCACGGTGCGACCGTTCAAAATGTCGTCAAACAGATAGATGCTGCCGAAGATCTCAAAGGCGGCAAATACCGCCACCAGCAGCACGCCCAGCAGCAGGATTGCAAGACCCCGCCAGCTCAGCAGCAGATCGGTGAGATTCGCCGTGGTAAGGGCTGCGCCGCCGGATTCGGCCACAAGGTTGATGAGCTTATACAGCCCCCATGTCGCAGCGCCCAGCAGAATGCTCGACAGCGACTGATAACTGAACAGCTCCGGGATCGCCTGAAAGACCAGGCGAGCGTAGCTGATCGGCTTTGAGGGCTCGGTCAAATCGTTTTTTGTTTTCATTTCTACTTCCTTTTCATGCGCCTAAACGATGGGCCTGGAAACAGGCCCATCGTTCTTGTAAAAAGGACGCGCTTATTTGCCGCGGCGCTGCTTCTGGGCCATGCGGTAGGATTTCATAAAGTTGTAGAAATCCTGCGCGCAGGCGTAGGCGCTCTGCACCTGCGTCTCATCGGGAGCGATGACGGGGAGCAGACTGAACTCGAGCATGTCAACGCCCAGCTCATTGTCCAGCAGCCAGATTTTCAGCTTGGCGTCGACGACCTTCTGTCCGATGGTGCAGGGGGGCAGCTGCGGGAAGGGGTGCAGGTTCACATTGTATACCTCCCCCTCCGAGAGTGGTATGGTGGTCACATCCAGGCAGAAGGTATAGATGTCGTCCAGATCGTAAACCCAGCCGTCCTTGGTTGAGGCGTTCATGAACCAGCCGTGGGCCTCGTCCACGTCGAGCACGGGCCTGTCGTGGTACGCGCCGGCGATGAACTGGCGGGTGGCCCGGAATTCCGCAGCGCCCTTGCGCTTGTTGGCCTCCGCGGCGGCCATGAGGGCCTTCGCGGTGTCCACGGTCATGGCGCTGAAGTTCAGATCCTTGGCGGGGATGCACTTTTTGCGGCAGTCGCCGCACATGTACGCGCCGCCGGCGAGGTTCTCGCCCGACAGGCCCCCGAGAAGTCCCACGGACGCGCCGCAGAAAGCACAGGATTTTTTGTCAAAAAGACCCATTGTTGTTCTCCTTAAAAAATATAGAATAATTTAGTAGAGACTGTTGATGTAGTCGGTCAGGGCCGCGCGGTCGTAGTACTTCGCGGGCGTGCTGATGGTATAGTCGGGATCCGCGCCGCGGTCGATGTCGTAGAGGGAGCCGTTCTTCATAAAGCTCATGCGCTGGGGCGCGGAGATATTGAAGGAGGTGCCCCAGGCGGTGGAGAGGTTCTGCACCACGCAGGAGCCGCCGCCGGAGGTGCGGCCCATCAGCGTGACCTTGCCGGACTGCTTGAACACGTTGGGCACCAGGTTGCCGCAGGAGAAGCTCACCGGGGAAATCAGGCAATAGATGTTCTTGTCCGCGATGGTGTCCCGCTCGTCGAACTCTCGGTCAAGGTTCACATCTGCCCAGTAATCGGTATTGGCCATGGCGCCGGTGAAGGTGTCCTTGAGGCTGATGGAGGCCTTGCCCAGGCACCAGGCGATCAGGCAGGCCGCGGTGTCCACCACGCCGCCTGTATTGCAGCTCAGATCGATGACCACGTTTTCGATGGGGCTGTTTTCGCGGGTGATCTGTTCGTGCGCCCGGAGGATCATGGCGATGGTATCGCTGTCGTCCAGGGGAATATCCTGAGCGCTGTCATAGCCGTAGTAATCCTCATAGCTGTCTGCGTGGACTTCAAAATGGTCAAACGTGATATAGGCGGTGTTGCCCACTTCCTCGTAGGTCGGCGCACCGTCGGGGTATCGTTCGGCGCGGGCCTGCATATGGGTGTTGCGATGCTCCACCAGGTTCGCCAGTGCGGGGCCGCTGTCCGCCCTGTAGTCAATGGGGCCGGTCAGGTAGGAGAAGGCCGCGAAGCCCGAGTGGAGGTCGTCGAGGTACTGGTTGATGAAGTTAAAGAGCACCTTGTCGGCCATCTCCGCGTCCGTGCCGCGAAGGGCCTCGTCAAAGCCGATCTGGTGGAACACCTGGTCAAAGCTCTCGATTTCGTGGACATTCTTCAGGCCGTACAGGCTGTCCAGCGCGAGGCACAGCTCGTTGTAGCCGTATTCCGCCAGGGCCGCGCTGCGCCGGCCGGTGGGCGCGGCGTAGTAGGCCTCATTGTTTTTGGTGATGCCGCTGGCCAGGATCAGGCACTGTCCGTTGAAAAAGGTGTTGAAGCCGGTGCTGGGCGCCATCGTGAAGTCGGCCATCGTCTGCAGGGGAACAAGGTACAGCCCGTCCTGGTTTACAATGTCAATATTGTAATCTCCGAGGCGCACCGTCAGCTCATCGCCGTAGCGGTCGAAGCTGTAATCGTCGCTCTTCTTCATCAGCGCGGGCTCACCCGCCTCGTTGAAGCATCCGATGGAGGTGAAGTCCAGCAGCGTAGACATGGTCGGGGTCTTCATGAACATGTTGTAGTCCATGAAGCGGAACGTGTTCTCGTCAAAGTCGATGACCATGGTGAAGCCGTTCTCGCGGGTGTAGCAGGCCACGGGACCGGCGGTGGCGAGGGTAAGCTCATAGCCGGGCTCTGCGCCGCCCTTCGTGTAGGCCTGCGTGAGCAGCTCAATCCAGTCGTTGAGCTCCACCCAGGGCAGATCGTCCACGCCGTCGAGGAAGTAGAGCTTCATCGTCTCGCCGGTATCTTCGGTCGAGAGATAGAGGGGAAGCTCCCTGCCGACGATCTCATGCGCCCCCTCTGCCAGAGCAGGGACGCAAAGGGACAGGAGCAGCGCGAGGGTCAGGAGAGCCGCAGTCAGTTTTTTCATGGGCATGTCCCTCATCGAATCAGTACAGGCTGTTGATGTAGTCGGTCAGGGCCGCGCGGTCGTAGAACTTCTCGGGGCTGGTGATGACGATATCGGGATCGGCGCCGCGGTCGACGTCATAGTAGGAGCCGTTCTTGATGAAGGAGATGCGGTGGCTGCCGGAGATCTGGAAGGAGGTGCCCCAGGCGGAGGACATTTTCTGCACCACGCAGGAGCCGCCGCCGGAGGTGCGGCCCATGACCGTGACTCTGCCGGATTCCTTGAGGGCGCAGGGGACGAGGTTGCCGCAGGAGAAGCCGACGGGCGAGGTCAGCACGAAGAGGTTCTTGTCCGCCACGGTGTCGCGCTCGTCAAACTCATGGTCGCGGTTGGCGTCGCAGCGGTAGGTGGTGGAGCAGATCGCGCCGGTCATGGTGTCCTTGATGCCGATGTTGGCCTCTCCCAGGAACCAGGCGAGCACGAACACGGCAGTATCCGCCGCGCCGCCCTGGTTGACGCTCAGGTCGAGGACGACGTTTTCGATGGGGCTGTTCTCGCGGGTGATCATCGCGTGGGCCTTCATGATGAGGCTGATGGTGTCATCTGGGGCGTCGCTGAAGTCCTCCATGTCCTCGAGGTTGTAGAAGTAATCCACGCTCTCTATTCCTGGAAACGCAAAACGGTCGAAGGTGACATAGGCGGTGTTGCCGACCTCCTCATAGCCGGGGACGCCGTCGGGGTAGAACTTCTCCCGCGCGCTTGCGTACAGTTCACGCTGCTCCGACCACTTGGTCTCGGAGGGGCCCTTGGGCGCGGTATAGTCCAGGTCGCCGGTCAGGTAGGAGAAGCCGTGCCAGGAGGAGTGACCGTCGTCCAGGTAGTCGGCGATCAGGCGGTAGATCGCGGCGTCCGCCTGCGCGACCTCCGCGCCCTTGAGAAGCTGATCAAAGCCGACCTCGTGGAAGAGCTGGCCGAAGCTGTCGATGTCATGGATCTCTTTCAGGCCGTACACGTAGTCCAGCATCATGCACAGCTCGCCGTAGCCGTATTTTGTCAGGGCCGGGCTGCGCTCGCCGGTGGGGGCGGCATAGTAGAGCTCGTCGCCCGAATTGATTTCCGTGGTCACATTTATGCTCTGGCCGTTATAGAAGAAGATCTGGTTGGTGCTGGGAGCAAAAATGAAATCGTTCAGCGTCTGCAGGGGGAGCAGGTACAGGCCGTCTTCAATGGGCTGGTAGATCAGCTCGATGCCGTAGTCCGAAAACGGCAGCACCAGTTCGTCGCCGTAGCGGTCAAAGGTTCCCTTGTCCACCTTCTGGATGAGCATGCCCTCGCCCTCGTCGTTGAAGACCGGGAGGCTGGTCACGTCCAGGATCGTGGCGGCGTTGGGCTTCATGGTGAAGACGTTGTAGTCGACGAAGCGGATTTCGCTCTTGTCAAAATCAAAGGTCGCGCTGCAGCCGTCGTCACTGCTGCCCTCGTGATTGCGGGTGACGGTCACGACGGGGCCATGAATCTCCTTCGTGAAGGTGACGATCTCCTGTCCGATCAGGCCGGTCATCAGGTCGCACAGATCGCTGATCTCCATATAGGGTAGATCGGTCACGCCGTCCAGGAAGTAGAGCTTGAAGGTCTCACCGGTATCTGCGCCCGTCGTGTAAATGGGAAACGCTTCGCTGGTGATGGTGTGCGACTCCTCCGCAAAGGCCGGGGCGCAGAGGGACAGCAGCATGGTCAGTGCCAGGAGGATGCTGAGCATTTTTTTCATGTTGTCGGTTCCTTTCGTAATGGGTTCGGGTTTTGCTGTGAGGGAACAATTTTTGCAGAAAAAGCAAACCAGCGCCGTAGGGGCTGATGCCCTCATCAGCCCGAAGCCCTGTGGGTTATGGCCTGTTCGACGGGGCGATCTGGGGATCGCCCCCTACGACATTCTTACTCTCCCGCTTACCAGACCGTAATCCTGTCGGCCGGGGCGGTGTACATGCCGTCGCCCTCCTGCACGCCGAAGGTCTCATGGAACTTCTCGTAGTTCGACAGGGGGACGTTGCAGCGGGAGTATTCCACCGGGTGCGACTCGTTGGCGATGTTGGGCAGCTCCGCGGCGGCGTAGCGCGCGTTCTTCTGAATAATGGCAAGCTGGGTGAAGAACATCTCATAATCGAAGTTCTCCTGCTTGGCCGCGATAGAGAGCAGGCACTTGAGCGAGCCGAGGTCGGAAATGGCCTCGCCGCTGATCCGCTCCGCGCCTTCCTCGCCGTAGGGTTCGTCGGAGAGCTCGGGCGCGGGAACAAAATCCTTGTACCAGGCCTTCAGCTTGTTCACGCGCTCATGGAATTTTGCCGCGTCCTCTTCCGCCCACCAGTCCTTGTAATTGCCGTCCTTGTCAAAGGTGGCGCCGAGATCGTCAAAGGCGTGGGTGATCTCATGGCCGACGACCATGCACACACCGCCGAGCTTCTTCTCCAGCGGCCAATCCGCCTGGTAGTAGTCGCCGCCGCAGATACCGGCGAAGACGTTGATGGAGTTCTCGGTCGGGACGTAGCAGGCGGCGAGGGTGCTGTAGTAGTTGTCAAACTTCCAGTAGGTGCCGTCGTTGCGGCGCTGAACGACCTCCGCCGCGATGCCGCGCCCGAAGATCCGCGCCGCCTTGATGGCGTCGAACAGGGTGCCGCCCTCCTCAGCGGACTTGATCGTGAGGCTGCCGACGTCCGGCAGATTATCGGGGTAGCAGACATTGATCTTGATGTTGTCGAGCTTTTCGATGGCCGCGGCCTTGGTCGCGTCGGAGAGCCAGTCCTCTTCCCGCAGCATCTCGCGGAAGGCGTCGATCATCATGACGGTGAGATCGTAAATCTGGGGCTTGATGCTCTTGTCGAAGCAGTACTCCACATAGACCTCGTCGACCAGGGAGGGGACGAGAGCGGTGATGGTCTTCATGGCGTAGACCTCGTCCGGGGGCAGGGTGTCGATGCCGGTCATCGGGGCCTGGAGCAGGGTCGTCTCCGCAAAGGTCTCTCTGTCGCAGTAAGAGGTAAACTCCGCTACCGTGTGCGTCAGCACCCAGGCCTTGAGCTTGTCCAGGTTTTCGTCGGTGTACTGCGCGTCGATGCAGCCGATGACCTCGGGCATCATGATCCCGACCAGATGTCCGTCCAGATCAAAGCCCAGCGCCTTATAAATGTCACAAAGCGGGAAATTCTTATACATGTCGCGGATCTCGTCGGTGGTAAAACGCTGGGAGAAAACATCCGCGGTCCCCTTGCCCTCCATCTTCTTTTCCATGGCCTCCATGCCGGGCAGGAAACCGAGCTCAAAGTCCATAGCCTTGTCAAAGAGCTCCTTTGCATCACTCTCGCTGTAACCGAGCTTGCGCAGCATGTATTCACAGAGCTGTCTGTTGAGCGCGATGGCGGGGCTCTCCTCGCTGCCCGCCTCATAAGCGGCCGGGTCGTCGCTGAACATGGCGGGCGTCATGATATACAGGATATTGGTAAAGGCGTCCTCGGTATTGCCCATGACCATATCCATGACCATCGGCGTGCCGTACAGGTTGCGCTGGGGATCAGAGAGAAAGGCGGTCATCTCCTCGACGGAGCCGAGGCCCATCAGATCCTCGACAAAGGGCTTCAGGCCGTCAAGGCCCGCCGCGTTGCGCGCGTCCCAGTCCAGCAGGAGGGCGTAGAGGTTTTGCAGGCTCGTCAGCTTCTCGTCGTCCTTCTTCTCGCCGCTGATGAGCGCGATCTTCTCACGGTTGATCTCGTCCGTATGTTCCGTTCTCGCAGAGACGTTGGCTTCGCCGTCATTGATTTTGGCGCTCTCCGCCCATTCGCGGTTCACAGCGGCCGCGAAGTCGTCCTGCAGGCGGATCTCGCCCTTGCCCTCATAGACGCCGTAGATGCCGGAGTCGATCCAGGCGGCGCCGGGGCGCTCGCCCTCGGCCGCGAAGGCCGGGACACCCAGGGACAGGAGCATGGTCAGCGCGAGGAGTAAGCCAAGCATTTTTTTCATGTGGTCAGTTCCTTTCATTATTAAATATCAAACAATTGCTTTCGTCAAGGGAACGCCCGGTTAGATCACGCGGCCTGGTCCAGGGATTCGCCGAAGAACTCGTTCATCAGCTCGCTGAGAGCGGCCAGGTCGTAGAAGCCGACGGTGGGATTCTCGCCGTCGCCCAGAAGGTTTGCGTCGACGGGGCAGCCGTTGTCGATGCTGCCGCCCTCATCGTTGACGCCGATGCTCGAGGCGGCGGAGTTGCGCATATCCATGCCGCCGACGGAGGAGTAGCGGATGGCGCAGGCGCCGCCGCCGCTCTGCTCGCCGAGGATCATGGCCCCGTGCTCATGCATGAACCAGGGGAAGTTGTTGCCGCAGGAGAAGGAGGCTTTGCTGGTCAGGACGCCGTAGTTGTAGCCGGTGTAGGGGCTGACGTCGTTTTCGTCGAAGACGCCGTCAAAGTTCATGTCGAAGTCCTGATACTTGGTATTGTACTGAGAGGTCATCTCGTCCCTGTCGCGGACATAGCCGACGCCGGTCAGCAGCCACTCGACCGCCAGCAGGGCGGTGTCGACGCCGCCGCCGTTGCAGGTGTCGTCGATGATGATGTTCTTGATCGCCGGATTCTGCGCGGCGCGCTCCAGGCCGGAGAGGACGGTGCCGATGGTCTCCCAGGTTTCGCCGTCCTCATCGTCCTCGGTGATCAGGGGGCGCTCGCCCGTGCCGGCGTAGAAGGCCTTCCAGCCGTCGTTGTCCACGGTGAAATGGTCAAAGCGGATGATGGCGGTGTCGCCCAGCTCGGCATAGTAATCGCCGTTGTAGAGGGGCTCGCGGGCCTCTTTGCATTGGGCCTTGCGCCCGTCCATGCCGTAGTTGAACTCATAGTAGGATCCGCCGTACTCCTTGTCCATTACGTCATACATGATGCTGCGCGACAGCTCCAGATCGTCAAGCTGTACCACATAGGCGCCGATGCCGGTATGGCCGCCGTCAAAGAGCAGGCCGTTGTAAAGATGGCTCAGGCCCGTGTAGAAGTTCAGGAAATCGGTGGCGAGCAGCATCGCCTTGATCTCGGGGTACTTGGCAGAGAGGACCTCGTCCAGCGTCCCGTTCTCCAGATCGTCATGGATGTACTCCTGACCGGGATTGCCATGCCACAGATCCAGGCTGAAGCAGAGCTCGTTATAGGTGTACTGCGCCAGATCCTCGGCGCGGTCCGCCTTCACGGCGGGGAGGTAATCCGGGTCGTCCTCCATGGCGTTGTACGGCTGGATCAGCCCCAGGAGATCCTTGATATAGATTTTCTCGCCCACATACACGACATAGTACCCGCCGGCGCTTGCGAAGATGTCGGCCAGGGTGGGCAGCGGCGCGTAAACGCCGGTGTCGTCGCCGCGCAGATGGATGTCATAATCCGCAAGCGCGATGGTCTTGGGCGTCGCCTCTTCGGGCTCGGTGACGTGGCGCGTTTTGGCAAAGGGGTAGTCCGGATCGTAGCCGCCGGATTCCGTTAGCAGGAGGTCATGGGCGGGCTCGATAAAGCGCTTCATGTCGTCGATCACGATGGTGTCCTGATCCACGTCAAAGACGGCCCTGTCACCGAGGAAGTTGGTGATCGTGTAGACGCCGCCGTCTTTGGTGAAGCTCATGCCCTCGGTGATGTCGGACCCCGCCAGATAGAACTGATTGTAGAAGTCCGTGACGCTCATGTAGGGCACGTTGGGCAGATCCTTGTAGAAGCGGACGGTCGCGGTCTCGGTGGTGTCCACCTTATCCCGCACGACGGGCAGGGCCTTTTCGTCGTAGAGCTCCGCGAGAATCATATTGCCCACCATGTTGAACAGGGCGTCGAGATCGCCGTCTTCGAGCTCGTCCTTTTCCAGCAGGCCGTCCAGGAAGGAGGCAAGCTGATCCTCTTCAGCCCGGTTTTCGGCAAAGGCCGGAAAACTCAGAGACAAAAGCAGGGTCAGCGCGAGGAGGATACTTAGCAGTTTCTTCATGTCGTTGATTCCTTTCGCTATTCTTATTTCACCCGCAGCGGAGCGGGCGTTTATTTGCTCAGAATGTCGATGATGCCGTCGATGATTTCGGGGTTGTTGTAGCCTTTATGATCGGGCCCGTCCGTACCGTAGACCACGGCGAAGCTGAAAATGTCCGCCATGGCTTCGCTGGCGCGAGGCCATGACACGCGGGGCTGTCTGTCTGCGAATTTACTGAGCGGTCTGGGGGAAGCGGAGCCCAAGGGCGGCGTTGTCGATATTGAAGGAGTATGTGTCGCCAGACTGGGACGAGTCGGAGACAAGGCCCATCTCAAAGTCCTGGTCGAGGAAGGCCCCCGTATAGGGATCCCAGCCGGTGATGACCAGCACCGCCTTATGTCCGGGCTCAAAGGTATAGGACGTGGGCTGGAGGTAGATGGTGTAGTCGTAGTACTCGCCCGGCTTCATCGGCTCCGTCTTTCTGGTATAGTCCCTGCCCTCGTAGCCGCCGCCGTAGTTGGCGAGGTCGCCGTGGCCGAAGGTGATGAGCTTGGCGGTGGTGTTGCTCTTGACAAATTCGATCACCTTGGTTCTGCCAAGGCCGCCGCCCGTCTCCGTCACACCGAAGGTGTGCTTCGGGAGCGTGTAGTTCATCCGCTCCTTGGTCATGTAGGCCTTGAAGGGCGTCTGGCCGTCGATGGTGTCAATGAGCATGGCCGAGATCACCATGCCGTCCCCGCCCGCGTATCTGGTGGAGAGTCTGAGCTTCACCTCGGGCACGCCGCAGAAGCTGTAATTGTCCGGAAGCTCAAACACATAGGTGCTGGCCGCGCTCTGCGGCAGAGAGAGATAGTAGTTGTCTCGGAGATTGGGTCTTCCCTGCTCGTCGCTTCCCTGCGTATACTGACTGACAAAGGGAGCAATGGCGGTCGTGTCCACATGGGAGACGTCGTCGGGGTTCATGCTCGTGTCGTAGTCAAAGGTATCGTAGGTGAAGTCATCCCAGGTATCGTAGTTCTTGAAGGAGCCGTCCACATTGCTCTGGACGCTGACTGTCGGCATGTTCTCGATGCCGTTGTCCACGTCGTAAAGGTAGTGGCTGAGCCACTTGTTCATGATCTCCTGCCACAGCTCGCCGTTGACGACAACGCCGTCCAGAATGTTATGGCCGTCCTGGTGCAGGACGAGCTTGAAGGTCTGTCCCGCGCGGGCGAAGGAGCGCGCCATCAGGTCGGACTGCTTGGTGCAGACGTTGAAGTCGTTCATGCCGTGGACGATCAGCGCCGAGCAGTTGATCCTGCTTGCGTCGACCGAGTAGTCGAGCCGCGCCCAGATGTCGTCGTAATTGCCGTTGGTGGCCTTCTGATCCTCGGCGAGCTGCCAGAGGAAGGAGGCGTAGTCGTCGTTGATGACCGTCCAGTCGTCGTCCAGGAAGGCCGCGCCGCTGTTGAAGGAAGCCAGGCTGTGCGCGTAATCCGCGGTGAGGTAGATCGGCGCGCCCTGGGAGTTGGTGTAATCGTACCAGGAGGCGATGCCCGCGAAGGGGATGATGGTCTTGAGCCCCTTCACGCCGGAGGTGGCCACCTCAAAGGGCAGGGTGCCGCCGTAGGAGCAGCCCGTCATGGCGACATTGCCGTTGGACCAGTCGGCCGCGATTTCTATATTATAATAAGGATCGGTGTAGGCCACGCGGTCGCCCGCCAGCCATTCCACCACGCAGGCGTGGGCGTCCCGCTCCAGATCAAAGCCGCAGAGCTCATAGCCCTCGGAGCCGTAGGTGCCGATGCCGCCCGCCTCCACCACGGCGAAGCCCCTGACAAGATAGTAGTCATAGGCCTGAGCGTAAATGAATCCGGGCATCCCGGAGTAGGGCACCTTGTAATTCCAGCACGCCGGGTCGGCGATCGCCGCCGCCTCGAGAGTGGTCATGCTCCCGGCCGGGGTGCGCTTTTCGCCCGGCTCATAGAGCCTGCTGTAGTCAAAGGGGGTGGGGTTCAGAAGCTGCGTGGGGTCCATGTTGTACTCATCCACGGTGCCAGCGCCGTAGGGGGTCGGGTCGTAGATCGTGCCGGCCTTGTACGCGCCTTCGGCCGCGGCACGGGGAACCTGAACCAGCGCCTCCACCAGATCGGCCTTGCCGTCGCCGTCGGTGTCGTGGTCAGTCTCGACATAGACGCAGAAGCGGAGGATGTCGCTGCCCTCGTTGGTGTAGTTTGCGTCTCTGAGGTTGGTGTACTGCAGGATGGGCTGGGCAGCGCCGTCCTTGAACACCGGCGCTTTCGCGTCGTCCGCGAAGGCCGGAGCGCCCATGGCCAGCACCATGGTCAGCGTCAGCAGCATGCAGAGCAGTTTTTTCATGTGGTTCTTCCTTTCTCTCCCCTGTGGGAGCAGGTGAATGGATTTGCGGCGGCCCGTTTCGGGCCCCTGTTCCGACGGATACCGGCTCAGGGATCATACTGAATAAATGTTATCCGCCAACATTCTGTCAACATCTTGCGGTTTACTCGCATAGACTGTTTTACTCTATCACAAGGCGCGCTCAAAACCGTCTCAAATCTTCCCTACTTTTCCTATTAAATGAAAAAAATCCGGGCGCAGAGCGCGTCCCGGATAAAATTTAAGAAATATTATGAAAATACAGCGTTCCCGCCGTCAGCTCCGCCCAGCTGTAGTTGGTCATATATTCGCCCCGATACGTGTTGACCGACGCCATATCGTCCTCCAGCATCCGGTAATAATCACAGTCCAGCATCTCCGGGCGTATGGCCAGATGCGCCCCGCGCCGGATCAGCACGTCTTCCATCCCGATCTGCCGCAGAGTCTCCCGCAGGTCGCCGACAAAGTTGCGGATGCGGTGCTTCGCGTTTTTCATGTCCGCGACATCGCCCCAAAGCGCGGAGATAATCTCCTCCGCCGTGCAGGACGCTCCCTTCCGGTCGACGAGATAGGCCAGCAGCTCTTTTGTCTGCCGTCGTGAGAATTTCAGCGGCTCTCCCTGCCAGAATACCTCGAAGCTGCCGAAGCACTGAACCCGCAGCATCTTTGGCCGGTTGCCCGCCGCCGGCAGCGCGTCCAGCTCCGTCCGCACCTCATACGGCGTCAGCGGCTTCATCAGATAGCCCTGCGCCCGTACCCGGAAGGCGTCCAAAGCGTATTTGGGAATGTCCGTGACGAATACCACCCGTGCGTCCGGGGAGACTGATTTGAGCGCGACGGCAAAATCCAGCCCGGACAGCCCCGGCATTTCGATATCGCTGAACACGATGTCCGGGCGCAGGCACTTATCCCGGATAGCGGCCAGCGCGTCGGCAGCCAGCGCAAAGCACATGAGCTTCGCCTCCGGCACAGCCTCCCGGATGGCCTGTTCCGTTTCCCGCAAGATCTTCGGTTCGTCGTCTATGGCAAAGATCAGCATGGTGTTTCCTCTCTCTTCAGCAAGGGATGATCTGCTTTTTCGCCATCATCATAACACCCGAGGCGCTCAAAATAGTCTCAAATTCCCTGTTCTGGGCGAATTTTGTTAAAAAAAATCCGGGGCACGATCCGCGCCCCGAAATTGAGCCCGCTGCGTACAGAATGCGTACAGCAAAACGGCCCTGCTGTCAGTACTATTTTTCCCAGACGTCCAGGGACGTCAGGCTCTTCTTTTTCCCCAGGCAGACAAGGATCGCCGCCACGGCCGCGAATACGAGAACCGCTGTGACGGAGCTCTCCACGCCGAACTCCACGTTATAGAAAAGACTCGTTCTGGCCGTGGCGGAATCGAGCTTGAAGATGGCGAAATCGTACACCGTGCCGCTGTTCGGCAGGCCGAAGATGAAATTCTGCGTGAAGTTCCAGGCCGCGTGCGCCGCCATCGCCATCCACAGCGAATCCAGATAATAGACCATGAGGCCGAACGCCACGCCCACCAGATAGATGCTGAGCACCGCCCAGATGGTAATGCCCGGGATCAGGATGTGCACGAGCACAAAGACGATGGGATTGACCAGAATGGCGACCCACGGATTCCGGTACGCCTTTCTGAGCCGCTGGTACAGTACGCCGCGGCAGAGAAGCTCCTCGCCGCCGGACTGCGCAAACACGGACAGGAAAACCAGCAGGAGCTTCAGCACAGGAAACGAGGAAAAGCTGAGCTGAATATCCCCGTGCAGTACGGCGACGCCGACACAGAGGGCGTTCAGCCCCAGGCCGATGAGAAGCCCCATGAGCGCCATTTTCACGGTGTTGCCCCGCGGCTCGGTGCCGAATGCGCGGAGGATCGGCCGGTCGGATTTGACGAGAAGAAGGTAGACGATCGCAATGATCCAATACCCCAGGAAGCCGAAATTATCCCCCAGGATCGTCAGAAACTCCGTGTTCTCCCCGTTTGAGAACAGATTAAAAAAACTGCCTATGGGCATACCGAGGCCCGTTCCCACAAAAAACATCAAAAAGAAGATGAGAACGGAAACAATCAGCGAATCCTTCCAGCTATACCCGTCCCGGTGGATTCCGCCGGAAACGCTCTTTTTATTTTCCATGTTTTCTCCCTTCTGCCTTTGGGTACTGTTTGCCCCCGTTGGGGAAGCAGTCCCGCGGCATCAATCAATCGCTTCGGTATCATAGCATACAGAGCGCTCAAAAACAACTCAAAATTGCCCGTGTTTTCGCCTGAGCCGTAAAAAACCGGGACGCAGGCCGCGCCCCGGATAATCCTATGTCAGCTCGTGAAAATACAGCGCCCCTGCCGTCAGCTCCGCCCAGCTGTAATTGCTCATGTACTCGCCCCGGAAGGCGTTGACCGCCGCCATATCGCCCGCCAGCATCCGGTAATAATCGCAGTCCAGCAGTTCCGGGCGGATCGCGATATGCGCCCCGCGGCGGATCAGCACATCCTCCATCCCGATCTGCTTAAAAGTCTCCCGCAGATCGCCGACGAGATTGCGGATGCCGTGCTTGGCGTCCTTTCTGCCGCTGCCGTCGCCCCACAGCGCCGAGACCAGCTCCTCCGACGTGCACGCCGCGCCCTTGCGGTCAACGAGATAGGCCAGCAGCTCCTTCGTCTGCCTCCGCGCAAATTTCAGCGGCTCCCCCTGCCAGAAGACCTCAAAGCTGCCGAAGCACTGCACCCGCAGTCTGTTTGTCTGCGGCTTCGGCGCTGTCGGCAGCGCGTCCAGCTCCTCCCGGACAAGTTCGGGGGTCAGCGGCTTCATGATATAGCCCTGGGCCCGCACCCGAAAGGCGTCCAGCGCATATTGGGAAAAGGCCGTGACGAAGACCACCCGCGTGTCCGGAGAGGCTGTTTTGAGCGCGACGGCAAACTCCAGCCCGGAGGTGCCGGGCATCTCAATATCGCTGAACACGATGTCCGGGGACAGGCCCCCGGTCCGAATGGCGTCCAGTGCGTCGGCGGCCTTGTCGAAGGCTCTCAGCTCCGCGCCCGGCGCGGCCTCCTCGACACAGCGGCAGAGTACCCGCAGAGCCTTGGGCTCATCGTCTATGGCGAAAATCATCATCGTTTGTTCGCCTCCCTGGGCAAGGTGATTGTCACGGCGGTCCCCGCGCCGGGCGCGGATTCGACGCGCAGGCTGCCGCCGCACATCTGGGCAAGCCGCTCCCGCACGTTCTGGAGGCCCACATGGGATTTCTCCGTATCCTTCTTTTGCTTTTCCGGGTCAAAGCCGGGGCCGTTGTCGGTCACGGTGATCTCATAGCGGTCGGCGTATTCCCTGGTGGCGATGACCACCTCTCCCCGCCCGTCGGCATTGCCGCGCACACCGTGGCGCACGGCGTTCTCCACGATGGGCTGCAGGGTCAGGATCGGCAGCGTAAAGGATTGGCACGGAATGTCGTAGCGCACGCTCAGCTTGTCCTCAAAGCGCATCTGCTCCAGCGCGAGATACTCTTTGGTATGCTCCAGCTCTCTTATGAAGGGGATGGGGGCGTTCGTCTGCAGGGCATCCATGTTCCCGCGCAGGTAATTGGCAAACTGCACCGTGGCCTCTTCCGCCTGAGCCGGGTCGGAGCGGCAGAGCGACTGGATCACTGTGAGGGTGTTATACAGAAAATGGGGCTGGATCTGGGTCATCATGATCTGAATCCGCTGCTCGGCCTGCAGCGCCCGCTCGTGCTCCCGCACGAACTGGAGATGCAGCCAGATATAATTGATCACGCAGTCAATGACAGCGGCGAGGATAAAATAGGACACGGTCTGGTCGAAGTCATAGGTGTTGAAGTCCAGCGCAAGCGCGCCGATGATCAGCTCGAACATCAGTACCGGCAGCCAGGTCTCCCGGCGCGTCTCCGGCTCAAACAAGCGCACGGTCAGAAGGAGCCAGTAGCTGAGGAGAACGGCGCCGACATAGAAGCTCGTGTCAGACAAGGGGCCCGCAATGTAATGGTTGTCCCGGGTAATCCGAAAGCAGACGGGCGAAAACAGCGCCGTTGCATAGATTACGGCATTCATGCCCACCAGCGCCCAGACCCACCCGAATTTCTTTTCCGGCGCCATGATGCGCAGAAAAAGAGCCAGCACCACCGGGCGCACGGCATAGCCGTAGATTGCCGTCAGCGTCCGCGCAAACGGCCGCGTCTGCCCGATCATCAGGCGGTATTCCAGATGATCCTGGAGCAAAAGACTGAACACTACGGCGACAATGATCCCCATGATCCGCTTGAGATCGGGGCGGATATAGGCGTCGATATTCACGATCACCGCCAGCAGGCCCAGCAGCGTCAGCGCGGGGAGCAGCGCCAGCGTCTCTATGTAGTTCTTGACGATGAACACACACAGCTCGTGGTGGTGAAAAACAAGCGCCCACACGGCGAACAGGATGGTCGCTGCGACCAGCGCCGCGATGGCCATTAACCTGCCGCGTTTGCGTGTCTCTTCCCGCTTCGAAACCATAGGCCTGTCTCCTCACTGATGATGCTTGCTTTTGCCATTTTTCGCGCTTGCCCCGCCAGAGGGAAGCGAAACGGCAATTCATACTGGTCTCCCATAAAACGGCTTAAAGCTGTTTTATAGCGCCAACGGCGCGTCGGAGACCTATGAGACGTGTTTTGTGCCCGAGGGCACAAAACTGGCAGCGCGCTTTGCGCGATGCCTTAACGAAAAACAGTATCAATCGTGATTGCCTGCATTTGTTGCTGTCTTGATTCAAGATTAAATTGGCACATCAATAATACCACATTCCGTCTGGATCAGTAAACTGCTCAATTTTTCCATGCCGAAGCAAAAGGAGCAGGCTTCAAGCCCACTCCGTCTATAGTGAGAAACGAAGATTCTTTAGTAAAAGAATCGAGTGTCCGAAACTTATACTGGTCTCCCATAAAACGGCTTAAAGTCGTTTTATAGCGCCAAAGGCGCGTCGGAGACCTATAAGACGTGTTTTGTGCCCAAGGGCACAAAACTGGCAGCGCGCTTTGCGCGGTGCCTTTTCGTTAAAACGAACCGTTTTAACGAAAAGCAGTATTAAATCCGTTACGAACACTCGAAATCGTTTGCGGGGGTTTGCAACATAGAATATCTCAAACAAGAGCCGCTAATGTTATTCAGCTTTATCTGCCTTGGCTGAGAAGGTTAGAAAAACGCACGCCCAAGTACATGTACGCACGTAGGAAATACAAAAAAAGAACCCCGAGAATTCTCTCGGAGCTCTTTGCGTTGGCGTTGACCTATCTTTCCAGTCCGTCGCCAGACAAGTATTTTCGGCACTGGTGAGCTTAACTTCTGTGTTCGGAATGGGAACAGGTGGACCCTCA
>ONPN01000009.1 GCA_900319695.1 uncultured Eubacteriales bacterium
TTCGCAGATGTACTTTGTGTACCTCAAGAAAAAGTGACGAAATCAGGGCACAAATTTTCCAGGAGATGCCGCAGGCGGATTGTGCGGTGTTGCCTTAACGAAAAACAGTATGAAAGGGCCCCGGCGTTCAGCTTGCGCAACTGAACGCCGGGGCCCTCTGTCGCCCTGTTCTCTCGGAAGCAGGCGCCTGTTAAGGCAGCACCGCACAATTCGGCGAGAGCGAATCCTGAGAAAAATTGGGTTCTGACGATGGCAGTTTTTCGCAGAAATACTTTGTGTATTTCAAGAAAAAGTAACGAAGTCAGGGGGCAATTTTTCCAGGAGGCGCCGATGGCGGATTGTGCGGTGTTGCCTTAAACTCTCTCAAAGCTGCTCCCCGGCTGGCGGCACTGGGGGCAGACAAAGCCGTCCGGCAGCGCGCCCTCGAAAATATAGCCGCAGACCGGGCAGCGCCAGGCGGGGCCGATCTCGGCCGGCTCCGGTGCCGCTCCCCTGCCGCTCACATCCTCGCCGCTGCCGTGGAGGCGGCGGCAGGCGTCGATATCCTCAATGATGCCCGCGTCAAGCTGACCGGCCCGTCCCATGCGGCGGAGGATGCGCATGGCGTCCTCGTGGGGCAGTCCCGGCTTATAGGGCCGCTCCTCCACCAGCGCCTGGTAGACGTCGATGCAGGCCATGAGCCGCTCGTTCTTGCCGAGCTGCTCCGCCCTGAGGCCGAAGGGATAGCCGCTGCCGTCCAGCTTCTCATGGTGGAGGGCGGCCCAGCGCGTAATGTCCTCCATGCCGCCGATGCGGTGCAGCAGCTCCCAGGTGCCGAGAGCGTGGTTGGTGATCTCCCGGTACTCCGCGTCGCTGAGCTTGTCCGGCTTTTCCAGAATGTCGCTGCGGATGAGCAGCTTTCCAATATCGTGCAGCGCCCCCGCGATATAGAGCTTGTCGCAGGTCTCGGCGTCATAGCCGTAATAGCGGCCCAGGCGCTCGGCCTTCTTGGCCACGCCCCGGGAATGTTTCCAGGTAAAATGGGATTTATAGTCGGTGAGGTTGGCAAAAATATCGGACATATCGCGCAAAAGCTCGATCGGGATATCCATGGGTTTGGGAGGCAGCAGCGCCGAGAGCGTTTCGACGCAGCGCTCGCCGGTGACGGCGCACAACAGGTCATAGTCTGCGGCCTCGGTGAAGAGCCGCACGCAGTCCGGGGCGAACATGCCGCCGCTGTGTACCTGAACCCAGTTCATCAGCGCCGCGTATTTCTCGCGGTCCATGCTGTCGAGCTTGAAGACAGAGTCCGCCCGATCCGCGATATGGATGATCTGGGCGCCCAGCGGGGTGTCCTCCGCCCGGCTGCGCATGGCGCCCAGGCCGTCGGCCCGGTCGTGGTGATGGAGCACCGCGCCCTCGACCAGGTGGTAGAAGGGCAGCTTTCGCATCATCTCCTCCCCTGTCACGCAGTGGGCGGCCATGTTGAGCTCCTCCGGCATCATATCGCCGTGCTCCGACTCCTCGCTGAGATACTCCGGCAGGGCGCAGTCGTGCAGCATGGCGGCCTGGGTCAGGGCATAGACCGTCTCGGCGTCCAGGCCCGCGTATTCGGCCATGCGGTTTGCCAGCACGGCCACGCGGCGGACATGATGCTTCGGCACGTCCAGCACCTCGGCCTCCACGTAATCCGTGGCGCGGGATACGGCGTTGAGAAACTCCGTGAGCTCAATAATCACAGTGCTCTCCTCCTTACAAAATGACAGCGGCATTGTAACACACCAGTCCGCGCCGCGCAACGCAAAAAACGGGCGCGGCCGCAAAAGATGCGGGCCGCGCCCTCAAGCTGTCGGCAAAGCGTCGACAGCTTGAGAGGCAAAAATGGGAACTTCCGAAAAAGTTCCCATTTTTGCATAGATTGTACGTGAAGGGGGACTCCCCGTCCCCCTTCACAGATCCCCCTTACAAGACCAACTTGGTTTGCAAAGGTTTGTCTACAATCTGCGGGCGCGGCCGCAAAAGATGCGGGCCGCGCCCTCGCTCTATTTTTTAATAATAGCGTCTCCTGATCCAGACGCCGAGGCCGACCAGGCCGCCGAGGCCAAGCAGGACCAACAGGGCCTGGAGGATGTACCACGGAGTGACGAATTTCTCAGTGAGCGTCACGGACAGCTCCGCGCTCATGTCGTACTCGTCGGTCGCGCGGATGCTGAACGCGGCGTTCTTTCCGATGCCGCGGCAGTTGACGCGCACGACGCCGTCTTCCAGCGTGGCCTTGCCGCCGAGATCGTCCGTAAGCTCATAGCGCAGGGCGGTGCCCTTCTGGTCTGCAAACAGACTGTCGATCTTTCTCTCCCACACGCCCTCCTGGAACAGGCCCGTCTTGATCGTCTCGACGATGATGCCGGAGCTGACAGTGGGCCCGGGCAGTGTGAGCTCGAAGGGGATTTCCGCCTGCTTTTCAAAGATATCCGTCGCGCTCAGGGTAAAGGACGCCTCCCGCAGCTTTTGTATATCCATGCGCAGCACGCCGTTCTCAAAGCTGAGCGCCCCGCCGTGATCGTCCGAGAGCGTGACGACGAGCGCCGTGCCCTTGCGGTCTTCAAAGAGCTTATCTGTCTCCATCTCCCAGAAGCCGTCTCCGAAGCTGCCGTATCTTGTCATGCTCGCGATCCGGTCGGCCGTCGCGGAGACGGCGGGGATTTTGAGTTTAAAGGGGATTTCCGCGCTCTGGCCCACTCTGTCCGTGGCGGTCAGTGTAAACTCCGCCGTGTCCTGTCCCCGGAAACGAGCCTGCAGCACGCCGTTTTCGATGGTGAGCGCCCCGTCGTAATCGTCCGAGAGCGTATATTGCAGATCGACCTCCCGCGTGACGCCGAAGAGCTCGTCCAGCTCGATCTCCCAGCGGTCGTCCACAAAGCGCCCGTATTTGAACATATCGTCGACGCTCCAAACCTTTGCCGTGAGCCGCCGCGTCTCCACGCTCAGCTCGATGGGATTGGAGCGCACCTCGAAGCCCGCAAGACCGACCAGGGCGCTGACGCTGTAGTCGCCGCCGCTGGGGAAGATGACCTCGCAGCTGTAGGCGCCGTCCACCACGTCCATGGGATACCTGCTCATGCGCCCGGTGTTCGTCTCCACGATCTCGATCGAGGCGGTCAGATCCCGGAGGTGTTCGTCCGTCAGCTCCGGGACGCTCGGGTCGGTGGCATAGGCCGTGAAGGGATAGGGCCTGTAGGCCGAGTAGCTGCCGCGTTTGTTGCCGCTCTCCAGCAGAACGGACATGGAGGCGTTGTAGACCATGGTGATGTCCACCGTGTCCCCCGCCTCGCCCTTGAGGCTGACGTTCCACTGTCCCATGGCGGGGTGCGGGATCTTGACCAGCATATAGCGCGAGCTCAGCAGCTCATGTCCGGCGACGTCGAAGGCGCTGCCGTCGGGCTGTGTGACAGAAATCTTTACCAGCTTGTCGAGCGCTCCCCCATCCTGCGGAGCCTCATGCTCCACGACGATATTGACCTCCTCCACGCCGAAGCCCGGCACGGTGAAATTTCTGACCGCGTAGCCGTCGGCGGAGAAAGCGACCTTATCTGTGCCCTTGTATTCGGTGTTGTTGATGATGGAATAGAAGTGCCGGAAGGCAGCGCTCAGATCCTCGGGCCGTTTGACCTCCTCGAAAGAGCCGTTGGTTTTTCTGGTGTAGAGGCCGATCTCGACCTCGCCGCCTTTGGCGCTGTCGTTGACATTGAGGAGGATGGCGTTGATGGTGATGCCCTCCTCCCTGGCGGTCTCCAGCGCCCTTGAGGCGTTCTGCCAGGAGTTGGTCTTGCGCCCCCAGCGGTCCGGGAAATCGGTCTTGCCGTCACTGAGCAGGAGGATCATGCAGGGCAGGCCGTTTTCCTCGCGCATGCCCTTGAGCATCTCGGCCGCCCGAAGGACGGCGGTGCCGATGTCAGTGTCGTAGCTGGTGCCGAAGGACTCCACCTCGCGGATCAGCGCCTTTTTGTCGTCCATGCTCGCCATGGGCTTCAGGCCGGAGTCGTAGCGGATCTGCTCGTCAAAGACGACGGCGCCGACGTTGTTGCCGGTCTCGGTCAACAGGCCGAGGAAGAGGCGCATCGCGTCGAAGCGCAGGCCGTCGGGGTCGGTCCCGCCGCCGTGATCGCTGCGGAGACTGCCGCTCTTGTCGACGACGAGAACCACGTTGAAGCGGTTGACCGTCTTGCTCGGCTCCTCGGCGTTTGCGAGACAGGGACAGACCAGCGCGAGCGTCAGCATGAGCGCCAGCACCGCCGCCATCCCTCTTTTCACTCTTCTCATTGTCCTCCGCCTCCCTGCTCCGTTTTCATCGTGTTTTATAGTATAGCACGCCTCCGCGCAGTTTTCCAGATAAAACGTTAAAAAATGCCCCGGAAGCGTTCAGGCTTCCGGGGTTACGCGCCGGTACAGCGGGGTATTCTTCAATCCCCGGCGTAGTCAGCAGCCGAATCACTCCTGCTGGATGTTATTTCCGTTCAGGCCCGGAACAAGCTGATCGACCTGGTTCCAAAGCGTCTGAGCCGCGTTTTCAACCTGTGTGGCAGCTCCGCTCTCCACCGAGCTCTTGGCATTGATGAGCTTTGGAGCGACAAGCCAGATGATGGCGGCGATGACAATCACAATCAGCAGCAGAACCGTGACGCCGCCTCTGTTGTTTCTCATCCTTTTCTCCTTTCTCCGCCGCGCCGGGCGGCTTGTTTTATACAGTATAACACACCGCGGCAATGTTTTCCAGGCAAATTGAAAAAAAGCACATCGCACGTCCCCGGCGCGGGTATGCCCTTCTGATACATGCCGGGGGCGTCTGATCGTATGCGGGCCGCTACAGCCGGAGCGTCAGGTTGTTCAGTCCCAGGCTGTTGAGATAAGAGGCTTCTTTGACCGAGGACATGACCAGGCGGATACCCATGTGGGATGTGCGGTCGTCGCTCTCATGCAGTTCGAGATAGCGGAGGGGATCAAAGTGCGCGCAGTTGTCGCGGATGCGGATCAGCCCCTCCCCTCCCCGGAATACCAGGCGCACGTCAACGCTGTGGCTGCCCTTGTCGGCATTGAAGCCGTAGCGGACGATGTTGCAGACAATCTCCTCGATGCACAGGCCGACCAGGAAGCTCATCCGCTCCCCCTGATCATGCGCGCGGCAGAAGTCCGCCGCGTCGTTTGAGGCCCGGACCGCGTCGTCCATATTGAAAACCGTGCACTCATAACACTCTCCCGGCGCGGCGCCGAAGTCCGGGGCGAGCAGGGCAAAGTCCATCGGCCGTAGGCTGAGCGGGCTGCGCTTCTGCCGGACGCGCAGGCAGATCAGCAGGAAGGCTGCGGACTCACCGCACACAAACGAAAGCCATACCCCCGTCGTGCCGCTGAAACGGCTGAGCACAAGCGCCGCCAGCGCCGGCAGCAGGAAGTTCTGCAAGAGTGAAATCAGCTCCATCAGCCGCACACGCCCGGTCCCCTGATAGTAAAACTTCAGACCCGTGTTCAGCGCACAGGGCACCAGACAGAGCGAGAAAAAGCGCAGACCGCGCGCGGCCAGCTTCACAGCCTCCGGGTCCTCCGCCAGAAACAGGCCGACCAGCGGTTTTGCCGAGAGCAGCACGACTGCCGTCACCCACGCAAGGATGACGACGGCGTAGTAAAAGATCGTCTTTACCAGGACAAGCAGCGCGGAGCGGTCCTCGTCCGCATAGAAAATAGCGGCAAGCATCAGCGCCACCGAGCCGATGCCGGAGCTGAAGGCGTAGCAGAGATTGCTCACGGTGGAGACGACCGAGTAGGCCGCCACCGCCACGTTGCCGCCCGCCGCGCGCAGGATGCGGTTGAACAGAAACACCAGCAGCACGAGGCTGAGCTGGTTGACGACAGTGGGGATACCGTCGGTCAGAATGGCGCGCAGCGTATCAAGGCGCAGCCCCCAGGGCTGAAGGTGGAAAAGGCAGTCTTTTTTCAGAAAATACCCGCTGCCCACCAGCAGCGCCGCATAGTAGCTCAGACTCGAAGCGAGGCCCATGCCGAAGGTTCCGCCGTGAAAAACGAAGACATTGAGCAGATCGAAAATCACATCGCTCACCGTCATGAGGACCACCGCCGCCACAAGGCGCTTGCGGTCTCCCGCCATCTGGAGGTAGGGCACCATGATCTGGGCCGTGAGAAAAGCGGGCACGCCGATGATGAAGCCCGTCAGATACTGCTTTGTCAGGGCAAAGACGGGGTTGCCCGGTCCGGGTCTTCCCGCGCCCAGCAAGGTGCAGAGCGGCCCCGCAAAGCAGAGCACCAGCACAAGCCCAGCCACGGCCAGGCCCAGCGTCAGGCGCACGGATACCGTGAAGCAGGCGTCGGTCCCCTCGCGGTCGCCGCTGCCCATGGTCCGGCCGCAGACCACCTGCACGCCCGCGGCGATCATTGCGCCGGGGGCGGCAAAGGCCAGCAGGACAGGCGCCGTATAGCCGTAGGCCGCCATCGCGTCCACACCCAGGAAGCGGCCGATCATGATACTGTCGATCAGCATGCACAGCGTCACCGTCATGGCGGAGACGATCTGCGCCGCCAGCATTCGTTTGAACAGTTTTTGCAGCATAGTGGCCTCCCGAAAGCCGTCTCCATAAAACCAACACGTTTTCTGTCAGAAGCATTATATACCCTGCGCCGGCAATGCGCAAGCGTGCTCGTGCTGTACGGCGGCTCCGCCGGGCTCTTTTGGTGCAAGCCGTCATTTTTTATAGTTTTTTGGAAAAGCTGTTGCTTAAATCGTAAAAGTTGTATATAATACTTTTAATTACTGAATATTCTCAAACTACTTGCCGGCCGGACGGCAGCGTAACTGCCCGGACAATGCGGGGAATGATTTTGAGAACAGAATACACACTGATTTTCCTGATGATGGCAGGCTTGCTCGGCATCTGCGCCTGGGCGGCGCGCCGCTCTCCGAAGGCGATCAGCAAGCCGGTCGAAAAGCTGCTGACTACCATGATGATCCTCACCGGTCTGCCCGCCATTACGATCAGCGCGGCGGCCGCAAGGGCGTCACGCTCTTTGAGGATGAGGCCGCAGTACGCACATAATCGCATAAAACCGCCTTGTTTTCCCACTTTCGGCGCTTTTTTTCGCACCACACTTCCGTTGTACGGGCGTAATCCCGGACTGGACATTTTTCCTCCTGTGTGGTATCTTTAGAAAAAGCCCCGCAAGACCGGGATGCTTGAACCGAACCGCTCCGACGATTGCGGTTCCATGAGACATGAGAGTTTCGTATAACAACGATCATAAAAAAGGAGAAACGTTATGCCTGTTAAAAAGACAGCCACTGACAAGAAAAAGGCTCCTGAAAGCAAAAAAATTGAGGAGCCTGTCGTTGAAACCAAGCCGGCCGAGGCCGTGAGCGCGGAGCCCGCGCCCGCGAAGAAAAAGACCCCCGCGAAAAAGAAGGCCGTGAAGAAAGCAGAAGAGCCTGCCGTTGAAGCCAAGGCGGCTGAGGCTGTGAGTGCGGAACCCGTTCCCGCGAAGAAGAAGGCCCCCGCCCGCAAAAAAGCTGTGAAGAAGGCTGTGGAGCCCGTCGTTGAGGAAGCCCCCGTCATTGAGGAAGCCCCCGTCGTTGAGGAAGCTCCCGCCGTTGAGGAAGCTCCCGCCGTTGAGGAAGCTCCCGTCGTTGAGGAAGCCCCCGTCGTTGAGGAAGCTCCCGCCGTTGAGGAAGCTCCCGTCGTTGAGGAAGCCCCCGTCGTCGAAGAGGCTCCCGTCGTTGAGGAAGCCCCCGTCGTCGAAGAGGCTCCCGTCGTTGAGGAAGCCCCCGTCGTTGAGGAAGCCCCCGTCGTCGAAGAGGTTCCCGTCGTTGAGGAAGCCCCCGTCGTCGAAGAGGCTCCCGTTGTTGAAGAGGCTCCCGTCGTTGAGGAAGCTCCCGTCGTTGAGGAAGCCCCCGTCGTTGAGGAAGCCCCTGTCGTTGAGGAAGCCCCTGTCGTTGAGGAAGCTCCCGTCGTTGAGGAAGCCTCCGTCGTTGAGGAAGCCCCCGTCGTCGAAGAGGCTCCCGTCGTTGAAGAGGCCCCTGTCAATGCAGAGCCTGAGCTGCCGCAGCCGCGCCGCAGCGTCGCCTTCATTGGCTCCGAGTGCTATCCCTTCATCAAGACCGGCGGTCTGGGCGACGTGATGTACGCCCTGCCCAGAGCTCTCACCAAGCAGAACTGCGACGTGAAGGTCATTCTCCCCCGCTATGCCTGCATCCCCGAGGAGTACCAGAAGAAGATGGTCTACCGCGGCGCGTTCATGATGGACCTCTGCTCCGACGGCCGCAGCTTCTATGTCGGCATCATGGAGTATGTGCACGACGGCGTTGTGTACGACTTCATCGACAACAACGATTTCTTCAGCTGGGGCAATCCCTACACCGATCTGGTGCGCGACATCCCCAAGTTCTGCTACTTTGCCAAGGCGGCCCTCGCGGCGCTCAACTACATGGACTGGATCCCCGACATCATCCACTGCCACGACTGGCAGGCGGCGCTGTCGCCGGTGTTCCTCCGCACGCTCTTTGCCGACACGCCCGTCGGCCGCGCCAAGAGCATGCTGACCATCCACAACCTGCGCTTCCAGGGCATCTACAACATCCCCACCATGAAATACTGGACCGGCCTGCCCGGCTACGTCTTCGAGTACGGTCACCTCAAGCAGGGCTATGAGGACGCCAACATGCTCAAGGGCGGTCTCGCCTACGCCGACATGATCACCACCGTCAGCAACACCTACGCCTGGGAGATTCAGACCGGCTTCTACGGCGAGGAGCTGGACGCGCATCTGCGCTTCCACTCCGGCAAGCTCCACGGCATTGTCAACGGCATCGACGTCGATCTCTGGAACAGCGCGGCCGACCGCCTGCTGGCCGAGACCTACGACATCTCCAACGTTATTGAGAAGAAGAAGGCCAACAAGCTGGCCCTGCAGGAGAGACTGGGGCTTGAGCAGAACGCTGACAAGATGGTCATTGGTCTCATCTCCCGCCTGACCGATCAGAAGGGCCTTGACCTCGTCAACGCCATCTTCCAGCAGCTCATCGACGGCAACACCCAGGTCGTCATCCTCGGCACGGGCGACAAGCGCTATGAGGACGCTTTCCGCTACTACGAGAACACGAACAAGGGCACCGTCTGCTCCTATATCTCCTATAATGAGAGTCTGGCCCACCTGATCTACGCCGGCGCCGACGCCCTGCTGGTGCCGAGCCTGTTCGAGCCCTGCGGCCTGACCCAGCTGATCGCCATGCGCTACGGCACCGTGCCCGTGGTGCGCGAGACCGGCGGTCTCAAGGACACCGTGCAGCCCTACAACCAGTTCACCAACGAGGGCAACGGCTTCACCTTTGACCGCTACGAGGCGGGTCTCCTGCTCGACGCGATCAACCGCGCCAAGACCCTGTACTTCACCGACCGCTGGCACTGGGATGAGATGGTGCAGCGCAACATGGCCAAGGACGTCTCCTGGGACAATTCGGCCAAGCAGTACCGCGATCTGTATCTCCAGCTCAGACCGTAAGGCTTCCCCAAAACCGAATAGAACACCGGGAGGATCACGCCTCCCGGTGTTTGTGCGTATATTCCGGCTCTGTCTCCGGAGAAAAAGGATGGATGATGATGGAAGACAAGAAAACGCCCTGGCTTTACAAGGTGATACGCTGGCTGGTGTGGCTGTTCTCGCCAAAATACAAATTGGTCGGGACGGAAAAGCTGCCTGACGAGCCCTGCGTCATCGTCGGCAACCACAGCCAGATGTACGGCCCCATCGCAGGCGAGCTGTATATGCCCGGGAAGCACTGCGTCTGGTGCGCGGGCGAGATGATGCACCGCGAGGAGGTGTCGGCCTACGCCTATCAGGATTTCTGGTCGGGAAAGCCCAAAGGGATACGATGGTTTTACAAAATCCTGAGCCATCTCATCACGCCGCTGTGCGTGCTGATCTTCAACAGCGCCCACACCGTGCCCGTCTACCACGATACGCGGCTCATCACCACCTTCCGGGAGTCCATTGCGAAGCTCAGGGAGGGCTACAGCATGGTCATCTTCCCGGAACACTATGACGAGCACAACAACATCGTCCACGATTTTCAGGACAAGTTCATTGACCTTGCCCGTTTCTACTATAAAAAAACCGGGACGGAGCTCAGCTTTGTGCCGCTCTATGTGGCGCCGAGGCTTGACACCCTCTTCTTCGGCGAGCCGATGCGTTTTCGCGCGGACGCGCCCATTGAGGAGGAGCGGAAGCGCCTGTGCGCATACCTGATGGACGCCATCACCGACATTGCCGTCGCCCAGCCGGAGCACACGGTCATCCCCTACCCCAACGTGCCCAAGCGGCTCTATCCCAAAAACATTCCCCTGGAGGTCTATACCAATGACTCGTCAGCCGTATGATTACAGCGGCTTTTCCCTCAAAAAGCTCAACGAACCCCGCTTTGCCCATGTCAAGCTGCTGGGCGGCTGGCTCGCCTACTTTGCCCTGTACTTTATCACCGAAAACCTGATCCCCGCCGAGCGCTGCCATCTGATCCACTGTGCGCTGGACGATCTCATCCCCTTCAACGAGTACTTTCTGTTCTTCTATGTCGGCTGGTATTTTCTCGTGTTCGGGGCGCTGGCCTATACCTTTTTCTTCGATGTGCCGGCCTTCAAAAAGGTTCAGACCTTTATTATGATCACGCAGGCCGTGGCCATGCTGTGCTATATTGTCTGGCCTTCGCGCCAGGATCTGCGGCCGGAGGTCTTTGAGCGGGAGAATATTCTGACCGCGCTCATGGGCTTTATCTACGCCTTCGACACCAGCACCGGGGTCTGCCCCTCTCTGCATGTCGCCTACTCGCTGGGCATTTTGTCGGTAGGCCTCAAGGGCAGGCGGCTCGCGCCGGTGTGGAAAATCGCGCTGACACTCTTTGTGCTGGGCGTGTGCGCCGCGGTCTGCTTTGTCAAGCAGCACTCGGCCGTGGACGTGTTCGCCGCCCTGCCCGTGTGCCTGCTGGCGGAGATCCTGCTCTACGGCAAAGACTACTGGCTGCCGAAGCTGAAAGCATAGAACAATTGTTTTAACGCATAAACTGATTCCATGGGTATTCATGGGAGGCATCAACATGGATTTTGAAAAGACATCCACCAGGGTTTCTCTGGTGAGCGTGGCCGGGAACACGGCGCTGGCGCTGTTTAAGTTTCTGGCAGGCATACTGGCCCACTCCGGCGCCATGATCAGCGACGCGGTGCACTCGGCGTCCGACGTGCTGAGCAGCTTCATCGTCATCATCGGCGTGAAGCTCTCCGTCAAGGCCGCCGACCGGGAGCACCCCTACGGGCATGAGCGCTTTGAGTGCGTGGCGGCCATCATCCTGGCCGTGGTGCTGGCGATGACGGGCCTGCTGATCGGCGTACGCGCCGTGGAGAACATAGGCGCTCAGACGCAGACGGCGCCGGGGCTGCTGGCCCTGATCGCGGCGGCGGTCTCCATCGCCGCCAAGGAGGCCATGTACTGGTACACCCGCTATTACGCCAGGCGCCTCAATTCCGCCGCCCTGATGGCCAACGCCTGGCACCACCGCAGCGACGCCCTGTCCTCCATCGGCGCGCTGATCGGCATCGGCGGGGCGCGTCTGGGCTATCCGATCATGGAGCCGATTGCGAGCCTTGTGATCTGCGTCTTTATCCTCAAAGCGGCTTACGACATCTTCAGGGACGCCACGGGGAAAATGGTGGACCGGGCCTGCGACGCGGAGACAGAGAAGCGGCTGCGGGACTGTGTGAGCGCGGAGCCCGAGGTGCTGGGCATCGACCGGCTGCAAACCCGTGAGTTTGGAAACCGCATCTATGTTGATCTGGAGATCTGTCTCGACGGTCAGCTTTCACTGGTGGAGGCCCACAGCATTGCCGAGCGCGTCCACGACCGTATCGAGCAGGAGTTTCCCACCGTCAAACATATCATGGTGCATGTGAATCCGTATGTAAAAAATGATCGCTCCTGATTCAGGAACGATCATCTTTTTGCGTTTTTTTGCACTCGCACTTTTTCCCGCAGGCCTCACAGCCGCAGCTGCAGCGGGACTTCCCGCTGCGCATGGCGCGGAAGGCGAGGTACACAAGCCCGGCAACGGCGAGCAGGATGAGGATGTCCCAGACGTTCACGCCCTCACCCCATTCCGAGCAGCAAGCCCAGAAGCCGCACCAGCAGCGCGGCAATCCAGGCGAGCAGACACTGCCACAGCGCCACATAGACAGCCCATTTTCCGCCGAGCTCCCGCTTGACGGAGGCGATGGCTGCCACGCAGGGGGTATAGAGCAGGCTGAACACCAGCAGACACCAGACCGTCAGCGTGGACAGGGCCGTCTCGACTCCGGGGTCGGCGTAGAGGATGCCGAGGACGGACACGACGCTCTCCTTGGCCATGACGCCGCTGATCAGCGAGGTGACGATGCGCCAGTCGCCGAGACCCACCGGCTTGAAGATCGGCGCGAGCAGTCCGGCCAGGGCCGCCAGGATGCTGTCATGGGAATTGGCGACAAGGTTGAAGCGGAAGTCGAAGCTCTTGAGGAACCAGACCGCGATGGTGGCGATCAGGATGACCGAGAAGGCGCGCTGCAAAAAGTCCTTGGCCTTCTCCCACAGAAGCTGCATGACGTTGCGGGGACTCGGCAGGCGGTAGTTCGGCAGCTCCATCACGAAGGGGACGGCCTCGCCGCGGAAGATGGTCTTCTTATACAGCAGGGCGATGAGCACGCCGCTCACAATGCCGAGAATGTACAGCCCCGTGATGACCAGCCAGCCGCGCTTCGGGAAGAAGGCGCTGACAAAGAAGCTGTAGATCGGGAGCTTTGCCGTGCAGGACATGAAGGGCGTGAGCAGGATGGTCATGCGGCGGTCGCGGTCACTCGGCAGGGTGCGGGTGGACATGACCGCGGGCACCGTGCAGCCGAAGCCGATGAGCATGGGCACGATGCTGCGCCCGGACAGGCCGATGCGGCGCAGGAGCTTGTCCATAACGAAGGCCACGCGCGCGATATAGCCGCTGTCCTCAAGCAGGGAGAGGAAGAAGAACAGCACCACGATCAGGGGCAGGAAGCTCACTACGCTGCCGACGCCCTCAAAGATGCCGCCCAGTACAAGGCTCTGGATCGCGGGGTTGACGTTCCCCGCCTCCATCGCGCGGCCGGTCAGTTCGCCCAGGGCTTCGATCCCCGACGCGAGCAGATCCTGGAAGAAGGGGCCGATGAGGAAAAAGGTCAGGAAGAAGACCAGGGCCATGATGCCGAAGAACATGGGGATGGCCGTATATTTGCCGGTCAGCACCTTATCAAGCCGCTCGCTGCGCATATGCTCCCGACTCTCGCGGGGCTTGATGACGCAGGCGTCACAGACCTTTGCAATATAGTCAAAACGCATTTCAGCCATGGCGGCGCTGCGGTCCAGTCCGCGCTCGGCCTCCATCTGCAGAATGATGTGCTCCAGCAGCTCCTTCTCGTTCTGGTCGAGCTCAAGCTGCTCGAGGATGCGCTCGTCTCCCTCGATGAGCTTGGCCGCCGCGAAGCGCGTGGGCAGCCCGGCACGCGCGGCGTGATCCTCGATCAGGTGGCTCACCGCGTGCATGGCTCTGTGTACCGCGCCGCCGTGGTCCTCCGCGCTGCAGAAATCCTGCCTGAGCGGCAGCTCCCGATATTTGGCGATGTGGATGGCGTGGCGCACCAGCTCGTCCACGCCGTGGTTCTTGGCCGCCGAAATGGGCACCACCGGGACCCCCAGCATGGACTCCATGCGGTTGACATCCACGGTGCCGCCGTTGCCTGTCAGCTCGTCCATCATGTTGAGGGCGACAACCATCGGGACCTCCATTTGCAAAAGCTGCATGGTGAGATAGAGGTTGCGCTCAATATTCGTGGCGTCGACGATGTTGATGATGGCCCGGGGCTTTTCGCGCAGGACAAAGTCGCGAGAGACCAGCTCCTCGCTCGTATACGGGGACATGGAATAGATGCCCGGCAGGTCGGTGATGACGGTGTCGCTGCGGCCGCGGATCGCGCCGTCCTTGCGGTCGACGGTGACGCCGGGGAAGTTGCCGACGTGCTGGTTGGAGCCCGTGAGCTGGTTAAAGAGCGTGGTCTTGCCGCTGTTCTGGTTGCCCACCAGGGCAAAGCTCAAAAGCGTTCCCTCCGGCAGCGGATCACCCGTGCCCTTGGGGTGAAATTTGCCCTCCTCGCCAAGACCGGGGTGATCCGCCGGGCGGCGTACCGAACGCTCCGGCATGCGGTTGGGGGCGTCCGCGAGGCGTTCGATCCCGATACGCTCCGCGTCCGCGAGTCTCAGCGTCAGCTCATAGCCGCGCAGGCGCAGCTCCATCGGATCCCCCATAGGGGCGAGCTTGACCATGGTCAGCTCTGCGCCCGGGATGAGGCCCATGTCCAGAAAATGCTGGCGCAGCGCGCCCTCTCCCCCGACGCTCGTCACGCGGGCCGCCTGTCCCGCCTTGAGTTCATTCAGTTTCATCTGTCTGTACACTCCGAAAACCATATTTTAGTATTTTGTATAGTATAGCACAGCGCGGCCGCAATGAAAAGAGGGCAGCGCGCGTTCTTTTTTTGTTCATTTTTTCATTAATGATATGACTTTTATCACTTGACAGAAAGGGCCGATCAGGGTATTCTATACAATAGGTAAAGTTAGTTTACTTTGGGAATTTTTGGGGTTTCCCATGCCCGGAACATGCAGAAAACAGGATGTATTCACCATGAACAACGAACTTTCTTTTGATACGCTCTATGATCGCCTGCTGAGCGGGGAGGACTGTCTCTCCGTGGTGGGTCTCGGCTATGTCGGGATGCCGCTGGCGGTGGAATTTGCCAGGCATCTGCGCGTGATCGGCTTTAACCACCACGAGGCCCGCATCCGCCAGTATAAGTGCGGCATCGACCCGACGAAGGAGGTCGGCGACGAGGCCATCCGCAAAACGACGGTGGACTTCACCTCCGACGAAAAGAGACTGCGCGAGGCGAAATTTCACATCGTCGCGGTGCCCACGCCCATCAACACCGACCACACGCCGGATCTCTACCCGGTGCAGAACGCCTCTCTCATCGTCGGGCGCAATCTGACGCCCGGTTCGGTGGTGGTGTACGAGTCCACGGTCTACCCCGGCGTGACTGAGGAGGTCTGCATCCCCATTCTGGAGGAGCAGTCCGGTCTCAAATGCGGGCGGGACTTCAAGATCGGCTACAGCCCCGAGCGCATCAACCCCGGCGACAAGGTTCACACGCTGACCAAAATCAAAAAGATCGTCTCCGGCATGGACAGTGAGACCTGCGCCCTCATCAAGCGGGTCTACGATATTATCATTGAGGCCGGAACCTTCCCCGTCAGCAACATCAGAACCGCCGAGGCCGTGAAGGTCGTCGAAAACAGCCAGCGCGACATCAACATCGCGTTCATGAATGAGCTGGCCATGGTGTTCGACCGCATGGGCATCGATACCAACGAGGTCATCGACGGCATGAATACCAAGTGGAACGCCCTCGGCTTTAAACCCGGTCTCGTCGGCGGCCACTGCATCGGCGTCGATCCCTATTACTTTACATATGAGGCGGAGAAGCTGGGCTATCACAGCCAGATCATTCTCAACGGCCGCATCGTCAACGATGGCATGGCCGCCTTCGTCACGGCCAAGACCGTGGAGAAGATGGTCGTGGCCGGTCTCGCGCCGAGGAAGAGCAAGGTCGTCATTCTCGGCCTGACCTTCAAGGAGAACTGCCCCGACGTGCGCAACAGCCGCGTCAACGACATTGTGGGCGAGCTGCGCAAATTTGGGATCGAACCCATCGTGACCGATCCCTGGGCCGACCCCGCCGAGGCGAAAAAAGCCTACGGCATCGAGCTGACGGCCTTTGAGGATGTGCATGACGCGGACTGCGTGCTTGCAGCCGTGGCGCACAGAGAGTTCGCCGCGCTCGGCCTGGAGGGCGTGCAGCGTCTGTTCGGTGAGAAGGACACGAAGATCCTGATCGACATCAAGGGCATGTTCGATCTCAACAAGCTGAGAAACAGCGACATTCTTTGGTGGAGACTTTGATCGCTTGTGAGGCGGCGTCCCGCAATTGACTGACGGAGGAGAAGCGCAGATGAGAAATCAGACCGGTTTGAAGGACCGTGCGCGTTTTGAGGCGTTTTCGCAGGAGTGGCGCGAAGACGCGCTGAGAGAAGCGCAGAAGTGGTGCGCCGACGAGAGGGCACAGGAGCTGCTCGCGGACGCCGTGCTGGCGGAGTTTCAGAAGAAATACGCCGACAGCCCCCCGCCCCTCAGCATGGACTACCAGATTCGAGCCCAGGTCTGTCTGGTGTACAGTCTGACCGGGGACAACGTGCGAAAGCTGACAAACTATATTGCCGAGCACTCCCTTCCCCCGGAGGAAGTAGAGCCCGCGGAGCTTACGCGCCCGCAGAACCCTCCGGAGCCGCAGCGGCAGCCGGTGCGCAGAACCGAGCCGCCTGCGCCTGTGGTTGAGGCCGCGCCGGAAGCGCCCGTCGCGCCCGCGCCGCAGCCGGCGCCTGTACCGGAATCTACGCCCGCTCCACAGCCCTTGACCGCTGCGGAACCCGCGCCCGCTCCAAAACCGGTGTCTGCGCCGGAACCCGCGCCCGCTCCGCAGCCGGCGCCCCAGGTGAAAGCTGAGACGCCGCCAAAGCCCGCCGCCCCGGAAAAGGCGGCGCCCCAGGAGCCGAAAGCGCGGCCGGACACCTTTCTCGATCCGGTGCGCACCAGCTACTGGACGCCGAATGAGGGGCGCAGCAGGCATGTCATTGCCGAGCTGGAGCTCCCCGACGAAGAAGTGGAGGAGCGCTCAGCCATCATTTCGTTTATTAACCTCGTCCTCTTTTTGCTTACGATCGGATCCTTCGGCTTCTGTTTCTATGAGACGGGTTTTCTGCAATATCTGCTGCAGTGAGGAGATATGACAATGGAACTGGAAAGAACTCAGATTCAAAAGACCCTCTTCGGCAACTATAAGCCCGCGGAGGTGGACAGTCTGCTGGACAGGGCGGAGGAACTTCTGCGGCAGCGGGAGTCCGAGGCGGCTGAAGAGACCGCGCGCGCCGACGCCCAGGCGCAGGAATGCGAGCGCCTCGCGCAGCAGCTTGCCGAGCAGGAACAGCAGCTCGCGGCCCTGCAGGAGTCGGTCAAGCTGCTGAGTGAGGAGAACGACCGCCAGGAGGAGCTGACGCAGACGCTCTGCGAGGCCTGCCAGCGGCGTGAGGAGGAGAGCCGCAGCCTGCGCGACGAGCTGGCCGATGTGCGCACCCAGCTGGAAGACGCCCGGTCGGAGCTTGAGCTTGCCAAATCCCAGACCACGGTTCTCGGCAACCGCGTCGCCCGCCAGCGGCGCGAGCTGGAGGAAAAGGATCAGCTTCTGCTGGCCGACCCTGTCGGGGAGGCGAACAAGCGCGCCGAGCAGATCGTTCAGAATGCCACGCAGATGAGCAAGCAGATGCTCGACGACGCGGAGAGCATGCGCGCCCGCGCCCTCGCCGCTGTGCGCGCGGCGTACTTCAACACCATGGGCTTTCGTCAGAACGTGGAGGAGCGCTTTTTCAGTCTGCAGAACGATCTGAACCAGTCCCTGCTCACGCTCCGCGCACTTGAGGCGGAGAACGAGCCTTCGGACAAGGATGTCATTCAGGAGAAACCGTGATGGCTTTTAAGAGAAGCGTGATTATTTTGCTCCTCCTGTCGCTGATGCTCTCGGCGGCAGGCTGCGCCGTCCGGGAAACGCCGGACGAAAAGCCGCAGGAGGGACTGTGGACGCCGACGCCGGAGCCTCCGGTCAAGGCGAGTCCCGCGCCGGTGCTGAGCGGCGTCGAGACCGACCGCAAGGTCGTCAGCCTCATCTTTGAGGGCTTTACCGACACCACGACAATGGACGCGATCGTCCGGGTCCTGCGCGACCGGAATGTCTCCGCCACTTTCTTCGTTTCCGGCATCACCGCCAATGAGAACCCGCAGGCTGTGCGCAGTCTCGCTTCAAAGGGCTTTGACGTCGGCAGCTACGGCATGAGCGGCGGCAAGCACCTGGAGGAGCTGTCCGATTATGAGAATATGCGCCGCTTTGAGATGGCGCAGAAAGAGATCGCCGCCGCCTGCGGCGAGACGCCGTCGCTCATCCGCTGCAACGGGACGAAGTACACTGACGGTGTGCTGCGCGCAGTTACGGCGGCGGGGCTCAAGGCCGCCGTACAGCCGACCGCCTACCTCAACCACAGGAGCTTCCGCGTGCAGGAGGACGCCGAGGTCTACGCCTTGAGCGTTTTATCCGGCAGCATTCTCTCCTTCAAGCTCGGCCAGGAGCTGGATGCGGACGAATACGGCGACGTCGGCCACGAGCTGGACGAGCGCCCCGCGATCGACCCGAGTCCCGGGGTGCGCTGGGAGTGGAGCGGTGAGGAGGAGCGCTTTGCCCTGCTGCCGGACATCGTCGGCTGGCTGGTAGACGCGCTGAAGGCTCACGGCTACCGCTTTACCGACCCCGAGTCCCTGCAGAGTGAAAAACGCCTCATTCTGCGCAAGGCAAGCGAGCTCACCCCCGAGGAGCAGACTCTGCTCGACCCGGATAACTATCCCCTCCCCGTGACCGAGGAGCCCCTTTACGCGGGCAAGGTTCGCGCGGCCCGTCCCGGCGACTTCCGGGGCGCGGTTTTTGTCGGCGACGCCGTACTGGCGGGTCTCGGTGCCTATGTGGACTGGCGGCGTGAGAAGGAACCCGATTTTCTGGACGACGCGCAGTTTCTGACCGACGACGCCCTCAGTGTTGAAACGCTCCTCGAGGGTGAGTCGGAAATCGGAAATCTGGCGGAAAAGCTCGCGGAAATGAAGGCGAGTTCCTTGTGGCTCTGCCTCGGCTTTGCCAACGCGGGCGCCTACCGAAGCGAGGCCTTTCTCGCCAAGTACCGCATGCTGATCAAGGAGATCCGGGAAAAATCGCCCGATACCCGCATCGTGATCATGTCTGTCTTCCCGAAGGTTGAGCGCTTTTCGGGCGTCTCAAATCGAAGCCGCTTTGAGCTGAGCCTGAGGCTGTGCGCCATGTGCCGCGAGTACGGGATCGGCTTCTCGGACGCCGCGAGCGTGCTGCGCGACGAGAACGGTCAGCTGCGTGAGGAGTACTGTCTGGATCTGGCCGGCCGCGGCTGCCATCTCAATGACAGCGCCTGCAGGGCGGTCACGGACTATGTCAAGGAGAATGTTCCTGTATGACAAAGAAGAGAAAAAAGGATAAGATAGAAGACCTTCTGCTCCATGAGACCAAGGACAGAAGACTCTTCCCCAATGTGCCGGACCCCAGCGGCAGGCGCAGCAACAGCAGCCGCCGCAACAACCACGAGGGCGAATCGCGCCCGGAATACGCGGAGTTTGCGGGTCAGCGCTACGAGGTCAAGCTGGACGTCGCCGTCACGCTCGGAAAACGCACCTTCCACGGGACGACGGAGAACATCTCCCAGACCGGCATGCTCGTCAGGCTGCCGGCGGAGGCGGCGCTTGAGGATTTCGACGGGCAGGACATCACACTCAACTTCCGTCTGAACGAGGGCGATCTCCAGGAGGGCACCGAGAAGCGTTACCGGCACCTGAAAGCCAAGGTCGTGCGCACCATTGAGGCCAAGCACGCCGCCGCCATCCAGTTCAGCCGCCCCCTCTATGAGGAGCGCCGGAACACCGACCAGCTTCTCTTTATACTGGCCTCGCTCTTCCTCACCTTCTGCTCGGCGGTCATCATGCTCATGCGCGTGGAGAGCATACGCTACTTTGCGCGTAACCCCTGGCTCTATGGCTACAGCATCATGACGGCTATGTTCCTTCTGTCGCGTTATCTCTTCGGCTCCTTCTACCGGCCGACGCCCGTCGACCCCGACTATACGCCGAGTGTCACCATCGTCATTCCCTGCTTCAACGAGGAGACCTGGATACGCGAGACCATTGTGCGCTGCGCCGATCAGGATTACCCCGTCGATAAGCTGGAGCTCATCATCGTCGATGACGGCTCCACGGATAACTCCGTGGAGGTCATCAAGCAGACGGTGCGCGACATGTGCGCTGAAGGTCCGCAGTATGACATTGAAAACCGCGTGCGTGTTTTCTTCCAGAACTATAACCAGGGCAAGCGCGAGGCCATGGGCATCGGTATCCGCAACGCGCGGACCGAGCTCATCGTCTTCGTCGACTCCGACAGCTTCCTGTATCCCAACTCCATCCGCACTCTCGTCCAGCCCATGAAGGATCCGAAGATGGGCGGCGTGGCGGGGCGGACGGACGTCGCCAACATCTACACCAACTGGCTGACCAAGATGCAGGCGGTGCGCTATTACATCTCCTTCCGCATCATGAAGGCGGCCGAGGCCTACTTCGATTCCGTCATGTGTCTGAGCGGCCCGCTGTCCTGCTACCGTCTCGACGTCGTGCGGGAGGTCTTTGACAAGTGGATCAACCAGCGCTTCATGGGCCAGAAGGCCACCTTCGGCGATGACCGAAGCCTCACCAACTACGTTGTGGAGCACTACCGCACCGGCTACCAGGATCACGCGATCTGCTCGACCATCGTGCCGAACCGCAACAAACAGTTCCTGCGCCAGCAGATGCGCTGGAAGCGCTCCTGGCTGCGCGAGTCGCTGCGCGCCTGCACTTTCATGTGGAAAAAGCAGCCCTTCATGGCTATCTCCTTCTACTTGGGCGTGCTGGTGCCGTTGATCGCGCCGCTCATTGTTATCTATAATCTTGTTTACGTCCCCATCTTCCGACACATCTTCCCGGCCGCGTTTTTGATTGGTCTGCTGATGATGTCGCTGATGATGTGCTTTGCCCAGTTGATTTTGAAAAAGAGCAGTCTCTGGTTCTACGGCTTCCTCTTCTGCCTGTATTATGAAGTGATCCTTCTCTGGCAGATGATCTGGGCCTGGCTGACCTTCTGGGTCAACGACTGGGGCACGCGCGGCAAGGGCAAGAAGCGCGCCGAGGCGGAGGCAGAAGCCAAAGCCAGGCAGCGGGAGGAGGCGGTCGAACATGGATGAAAAGAAGCTCCACCGAAAAAACGTCTTCAAGGTCATCCGCACGATCTTTGAAATTCTGTTTATCATCATCGTCCTCGCCTGGGCCGTCACATCGCTCGTCAGCGAGCACACGAGGCAGCATCTGCTGTATACCGGCGCGGAGCTTGACTGCGCCATGGTCACCAGCGACGAGATCGTCGGCGGCCTGGCCCCGGCCTGCACGGCCACGGGGCCGCACTTCATCGCGATCTCCTACAACGGTCTGACCGAGTATGCCCGCGAGGGCGGCAAGATCGTGACCAAGGCCGACTACGAGGAGCAGATGCAGGCGCTCAAGGACTCCGGCTACCAGACCATCACCCAGCAGGACGTGATCGACTACTACCTCAAGGGCGCGCCCCTGCCGGATAAGGCCCTGCTGCTGATCTTCGAGGACGGCGTCATGAATACCACGCGCCTGGCCCAGCCCGCTCTCTGGAAGTATAACTACATCGCCACAGCCTGCACCTTCGCCGGAAACCTCTCCGACGAGACAGGCGCCTATATCACGGCGCGTGACATGAAGCAGCTCAAAAACACCACCTTCTGGGAGACGGGCTCCAACGGCTACCGTCTGAGCTACATCAACGTCTTCGACCGCTTCGAGAATTACTTCGGCCATCTGAACACGGCGGAGTTTCTGGACATCCACAGCTATCTCCGGCGCGACTACAACCACTATCTGATGGATTTTCTGCGGGACGAGAACCGTATCCGCACCGAGAGCGTGGAGGAGATGGAGCGGCGCATTGCCTGGGATTATGAGCAGATGGAGGAGGTCTATCAGGAGGATCTGGGCTACGTACCCGCGCTGTACATCCTGATGCACTCCAACACCGGCGCCTTCGGCAACGACCCCAAGGTCAGCCAGAAGAACGCCGAGATGCTGGAATCCATCTTCGCCATGAACTTCAACCGCCAGGGAAGCTGCCTGAACACCCGCGAGTCCTCGATCTACGATCTGAGCCGTCTGCAGTCCCGACAGTACTTCTCCCCCAATCATCTGATGATGCGTGTCTGGGACGACACCGGCCACAAGGTGGTCTTCCGTCTCGGTGACGAGACCAGGGCCGCCGACTGGGAGCGCAAAAGCGGCGCGGTGGAGTACAAGGGCCGCAAGATCATCCTGACTACCCTGCCCTACGGGGAGAGCGAGATCTGCTTCGCCCGGTCCCTTCCCAAGGATCTGGATGTCTCCGTCCGCCTGCAGGGGAACGTCGTCGGACAGCAGGCGCTGAAGTTCCGCACGAACGCCGACGGCAAGGGCGGCGTCACGGTTCGCCTGTACGACAACCACCTGCTCATTGAGGACGGCGAGGGCAAGGACCCTGTGTTTGAACTCGATCTGTTTGAGTTTGACGGCGGCCCCTATGTCTCCAAGGCTGAGGAGGAGCTGAGCGGCAAGATCGCCCTGGCGCACACTATCATCGACCACGATGATGATGAGGCGCGCATCAGCGAGGCCAAGGCCCTGCTGGCGAGTCTCGACGGACTGCGCGCCCCCGGCATCGCCGATGGGGCCGAGCCCTTCATCCCGGAGCTCGACATTGACGAGCAGGACGACCGCGCCCTCCGCATCGTCCTCGACGGCGCCACCATCTCCGTGTGGCTGGACGGTCAGCTGGTGGCAGATCACCTGTCTGTCTCCTCCGGCTCCGGCAGCGGGATGTTCCTCGAGGCCGCCGTCACGCAGGGGACCGAGCGCTTCAGCCAGACCAACCTGAGCGACGACGTCTACGACGGCATCTTTGCCGAGCTGAACATCCGCAGCCTGAACGGGAGCGAGCTCTACGCCTACGCCCCGCCTCTGCCCGTCTCGAATCACGAGAGCTTCCTTGACCGCACGCTCGATAAGATCATCAGACTGATGCACTGGGCCTCGCCGAACTGGCAGGCATAAAACGGAGGAACCGATTTGAAGCGACTGATCGCCATGCTTCTGGCCGCCCTGGGACTTGCCAACACCGGCGTTGCCGCCGCCGCAAGCGGAGACTTCGGCTGCTCGGCGTGGCTGACCTATTGGGACGCCGACGCGGCCCTGATGGAGACGGCGGCCTTCCCGGAGGGCTTTGAGTCTCTTGTCTGCTTTGAGGCGTATTTCGACCTGAACGGGGACTGGCTGCTGCCGCCCGAGTCGGAAGCGCTTTTGGCAGAGATGAAGAAGGGCGGCGCGCCCGTCTATCTCTCGCTCGTCAACGACGTGCAGCAGGCCGACGGCAGCTTTGTGCAGAAGTCGAAGGATTTTCTGCGCGAGCAGCTTCTGACTCCTGCGGCGAGAAGCGCGCACATCACCAAAATCATGCGTCTGATCAAAGCCTATGAACTGGACGGGCTGGAGATCGACTATGAAAACTTCAAGAAGGACACCGAGCTCTGGTCGGCCTTCACCGTCTTCCTCAAGCAGCTCTGCGCGATCCTCAGCCACAACGGTGTGAAGCTGCGCGTGGTGATGGAATGTCAGGCCCCGGAGTACGCCGTGTTTCCCGAGGGGCCCATATACAGCTGCATGTGCTATAACCTCTACGGCTACCACAGCGGGCCGGGCCCGAAGGCCGACATCGCGTTTCTTGAGGAGCTCGGAGAGAGCTGGAAGGCCGTGCCCGGCGAGGTACACATGGCCTTCGCCAGCGGCGGCTTCGTCTGGGCCGGCAGCAAGGTGGACAAGGCGCTGACGGAAAAGCAGGCGAAAAACTGGCTTTCCGAGCACGACGCCGAGGCCAGCCGCGACAGCAAGAGCGGCGCGCTCAAGGCGAGCGTTTACGACGGCAGGAAATATACCCTCTGGTACGCGGACGGCGAGACGCTGTCTGTCTGGCGGGATACGCTGCGCGCCATGGGCTACAGCCACTTCGATCTGTTCCGCCTGGGCGAGAATACAAACGACAGTCTCAAAGCCTTTCTCGAGGCGTGAGACGTTCTGCCGGCGGAGCTCGATGAAGTGACTCCGTCCGCTCCGCCGCCGACTCGCGCTCCCTGTCGGGCGAAACGGATTAACGCTGAAAACACCTCCGAAGCTGTTGATCAGCTTCTGTCCAAAATGGAGTATTACCGCTTTGTCGGCCTGAACAAAGACCTATCATTTTTATCGGGGCACGCTGCGGTCCCGCAAGGAAGGTGAAGACACCCATGGCTGAAAAAAGAAAACAGCTAACCCTGACCGTCTTCTATATCATTCTGATCTGCCTCTTTCTGGGAGGCGGGCTCTGGTTTCGCGGTCATCCGCTCTTTACCGGGCAGGGCCTGCGGCTGAACGCAAGCCCCGCGGCTCCCGAGGCCACCTATGTGCCGTACGCCGCGACGAGCGGCAAAGCGGCTCTGCCGACGGCCCTGACGTCGGAGGAACTCCCCACGCCGCTCTCCCGCTTCTATACGACGGAACGCGCCACCGTGTTCACCTTCTCCGGCATCGAACGTGCCAAAGAGCTCGACGCCGTTCTGGAGGCGCTGAAGAACACAAACAGCCGCGCGACCTTCTTTGTCACCGCCGAGGAGATGGAGCTCTACCCCGAGCGCATTGACGCAATCAGCCGCGCGGGTCAGAGTCTCGGCATCTCTGTCCTGCCGACGCAGCACGTCACCGCCTCCCAGATGCTCAGCGCCCTGCAGGCTCAGGCCCAGACGCTGCGCGACCGCTACCAGGCCTATTATGAGATCTTTGTCCGCCCGGCCACGGGCTTCGGCAGCACCGCTCTCCTGCAGGCGGCCGCACAGGGCGGCTTCCGTGTGCTCAAGGAGATGAAAGAGGCCGTACCGGAGAAGGTCAGCCGTATGACCGATCCGGAGGAGATCATCCCCGCCGTCATCAATGAAAACGAGGGTATGTTCCAGCGCGGTGAGATCGTACACTTCCAGATGGGCCTCTTCCAGTACAGCGATACGGTGCTGGGCGAACTGGTGGAGCGCATGGTCAACGAGAAATGCACCTATCCCGTTGTCTCCGCCGACGAGGTTGCGGAGCGCACGGAGGCGCAGTATGAGTATCCCGTCCCCCGGGAGCTGATCCTCCCCGACGTGAGGGACCGCATTTATCCCGGCCACCTCAAGGACATGACGAAGGATGAAATCTTTGAGGTCATCCGCAGCGGCTATATCGGCATCTCCTGGATCCTCTCCCCCTATTTTCTCCCCGGTTTCAGCGATTCGGAAACCCGGCATCTGGACAAAACCGGCATCATCGAAAACGATGAAAACTATGTCTTCCTCACCTTCGACGACTGGGGCACCGACGGAACGGTCGACAAGCTGCTGAACGTCCTTGACAAGCACCACGCGACAGCCACCTTCTTTGTCCGGACCGAATACGTTCCGAACAATCCCAACCTTCTGCGTTCCATCGCGGCGGCAGGCCATACCATTGGGGCACACTCGCACAAACATATGTCTCTGTCCAATGAACTCCGGCCCACCTACTTTACCGAGCTCGACGAGCAGCAGCGGCAGGAGCTGGAGGAGGATATTGTTATCTGCTATAACACTTTGCAGAACGTCATCGGCGACATGGTCGACGCGGACGGCAAGCCCTCGCTCAGCGCCCTATTCCGTCAGCCCACGCTTGCCGTCGGACGCAACGGTCTGGAAACGGTGTTTGACTGCGGCTACACCCACGCCGTCGCAGGATACTATACGACCACCGACTACAAGGCCGAGAACGCCAGGAGCCTCGCCGCCGAGATCAAGAAGAACATCAAGCCCGGCGCGATTCTGGTCATGCACTTCTCCGACAACGCACAATATACCGCCGACGCCCTCGACCAGCTGCTCACCGAATTTGAAAGCAGCGGCAGTCCCTACCGCTTCGTCGGTCTGAACAAGGTATTGAGCTGATCAAAAAAATTTTGCGGCAGCACAGATGTGCTGCCGCATTATTGTTTTGTAAAGCAGGAGGCGGGAGGGGACTCTCACCCTCCCGCCTGCATTTTTAAAAACTTTGGCTCAGAACAGCTTGTAGGTCCAGCCCATGTCGTCCTCGACCTTGCCGGTCTGCATGCCGTAGATCGTGTCGTAGAGCTTCTGGGCTACGGGGCCGACCTTCTCGTCGGCGACCTTGTAGTCGGTGCCCTTGTAGTTGAGGCAGCCGATGGGAGAGATGACCGCCGCGGTGCCGCTGGCGAAGATCTCCTGGAGGCTGCCGTCCTTGGAGGCGGCGATGATCTCATCAATGGAGAGCTTGCGCTCGGAGACCTTGACGCCCCACTTCTTGAGCAGCATGATGACGGAGTTGCGGGTGATGCCGGGCAGGATCGTGCCGGAATCCAGGGGCGCGGTGATGACCTCGTCATTGATGCGGAAGAAGGCGTTGGAGGTGCCGATCTCCTCGACGTACTTGTTCTCGGCCGCATCCAGCCACAGAACGTCCTTGCAGTTATACTTCATGGCGTCCAGGGAGGCGCGCATGCCGCCGCCGTAGTTGCCGCCGACCTTGGCATAGCCCGTGCCGCCGCGCGCCGCGCGGATGTAGGTGTCCTGCACGAAGATGCGGGTGGTGGACAGGCCGCCGTCGTTGGCCGCGTAGTAGGAGCCGGTCGGGGTCAGGATGATGAGGAAGCGATAGTGCTTGGCGGGCAGAACGGAGAAGGAGACCTCATCGCCGAAGATGAAGGGGCGGATATACAGGGCCGTGCCGGGAGAGGAGGGGATCCAGTCGCGGTCTTCCCAGATGAGCTGCTTGAGGGCGGCGAGGAACAGATCGCCGGGCAGCTCGGGGATGCACATGCGCTCGTTGGTGCGGGCCATGCGGGCGATGTTCATGTCGGGGCGGAAGATCTGGACGTGGCCGTCGGCGGTCTTGTAGGCCTTCATGCCCTCGAACATCATCTGCGCGTAGTGCAGCACGCAGGAGGCGGGCTCGATCTCGATGGGGGCATGGGGGACGATGCGTCCGTCATGCCAGCCCTGACCCTCGTCCCAGTCCATGACGAACATGTGGTCGGTGAAGTACTTGGCGAAGCCCAGCTTGCTCTCGTCCTCGGGCCGGGGCTTGGGATGGGTGGTACGGGTTACAGGGAATTTGTATTCCATGATGGTTTTTTCTCCTTCATAGTTTGTATAAGTCGGGTCGTCTGTCGCGGAAGACGTTGATGCTCTCGCGGATCTTCTCCTTGACGGCGAAGTCGCAGTCGGCAAGGATGATCTCCTCCCTGTCGCCCGCCTCGGCGAGAAGCTCGCCCCAGGGGTCGTAGACGGCGGAGTGTCCGCCGTAGACCGTCTCCCCCGCCGTGCCGCAGCCGTTGCAGCAGGCCAGGAAAATCTGGTTCTCGATGGCTCTCGCGCGGTTGAGGGTCTGCCAGTGCATGACGCGCACCGCGGGCCACTCGGCCGGGACAAAGAGCAGATCGGCGCCCTGCAGGACCAGGGAGCGCGTCAGCTCGGGAAAGCGCAGATCGTAGCAGGTGATGAGACCGCACTTGACCCCGTCCAGGGTGAAGGTGCAGAGGCTGTCGCCGGGGGTAAAGTACTCGTGCTCCCCCATCGGGGTGAAAAGATGGGTCTTGTCGTAGGCGGCAACAAACGCGCCCTCGCGGTCGAAGACAAAGGCGGTGTTGTAGATCTTCCCGTCCCGCTTTGTCGCGGCGCTGCCCGCAATGATGTTGACGTGCAGCTCCTTTGCGAGCGCCCCGAAGGTCTTCCGAACGGCGAGCCCTTCCGGGTCTGCGAGCAGGCCCAGCCCCTCACGGGGGAAGAAGCCGACGTTGAAGGTCTCGGGCAGAAGGACGACGTCCGCGCCCTGGGAAGCTGCCTTTTTCACGAGCTCCTGCGCGTGGGCGAAGTTATACACGCTGTCCCCCAGGCGCACGTCCATCTGCGCGCAGGCGATTCTCACGGCCGGTAGTCCTTTCCGGCCTGGACGGCCTTGAGGTTCACGCCCATGAGGTTCATCTTGCGGGCCGGGATGACGTGCTTGAGGGCCTCTTCCAGGGTCTCCTCCCTGATGCAGGCGGTCTCGCGGATGACGGTGCCGAGCAGGATCATGTTGGCGAGATTGCCGAGCTCCATCTCCTTGGCCATCTGGGTGGCGGGGACGTAGTAGACGTCCACGTCGTCACGCTCGACCTTGCGGGAGATGAGGGTGGAGTCGACGAAGATCTTGCCGCCGGGGACGACAGCCTTCTCGTACTTGTCAAGGGAGGGGGTGTTCATGACGATGAGCACGTTGGGGTGCTGCACGATGGGAGAGCCAACGGGATCGTCGGAGAGGATGACGTTGCAGTTGGCGGTGCCGCCGCGCATCTCGGGGCCGTAGGAGGGCAGCCAGCTCAGCTGGCGCTGCTCGACCAGGCCCGCATAGGCCAGCACCTTGCCGATGAACAGAAGTCCCTGTCCGCCGAAGCCGGCGATGACGATTTCATGATGAGCCATTGCTTACGCCTCCTTATCGCGGAATACGCCGAGGGGATACTGCGGGATCATGGCCTCGTCGATCCACTGCAGGGCCTTCTGGGGAGTCATGCCCCAGTTGGTCGGGCAGGCGGAGAGGACTTCGACAAAGGAGAAGCCCTTGCCGTCGATCTGGTTCTGGAAGGCCTTCTTGATGGCGCGCTTGGCGTTGCGGACGTTCTTGACGCTGTTGACGGTCACGCGCTCGAGATAGGCGGGGGCGTCCAGGGTGGACAGCAGCTCGCACACGCGGATGGGATAGCCCTGGGTCTTGGGGTCGCGGCCGTAGGGAGAGGTCTGGGTGACCTGGCCCACCAGCGAGGTCGGGGCCATCTGGCCGCCGGTCATGCCATAAATAGCGTTATTGATAAAGATGATGGTGATGTTCTCGCCGCGGGCGGCGGTGGAGACGGTCTCACACATGCCGATGGAGGCGAGGTCGCCGTCGCCCTGGTAGGCGAAGACGATGTTGTCGGGCAGGGCGCGCTTGACGCCGGTGGCGACAGCGGGGGCGCGGCCGTGCGCAGCCTCGATCATGTCGCAGTTAAAGTAGTTGTACGCGAGCACGGAGCAGCCGACCGGCGCGATGCCGACGGTCTTGCCCTCGATGCCGAGCTCGTCGATGGCCTCGGCGACAAGGCGGTGCACGATGCCGTGGGTGCAGCCCGGGCAGTAGTGCAGCACGGTGTCGGTCAGGGCATGGGGCTTTTCAAACACGATCATGCTTCCATTCCTCCTTCTGCGATCTTGCGGATGCTTTCAAGCACCTCGTCCGGGGTGGGGATCATGCCGCCGACGCGGTTGCAGAGCGCCACGGGCTTCTTGCAGCGGATGGCGAGCTCCACGTCCTGCTTCATCTGGCCCATGTTCATCTCCACGCACAGGAAGGCCTTGACCTTGTCGGCCGCCTGGGCGAGGACCTTCTTCGGGAAGGGCCAGAGGGTGATCGGGCGGATCATGCCGACCTTGAGGCCCTGCTTTCTGGCCTCGACGATGGCATTGCGGGAGACGCGGGCGGTGATGCCGGTGGCGACGATGCAGATCTCGGCGTCGTCCATGAGGTATTCCTCCCACAGGCACTCGGTCTCTTCGATCTTCGCGTAGCGCTCAAAGCGGGCGAAGTTCATCTTCTCGAGGTTCTCCGGGGAGAGATCCAGGGAGTTGATGATGTTGTGGGGGCGCTTCATCTCGGTGCCGGTTGCGGCCCAGGGATTGTCGTCGCCGAAGGCGTTGCAGGGCTCGGGCAGGTTCACGGGCTCCATCATCTGGCCCATGGTGCCGTCGGCCAGGAGCATCGCGGGCATGCGGTACTTCCACGCGAGGTGGAAGGCGCGGCCCGTGAGGTCGGCCATCTCCTGCACGGAGGAGGGGGCGAAGACCAGCACATGGAAGTCGCCGTGGCCGGGGCCGCGGGTGACGAAGTCATAGTCGGACTGGGAGGGCTGGATGCCGCCGAGGCCGGGGCCGCCGCGCTGGACGTTGACGATCAGGGCGGGCAGGTCCGCGCCGGCGAGGTAGGAGATGCCCTCCGCCTTGAGGGAGATGCCGGGGCTGGAGGAGGAGGTCATGGCGGGATGGCCGGTGGCGGCGACGCCGTACACCATGTTGATGGCCGCGATCTCACTCTCGGCCTGGAGGAAGGTGCCGCCGATCTTGGGCATCTTCTTGGCCATGTAGGCCGCAACCTCGGTCTGCGGGGTGATGGGATAGCCGAAGTAGTGCCGGCAGCCGGCCAGGATGGCGGCCTCGGCAATGGCCTCGTTTCCCTTCATCAGAACGGTTTCACTCATACGCCTGCTCCTTTCCTATCTCTCCACGGTGATGACGCAGTCGGGGCACATCATCGCGCAGCTCGCGCAGCCGATGCACTCCTCGGGTTTCGTCAGCTCCACCGGAGAGTAGCCTTTCTGATTCAGTCTGGTCTTAGAGAGGGCCAGGATCTGCTTCGGACACGCATTGACGCACAGGCCGCAGCCCTTGCAGATTTCCTCTCTAAAGGTTAATTTTGCCAAGACTTGTCCCTTCTTTCTCCATGTAATATAGTTGCATGATGTTTATAGGAAAGAAATTCCTTACAGTGTTTTGAAGCTCATCGCTGAGCTTTTGGGACGCGCAGATCATCTTGACCGGCAGTCCCACGCGCCGGCCGAATTCTTCGGCAAACGCCGCGCCCGCGATCACGTCCTCGGGCTTTGTTAAGGGTCCCAGGTTCGTGTTGCCGACGACGGCGGTAAAGGGCAGGGCGCAGGCGGCCTCGATCTCACAGAAGACCTCGAGCGCGTCGTCGATGTTTCTGGTCAAAGGCCTTGCCTTGTTGAGGACGAAGAGCATCTCATAGTCCCCTTCCTCCCGGATTTTGGGGACGTAGCGGCCCAGGGCCAGCGCGCCGCGGTCGTCGCCGCCGACGTCGATGACGCCGTGCACGCTCCTGTCATCCACGAGGGAGTAGGCGTCCCCCGGCAGGGCGGGCAGGTCGACGTTGGAATTGGCGTAGTCCGAGGAGATGAGGCGTATGCCCGCCGCCTTGAGCTGGGCCTCGCCGTCCTTGGTGCGGAAGTAGGGGTTTACGATGTCGAGATCCGCGACCGTAACTTTAAGTCCCTGCGCGCGCAGCCAGAGCGCGTAGTTGAGGGCGATATTGGTTTTTCCGCTGCCGTAATGTCCGGCAAAAAGGGTTAAGCGTCTGTAGTTCATAAAGCTGATCCTGTATGCATGAGGGAGTGCCTCTCAATCGTCGCGAAGCGACACCATAACTCCACACTCCACTCTCCAAACTCCACACTCATTCTTACAGCTTGTTTCTCATGATCTTTCCGCTGATCGTCTTGGGCAGCTCGTCCTTGAACTCGACGATGCGCGGGTACTTGTAGGGGGCGGTGTTGTTCTTGACGTAGTTCTGGATCTCCTTCTTGAGCTCCTCGGTGCCCTCCTTGCCCTTGACAAGGACGATGCTGGCTTTGACGACCTGACCGCGGATCTCATCCGGAGCGGCAGAGACGCCGCACTCGAGCACATAGGGCAGCTCCATGATGACGTTCTCGATCTCGAAGGGCCCGATGCGGTAGCCCGAGGACTTGATCACATCGTCTACGCGGCCGACGTACCAGTAGAAGCCGTCCTCGTCGCGCCAGGCCTCGTCGCCGGTGTGGTAGTAGCCGTCGTGCCAGACCTCGCGGGTCTTCTCCTCCGCCTTGTAGTAGCCGAGGAAGAGGCCGCACTTTCTCGGGCCGTTCTCGTCGGCCTTGATGACGATCTCACCGCTGACGCCGTCGGCCACGGGATTGCCGTCGTGGTCCAGGATGTCGACGCCGTAGGCCGGGACGGGCTTGCCCATGGAGCCCGGCTTGATGGTCCCGCCGACGAGGTTTGCGATGCCGAGGGTCATCTCGGTCTGGCCGAAGCCCTCCGCGACGCGCAGACCCGTGAGCTTTTCAAACTGATAGAAGACCTCGGGGTTGAGAGCCTCGCCCGCCGTGGTGGCGTGGCGGATGGAGGAGAGATCGAAGCGGGACAGGTCGCTCTTGATGAGCATGCGGTACATGGTCGGGGGCGCGCAGAAGGTGGTGATATGGTATTTGGCGAACATGGGCAGGATCTTCTCGGCGTCGAAGCGGTCGAAGTCGTAGGTGAAGACCGCGCCCTCGCAGAGCCACTGGCCGTAGAGCTTGCCCCAGAGGGCCTTGCCCCAGCCGGTCTCGGAGATGGTGAAGTGCAGGCCGTCCCGCTCGACCAGGTGCCAGTAGCGGGCGGTGACATAGTGGCCCAGCGCGTACTTGTAGCTGTGCAGGGCCATCTTGGGGTAGCCGGTGGTACCGGAGGTGAAGAACATGAGCATGGGATCGTCCCCGCAGGGGGCGTCCTCCGTGCGTCTGTAGCGGCGGGAGAAGAGGCCGTACTCGGCATTGTAGTCGTGCCAGCCCTCGCGGCTGCCGCCGACGAGGATCTTGGTCACGCTCATGCCGCTGGCCTTCTCGCCCTTCTCCACATTCTCGGCCACCTTTCCGTCGGCGGTGCAGACGATGGCGGAGACCCCGGCCGCCTTGAAGCGGTACTCGTAGTCGTGGGCGAGGAGCTGGTTTGTCGCGGGGATCGCGATCGCGCCCAGCTTGTGCAGGCCGAGGATCGCAAACCAGAACTGATAGTGCCTCTTGAGCACCAGCATGACGCGGTCGCCGCGCTTGATGCCGAGAGAGGTGAAATAGTTGGCCGACTGGGAGGAGGCGTCCTTGATGTCCTTGAAGGTGAAGCGCCGCACGGTCATGTCGTCGGAGACGTGCAGCATGGCGAGCTTTTCCGGCGTCTTGCGGGCGATCTCGTCCACAATGTCGAAGGCGAAGTTGAAGCTGTCCTCGTTCTTGAAGTGCAGATCCTTGAGGCAGCCCATCTCGTCCTCCTCGGCCTCGATGAACTTCTGGCAGATCAGCGGCTCGCGCTCAGGCTTGGGCTCGGGCTTGACCTCCTCCGCCTGTTCGCCCAGCATGAGGCCGGGCTTCTGTACCGCCTCGTCGGCGGCCATAATCATGGCGAGGAAGAGGCAGTCCTGACCGTCGATGGCGATCATGCCGTGGGGCGTGGAGCTGTCGTAGTAGATGCTGTCGCCCTCGTGGAGAATCTCCTCATGGTCGCCCACCTTGACGCGCAGCGCGCCCTTGACGATCAGGTCGAACTCCTGGCCCGCGTGGGTGGTGGTGTGGATGGGCTCGTTCTGGAGCTCCTGGGAGTACTGGTAGGTGACCCAGTAGGGGGTCGCCATTTTTTTGCGGAAGAGGGCCGCCATGTTCTGGATGACGATGCCGTCCTCCACGGCGGTGACGAGGCCCTGGCCCCGGCGCGTGACGGCGTAGGAGGTCAGCTTTGCGCTGCGGCCTTCCAGGAGCTGGATCGGCTCGACCCCCATGGCCATGGCGCACTTGTGCAGGAAGGTAAAGGGGAGATCCACCCTGCCCGACTCGTATTCAAGATACTGCTCCTCGGAAATGCCGGTGCGCGCGGCCATCTCCTTGGTGGTGAAACCCACAATATCACGCAGTTCGCGGATACGAAGCGCAATTTGTAAAAGCTGATTGTCTGCGGTCTGTACGTTCATAGTGATTCTCCCTTATATATTTCTGCGAAACAAAAAAGCCCGCCTCAAGATTTTGAGGCGAGCTGTTGTAAACCCGCGGTACCACTCAAATTGCAGCCTTGCGACTGCCGCTTCGGACCCCATCAGGCCCTATCCCTTAACGCGGGCGGACGTGAGACGCCTACTCGCCGACGGCTTTCGGATCTCCGGCTCGGAAGTGATGGGCATTTGAAGCTGGCGTTTCCGACTCGCACCGCCCGTCGGATCTCTGAAAGCGCTTCCCTTCAGCCGTCTTCGTCACAGCCTTTTTGAATGTTGCCTCAATTTAACCGCAAGTCTATTCAATTGTCAAGGAGAATCTTTTACCTGTTAAAGAGAATCGGCTAATTGAACAAAAGTTGTTTGGGATTTACAGGAGATTCAGCATTTTTGCCGCATCCTCGCGCATCTTGTACTTGAGGATTTTGCCCGCCGCGTTCATGGGGAAGCTGTCGGTGAAGGTGATGTAGCGCGGGACCTTGTGGCGGGCCATATGGTCGGTGATATAGGCGCGCATCTCCGCCTCCGTCATGCTCTCCCCTTCCTTGAGGATGATGGCGGCGAAGGCCTCCTCGCCGTACTTCTTGTCGGGCACGCCGATGACCTGCACGTCCTGCACCTTGGGGTGGGTGTAGATGAACTCCTCGATCTCCTTGGGGTAGATGTTCTCACCGCCGCGGATGATCATATCCTTGAGCCTGCCCGTGATGCGGTAGCAGCCCCTGTCGTCCCGCTCGGCGAGGTCGCCGGAGTGGAGCCAGCCGTCCGCGTCCACGGTCTCGGCGGTGGCGCGGGGCATCTTGTAGTAGCCCTTCATGGTATTATACCCGCGCGAGCAGAACTCACCCGTCTGGTTGGGGCCGAGCTCAAGCCCGGTCTCGGGGTCGATGATCTTGCACTCCACATGGGGGAAAGCGTAGCCCACCGTGTTGGTGCGCACGTCGATGGAGTCTGTCCAGGCGGACATGGTGCTGCCGGGGGCGGACTCCGTCTGGCCGTAGACCGAGACGATGCCCTGCATGTTCATCTCGTCGGGCTGGGCGGCCCTTCGCATAAGCTCCGGCGGACAGCCCGCGCCCGCCATGATGCCGGTGCGCATGTGGGAGAAGTCCGTCTTCCGGTAGTCGGGGTGGTTGAACATGGCGATAAACATGGTGGGCACGCCGTTGAAGCAGGTGATCTTCTCCTGCTGGATGCACGCCAGCGAGCTCTTGGCCGAGAAGTACGGCATGGGGCAGAGCGTCGCCCCATGGGTCATGGAGGAGGTCATGGACAGCACCATGCCGAAGCAGTGGAACATCGGCACCTGGATCATCATGCGGTCGGCTGTCGACAGGCCCATGCGGTCGCCGATGCACTTGCCGTTATTCACCACGTTGTAGTGCGTGAGCATGACGCCCTTGGGGAAGCCCGTGGTGCCGGAGGTGTACTGCATGTTGCACACGTCGTCGGGCTTGACCTGGGCGGCCATGGCGTTGACGGTCTCCTGCGGGACCATCTCGGAGCGGGACATGGCCTCCTCAAAGGTGAGGCTGCCGGGCTGGGTGAAGTCCACGGTGATGACGTTGCGGAGAAACGGCAGCCTGCGGCAGTGGAGGGGCTTGTCCTTGTCGTGGCCCTTGAGCTCGGGGCAGAGCTCGTTGATGATGGCGCGGTAGTTGGAGTCAAGGCACGACTCGATCATCACAAGGGTATGGGTGTCGGACTGGCGCAGGAGGTATTCGGCCTCGTGGCTCTTATAGGCGGTGTTGACCGTGACGAGCACCGCGCCGAGCTTGACGGTGGCCCAGAAGGTGATGTACCAGGCGGGGATGTTGGTGGCCCAGACGGCGACCTTGCTGCCGGGCTTGACGCCGAGGTAGACCAGTGCGCGGGCAAAGCGATCCACATCCTCGCGGAATTCCTCGTAAGTGCGGGTATAGTCGAGCGTCGTGTACTTGAAGGCGTACTGGTCGGGGAACTCCTCCACCATGCGGTCGAGGACCTGGGAGAAAGTCAGATCCAGCAGCTCGTCCTTTTTCCAGACGTATTCGCCGGTGCCGTCGTGGTTGGGATAGAGGCGCTTTTTCTTGCCGCGGGTATTCTCGAAGCGGCTCATATAGTTGACAAAGTGCGGGAAGATGATGTCCGGGTCGTCCAGATCGTCCAGCCACTCCGGCTTCCACTGCAGGGAGATGAAGCCGTCGTAGTCAATGGAGCCGAGGGCGCGGATCATCTCGTCGACGGGGAGCGTGCCCTCGCCGATGATGTTATAGTTCCCCTCCTCGTCCGAGTCGCGGATATGCACATGGCGCACATACGCGCCGAGGTTCTTGATGGTGGTGTCGGCGTCCTCTCCGCAGTCACGGCAGGGGTGGTGGATGTCCCAGAGAGCGGCCAGGCGGTCACTGGCAAAGCCGTCCATCAGGGCGCGGAGTCTCGCCGTGTCGGAATAGATGCCCGTGGTCTTGACGAGCAGGGTCACGTCCGCTTTCTCAACGACGGGCAGGAGCTGGCTGATGCGCTCGCGCACCAGGTCTTCTCTGTCTTCGAGGGCGATGACGGACACATAGGGCGTGCGGATGGCGCTTGCGGTGTCGATCAGGCGGCGGAGATTGGAAAGCTCCGTCTCCGGCACGGACAGGTCGACGGAGGAATCCAGGCACGGGATCGCCATACCCTTTTCGCGGAGCATACGCACGGTGCCCGCCGCTTTATAGCGGTCAAAGGGGCAGCCGCGGTCCATGAGGTCGGCGCGTTTATAGAGATCGTAGAGCTCGATGCCGTTCATGCCGCTGTCTTCGGCGGCGGCGAGCTGCTCTTCCCAGTTCAGGCGCTGCCAGCCTCTGGTGGAGAAGGATAACTTCATGCCTCGCCCTCCTCATACGCGATCTTGTTGAGCGCGTTCACATAGGCCATGATGCTGGAGAACACGATGTCGGTGGAGATGCCGCGCCCGGAGTAGAGACGGCCGTTGGACACGAGACGCACCACGGTCTCGCCCATGGCCTCGCGGCCCTCGGTGACGGCGCGGATCTGGAAATCGTCCAGCTCGTAATGGCGGTTGACCACTTTCTCGAGCGCGAGGAAGGAGGCGTCGATGGGGCCGTCGCCCAGGGCCACGCCCTCGAGCATCTCGCCCTCGTGATTGAGCTTGATGTGCGCCATGGCGGAGATGTTGCTGCCGCTGTTGATGACGTAGCTCTCCACCGTGTAGCTCTGCGGGACCTGGAGGGCGACGGAGGCGATGATCGCGTCGAGCTCACGCGCCCCGACCTGCTCCTTGTGGTGCAGCACATCCTGTACGGCCTCCCAGACGGCCTGGGCGTCCTCGCTGTTGAGGTCATAGCCCAGCTCGCGCGCGGCCTTGGCGACGCTCTGGGCGTCGTCTCCGATGGCGAGGGCGAGCTCCTGCGCCGAGTCCTGCACCCCGTCGTCGAAGGGGGAGGTCTTGTTGCGCTTGGTCTGGCACATCCAGACGATCTGCCGCACGATGCGCCGCAGCTCCACCGTATGGAGCGGGCAGGAGACATTGAACAGCTCCTCGCGCGCGGCGAGGATACCGGCTACGTTCTGAAGCGACGCGGTCTCGCCCACGGCGGCGGTCTTGACCTCTCTCGCCCCGGCGCGCACAGCGGCGACGGCGCAGGCGTCGGCCATGGCCATCGTATCGGCGCAGGCGACGCCGAGGGTCACGTTTTCAAGCGCGGGGACGTTTTCAAGCAGTTCCCTGATAAAGGCCGCGAACTCCTCCGGCAGCAGAGCGCCGGTGGCGTCGCAGACGGTGACGGTCGTGGCTCCGGCGCTGATCGCGGTCTCGACGGCCTTCTTGAGAAAGGCCATGTCGCTGCGTGTGGCGTCCTCGGCGATAAACTCCACGTCCCCGGTCTTTTCGGCGCAGGCGCGAACCGTGCTCTCGATGGAGGCGAGCATCGCGTCCGGCTTCTTGCGGGACAGGTACTCCATCTGCACGGTGCTGACCGGGGCCTCGACCTGGAGACGCGGGTGCTTTGCGCCCTTGAGGGCCTCCCAGGTCTGGGCGACGCTCTCCTCGCTGAGCTCCACAGGCACGGCGACGACGCTGGTCTTCACCGCCGAGGCGATGGACTTGATCCGCAGGGCGTCCGCCCTCGCCGAGCGTATGCCCTCCGCCTCGATGACCGACACGGCGAGCTTGTCCAGGAGCTTGGCGATCTCGATCTTGCCCTTGAAGCTCAGGCCGTGATCCCCTTGCTTTGCCAGCTGTTTCATTGTAATATCGCTGACGCGAATGTTTTCCATGCTGCGCACTTCCTTGTTAAAAAGATAAAACCCCTAAGATCCCTTCGGATCTCAGGGGCGACTGTTAACTCGCGGTACCACCCTGGTTCTCCGCCCATGACAGGCGGACTCTCTCGGATTCCAACAAATCCATGGCCGATAACGGGGCCTGCCGTGATCGGCTACTGTCGCTTCGCCGATCCCGCTCGGGAACGAGACGCCGTCCGGTTTTCGCTTCGGCTCGCACCAACCGCCGATTCTCTGTGCCGATCCACGGACGCGATTTTCCCTCATCGCATTTTCCTGTGTAAGCTGCGCTTCCACAGTAAAATATTGATTTAAGCGCCCGTTCCTCGCCCCTGACGGGGCAACCGGAACGGATGCGAAAAAAATCCGCATGCGCTGTGGGCGCTCTCCCATCATGGCATGATACAAGCGCATGTGGATTTTATGCCCGAATTTTAACACAGGGCGCCCGTCAGCGTCAACTGTGTATATTACCATTTTTGGCGGGTAATTATGAAATAAATCTTGACAATTTGACTTTGGCCGTCTAAACTTCTCGCGTAAACTCGAAAGCTCAGGTGATCCCATGCACATCGTCGATTCTCACGTCCATATCTTTCAGCCGCGCATCGCCCTGGCCGCGGTGATGGCGACCAACGCCTTCTATGACGGCTCCTGCAATCAGGAGATTCCCGTCCCCGCGACGCTCGGCCATCTGCCCGGCACTGTTGACGATCTTTTGCCCCGCATGGAGCGCGACGGAGTGGCCCGCTCCGTGGTCTTCTCCACGGCGACGGCCCCGCATCAGGTGCAGATCGTCAACGACTTTATCTCCGGCGTCTGCCGGGAGCATCCGAATCTCATCGGCGTCGGCACCATGCACCCGGACTATCCCGACTTTGAAGGGGAGCTCAGGCGCATGAAGGAGAAGGGCCTCGTCGGCGTAAAGCTCCACCCGGACATCCAGCGTTTCCCGCTCGACGACAAGCGCCTCATGCCCCTCTTTGAGCTCATGAGCGCCGAGGGTCTCTTCCTCATCGCCCACACCGGGGACTACCGCTACGACTACTCGACGCCGCGCCGCATGGCAAACGTGGCAAAAGCCTTCCCGAAGCTGCGCTGCATCGCCCCGCACTGCGGCGGCTGGAGCGAGTGGGCGGACGCGCGGGAGTGCCTGGTTCTGCCGAACGTCTATATCGACACCAGCAGCACCCTCCCCTTCGGCGCGTACGAGGCGGCAAAAAAAGCCTTTGAGGTCTTCGACCCCACGCACATCTTCTTCGGCACCGATTACCCCATGTGGGAGCCCGGTGAGGAACTGGAGCGTTTCTTCTCCCTTGGCCTCGGCGACAGGCTCAACGAGATGGTGCTGGGCGAAAACTTTGAAAACTTTCTCAGAGAATAGCGCACAGACAAGCGCCCGGGAAGAGTTTCGGACGAACTCTTGCCGGGCGTTTCTGCCGGAAAGGAACACATGCCATGGAAAACAGAACGATCGTCGGTCCCGTCACGATCTCAACCGCCTGCGGAAAACTGACGGGAAACGAACGGGCGCGCTGCCTGGAATATCTGGGCGTGCCCTTCGCCAAAGCGGAACGCTTTCGCTACGCCGTGCCGCTTGAAAGCTGGGACGGCGTCCTGGACGCGACGAAATTCGGACTCGCCTGTCCGCAGAACCGCGCCCTGCACGAGCATCTGGAAAACCCCACGCGCCGGTTTTACAAGCGGGAATTTCGGGAGGGCTGTGATTTTCGGTACGGAGAGGACTGCCTCAACCTGAACATCTACACGCCGAAGGAGGCCCGCGGCTGTCCGGTCGTGCTCTTTTTCTACGGCGGCGGCTTCGATTCCGGCGTCAATTCGGAAGGCCCCTTCGACGGTGAGGGTCTGGCCGCCCGCGGGATCGTCGCGGTGTTCGCAAACTACCGCGTCGGGCCGCTCGGCTATCTGACCCATGCGGAGATTCAGGCGGAGTACGGCCGGGACGGGAACTTCGGTCTGGACGATCAGCTCACAGCGATACGCTGGGTACGCGCGCATATCGCGGACTTCGGCGGCGACGGCGGCAATATCACCCTTTTGGGCCAGAGCGCCGGGGCGATCTCGATCCAGTATCTCTGCCTTAACCACGCAAACGCCGGGCTTTTTTGCCGGGCGGGCATGATGTCCGGCGGCGGCTGTTTTCCCCGCTTCGCCCTGCCGCGGAGGGCGGAGGACACGCGCGGCTACTGGCTTGCGTTCATGGAGCTTGCCGGGTGCAAAAGCCTGGACGAGCTGCGGCGCGCCCCTCTTGATGTCCTCTTTGACGCGGTGGAGGAAATCAAAAAGCGGCGGAAGGACAGCGTTTACAACACCATGCCGGTCATCGACGGGGTGCTGCTCCCCGGCCCGGTGGACGAGCTGATCCACCGCCCGCTGAAACTCGACTACCTCCTCGGCTATACCAACACGGACATGTATGCCCCTGTGATGGCCTTCATCGGCAACCGCTTTGCAAAGGATAACGGCGCGTATGTCTATTCCTTTGATCTCGACGCCCCGGGGGACAAAAACGGCGCTTTTCACTCAAGCGACCTGCGCTACGTCTTTGAGACCCTCGGCGGAAGCTGGCGGCCTTACAGTGCGCGGGACTGTGAGGCTTCCTCGCAGATGGCGGGGTATCTGGCAAACTTTGCGCGCACCGGTGATCCGAACGGCCCCGGCCTGCCCCTGTGGCTGCCCGCCGAAAAACACCGCGCCCGCGTGCTGCGTATCGCGCCGAAAGAAACGGCTATGGGTCATGCGGACTACTTGAAGCTCACCTTCCATTTTCTGACCCGCGGCGATCCCAAGGCGCAGGAGTGATACAGCAAACCCCTCTCGACCGTGAAAGGCCGGGAGGGGCTTTTTCATGTGTTGGTTTCAGGCGTTCACGTATTTGTGCAGGGTCGCGCGCACCGCGCCTTTGCCCGCGGTGAGTTCGGTGAAGTAGGCGCAGACCTTGTCGGCGAGCCCGGCCTCCACGAGGTCGACGCCGAAGATGGCGGCGTTTCTCAGCAGACCCTCGAGCTTGGAGCAGTCGGGCTTCTCGCCGAGTTTGAAGTCCTTGACGTAGCTTTGCGCGGTCTTGAGCAGCGGGTCGGAGCTCGGCTCAAAAGCCTTGCCCTCATCGTCGATCGCCATCAGGTAGCGCAGCCAGCCCGCGTGTACCAGCGGAATGAACTTGAGATCGTTCACGTCCAGGGTGTCCGAGGCCATGTAGGCCTTGATCGTCTCGCCGAAGCGGATCGGCAGCTTCTGGGAGGTGTCCATCGCGATGCGCTGGGGCATGTCCGGCATGAACGGGTTCGGCACGCGGACATGCACCACCGCGTCGATGAAGTCCCGGGGCTTGATGATGCCGGGATCGGTCACAACGGGCAGGCCCTCCTTGTAGCCGACAAGCTCCACCAGCTTGCGGAGGTCTTCGTCCTGCATCTCCTTCCAGATCCTGTCGTAGCCCAGCAGGCAGCCGTAGACGGCAAGAGAGGTGTGCAGGGGGTTGAGGCAGGTGCAGACCTTCATGCGCTCCACCTTGTCCACGGTCTCCCGGTCGGTGAAGTAGATGCCCGCCTTTTCGAGCGGGGGACGGCCGTTCGGGAAGTCGTCCTCGATAACCAGATACTCGCACTCCTCGGCGTTGACGAAGGGGGTGCCGTCCTCCAGACCGTCTTCCTTGAGCATGGCCGCGACGGAGGCGTCCGGCCCCGGGGTGATCTTGTCGATCATAGACCACGGAAAGCTGACCTGTTCAGAAATCCATTTATTAAAACCCTCGCCGCCCCATTTCTGCGCAAAGCAGGTGATCGCGGCCTTGAGCTTGTCGCCGTTGTGGGAGCAGTTGTCCATGCTCACCATCGCAAGCGGCGCCTTGTTCTTGAGATAACGGGCGCAGAGCAGGGTCGTGATCTTGCCCATGTAGCTCTTCGCCGTCTCGGGCGTGCCCGCAAGATCGGCGGCGATGTCGGGCAGGTATTCGCCATTTGCGTCATACAGCGCATAGCCCTTCTCGGTAATGGTGAAGGACACCATCCGGAGGCTGGGGTTTTCAAAGATTTCTTTCAGCCGCGCCTCGTTGCCGTAGAGATAGACCTTCTCGGCAATGGAGGCGACGACGGCTTTCTCCACATTGCCGTCAGCCTTGAGCGTCACCTTGACGGTCAGGTTGTCGTTGCCCTCGGGCTTCTTCTCGCGTCTCTCGGCGGCGATGATGCCGGTATCCCAGAGTCCCGCGTCCAGCAGGCGCTGGCAGGCGTCAGCCTGAAAAGCCTTGAAGATGTTGCCCGCGCCGAAGTG
>ONPN01000038.1 GCA_900319695.1 uncultured Eubacteriales bacterium
GACCGCCGCGTTGGTGAGGTTGCCGATGTCGGGGTAGACGCCGAGGTAGGGGCTGCCCACCGCGTCCACATAGTACATGGATTTCCAGACCGTGTTCATAAAGTCCGTCTCCATGGTCTCAAAGCCGAGGATGATCCCGTAGACCGCGGCCATCTCCGCGGCCTTTTTGAGGTTTTCGAGGAAGAGTGCTTTGGACTGCGCCGTGCCCTCTTCGTAGTACACGTCGTAGCCCGCGAGCTGGATCGTGCGGATGCCCAGATCATCGGCCAGGAGGATGGCCTTTTCCATGATCTCCATGCTGCGCGCGCGCACGGCCTCGTCGGACGCGCCGAAGGGGTACTTGCGGTGGCCGGACAGGCACATGCTGCGGATGGGCAGGCCCACCTCCCGCATGGTCCGGATCAGCTCATCCCGCTGCTCCTTCGTCCAGTCCAGACGGGCGAGCTTGTCGTCCTTCTCGTCGATGCTGATCTCCACATAGTCATAACCGGCTTCCTTGGCGAAAGTCAGCTTTTCCCGCCAGTCCATGGACGGCGGCATGGCCTTTTCATACAGGCCGATGGCATAGCGTTTCATGGCATAGTCCTCTTATTATTCGTTTGATTTGCAAGGCATAAGAAACATATACGGGTCAACTTATGTTTAAGTATAATAGAAGAGACCGGGTTTTGCAACAGGAAAAGCGGCCTTTCCGAAAGAAAAAATGCGTTTCAAAATTCGGCGTTTTGCCTATGTATCGGGAGTCTGTTCACCTGGTTTTTCGCAAATAAATTGTGTATTTCAGCCAGTAAACGACTACGTTGCCGCAAAGCGTCTCAAAAACTTCCGGGCTAAATACACAAAGAAAAAATCGTGTTTGATAAACGAACATATATCGTAAATCTGAACATAAAATTATGATTGAATTTTCCTGAGCTGCCCCTTATAATGGGAACGCAAGGCGTAAACGAAAATATGACTTTAAAGGAGGCAGCGTATTGAGCAAAATTTCTGAAATGACCCGCGAAAAGTGGATCGAATCTACCTTCCCCGAGTGGGGTACCTGGCTGGTTGAGGACATTGAGAACGAGGTTGTCGAGCCCGGCAACGTCGCGATGTGGTGGCTGGGCTGCACGGGCATCTGGTTCAAGACCCCCGGCGGCGCAAACCTCACCATCGACCTCTGGTGCGGCAACGGCAAGCGCACCCACGGCAACGGCAAGATGGCCGTGGGCCATCAGATGGCCAACATGTGCGGCGGCCGCAAGATGCAGCCCAATCTCCGCAACGTTCCCTTCGTGATCGACCCCTTCGCCTTCAAGCAGGTGGACGCGGTTCTCGCGACCCACTACCACCAGGATCACATGTCCGCCGAGTGGGCGGCCCATGTGCTCCACAGCGGCATGACCACCACCGACGACAAGGGCAACGTCATCCCCGTCCCCTTCATCGGCCCGCAGCGCTCCGTTGACACCTGGGTCAAGTGGGGCGTGCCCGAGGATCGCTGCAAGGTCGTCAAGCCCGGCGACGTCATCAAGATCAAGGACGTCGAGATCGTCTGCCTCGACAGCTTTGACCGTACCTGCATCGTCACCACCGACTCCACCGGTCCCGACCGTGAGGAGCTGACCGGCAAGTGCCCGACCGATATGGACGAGAAGGCCGTCAACTACCTGGTCAAGACCCCCGGCGGCAACATCTACCACTCCGGCGACTCCCATTTCTCCATCTACTTTGCCAAGCACGGCAAGGACCACGACATCGACGTGGCCTTCGGCTCCTTCGGCGAGAACCCCATCGGCATGCAGGACAAGATGACCTCCATCGACATTCTCCGCATGGCCGAGAACCTGCAGTGCAAGGTCGTCATCCCCATTCATTGGGACGTCTGGACCAACTTCCAGGCCGAGCAGGAGGAGATCCGCCTGCTCTACGATTTCAAGAAGTACCGCAACGAGTACAAGTTCCACCCGTTCTTCTGGCAGGTCGGCGGCAAGTACGTCTATCCCCGCGACAAGGACAAGATGTATTATCATCATCCCCGCGGCTTTGAGGACTGCTTTGAGGCCCCGCAGAACATCCCCTTCCGCTCCTGCCTGTAAGGAAAGGAGTCACCGATGGCTGATACCATTCTCCAGAAGATCGTCGAGCGCGGTCACTACAAGTTCGTGGACAAGGTCGATTCCTGGCAGGACGCGGTGCGCCTGAGCACCGAATCCCTGGTCAAGACCGGCTATGTCAGCGAGAACTACTACAAGCAGATCGTCGACTGCATCACGAAGTACGGTCCCTATGTGGTGTTTGATCACTACGTCGCCATGCCCCACTCCCAGGAGGGGGCCGAGGGCGCCAACAAGACCGGCGTCGGTTTCATGCGCGTCAAGGAGGACGTGGACTTCGGCAAGGACGAGGACGGCGAACAGAAGATCGCCCGCCTGTTCTTCACCCTGGCCGCCAAGGACCCGGACGAGCACCTTGACAACATGAACCAGCTGATGAACATTTTCTGCAACGAGGACCTGCTCGACGCCCTGATGGCGGCGAACACCCCCGAGGACATTCTCCAGGCGGAGAAGGACTTCCCGCCCGAAGACATCCTCGCCTGAGATCACGCGAAAACATTCCACATAAACGAAACTGAATAAGAGAGGATTTATTCTAATGGCTGTATGGAATTTCTTTTCGACGTATATCCTGCGTCAAGCCCCGTGGATGATCGGCTTCATCACCATGATCGGTTACATCCTGATGCGCAAAAAGTGGTACGACGTTCTGTCCGGTACCCTCAAGGCCATCATCGGTATGCTGATCCTGAATGTCGGCTCCGGCGGACTGACCAGCAACTTCCGTCCCATCCTGGCCGGTCTGAAGGATCGCTTCAACCTGACCGCCGCTGTCATTGACCCCTACTACGGCCAGAACGCCGTCACCGCGGGTGTTGAGGAGACCTTCGGCGCCGCCTTCTCCCAGGCGGTTACCCTGCTGCTCATCGCTTTCATCGTCAACATCCTGCTCGTCCGCTTCAACAAGATCACCAAGTGCCGCTCCCTGTTCACCACCGGCCACGTCCAGTTCCAGCAGGCCGCGACCGCTTACTGGCTGATCCTGTTCGCCCTGCCCGGCCTGTGGCAGGACGGCGTCAAGACCGTTCCCATGATGGTCGTCATGTCCATCATCCTTGGCGCGTACTGGGCTGTCGGCTCCAACCTGACCGTCAAGCCCATGCAGGAGCTCACCGACGGCGCGGGCTTTGCCATCGCCCACCAGCAGATGTTCGGCATCCGCCTCGGCTACATCCTGGCCGACAAGCTCTTCGGCACCAACGGCGGCAAGCGCAAGAAGGAGATCAAGAAGGTCGGCGAGCTCGAGATGCCCGGCTTCTTCTCCATCTTCAACGAGAACATGGTCTGCACCGCCATCCTGATGACCGTCTTCTTCGGCATCATCATGGTCATCATCGGCAAGCCCTTCTTCGTGGATCAGGGCAAGCTCAAGGAAGCTGACAGCTTCGTGATGTACATCCTGAACACCACCCTGAACTTTGCCGTTTACCTCGCCATCCTGCAGCTTGGCGTTCGTACCTTCGTCACCGAGCTGACCGCCTCCTTCCAGGGCATTGCCGACAAGCTCCTGCCCGCCTCCGTCCCCGGTGTCGACTGCGCTGTCTGCTACGGCTTCGGCGACGCCAACGCCGTCACCTTCGGCTTCCTGGCCGGTCTTGCCGGACAGCTTGTCGCCATCATCACCCTCGTCGTGATGAAGAGCCCCGTCCTCATTATCTGCGGCTTCGTTCCCGTCTTCTTCGACAACGCCACCATCGGCCTCGTTGCCAACGAAAAGGGCGGTCTCAAGGCCTGCCTGGTCATTCCCTTCTTCTCCGGTCTGATTCAGGTCTTCGGCTCCGCGTTCATCGCCGGCTGGGTCGGCATGGCGCAGTACGGCGGCTACCTCGGCATGTTCGACTGGGCGACCGTGTGGCCTCTCTTCACGGTCATTATGAAGTACCTCGGCTACATCGGCGTCGGCGTCGTCGCGGTTCTGCTCCTCGCCCTGCCCCAGATCGAGTACCGCAAGGACCCCAAGGCCTACTTCCTCATCACCGAGGATTACGAGGCTTACAAGGAGTACATGGCTTCCAAGAAGGCCTGATCTCCCCCGCTTTGATTCCCATATAACCGCACTCAGGGGCCGTCCTGCGGCCCCTGAGAAACCATATTAAATCATATTATTTGCACCAAACTATCTGCAAGAAAGGAAATCACTATGTCTAAGCTCGAAAACAAGAAGTTCATGGTCTGCTGCGCCAACGGTGCCGGCTCTTCCCTCATGATGAAGATGACCCTCCAGAAGGTCCTCACCAAGCTCGGTGTCAAGCCCGCCGCTCTGCACCACTGCTCTCTGTCCGAGGGCAAGTCCGCCGCCCTCAACTACGACATCGTCCTCTGCGCGCGCAACTTCGCCAAGATGTTTGACGACGCCGCCAAGAAGGGCACCATCGTTCTGGGCCTCAAGAACATCATGTCCGCCCCCGAGATGGAGCAGGCCATGAAGGACGCGGGTCTGCTCGACTGATCCGCCCCGCGTAATCCGAACCCCCTGCCCTTTACACCGATGATCAAAGCTGTTATACTCGACATTGACAACACGCTGTACGACTACGACGCGGCCCACGCCGCCGCCTTCCGATCGCTGACGGAATACGCGGCGGAGCACTTCGGGATCGCCCCCGAAGCTTTCGAGGCGCTGCACACGGAGGCGTACCGCGTCCAGCGCGAGCGCTGCGTCACCCCCTGCGCCGCGATGCACAACCGGATGATCCGCTATCAGATCATCCTTGAGATGCTCGGCAGGCCCTTTCTCCCCGCGCGGGAGATGGACGCGCTCTACTGGGAGACGCTGATGAACCACATGCGCCCCTATCCGGGGACGCTTGAGGGGCTTGAACGGCTCAAGGCGCTGGGGCTCACCGTTGGCGTCGGTACGAACATGACTGCGGATCGTCAGTTTGACAAGCTGATCAGGCTGGGGCTCGGATCGTATATCGACTTCATGGTCACGAGCGAGGAGGTCAACGCGGAAAAGCCCGACGCGCGGCTCTTCAGAGCCTGCGCTGAAAAGGCGGGCCGTGAAGCGTCGGATTGCGTCTTTGTGGGCGACTCTCTGCGCGGCGACGTACAAGGCGCGCTGAACGCCGGGATGAAGGCCGTCTGGTTTTGCCCGCCAGATAAGACGGATTACGCCCCGCGCATCGCCAGTCTCACGCAGTTGTGTGATCTTCTCTCCTCGCTTGACCATCCGGGAGCCTGATACCATGAAAAGAGACCGTCAATCCGTCGACCTCCGCCACGCCGAAATGTTGTCCTACATCCGGGAGCGGCAGGAGGTCAAGGTCGAGGAACTCGCCAAAAGCTTCGGCGTCTCCTCGATGACCGTTCGCCGCGACCTGCAGATGCTGGAGGCGCGCGGCCAGATCAGCCGCACCCACGGCGGCGCGACTGCCGACCCCCGCACCGCCCCCGTTCTGGACGAACAGGACGAGGTGGCGCTGTGCCGTCGGCTGATCGCCTGCCGCGCCGCGGCTCTGATCCGATCCGGCGAGAAAATTTTCATCAACGGCAGCAGCACGGCACTGGGCCTGCTGGACTACGTGGGCGACAAGAGCGTGCGCGTCTTCTCCAACAACGGTCTGGCTGTGGCGCGCCGCTACCCCGCGGGGGTCGAGCTCACCGTGTCCGGCGGCAGCCTGCGCGGGCAGAACCACATCATGACCGGGGACTGCGCCCTGCGCAATCTCCTGGCGGAGCAGGCCGACGCCGCCTTCCTCGGGTGCAGCGGCATCTCCCCGGACGGGGAAATCCTCTGCGGCATCCCCAATGAGCTGGGCCTCAACGAGACGATGATCTCCCACGCCTCGCGCTACTACATTCTGGCGGACTACACCAAGATCGGCAAGACCGGCACCTATGCCAGCTTCTCTCTGGAGAAGACCGGCTGCGTCATCACCGACGAGCGCGCCAACCCCTTCGTGGTGGAACGCCTGCGCGCGATCGGCATGACCGTCATCCAGGTGCGCCGTTCCGACTACCCCGAGCTTGCTTCCTCCGCCGGGCAGGAGTAACACAGTCAAAGAGTAAACCAAAAAATATTTAAGAGGTGTATTCAATGAAACAGTTCACTTACACGATCAAGGACGAACTCGGTATCCACGCCCGCCCCGCCGGCCTGCTGGCCAAGAAGGCCAAGAGCTACGCCGACACCGCGGTCACCCTGACCGCCAACGGCAAGACCGTCAACCTCGCCCAGCTGATGAAGCTGATGGCTCTCGGCGTCAAGCAGGGCACCGAAGTCACCGTCTGCTGCGAAGGCGCGAACGAGGAAGAGGCCGCCGCCGGCCTGCTGGCTTTCCTCCAGGAGAACCTCTGATTTAAGCACAACAGATTGAGCGCCGACCCCCCTCGGGCCGGCGCTCAGTTTATAAAGGTACAGCTATGAGATACGACGCGATTTTATTTGATTACGACGGCACGGTGGCCGATTCCCTGCCGGACATTGTTTTCTCGGTGAACGTCGCCATGCGGCAGTACGGTCTGCCCGAGTACGACGCCGAGACGCTCGCGCCCCTGCTCGGCTACGGAGCCCATGTGCTGATGGAGAAGGCCGTCCCGCCCGGCACATCGGACGAGCTCAAGGAAAAGCTCTATACGGCCTACGTCAGCTATTACGCGGCCCTCGCCAATGACCGCACCGTCCCCTATCCGGGGATTCTGCCCATGATGCGGCGGCTCCGGGAGGACGGGCTCAAGCTCGCCGTGATCTCCAACAAGCCGGACGCTGCCGTGCAGCCCGGCGCGGCGAAGCTGTTTTCCGGCCTTCTGTCCCTCGCCGTCGGGGAGCGGCCGGAGGTGCGCCGCAAGCCCTGGCCGGATATGGTGCAGACCGCGGCGAAGGATCTGGGCGTGGCACTCGACCGCTGTCTCTATGTGGGCGACACGGAGGTGGACATCGACACCGCGCGAAACGCCGGGATCGACTGCGTCTGCGTCACCTGGGGCTTTCGCACCCGCGAGGAGCTGAAAGTCGCCGGCGGCACGGTTATCATCGACCGCCCCGACGAGCTGGCGGCGTATGTGGAAAATGGTTGAACAGAGCACACGGGAGGCCGCCGGGCCTCCCGTGTGCTCTGTTTCCTGATATGTTACCGCAGGGCCCTGGTCGACACCGGGAAGTTAAAGTAGGTGTCCGGGTAGGGCTCGTTTTTCAGGGTGAAGTGCCACCACTCGTTGTCCATGATGTCAAAGCCGTTTCTCGTCATGGCACGCTGGAGGAACATGCGGTTTTCATACTGCTCCTCGGTGACGCCCCGATAATCGGGATGCGACAGCTCGCTGAACAGGTCGAAGGGCCCGCCCATGTCGACCTCCTTGCCCGTTGTCATGTCCAGCAGCGTCAGGTCGACCGTGCTGCCGCGGCTGTGGCTGGACTTCTTTGCGATATAACCCCTGGCAAAGACCTCCTGCTTTTCGAGATCCGGGTAGAAGTATGGCTTCATGCGCACATCCTGATCCTCGATCCCCCAGAGCATGAAATGCTTCACCGCGCAGACCGGACGGTAGGCGTCGAAAATTTTCAGGCGATAGCCCTGCACCACCAGCTCCGTGCTCACGGCTTTCAGCGCCCGTGCCGCCTCGATGGTCAGCAGGGCGACCGGTTCCTCATAGCCGTCGATCCGATCCCCGATAAAGTTATAGGTGGAATAGTATCGAATCTCCTGCACAACGCCCGGCACATAGTCCGCCAGCAGCACGAAGCCCGACGAATCCATCGTCGGATCATAAGGACAACCAGCCTTCATGTTCACAGCCCCCCGCATTTTCTCCGTTCAACGGAAATTATTCTGCCGCCTATGATACCATCCCGGACGCCGCCCTGTCCAGCCCCTATATCTTAAGGCAACACCGCACAATCCGGCTTCGGCGCCTCCCGGAAAAATTGCGCTCTGATTTTGTCACTTTTTCTTGAAATACACAAAGTATTCCTGCGAAAATCGGGCAGATTTTTTGTGTTTAGCTCTGGAAAAAATCGGCGAAAGATGCTATAATTTGAAATAATAAGATGGTTATAAACAAACCGACGTCGCCGCTCCCGCGGGGGAGCTCGGAAAACGTCGACAGAACGCCGGAGGAGATGTTTATGCGCTGTCGAAAAACGCTGTCGCTGGCTCTTTGCATGCTGCTTGTGCTGAGTCTTATTGTGCCGCTCACGGCAAACGCGCAAAAATCGAACGACAAGGTCGTGCGCGTCGGCTGGTATGAGTCTGCCTTTCACCGCACGGACCCCTTCGGGCGGCGCTCCGGCTACGGCTATGAGTATCAGCAGCGCATCGCCACCTATACCGGCTGGACCTACGAATATGTGGAGGGCAGCTGGTCGGAGCTGCTGGAAAAGCTGATTGCCGGGGAACTCGACCTTCTGAGCGACGTATCCTATACCGAGGAACGCGCCGGGAAGATCCTTTACTCGGCAGAGTGCATGGGCTCGGAGGATTACCATGTCTTCATCACGCCCAGCAACACCGAGATCAGGCCCGACGATTTTTCAACCTTTAACGGCAAGCGCGTCGGCGTCAACAAGAACAGCATTCAGGAGCAGCTCTTCATCGACTGGGCGAAAAAGCACGACGTACACCCCGAGATCATGGAGCTGTCCGTCAAGACGCCAGAGATGCTGGACATGCTCGCCCGTGGGGAGCTTGACATGCTCGTAACGCTGGACACCTACGGCAACAGCGCCGACATTGTGCCCGTGTGCAAGGTCGGCTCGGCGGACTCCTACTTCGGCGTCAACAAGGACCGCCCCGACCTCAAGCGCGAGCTGGACGTCGCCATGAACCGCATTCTTGAGGATAACCGCGACTTCAACCAGCAGCTCACCGAGAGATTCAACAAGGCCAGCGCCGTCAACAGCTTCCTCACCGCCGATGAGAAGGACTGGCTCAAGGGCCACGGCGTTATCCGCGTCGGCTATCGCGCCAATTTTCTCCCCTACTGCGCCCTGGACGAGGAGACCCAGTCCCTCAGCGGCGCACTCAAGGACTTTCTGAGCTTTGCGGAGACCTGCGAGAAAAACGCGCGTCTCAGCTTTGAGACCCGCGCCTTCGATACGACGGAGGCCGCCCTGCAGGCCCTGACCGCGGGTGAGCTCGACTGCGTCTTCCCCGTCACGCTCAGCTCTTACGACGGCGAGCAGCTCGGCGTCATCCTCACAGACCCCTTTGTCACCACGGAGATGTACGCGGCCGTGCGCGCGGCGGATCACATGGGCGTCTCCCCGGAGCGGGAGATGACCGTCGCCGTCCTGCGCGGGCATACCAGTCACGAGACCTTCCTCAAGGACTCCTTCCCCAACTGGACGATCAAATACTACAACAGCAACGATGAGACCTTCCCTGCCGTGGCCTCCGGCGAGGCGGACTGCACCCTGGTCAGCAACTACCGCATCAACCGCGTCAGCGAGCTGTGCGCGGATAACGGTCTCGCCACCCTCGCCACAGGGGAAAACCTGGGGCTCGAATTTGCCGTCGGCCGTGAGGACGACTGTCTCTACTCCATTCTCAACAAAATCATCCGCCTTGTGCCGAATCCCTCCCTCAACGCTTCGCTGACCAACTATTCCTTCCGGGACGAGCGCGTTACCTTCCTCGATTACCTGAGAGACAATCTGCCCTACGTTGTAACGACGATCGCCGTTACGGCCTCCGCGATCCTCCTGCTCCTGCTGTGGAGCGTGCGCGCGGAATCAAGAGTGAAGGCCGGGCAGCAGATCATCTCCGAGGCGGAGCGCGATCCCCTGATCCCGCAGATGTACAGCCGCAGCTTTTTCCATGTGTACACAGACCGCTACTACCGCGATCACCCCGGCAAACCCATGGACGCCATCATTCTGAACATCGACCGCTTCCACACCATCAACACGATCAACGGCCGCTCCTACGGCGATGAAGTGCTGTGCGCCCTGGGCGATGAGATCTGTACCTTCATGTCGGAGACGGAGGGCGTCGTCGGCCGTATCGAGGGCGACCACTTTGACATCTACTGCGCGCATCTTGAGGACTATCAGGCGCTGCTGGATCGTTTCCAGGCCAGACTCAACACCATGATCACCAGTGCGGACGCCCGCCTGCGCATGGGCGTCATGCCCTGGCAGGAGGGGCTCACGCCGCGGGAGATGTTTGACCGCGCGTGGCTCGCGTGCAGCATGGTGCGGCGCGATTACAAGTCCCACCTTATGATCTATGATGAGGCGGCCCGCCAGCGGGACGAGCTCAGCCAGCTCCTGCTCAACAGCTTTGCCCACGCGATGGAAGCGCATGAGCTGGAGCTCTATTACCAGCCCAAGTATGACATTCAGCAGACGCCGCCGAAGCTCGCCAGCGCCGAGGCGCTGGTGCGCTGGAATCACCCGACGCTCGGCACGATCTCGCCCGACGCCTTCATCAAGCTCTTTGAGCGCAGCGGTCAGATCACGATTCTGGACAAATACGTCTGGGAGGAGGCCGCAAAGCAGATTGCCGCATGGCGCGACAAGTACGGCGTGACCCTGCCGGTGTCCGTCAACCTCTCCCGTATGGATGTCTTCAATCCCGATCTGCCGAAGATGCTGGACGATATTGTCTCAAGATACGGCCTGCTCCGCCGCGATCTCAACCTTGAGGTCACCGAGTCCGCCTATACGGAAAACGCCGACCACCTGATCCATGTGATCGGGGAACTTCGGGAGAAGGGCTATCTGATTGAGATGGACGACTTTGGCTCCGGCTACTCTTCGCTGAACATGCTCTCCTCCATGCCCATCGACGTACTGAAGATGGACATGGCTTTCATCCAGAACATCGAACAAAACGAGCGAGACTTCCGTCTCGTTGAGCTCATTCTGGACATTGCCCGTTACCTCAAGGTTCCCGTGGTGGCCGAGGGCGTGGAGACAGAAACCCAGCTCCGTCTGCTCAAGGACGCCGGCTGCGATCTGGTGCAGGGCTACTACTTCTCCCGACCCCTTCCCCCGGAGGATTTTGAGCGGAAGCTCTTCGGTCGTAATACTACCCCTTAACATAGAAGCGCAGCGCCCTCCCGCCGCAGTTAAACGGCAGGAGGGCGCTTTCGTTCTATTATGCAGAGTGTATTACTCCCAGATAAAGCGTATGCGCTGGTTTTGCGCGTCCACCTCGGCCTCGACGCCGAAGGGAACGATGCAGCGCGGTGTCGCGTGCCCGACGGAGAGGTTGCGCACAATGGGCTTGTTGGGATCGTCCACGACCTCGCGCAGGATCTCGCGGTACTCCGCATCATAGGCCCCGTCCATGGGCTTGCCGGTGAGAATCCCGCTCACCGCGTCCAGAACGCCCCGGTTTTTCAGATATGCCAGGGCCTTGCGGTAGGTCTCCGGGCTGGGCTTTTCCTCGCTGGATTCAAGCAGGAGGATTTTTCCGCGCCATTCATCAGCCGCCGGGAACAGGCCGTATTTCTCACAGACCGCGGGCGAATCGGCGTAGCGGCCGCCGTCAAAATAGTCGAAAATCGTGTCGATGCAGCCGCCGAGGATTTGACCGCGGAACACCGCCGGGCCCTGCAAAAGCTCAAAGCCCGTATTCGGGTGGGAAAGCCTCTCCACGCCAAGCTGCTCGGGGCCGAAGCTCGTCCGCTCGTCGTACCACAGGGGGCTGGGCGTGATCTCCGCGATGCGGCCCGTCTCGATAAACTCCTCAAAATACCGCCGCGAATAGGGCAGCATCTCGGAGGCGGGCTCGCACAGCTCGGTCAGAAACGCCTGGCCGTAAAAGCTGTTGAGGCCGATTTTCTGCAGCATCAGGTGGTTCGTCGTGGTGTCGGAAAAGCCGAGGAAAGGCTTTTCGTTTCCCCTCACGGCCGCCTCAAGCTCGCCGTTTTCAAAGAGGTACGGCAGCAGACGGTAGGTATCGTCGCCCCCGATGGCGGTCATGATGAGGTCGACCTCCGGGTCGCGAAAGGCCGCGCAGAAGTCGGCGGCGCGGAGTTCCGGGTGCTCCTTGAGAAAGGCCATCCCCTTGAGGGCGTTGGGCGCGAACTTGACCTTGAGCCCGTAAGCCTCCATCCGCTTGACGCCCAGGTCCAGCTCGTGCTTCACGAAGCTCTCCCCGAGGACGCCGCTGGACAGGCTCACGACGCAGACGGTTTTGATCCTGCTCATACCATTTTCTCCTGCTTTACCTTGTGGTCGATCACATGGCGGGAGGCAAGTTCCCTGTGTATATCCTCCACGCTGATCCCGGCCTCCACCATCAGCACCATCACATGGTAGGCGAGATCCGCGATCTCATAGACCGTCTCGCGCTTGTCCTCGGCCTTGCCGGCGATGATGACCTCGGTGCACTCCTCCCCCACCTTCTTGAGGATTTTGTCGAGGCCCTTTTGGAAGAGATAGCTGGTATAAGAGCCCTCGGGCATGTCGCGCTTGCGGCCCTCGAGGAGCTGGTACAGGCCCTCCAGCGAGAACTCGCTGCGCTCGTCGCTGTGCCAGAGAGGGTTTTCAAAGCAGGAGAAGGTGCCGAGGTGGCAGGCGGGGCCGTCCGGCTCCACGACGACGACCAGCGCGTCCTTGTCGCAGTCGGCGGTGATGGAGACGATGTGCTGGTAGTTGCCGCTGGTCTCACCCTTGAGCCAGAGCTCCTGGCGGGAGCGGGACCAGAAGCAGGTCAGGCCCTTGTCCATGGAGATCTGCAGGCTCTCGCGGTTCATGTAGGCGAGGGTCAGTACCTTCTTCGTGACGGAATCCACCACAATGGCGGGGATCAGACCCTTTTCGTCAAATTTCAGTTCGTCGATGTTGATCATGTTCATACCTCTCTCACGGGGATGTTTTCGGCCTTGAGCGCGGCCTTGAGCGCGGGGATCGCGACTTCCCCGAAGTGGAAGATGGAGGCGGCGAGACCGGCGTCCACCCTTGGGAGCGTTTTGAAGAGCGTGACAAAATCCTGGATGCAGCCCGCGCCGCCGCTCGCGATCACGGGGACGGAGACGGCCTGACACACCGCGTCCAGCATCTCCAGGTCAAAGCCGCCCTTCACGCCGTCGGTGTCGATGGAGTTTAAGACCACCTCGCCCGCGCCGAGCTCCACGCCCTTCTTGATCCAGGCGATGGCCTCCATGCCGGTGTTCTCGCGCCCACCCTTGGCGAAGACGCGGAAAACCCCGTCCACGCGCTTGACGTCCGCCGACAGCACCACGCACTGGTCGCCGTAGCGCTTGGCGGCCTCGAAGATGAGGCGGGGATCGCGGATGGCGCCGGAGTTGACGCTGACCTTGTCGGCCCCGCACTTGAGCACGCGGTCAAAGTCGTCGAGGCTGTTGATGCCGCCGCCCACGGTGAGGGGGATGAAGATGGTGCGCGCCACCTCGGTGAGGATGTCGGTGAAGAGGCGCCGCCCCTCGTGTGATGCCGTGATGTCGTAGAAGACCAGCTCGTCCGCGCCGTTGTCGCTGTAGTATTTTCCCAGCTCCACGGGGGAGTTTACGTCGCTCAGGCCCTGAAAGTTCACGCCCTTGACGACGCGGCCGTCCTTCACATCCAGGCAGGGGATAATTCGTTTTGTAATCATGTCGCCGCTCCGATCGCTTCCAGGAGGTCAATGGCCCCGGTATAATACGCCTTGCCGATGATTGCGCCGTAGAGGTCCAGAGCGCGCAGGGCCTTCACGTCCTCCAGCGTGGACACACCGCCGGAGGCGACGATGTTGAGGGCGAGCGTTTTGGACAGTTCCCCGTACAGAGCCCGGTTCGTGCCCTGCATGGCCCCGTCCCTGGAGATGTCGGTGCAGATGATGGTTTTCACGCCGAGAGCCTGCAAATCGCGGCAGAAGTCAAAGGCGTCGAGCGCGGACTTCTCGGTCCAGCCCTTGATGGCGACCTTGCCGTCCTTGATGTCCACGCCGACGGCGATCTTTTCACCGTAGGTTTCGACGGCCTCGCGCAGGAATGTCGGATCGGTGACCGCGGCGGTGCCGAGGATGACGCGGTCGATCCCGGCGTCGAGGTAGCGCTCCACGACGGCCATGCTTCGCACGCCGCCGCCTGCCTCGGTAAAGAGGGGCCCTGCCTCGCGGATGCGGCGGATCACGTCGATATTCGGCGTCTCGCCTGTCTTCGCGCCCTCGAGGTCGACAAGGTGCAGGCAGCCTGCGCCCGCTTTGTAAAACGCCTCGGCAAGCTCCGGCGGGTTTTCGCTGTAGACCGTCATCTGCTTATAGTCGCCCTTGTAGAGGCGGACGGCCTTTCCCTCATAGAGGTCGATGGCCGGAAAAATCAGCATGAAATCAAATCCTTTCCTTGCAGGCTCCCCTGAAAGGGGAGCTGTCATGGCCGATCTTAGGCGAGGCCATGACTGAGGGGTTGAACCCCTCCGGTTTTGTGCCGCAAGCGGTTCATAACCATCTCCCCTTTCAGGAGAGGCATCAATCCTCGCAGAACGCCCTCAAAATATTCAGTCCCACCTTGCCGCTCTTCTCCGGGTGGAACTGGCAGCCGCAGACGTTTCCGCGCTGGACGGCGGCGGTGAGCTCGGCCCCGTATTCGGCGGCGGCGATCACGCTCTCGTCGCAGTCAGCGGCATAGAAGGAGTGGACAAAGTATACGCAGTCTCCCTCTTTGATATAGCGGAAGAGGGGGCTTTTGCGCCCGGTAAAGCGCAGGGCGTTCCAGCCGATATGCGGGATTTTGTAATCCGCCGGGATCACTTCCGCGATGGGGCGCACCTCACCGGGGATGAGGCCGAGCCCCGCGTGCTCGCCGTATTCATAGCCCCGGTCGAACAGGAGCTGCATCCCGAGGCAGATGCCCATGAGGGGCTTGCCGCTTTGCGCCTCGTCGATCACGACGGCATCCAGCCCGGTCGCCCGCAGCTTGTCGGCGGCGTCCCCGAAGGCTCCGACGCCGGGGAGGATGATCTTGTCGGCACGGCGCAGCACTTCGGCCTCACCGGTGACGACGGCCTCCGCCCCGATGGCGGCGAGGGAGCTCTTGAGCGAGAAGAGATTGCCCACGCCGTAGTCCACAATGGCGATCATCCCAGAACCCCCTTGGTGGAGGGCAGCTCATCCGCGCAGGCGAGGTCGATGGCGACAGCCTTGCGCAGGGAGCGGGCGAAGGACTTGAAGCAGCCCTCGATGATGTGGTGGCTGTTTTTTCCGGCGAGCTCCCGGATGTGCAGGGTAATACCGGCGTTTGAGCAGAAGGCGGTGAAAAACTCCTCCACCAGCTCCGTGTCGAAATCCCCGACCTTCTGCGTCGGGATGGGCAGATCAAAGCACAGGAAGCTCCGCCCGGAGACGTCCACGGCGGTGAGGATCAGGGCCTCGTCCATGGGCAGGGTCGTGTCGCCGTAGCGGACGATGCCCCGCTTGTCGCCCAGAGCCTCCTGCACGGCGCGGCCAAGACAGATGCCGATGTCCTCCACGCTGTGGTGGTCGTCCACCTGCGTGTCGCCCACACAGGTGAGCGTGAGGTCAAAGCGCCCGTGGCGGGCAAAGAGCGTGAGCATGTGGTCGAGAAAGCCAACGCCGGAGCTCACGTCGCTCTCCCCCGTGCCGTCAAGGTTGAGGGTGAGCTGAATGTCAGTCTCGGCGGTTTTGCGGCTGATTGTCGCGCTTCTCATGGCAGTTCCTCCAAAATCTCACGGATGTTTTTGAGCAGGATGTCCATCTGCTCTCTCGTGCCGATGGTGATGCGGCTCCAGGTCTCGATGCCCGCTTTGTCAAAGCGGCGGATGAGCACGCCGCGCTCCTTGAGCTTTGTATAGAGCTCAAGGCTGGTGATCCGGTCAGAGACCGTAAAGATGAAGTTGGAGCAGGAGGGCAGGACGGTAAAGCCCAGCTCCTCGAGCGCTGCGGTGGTATAGGCGCGGTTGTCCATGACGGTGCGGCAGTTGGCCTTTGTCGTCTCCTCATCCAGCAGGACGCCGAGGCCGAGGGCCAGGGTCATGGAGTTGACGTTGTAGGGGTTGGTGGAATACTTGATGGTGTTGAGATCGTCGATCAGCGCCTTGTCCCCGGCGGCAAAGCCGAGGCGCGCCCCGGCCATGGATCGGGACTTGGAGAAGGTCTGGATCACAAGGAGGTTATCATAGTCCTTGATCAGCGGGATGCAGGTCTCGCCGCCGAAGTCCACATAGGCCTCGTCGATGACCGCCACGCTGTCGCGGTTGTGCTTCAAAATCTCCTCCACCTGCGCCCTCGTCAGGGCGAGGCCCGTGGGGGCGTTGGGATTGGCGATGAAGATGTTTTTGCCGAGGTCAAAGTAATCCTCCGGCGCGACGCTGAAATCCTCCCGCAGCGGGATCTCGGTATAAGGGACGTGGTTGAGGTCGGCGTAGACCGGATAGAAGCCGTAGCTGATGCTGGGGAAGGCCGCCTGCTTTTTATCGTCGCAGAAGGTCATAAAGGCGAAGTTCAAGAGCTCGTCCGAGCCGTTGCCGAGGACGATGTTGTCCGCGTCGACCCCGTGCAGCTCCGCGAGCTTGCGGCGCACGTCGATGCACTGAATCTCCGGGTAGAGGTTCAGCGGGCGGATGTGCTCCCGCGCGAAGGCCAGGGCCTTTTCAGACGGCGGGAAGGGATTTTCGTTGGTGTTGAGCTTGGTGACGTTCAGGGCCTTGGGCTGTTCGCCCGGGGTGTAGGGGACGAGACTCGCATTCTTATAGCTGTAAAAGCGGCTCATGTCGTTTCCTCCTCTTCCAGCCGGATCAGGGCGCTCTTCGCGTGGCCGGTCAGGCCCTCTTTATACGCAAAGCGCGCGATCTCCGGCGCAACTTTCTTGAACGCCTCCGCCGGGTAATAGGTGTACTGAATCTGTTTCATAAAGTCATCCACGCCGAGGGGGCTGCCGAAGCGAGCCGTGCCGGTGGTGGGCAGGGTGTGGTTCGTGCCGCCGAGGTAGTCGCCCAGGGGCTCCGGGCAGTTCTTGCCGAGGAAGACCGAGCCCGCGTTTTTCACGTCGTCGAGATAGTCGAAGGGGTTGTCGACGAAGATTTCCAGATGCTCCGGAGCGACGGCGTTTGCAATCTGCATGGCGCGGCGGAGGTCGGCGGCAATAATAATCTTGCCGTTGTCGTCGATGGAGGGGCGGGCGATGGCGACGCGCTCCAACTCGTCAAGCTGCGTCTCGATCTCCTTCTGCACCGCCTCGGCCAGGGCCGCGCTGTCGGTGACCAGCACGCAGCAGCTCAGCACGTCGTGCTCCGCCTGGGCCAGCATATCGGCGGCGACGTGGCGGGGGTTGGCTGTCCTGTCGGCCACGACCAGAACCTCGCTGGGCCCGGCGATGGTATCGATGGAGACCTTGCCGTAGACCTGGCGCTTGGCCTCGGCCACGAAGGCGTTGCCGGGGCCGACGATCTTGTCCACCCTCGGGATGCTCTCAGTGCCGAAGGCCATGGCCGCGATCGCCTGCGCGCCGCCCGCCTTGTAGATGCGGGTGACGCCCGCAATCTTCGCCGCGGCGAGGATGGCGGCGTTGACCTTGCCGTCAGGGCGGCAGGGCGTGCACATGACGATCTCCCTGCAGCCCGCGATCTTGGCGGGCACCGCGTCCATCATCACGGTGGAGGGATAGGGGGCCGTGCCCGCGGGGACATAGAGCCCCGCTTTTTCGATGGGCAGAACCTTCATGCCCAGCACCGCGCCGCCGGGGCGGGTAAAGGACCAGCTCTGCCGCCGCTGCTTTTCGTGGTATTCGCGGATGTTGCGCTCCGCCAGACGCAGCGTATCTAAAAATTCCGGCTCGGTCTCCGCCATGGCCTGCGCGATCTCCTCCTCGGTGACAAGCATGGTCTCGAGCCTTGCGCGGTCAAATTTCTCGGTATACTTCAAAACCGCCGCGTCGCCGTTTTGTTCGACGTCCGCGAGGATTTCCGCCACCACGCCGGCCACGTCGTAAGTCGGCGCGTTGCGCTTTAACAGCTCCTCGTCCCGGAGCTCGCCGTCCCGATAGATACGGATCATGGTTTTACCTCCTGTGAAAGCCGCCGGGTCAGTTCCTCGATCCGGGGCCGGTAAAATACAAAGCTCGATTTATTGGCGATCAGCCGCGCACTGATGGGAACAATGGTCTCCAGCACCGCGAGGTTGTTCTCCTTCAAGGTGGTCCCGGTCTCCACAATGTCCACGATCACGTCCGACAAGCCCAGGATCGGAGCCAGCTCGATGGAGCCGTTGAGGGGGATCACGTCAATGTCCCGGCCGAGGGAGGCGTAGTAGTCGGAGGCGATGCTCGTAAACTTCGTCGCCACGCGGAGGGTCTTGGAGAGATCGTCGGAGAAGTCTTTCGGGCCCGCCACGCACATGCGGCAGCGGCCCACGTTGAGATCTAAAAGCTCGTACACATCCGGGGCGTACTCGAGCAGGATGTCTTTGCCCGCGACGCCGATGTCCGCCGCGCCGCGCTCGACATAGATCGCCACGTCCGAGGGCTTGACCCAGAAGTAGCGCAGGCCCAGAGCCTCGTTTTCAAAGTAGAGCTTGCGGTTTTCCTCGCGTATGGCGGGGCAGTCAAAGCCCGCGCGCTCGAACATGCCGTACACTTTTTCGCCGAGCCGTCCCTTGGGAAGCGCAATATTAAGCATCTCTCCGCACCTCCTCCAGGCGTTCCAGCTTATCCAGATAGCAGGCAAAGCCGACGGCGCGGCCGGGCTTGCCCATGCGGTGCAGGAGCCGGTCGTAGGAGCCGCCGGACAGTACGCTCGACGGCACGCCGCGCACATAGCCCTGGAAGACGATGCCGCTGTAGTAGCGCATGTCGCCCAGGATGGAGAAGTCCAGATTTACGCGGCCCTCTGCCTCTGGGGGCAGGCCCTCGGCCAGCCGCTCCGCCTCGGAGAGCTCCGGGCAGCCGATGGCCGCAAGCTCCGAAAGGGCGTCCTGCGGGGCTGCGGAGCAGAGTGTGAGACGCGCGAGGCGTTCCGCATCCCCGGCTTTCAGTCCGGCGCTCTCGCAGACGGCGCGCAGCTCATGCACGTTTTTCTCGCCCATGCAGCGCAGAACCGCGCTCCGCGCCTCGCCCTCGAGCTCCAGCATGTCGAGCAGGCCCTCCACGATTCCGAGCAGAGAGACGCACAGGCGGTTGTCCGGGGAAATCAGGCTCAGGCTCTCCAGGGCGAGGGACAGCACCTCGTCGATACAGGCCGCGTCAAGGGAGCCGAGAACTTCCAGCCCCGTCTGCCGGATTTCCCGGAAGCGGCGGGAGGTCTCCGACACGCGGAAGACGTTTTCGTCGTAATAGAATTTCTGCACCTCGCCGTCCGTCGGGCGGTAGGAGCGCACGATGGACAATGTCACGTCCGGCTTTAGGGCCTTGAGCTTGCCGTTTGTGTCGGTGAAGCTGATGACCTCGGGCGAGGGCAGGAAGTCCTTGTTTTTCATGTAAAGCTCATAGTCCTCAAAGCGGCTCATCCGATAGGGCTTGCAGCCCCGGCGGTGGTAGAGCGAGCGGAGGGCAAAGCTGATCCGTTCCTCGTTGCTGAGAACGGCGGTGTCAATGGTCATGGGACGCCTCCAAAACAGGTTTCTGTTGCTTTAGCATATTAACACGCTATCACGCTAAAGTAAAGGGGTTTTCCAAGATTCGTACATTATAACAAAAGACCGCCCGGAGGAAAAGCCCCGGACGGCGATTTTTTGTGATTTACTATGAAAGCTGACGCTTCCATAGTAAAATTTGATTCAAACGCGTCATTCTCGCCGCTGACGCGGCAACCGAATGACATGCGTGAAAATCCCCATGCTGAGTCGGCTTTCACTTATCGCGGTACGGTATATTCCGCAGTGGGGATTTTAGGCTTATTCCGCTTTATTCTCCGCGCACAGCGGCGAGGCGGGCTTTCAGCAGCTCGTAGCGCTCGCGCTTGTCGGGGTCGGCGAAATGCGTCTCACGACGCTGCTCGGGGTTGTCGGTGTAGTCGAGCACCGTGTCGCCGAACTGCTCGCTGGTCAGATCGAAGAGCATCCCGTCCGCCACGTTGTAGCAGTGATAGCCGCCCTCCGGCAGGGGAATGCCGCAGACCTTCCCGCCCATGATGTCCTGAACCAGGAAGGAGGTAATGGAGCACTGGCCGAGGGTCGGGTTTTGGGGCGACCAGTCCCCTCTCATCCTCGGCGCGCAGGTCTCGGCGCACCAGCATTGCAGCAGATCGTCATAGAGCTTGCGTACAAAGGGAGAGGCCGTCTCCCAGCCGTAGAATTGATACATGTCCGCACCGTCCTTTTTCTTTTGTTGGCTCCATTATACGGCTGTGCGCGGAAAAGGCAAGGGGAAAATACCGTGTGCTTGAAGGTCCCGGCGCGGCGTGGTAGAATGAAGGCAATACCGCATAATTCGGCAAGAGCAGATCCTGAGAAAACTTGGGTTCTGATAAAGGCACTTTTTCGCAGATGTACTTTGTGTACCTCAAGAAAAAGTGACGAAATCAGAGCTCAAATTTTCCAGGAGATGCCGCAGGCGGATTGTGCGGTGTTGCCTGAAGCGAAACGGAGGCAATGGCGATGACATGCGCGATCAGGGAATGGAGACCGGAAGACAAGACGGCGCTGGCGGCGACGCTGAACAACCCCAAGGTGCTGGACATGCTGCGCGACGGGCTGCCCAATCCGTATACGGAACAGGATGCGGAGGACTATATCCGCGCGATGCTGTCTTCCGATCCGGATAGAGTTTTCGCCTTTGCCGTCACAGTCGGCGGCGAGGTGATCGGCAGCATCAGTGTGACCCGTCGGGACAATATCCACTACCGCACCGCGGAGCTGGGCTACTATATCGGCGAGCCGTACTGGGGCCGTGGTTACATGACCAGCGCGGTGCGGCAGGTCTGCCGCCTGGTGTTCGAGCGCTCCGATATCGTGCGTATCTTTGCCGAGCCCTTCGCCCACAACGCCGCCTCCTGCCGGGTGCTGGAAAAGGCGGGCTTTGTCTGCGAGGGAACGATGAAAAGCAATGCCGAAAAGAACGGCCAAATCGTCGACATGAAGCTCTACGCGCTGGTGAAGGAATAAGGGAGGCTGCTGTCATGGCATTTGCTAACTATAAAGTGTCGCCTCCGGAGGGTTCCGGCGCCAGGCATGCGTAAAGCCGTTGTCATCCTGAGCGCAGCATAGTATTTTTGTTTGCTCTTTTGCAAAGGGAGAGTCCGCAATGATAGAAACAGATGAGGCGGTGAGAATATGAAAAACAAAATTGATTCGCTGCAGATTATCCGTGCGCTCGCATTTCTGGGAATTTTTGCATCTCATTCCGATATCACTGTATTTTCCTCGGGAGGAGCATGGGGCGTTTCTGTTTTCATCGTCCTGTCGGGCTTCCTGATGGTTTATTCGTATTACGGCACAGCCAGAATTAAAGAACACGGGTTTGCATACAGTATCCGGTTTGGTGTTAATAAAATCAGTAAACTGTATCCACTCCATATTGTCACGCTCCTGCTCGCTCTGTTGTATCAGTTTATCGGATTTTCCGGTATGAACACGGCGATCAATCCTGTTGTGATCCGTGCGACAACGGTTATTACAGCGGCAAACGCCCTTTTGGCTCAATCATGGTTTTCAAGCAAAGCGATATACTTTTCATTAAACGCTGTCTCATGGTACTTGTCAGTGTCGCTGTTCTTGTATATGATGTTTCCGTTTATTCTTTTTCAAATGAGAAGATATAAAGGGATTTCTGCCGCTGTCATTGTGATTGCAGCCGCTTATGTCATTCAGATTATTTTGGCATACAGCGCCTATCTGATACAGATTCATTTGGTACAAAACAACGACTTTGTTCATTGGTTTACATATATTTTTCCATTATCGCGTTTGGAGGATTTTGTAATTGGGTGTAATCTGGGTTACATCTTTATAACAGCAAAGCGTGATAAGGGAATCAGTGAAAAGTTGTCCACATGGTTGGAGTTTGGCACACTCCTTCTTATCGCAATTCAATTGGCTGCTCATGCGTTCTTGATCAGTATCCCGGCAAAAGCGGCGCCGTCTGTCAGCGCAGAAAACTGGTGGGGTTTCACCGTAATGTGGACATTGACGTCATGTGCTTTGGTCTATCTGTTTGCGTTGAACAAAGGAAAAGTGTCGAAACTTCTGACCTGCAAAGCGCTGTTGTTTATAGGCCGGCTAAGTGCAGATGCTTTTTTGATTCATCAGCTGGTGTACAGGTATCTGAATATGTTTGAGCAGATGCTGTTCGGAAATGTTTACCAATGGATCAATCTTTTTGCATGCTTTATCCTTACCACAGCAAGCGCTTTAACATGGGAACTGCTCATGAGCCGCGTAAAAAAAGAGTCATGAGAGCAGGATACCCTATGCTTTCTGCGGCTGCGGGGCAAAAGGAACTGTCATAACGCTCTGTCTGCCGTCATATTCTGATAAGCGCTCTTTTCTGTCCCGATACAGCGGAAGTTTTGCCTGTTTTCAGGAAATTCACAAACGCACAATTGAAAACAAACGTGCAATCCTGTATAGTAAAAACGTACAGGAGGGGGGATTGCGATGGATTATCAGTCTTTTGTCGACACCGTGGATATGCCCTGCTGCGTGATGTCCGTGCAGAAAACGCCGGAGGATACCTGCGGCGAGATCCGCATCATCGCGGCCAACCGGCGTTACCGGAAAACGATGGGCCCGGCCTATCACGACGGTATGCTCTACAGCGAGCTGGTGCCGCAGGACAACAAGTTTGAGGATTACTGCTACCGCGCGGCCATCCTCCGCCAGCGCATGCACGCCTATGTGGAGACCAAGGCGCTCGGCTGCTGGACCGACCAGACCCTGATCCCCCTGGCCTCGGACCGGGAGGATATGGGCTATTGTCAGTTTGTCTTTGAGTTTACCCAGCAGGCGGAGGCGGGCCGCATGGCCTCCGTCTCCATCGACGTGGCGGCGACCGTGATCGAAGCCTGCATCAAGCTGATGAGGACGGACGATATCCGCGAAAACGCCAGAGACGCGCTGAAAGTCATGGCCGAGAACGCCGGTGCAAAGGCCGCACGCATCATGCTGGTAGACCACGAGAACAAAAAAGCGGTCACCTTCTGTAATTATACGACCGGCGATATCTGGATTCGCAGAGATCCCGACGTGATCTCCTATGAGCTGATCCGGAGCTGGGAGTCCATGATCGGGCTGAGCAACGCCGTGATCATCAAAAACGAGCAGGATATGGAGGCGCTTGCGGAGCGGAACCCCGCGTGGGCAAAATCCATGCGGGATAATTTCGTCAAAAGTCTGGTTCTCATCCCCCTGCGGCGCGAGAAAGCGGTCGTCGGCTATCTGTACGTCGTCAACTTTGACGTGTCACGCAGCGTCGAGGTCAAAGAGCTTGTGGAGCTCATGTCCTTCTTCCTGGGCTCCGAGATCTCCATTCATCTGCTGATGCAGAAGCTGGAGGAGCTCAGTCAGGTCGACGTGCTGACGGGGATGAAAAACCGCCGCGCCATGAAGCAGCGCATCCGCGAAATCACGGAAGCTGACCCGGCGCCGCCTTACGGGGTCATCAACATTGACCTCAACGGCCTCAAGGTCGTCAACGACCGGGACGGTCACGAGGCCGGCGACAGGCTGCTGATCCAGGCGGGTGAGCTGCTCGAAAAGGTCTTTTACCGCGACGATATTTTCCGCACCGGCGGGGACGAATTTATTGTCATTACCAACCGGATCAGCCAGGAAACCTTTGAGCGCAAAAAGCTGCGGCTGAAAGAGGCCGCTGAGAAGAACGGTCTCAGCTTTGCCATGGGCAGCTTCTGGTCGGACGGAAAGACGGCGATCAAACCGGCCTTCCGCATGGCGGACGAGATGATGTACGCCGACAAAAAGGCGTTTTATGAAAAGAATCCGGAGCTGAGGAGGCGATAGACATGGTTTTTGGCGAGTTGCGCTGGACGAGAGCGCCCGCCGCCTATTCGGTCGGGCCGGATCGAATTGAGATCACCACCGCGCCGCATACCGACCTGTGGCAAAATACCTACTACCATTTTCGTAACGACAATGCGCCGGTATTGCAGATGGAGACGGAGGAGAAATACTTTTCCTTTATCGTGAAGACAGACTTTGCGGAGAGTCATCATCGCTTTGACCAGTGCGGCATCGTGATGTATCTGGATTCCGGGAACTGGCTCAAGGCATCGGTCGAATACGAAAACGAGCGCTTCCAGCATCTCGGCTCCGTGGTGACCAATCACGGCTATTCCGACTGGGCGACCACAGCCATCCCCGCAGAGGTAAAAACGATGTGGTATCGTTTCAGCAGGCGCGAGGACGACTACTGTGTGGAGTGCTCTGCCGATGGTGAGAGCTTTTCGCAGATGCGCGTCTGCCACATGTGGGAGGGCACGGGGAAAATCCGCTTCGGCATCTACGCATGCAGTCCGGAGGCTTCCAGCTTCAAGGCCGTATTCACAGATTTGAAGCTGACCGACTGCGCCTGGAAAGCGCACGACGGCCAGCAGCCCGATTGAGAGACGTGCAGCAAAAGATCGACAAATCCGGAATCGGACGCCGGATTTGTCGATCTTTTGCTGTCGCTTGTGCAAACGTCAATCAGGGACTGCAAGTATTTCCACGCGGTTCTGCCCGGGCACTCATACTGTTTGATACTGTTTTTCGTTAAAACGGCTCGTTTTAACGAAAAGGCATCGCGCAAAGCGCGCTGCCAGTTTTGTGCCCTCGGGCACAAAACACGTCTCATAGACGATACGAAAGAGAGGCTCCTTGCCGCTGCGCTGGAAATGTTTTTGCAATACGGCTATGCCGGCACAAATATCCGTGAACTGAGCGCATCGCTCGGGCTTGTCAAGACCGGGGTCTATAAGCACTATGAGAGCAAGGAAGCGGTTTGGAATGCCATGATTACAGCTTCCGTACATGGACATGAGGAACAACATGCTGCTGTTAACTTAATTCATAAGATCATGCTGATTGGGGAATATTCACTGATACAGTCTTTTTCATTGTGTTTGTTGACACAGCAGGTGAATTGTAGTACAATCGCATTACAAGGAGGCGATAGTATGGCAATGGAATCTACACTTCAAGTAAGGATGGATTCAGCCTTAAAAGCGGAGGTCGAAGCTCTCTATAAAAGTCTCGGCACCAGCTTCGCGGAAGCAGTTCGCATCTTCGCGCAGCAGAGCATCCGTGAGGGCGGCATGCCCTTTACTCCCTCGCTGAAAGCATGGGATGAGCTCACACAGGATGAAATTGACGCCAGGCTCCGCAAGAGCATGGCAGATGTATCGGCGGGCAGAGTGCTCTCTCAGGATCAGCTTGATG
>ONPN01000082.1 GCA_900319695.1 uncultured Eubacteriales bacterium
CTCGGCGGCGATGATGCCGGTATCCCAGAGTCCCGCGTCCAGCAGGCGCTGGCAGGCGTCAGCCTGAAAAGCCTTGAAGATGTTGCCCGCGCCGAAGTGTACCCAGGTGGGGTTTTGGACGGTCTTCTCGACCATCGCGTCCCGGTCGAATTTCGGCAGCCGGTAACCCAGCGCCTCCCATGCTTCTCTGTTCTTGATAGATTCGTTATTCAGTACCATAACTCCACACTCCACACTTCAAACTCCAAACTTGTCCATATAGTCCCAGGCGCCCAGCATGTACATGATGCCGAGGGCGCGGTCGTACAGGCCGTAGCCGGGGCGGACATTGCCGGGCTTCTCGTCCCAGAGGTGACGGCCGTGGTCGGGGCGGATATAGCCCTCGAAGCCGCCGTCGTGGTAGGCTTTCAGGATCTCCAGGATGCCGGTCTCGCCGTCGCAGTCGCGGTGCGACGCCTCGGAGAAGTCGCCGTTCGGGAAGTGCTTGACATTGCGGATGTGGGCAAAGGCGATGCGGTCGCAGTGCTTGCGCACGATGGCGGCGACGTTGTTTGCGGGATTGGCGTTGAGAGAGCCGGAGCAGAGCGTCAGGCAGTTGTAGGGATCGTCCACCATCTTGAGGAAGCGGTCGATGCTCTCCGCGTCGACCAGCAGGCGCGGCAGGCCGAAGATGTCCCAGGGGGGATCGTCCATGTGAACGGCCATCTTGATATCTTGATGTCGCACTCATGGCAGACGGGCATGAGCTTTTCCAGGAAGTACTTGAAGTTTTCCCAGAGCTTCTCCTTGGTGACGGGCTTGTACTTTTCAAACAGCTCATCGAGTTTTGCCATGCGCTCGGGCTCCCAGCCCGGGAAGGTCATGTGGTACTTTTCGGTCAGCCCCATGACGTAGTCCGCCATCTCCTTCGGGTCGTCCTGGATCATGTCCTTCTGGTAGAAAAGCGCCGTGGAGCCGTCGCCGACGGGGTGGAACATGTCGGAGCGCGTCCAGTCGAAGATGGGCATGAAGTTGTAGCAGATCACCTTCACGCCGAAGGGGGCGAGGTTGCGGATGGTCTGAATATAGTTTTCGATGTACTGATCGCGTGTGGGCAGGCCGATCTTGATGTCATCGTGGACGTTGACGGACTCCACCACCTCGGCATTGAAGCCCGCGGCTCTGATCTGATCCACGACAGGCTTGATCTCCTCGGGCTGCCAGATCTCACCGGGCATCTTGTTATGCAGCGCCCAGACGATGGTGGACACGCCGGGAATCTGCTTAATATCGCTCAGCTTGATGTTGTCGTTGCCCTCGCCGTACCAGCGAAAACCCATTTGCATAGGCATGGTCTATTCCTCCTTGCTGTGTTTTACTCGTCGGCCATGCCGATGAGGTCGAATTTTTCGGTAGAGATCACGATCTCAAAGCGATCCTTCTGCGGCTTTGGGCACTTGACCAGGACGCTGCGGTCAGAGAGTTCATAGTACCAGCCGCAATCGCTATTCTCCCATACGTCTCGCACGAGGAAGCGGGGGATCTGTTCGCCATCGACTGTGACCCAGAAGGCACCCTTCTTCTTGCTGACAAGCCGGATCGTGAGCGTTTCAATGCTGTCGGGATAGCCGCCCTTCTTCTCAAAGCGGATGCGGGTGCGGTCTCCCGCGGTGACGCTGATCTTCGTCTCGTTGTAGTACCCGCGCTTATAGTCCTCGCTGTGCCCGTCGTCATCGTAATACGTAAAGCTCACGTCGCTTTCGGCGGCGATGAGCAGGTCGAGCTGCCACACCGTGTCCTCAAGAATACGCTTGACATTCTCGCTTGTGCAGAAGATGGCGCTGCCGCGCAGGAACATGGGGATGGTGCCCAGATCCACTGGCACCTCGATGGTCTGCCCGCCCTCATAGGCGCGCAGTTTGTCGTTCATGTCGTACCAGGTGCAGCCCTTCGGGAGATAGAGTCTTCTCGTCTTCGCGCCCTTTTCCACCACGTTTGCCACCAGCACCGCCTGGCCGTACATAAACGTGAGGCTCTCGTCGCTGTAGCAGGCGGGATCGTCCGGGAACTCAAGGAACAGCGGGCGCATCACGGGCAGGCCGTCCACGCTTGCCTCGCGCATGAGAGAGTAAAGGTAGGGCAGCATTCGATAGCGCAGGGCGTAGGCCGCGCGGACATAAGGCAGGTTCTCCGCGTACATCCATGGCTGTGTGACAGTGTTGTCGGAATTGGCGGAGTTGATGGTGAAGCGGGGTTGGAACACGCCGCTCTGAATCCAGCGCAGCAGCAACTCGCCCTCCGGCGCGCCGCCGGCGAAGCCGCCGATGTCGCAGCCCATGTTGGCGCAGCCAGAGAGCCCCATGCCCATGATAGTGGCAAGGTTGAATTTCACCGTGCGCCAGTCGGTCAGGTTGTCGCCGCCCCAGACCTGGGCATAGCGCTGGATACCCGCAAAGCCCGCGCGGTTGATGACGTAGGGCCGCTCATTCGGGTACACGTCCGCGATGGCCTGTACGGCGGTATAGGCCATCATGTTGGAGTGGATGATCTTCAAATCCTCCATGGTGCCCGTCGCGCCCTCGTAGTCGCACTGGGAGAGGCGGTCCTCGATACCGTCGATTTCGCAGTTGTCGTTCCAGACGGTCTTGGTGCCCTTTTTGAGAATGTTCTCCTCCAGAAGATGTTTCCAGGCTTCCCTTCCTTTCGGACCGGTGAAGTCGATGAACCTGCCCTCGCCGCCCCACCAGCGGCCGGTGGCGTCCTTCGTACCGTCGGCGGATTTGATGAAGGCGTCGCGCTCCTCGTAGTAGCGGGCGTAGGGGTGGTTTTTCAGCACGCCGGGCTTTAAGTTACAGATGACGTTGATGCCCATGGCGTTCATCTTCTCGAAGAAGCCCTCAGGATCGGGGAAGCGGCGGCGGTTCCAGTTGAAGGTATAGCGCAGATTATCCTCCTCGCCGGAGGAGTAGCCGGAGGCCAGCCAGAAGTTATCGATCCAGATCTGCTCCTGCAGGTGCTTGTCCACGACCTTATAGATCTCCTGGTCGCAGTCCTTTTCGAGCTCGGCGTAATACATGGTGGACATGCAGTAGCCGAGAGACTGCTTCGTGGGCAGAATCGTGCGGCCCGTGAGCCAGGTGTAGCGCGAGATCACGTTCTTCATGTCGGGGCCGTTGATGAGAAACAGGTCGATGTCCCCGCCGTCGGTCTGATAGTAGCAGTAGCGCTCCCAGTAGCCGGAGATCTCCTGACCCAAGTCGAACACACAGTCGTAGGAGTTGTGGTAGAACAGGCCCAGTGCCTGGCGCTTATCCTCATTGACGCGGATATAAAACGGGATGTGCTTGTACATGGGATCGCCAGTCTCGGGGTCATGGCCGATGGCGTCCTTGGGGCTCATACGCAGGCGGCGGAACTTTTTATCCAGATGCCCGGTCTTCTCACCGAAGCCGTAGAAGTGGTCCTTTTCCCGATCCATGCAGGAATAGTGGGAAAGCCTGCCCAGATGGTCCTTCTCGAAGGCCCGCTCAGGCAGATCGCGGTAGAGGGTCTTGCCTTCCGTGTCCAGGAGCTTGAAGGAGAAGGGCTGCTTTAATAAAACCAGCGTCATGGCCGCAGTTTTGAAGGCCAGCGTCTTTTCTTCTTCGACACAGGCAACGTCCAGGGCGGTGATGCGCCGGCGTTCGTTTTCAAACAGGGGGTCGAGGCGGTCGGCCCAGGCAGTGGTGACGAGAGTGTAGGAAGCCTCGTCGAAGCTGTGGTCAAAGTTTACGCGGATGCGGACAATATCGTCGGTGAGGAAAACGATCATTGCGTCCGCGGTATCGGCATGCAGCAGCCAGCCGTTTTCCGTTTTTTCATAAGATACAAGGCGGTTTACCAGCATAGGAAAAGCTCCTTTAATACCATTCCTGCGACCTTGTGGTTGGAACAGTATCCCCCCTGCCCTCGCTTTGCTTCGGGCTTCCCCCCTTTAGGCAAGGGGGGCTTTTTTACATGCCTATGAGGTCAAAGTCCTCGAAGCTCACGGTCAGGGTCGTATCCTGCTTCGGATTTTTATACTTGACGAGCACAGCGCGTTTGGACTGGCTGTAGTACCAGCCCTCTTCGGCGGCGTCAAACTTGCGGCGGTTGAGATAGTGCTCCAGCTTCTTGTCGCCAAGGGCCACCCAGAAGGGGCTGCGGTCTTTGCGGATCATCTCCACGGTGACAGTCTCGACGAAATCGGTGTACTCCCCTTCTGCCTTGAAGACGACCTTCACGACGCTGTCACCGGTCATGTTGATCTCGGTCTTGCGGTAGACGCCCTTGCGGAAGTCGTTGGAGACACCGTCGTCGTCATAGAGGGTGTAGCTGCTCTCCCTGCCGGGGACAAGGATCAGATGCAGCGCCGTCGTGTGGTCGCGCTCCATGCTCATGAGCTGGTTATCCGCCATAGGGATGATCGCGCCCTCGCGAATAAAGAGCGGGATGGTCGTGAGGTCGACGGGCACCTCGATAGTCTGGCCGCCTTCATAGCAGCAGAACTTGTCGTTCCAGTCGTACCACTTGCACCCGGCGGGGAGA
>ONPN01000040.1 GCA_900319695.1 uncultured Eubacteriales bacterium
CCGGTCATGATCCGCAAGCAGGTATAATGATACTTACGTTGATGGCACGTCACAGAGTCAAACGTCCCGCCATAAGCATGGAGGGAGGCACGAATAAACCTATCCTACGGAGCGGCCCGCCCCGCCGCCGTCTGTTTTCGCCTTTGAATAAATCGTGATACCCCTGATCCGCACTACATGTGAGTGCGGATTTTGTCATATCAAGTCAAAAATCCGTTTCACGGTGAAACGGATTAGAAAAGAGGAAATTACAATGATTAAGTTTATGATCGGTATGTTTCTCGGAAGCACCATCAGCGTGTTTTACATGTGCTTGCTCCAGGCCGGACATGATGACCGCGATGATTAAATGCGTTTCACCGTGAAACGCATTTTCTTACCCAAAAGATAATCTGCATACTGTCGCTCATAAGCTGTGATACGGGAGGCGATGGAATGGACCAAGAGAGCAGTACAGAAAAAAGCCGGATCGTTCAGCTCAGCGACGGCTTGACAGTGGTTCTCCACTATGCGCAGGACAGACCGAGCCTGCAAGACTTAATGATAAAAATAATGAGCAAATACTACATAAAAAGCGCGAAAATTTGACACGTTTTTCGTGTGTGGTATAATAATAGTATAGGGTTATACTATTTCTACCTTGTTTTCGGCGGAAAGGAAAAATATGACCTTTGTGCAGAACAACAAAAGAGAGATAGATGAATTTGAGAAAAAAGAATGGAGGGTTGGAGAATATAACCGTCTCAGCAAAGAAGACGGGGATAAGCCGGAAAGCGACAGCATACAGAATCAGCATGAGATCAACCAAAACCATCTTGAGTATCTTCGGCGGCAGGGAGAAAACATCACGTCTGTAACGGTATACTCTGACGATGGATACGGCGGCGGCACCTTCAACCGCCCTCGCTATCAGGACATGATCCGGGACATAGAAGCAGGGATCATCAATTGCGTTATCTTCAAAGACAATTCCCGCCTTGGGCGAAACTACCCGGAGCTTGGGCGTCTGATGGAAGATTACTTCCCGCAAAAGGGTATTCGCGTGATCTCAGTCCTGAACAATCTGGACAGCGTAAGAGATCCACGCGGCTATTGCAGCGCCATTGTTTCCTTTTCCAATATCGTAAACGATGACTATATCCGTCAGCTATCTATCAAGATCAAGTCTACCCTTGCCATGAAGCAGGGACGCGGTGAATTTATCGGGAACTATGCGCCCTTTGGGTATCAGAAAGACCCCGAAAACCACCACAGGCTGATCATAGACCCGGAAGAGGCTGATATTGTGCGTTTGATCTTTGAAATGTTCGTAGGAGGCATGTCTGTTTCAGGCATAGCCAAGAAAATGAACGAGCTCCACATCATGACGCCCGGAGAGTATCAGGCCCAGAACGGAGCCAAAAGCTTTATCACATACGCAAAACACTATCGGAAAACAAAGACCTGGGCTGTGAACACCGTCAACACGATTCTGAGAAACGAAGTTTATATTGGAAACATGGTACAGGGCAAGCATAAAAGCATCTCATATCGCTCAAAAAAGACCATAGAGACGAAGCAGGAAGAGTGGACAGTCGTTGAGGGGACCCATGAGGCGATCATTTCGGATGAACTGTTTACGCTTGCGCATGAGCAATTCGCCCGGAATAAAAAGACCGCGCCCGTCAAAGGCCAGAACCATATGTTTGCCGGTTATATTTTCTGTGCCAACTGTGGGCATGCAATGACCCGTGTCAACAGCAACGGCTATTTGCGTTTTCGTTGTCCTACCCGCGTGAAGGCTCCCGATAAATGCCAATGTGTTTCCGTTAGCGAAAAAAGGATATACGCGATGATTCTGGAAACGCTGCAAAAACAGATACGCGAGCTGGTCGATGCAAAGGCCGTGATTGACCGCGTGAAGAGCCAGAAATGGGGAACAGGAACCAATGAATATGCTATTGCCATCCGGAAAGCAGAGCGTGAGAAGAAAAGGCTTACGGAAGCAAAGTTCAAGTTGTACGATGATTACGCAAGCGGCCTGATTACACGCGAGGACTACGCGCGGTTCAGTGAGAAATACGATGCTGGGATCGCGGAGCAGGAAAACAGTATTCAAAAGAACCAGGAGGGCATGTCCAATCTGGAGGAAAGCCGCAAGCAGGACGATGAATTCGTGAAATTCTTTGAGGCTTATGGCAACATTCAACAGCTCGACCGTGAAATCATAGCGCAGTTGCTCGACCATATTGTGTATCACGACCCTGAACATATGGAAATCTATTTTCGTTTCTCCGACGTACAGGAAAAAATTTATGATCTTGCTGTCGCCGTGGCGGAACAGATCAGCCAAACAACGGTCTGAGTTTGCTTTTTTATCTCAATTCTAAAGAACTGTGTATTTTCATGAACCACTCATTAAACGATGAGAAACCATTGAAAAACGTCGAAAAACGGCAAAAAAATAAACATTATCGTAATTTTGCGCCAGAAAAAGTGTGTGTTATCAACCACCACCCATAGGTCATGAGGATCACACGGTCGGCGTATTGGGCGTGGGCTTTGTAGTCGTGGGCGGCGTAGAGGATGCCCTGCTGGTCGGCGCTCTCCTTGGGGGCGATGGCGGTGGAGACAGGGCAGCCGAGGGGATGGAGGCGTTCCGCCGCGCGGGCGACGAAGGCGCTGTAGGCGTCGCGGTCAAAGGGATAGACGTACTCAAAGTTGATGTTCAGCCCGTAATAGCTCTTTTCGTTGATGAGCGTGACGATGTTCTCCATCAGTCTCGTCTGGACAGCCTCATCGGTCAGCAGGACGTGGGCCAGCTCCGAGGAGAAGCCGCCCGAGTCGCCGATATTTGTCACCGTGAGCAGGGGCGCGGTCGCCTGGGCGTAGGCCGCCTCGATCAGCCGCCGGTCATCGATGGGGCGCAGCTCCCCCTCCGCGGTGGCCTGATGAGAGAAGGGGCAGAGCGTGGTAAACCAGGGCAGGGATTCCGTCAGCACAGCCTCGCGCACGAAGGGATAGACATAGGCGTTGACCTCGATCTGCTCGCGCACGTCTGCGCTGCCGCCGGGGATCACAAGGCTCTGACCGATCACGAGGCGCGAGGGATCCGCAATCTGATTGAGCCGCGCCAGTTCCTCAACCGTGGTGCCGAAGCGCCGCGCGAGGGCGTAGAGACTGTCCCCCGCTTTGACAACATAAATCTGCATCATCATGCTCCTTTCCGAAAACAGACTGCTACCAGTCTATTCCGAAAAGGAGCCGGATAGGATTGATTAGGGATGAATGTTTGTACCTGTTTCGGCGCGAAAAAGGGGATATTCCATATTGTCATACCGCAATTTTCCATTTTTCTTGCTTTTGCCGCCGCGTTGACTTATTATGAGCCCAAACAAGGGGGTGTGCGGCGTGACCGGAGTTTTCGCGGAAAATCTGCGGAGGTTGAGAGAGGAAAAAGGTCTTTCGCAGAAACAGCTCGGCGAGCAGATGTTCGTGGGCCAGTCCACCGTCGCCCGGTGGGAAAACGGCAGCCGTCTGCCGGACGCCGCGATGATGCTTCGCCTTGCCGGCTGTCTCGGTGTGGATGCCAACACACTGCTCCATCTTGCGGCACAGAGCGAGGAATCGCCCTATGTCATCCTGGTGGACGACAGCAGGGTCATCCTCTCCGACGGCCTGGCCGTTCTGGAGGAGGTCATGCCGAAAGCTACGATCATGGGCTTTATCCGGCCGCAGGAAGCGATCGATTGTGCAAAGAGTCATCCGATTGCGCTGGCTGTTCTGGATATTGAGCTGGGAACGGCCAGCGGGCTTGACCTGAGCCGGAGGCTGACGGAGATCAATCCCCAGACCAATGTCGTGTTTCTGACCGCCTACCCCGACTATGCCCTCGACGCATGGGAAACCGAGGCCAGCGGGTTCCTGGTCAAACCGTTGACCCCGGCGCGTGTGCGGGAGCAGCTTAAAAAGCTGCGCTATCCCTTCCCCACGGGAGGCGCGGACGAGTGACCAGCTGGATTATATTTTTCTACTTCTTTTTGCTCGGTGCGGCAATGCTGCTGAGTGTGCTGGGCGTCTGGTTTACCATCATCATGCCGGGTGCCGATCGCTGGAACAGCTGCTTCTTTCGGAGTTTTTTTATCGTTCTGTTGTTGAGCAGCTTTATCGCCCTCGTGGAGCTGGTTCTGCGCTATATACCCGCAACGATGGCAGTCATTTATTCTGTTCTGTTTGCGGAATCTCTGCTTCCCTCCCTGCCTATGCTGATGCTGTCGGTTTATCTGCTGCACTGCTGCGGGGAAAGCCTGCGCGAAAGCAGGCTGTTTCGCGCCGATCTGCTCCTGTGGGCTGCCTATGCGGTCTTGCTTTTATGCGCCGTTCTTTTTCCCGGCAGCTTTTCCACGATCACAGAGGATAAGCTGTTTTACCGCGGCCCTCTGTATCCGCTCATCCTGCTGCCGCTCATCGTCATGCTGCTGCTCAATCTGGCGGGCGCTGTCCATCACCGGAAACAGCTTACCCATAAGACCTTTATCAGTTTCCTCGCAGCCATCCTGCCGATGACGGTTGCGCTGTTCGTACACCTGTTTGTCGACGTCTTCCCGCTCATTGACATCAGCACTGTTGTTTCCGGCATGTCCATGTACAGCCTCATCCTGTCCGATCAGATCGAGCAGGATCTGCGCCATCAGCGGGAAATCGCCAGTCAGCGCGCCAGCATCATGGTGCTGCAGATGCGGCCGCACTTCATTTACAACACTCTGGTCAGCATCTACTGTCTCTGCGGCCAGGACCCGCAGAAAGCCCGCCAGGTCACCATGGATTTTACCGACTATCTCCGCAGAAACTTCAACGCCGTCGCCAGCGAGAACACCATCCCCTTCTCCGCAGAGCTGGAGCATACCCGCGCCTATCTTGCCGTGGAACAGGCCCAGTATGAGGATATGCTCCTTGTGGAGTACGACACCCAGTTTACACAGTTCCGCCTGCCGCCGCTGACCCTGCAGCCCATTGCGGAGAATGCCGTCAAACACGGCATGAACCCCGATGCCGGGCCGCTTCATGTCACGATCCGGACCCGCCGTACGGGCTCCGCCTGCGTGATCGCTGTGGAGGACAACGGCCCCGGATTTGAAACCGCGGGAGGCATCCAGCCCCATGCAGCCCTGGCGAACATCCGGCAGCGCCTGGAATGGATGTGCGAAGGGAAGCTGGAGATCACGCCCCGGGACGGGGGCGGAACGGTGGTCACGGTGACGATTCCGGACAGAGCCGCAAAATAAGCACGCCAGCCGTGCGGATATGGGATAAGGCCGTCACGATATGATTGATTTAAGAGAAGGAGGATACGACAGCGCATGGATTTATTGCAAAAGCTGAAAAGACTGTTTTTATATGCCGGGTTGGAGAAGGATGAGTTCGGCGCCCTGTCCTCCAGCATGCGGAAAGAGAACCAGGTTTTGCTGAACGTGTTCTCTCAGCTTGCGGGGATCATGTTTTTCCTGCTGTACATTGCCAGTATGCTCTCTCAGGGATTCGCCACCGTAAACAGCTCAACATACCTGATATGCGGATTCGTTATGGTGGCTATTTTGCTCTGCGAACATTTCCTCGCGCCGAGGTATCCCGCGCTCGTGACGTTCTTCGTCTATGTATTCGAGATTGTGCTGTATGTGTTCAGCATTCGCATTTCGATGCTTCACCTCGATAAGCCCGCCGTGTCGGCGATCGCATTTTTGCTGGTAAGTCCCTTGCTGTTCTATGACCGTCCTGTCAGGCTGTCCGTTCTGATCGGGGCAGATGTGGCGGTGTTCTGCGTGTTGGCGATGCGCACCAAGCAGCCGGACGTGGCGGACAGCGACGTCTGGAACATGGTGACGTTCGGCGTCGTGGCCATAGCCACTACGGTATTCATCATGAGCATCAAGATCCGTGCGCTGGCTCAGTCAAGGCAGATTGAGCATATCAGTCAAACCGATTTGCTGACGGGATTAAAAAACCGGAATCATTACGAGAAACAGCTTCAGAGTTATCCGGAGCTGTGCAGTTCAAACCTGATTTGCGTTTACGCGGATGTGAACGGCCTGCATGAGGTCAACAACAAGTACGGGCATCCGGCCGGCGACAAAATGCTGTGCGAGGTTGCCGCGGCCATGCAGGCGTGTTTCGGTCCGGAACATACCTATCGCATCGGCGGCGATGAGTTTGCGGCTTTCCGGATGAACGCTCAGCCGGAGAAGCTGGCCGCAGAAATTGAACAGATGGGACAAGCGCTGGCCGGCAAAGGGTATTATGTATCTTTCGGCACTGCGGTTTGTGAGAAAGGTGCGGGCGCTTTTGATATGCAAGAGCTTGTGAAAGAGGCTGAAAATGCCATGTATGCCGCAAAGCACAGCTTCTATTGTCAGCCGGGACACAACCGGAGAAACAGATGATCCCCGCGCCGACTATCCGTTCGCGCCGATTTTGACGGTGAGCCGGCGCAAAGGCTGTCATAAATCAAAAAAGGCTCCTTTCCGAAAGCAGGCCGCAATCAGTCTGTTTCGGAAAGGAGCCTTTTACTCTGTTTATGCCTTTGCCGTGTACATGCACAGGAGCATTCTTTTGAGCGTCAGCAGCTCCTGCTCCGGGTCGCCGCCGCCCTGATAGACAAGGCCTACCGCGTAGCGCGTCACCGCCGCAAGCATCAGGTGAAGCGACGTGGAGAACAGCTCCCGCTCAGGGACGTCCGTGCGCAGGGTGCCGTCGCGCCGCCCTCTCTCGTAGACCCCGTGGAAGCGCTCGGCCAGCGCGCCGATCACAGTCATGTATGGGCTCATCTGCTCGGGCGCGATCTCCTCGCTCTGCACGTAGACGTTGAAAAACTGGTTGAAGCGCAGCACGTCCCGATGGTCGCGGTACAGCGTCAGAAAGGAGTCCAGGAAGTATTCGTAATCCTCCGCCGCGCTTTTCCCGCTGCCCTGCGTCCGAACGCTCCGGCGTATGGTCTGTTCCCAGGCCCAGGTGCTGACCGCCAGAACCAGCGCGTTCTTCGTGCTGAAATGGCGGTAGAGCGTGGCGATGCCCACGCCGCAGGCGTCGGCGACCTCGTTCATGCTGAGCTTGTCGATGGTCTTCTCCGCGAAGATGTGAAAGGCGTCCTCGATCAGCTGCTGCCGCCGCGCAACCCGTGCCCGCGCGTCCGCCTCCGGATTTCTGCCCATGGCCTCTCCCTCTCCTGATGATATTCAGGCTTGTTTTTAATGATAGAGATTTTATCATCAGTTTGCGGAATTGTCAACAGGAAGCGGAAACAGCGGGTTTCTGTTAACAGTCTCTGAATATTGTTCGGCAAGGTTTGCGCTGTACGGCGGGTTGTGATATAATGCATTATTATTGTATCAAGATGTCAATATGGAGGTTCTTATGGATCTGACCAAAATACCCGAACGGAATGAAATCCCCGTGGAATACACCTGGGACCTGCGCGATCTTTTTCCCGACGATGAAGCCTGGACTGCCGAGTTCCAGGCTCTGATGGCCGCCCCCGCGGAGATCGCCGCCTTTGCCGGTACGCTGGGCGAGAGACCGGGCCGTCTGCTCGACTGGCTGAAGCTCTCGGACGAGATAGGTGTGCGCCTCGAAAAGCTGATGGGCTATGCCAACTGCAAGGGCGACGAGGATCTGGGAAACGGGACGTATCAGGACATGCGCAGCAAGGCCATGGCCTGTTATGTCGGCGTTGCCGGGGCCGCCGCCTTCGCCACGCCCGAGCTGCTGGCGATCCCGGACGAGACGCTCGACCGCTTCTACGCCGAATGCCCGGCGCTTGAAACCTACCGCCGCAGCATCACGCGCATACGCCGCATGAAGGAGCACATCCTCTCCCCCGCGGAGGAAAAGCTGCTCGCCGCGGCGGGTGAGATGGCGGGCGGGCCGGACGCCATCGCCTCCGCGCTGCGCAACGCCGACATGCGCTTTGCCGACGCCATTGACAGCGAGGGCAAGCCCCATCCCCTCTCCGCCGGGACCTTCGGCCCGCTGATGGAGAGCCAGGACCGGGCGCTGCGCAAATGCGCGTTTGAAAACTGCTATGATAAGTACGGCGAGCTCAGACACACCGTCGCCGCGACGCTGGACGCCCAGTTCAAGCAGCTGCGCTACTTCGCCGACGCGCGGCGCTACCCCTCGACTCTCGCCGCCGCCCTGGACGCCACCGAAGTGCCCGAGAGCGTGTACCTCAATCTCATCGAGGCCGTGCACCAGAACCTCGACGCCATGTACCGCTATGTGGCGCTCAGAAAGAAGCTGCTCGGCGTAGACGAGCTGCACATGTACGACGTGTACACCCCCGTGGTGAAGGATGCGGCGGTCACGATCCCCTACGAAGAGGCCAAGGCGACGGTGCTCGAGGCCCTGTCCGTCATGGGCGAGGACTATGTGAAACTGTTGAAAACCGGTTTTGACTCCCGCTGGATCGACGTGTACGAAAACCGCGGCAAACGCGGCGGGGCCTACTCCTCCGGCAGCGCGCGGCCTCACCCGTACGTCCTGCTCAACCACAAGGACACCCTCGACTCCATGTTCACCATCGCCCATGAGATGGGCCACGCCCTGCACAGCTGGTATTCCTGCCACAACCAGCCGGTGAACACCTCGGACTATGTGATCTTCGTGGCTGAGGTTGCCTCCACCTGCAACGAAATTCTGCTGATGCGCCATCTGCTCAAGCGCACTTCGGACGTGAAGGAGCGCGCCTACCTCATCAACCACTTCCTCGACCAGTTCAAGGGGACGATCTATCGCCAGACCATGTTTGCGGAATTTGAGCTGGAGATGGGCCGCATGGCCGAGGCGGGCGAGGCCCTGACGGCGGAGGTCCTGTGTGAGAAATACCTTGCCCTCAACAAACTGTATTTTGGCCCCGACATGGTGAGCGACGAGGCCATCGCCCTCGAGTGGGCGCGCATCCCGCACTTCTTCTACAACTACTACGTCTATCAGTACGCGACCGGCTTTTCCGCCGCGGCGGCATTGGCTGAGCGCATTTTGACCCTCGGCGCCCCGGCGGTGGAGGACTACAAGCGCTTCCTCTCCGGCGGATGCAGCGCGGACCCGATCTCGCTTCTCAAGCTGGCTGGGGTCGACATGGGCACGCCCGAGCCTGTCAACGCCGCCCTCAAGCTCTTCGGCGAGCTGGTTGATGAGCTTGCGAATCTTAACATCTCTTAAGAACGATTGACAAAATGTAACGATTCAGCTAAACTTTCGTCGGATAAACATGCACAGTTTTGCAGGGGGGCGGCCGCTGTCCCTTGTCGTCTACCGGCTCGCCCGGTGGATCGACCCCTGCGGAGAAAAATAAAACTTTTGGAGGGAACTACTATGGACAAATTAAGCGCCATGCCGCCTGTCGGCCTCGTCGTCATTGTCGCGATCCTGTCTCTGTTCGTGCTGGCGGTGCTCGTACTGTTCATCACCTACGGGCGCTACAGCCGCCTGGCCGCGCTGGTCGGCAATCTCAACCGCGACAACGGCTTCATGCGCTTCGTCGTCAACGAGTACGCCGACGCCTATCAGCGCCACGGCCGGGACATCAACACCCCCGCCATCATCGCCGACGGGGTCAGCTCCAAGCTCGGCGGCAGCCTGCTCTGCGAGCGCTTTCTGAATAACGCCGTGTCGCTCTTTGTAACCCTGGGCCTCTTCGGCACCTTCCTGGGCCTGAGCCTCTCGGTCAGCTCTCTGACGGAACTGCTCGGCTCCAACACCAACGAGTGGCTGAACGTCCTCGACAGCGTGGGCGGCGGCCTCATGTCCGCGCTCAGCGGCATGGGCGTGGCCTTCTACACCTCCCTGGTCGGCGTCGCCTGCTCCATCCTGTTGACCATTCTGCGCTCCATCTTCAGCGTGCAGCACGCCCGTGAAAAGCTGGAGACCCGGCTTGAGCTCTGGCTCGACCATGATGTAGCCCCCACCCTGCCCACCGAGGCTCCCAAGGACGACGCCGATCTCGTGCACCAGCTGGTGCTGGCTCTCGACCGCAGTGCCGAAAACATGGACAAGACCCTGACCGACGCCACCAACGAGCTCAAGACCGTCATCAACGCCAGCCGCACCCCCATCGCCGCCATGAACCGCACGGTGGAGAGCTTCAACAGCGGCGTGCGCGACTTCTCCGAGTTCAACTACAACCTGCGCGGCACGGTGGAGCGCATGGACGTCACAGTCCGCGACCTCGTCTCCGGTCTGCGTGAGGTCTCCCGTACCCTTGAAAGGAGCGGTCGCTCATGAGACGCGCCGGCAGCTATTCCCATCGGGAGGAGCCGAGCGGCGAGCAGGGGTTCTGGCCGTCCTACGCCGACATGATGAGCGCCATTGCGCTGATCCTCTTCTTCCTGATGCTGCTCAGCTACATACAAAACCTCATCACCGGCAACGATCTGCGCAACACCGAGGATCTGCTGACCGCCACCAAGGCCCAGGTCCAGGCCGCGCTGGAGGAATACCGCAAGGCGCAGGCGCAGAACGCCATCGCCCAGGAGGAACTGAATGATCTGACCGCCGACCTCAACAGCAAGCAGGAGGAGCTGGAGGCCTTCGCCATCCAGATTTCCCAGCAGGAACAGGCGCTCAAGGATCAGGAAAAGCAGATCAGCGATCAGAAGGCCTACCTCGCCGCGGCGGACAATGAGATCCTTGCCCTGCGCAGCCAGATGACCACGGTCGCCGCGCTGAGGCTGTCCATCGTCAAGCAGATTCAGGACAGGCTCATCGAGGTCATGGGCGATCCCTCCAAGATCTCCATCGCCGACAACGGCAACATCGTCCTCTCGGACGGCGTCTTCTTCGATCTCGGCTCATCCGATCTCAAGCCGGAGAGCTACACCGTGCTCAATGAGCTCATCGACGCCTTTGCTGTGTTCCTCAAAGACACAAACACCACGCAGTATGTGGACTCCATTGTCATCTCCGGCCACACCGACTCCTTCGGCACCGAGGCGGAAAACCGCATCCTCTCCACCGACCGCGCAAACTCCGTTCTCAATTATCTGCTCTTCGGCAAGGGCGAAAAGCTTGCCCCCTACGCGCCGTTCTTCTGCGCCGCTGGCTATGGTGAGACGCGCCCCGTCGCCTCCAACGAGACCGAAGACGGACGCGCCCAGAACCGCCGCATTGAGATTTCCATGATCCTGCGCGACGAGACGGTGCTTGATATTGTGGAGCAGTACCTCGCCATCCCCGTCCCCGACAGCGTCGCCGCAGCGGAGGAAGCAGCGAACTGAGCACCTCCCAAAACATAAAACAGGAACTGTGAGCCTTTCACAGTTCCTGTCTTTTTAATCAGTCCGGCAGATAGTTCAGCGGGTCGACACAGCACCCGTCCTGGTAGACCGCAAAGTGCAGATGCGCGGGCTGGCCGACCTCACAGAGGGCTGTCGTGCCGATGGCGCCGATCACATCCCCGACGCCGACCCAGTCGCCGACGTTGACAGCCGGGATCGCGGCGAGATTTGCGTACACGGCAATGCTGCCGTCCCCGTGGTCAACGCTGACCACCGTACCATAGAGTCCATCGTCCTCAACCGATCTGACCACGCCCGCCATGGCGGCGCGCACGGTCTCACCGAGAGGCGCGAGGATGTCAATGCCCTCATGGGTCCGCCAGTCGCGCAGGGTTACATCGTAGTGCAGATGGTCCACATCGTGCAGACGCTCAAGCTCGCCCTCGACGGGCCAGTTTGTCACCTCTTCGAGGCTCTGCTCGTTCCAGACGGGCACAGGCTCCTCGGCGATCTCCCCGATCACCGCCTCTGGCTCCTCCGTCGGGATCGCCATGACCTCGATCTTCGGGGCCTGCACGTCCGGCGTGACAAGCACGGTCTCCACGCGCGGGGCGTTCAGCATCATGTCGTCCATCTTCAGCTCTTCCATAGTCTCATCTCCCGCGGTCATCATCCAGGCGGACAGCCCGATGACGGCGGCGCAGAGGAAAAGGACTATGTAGAAGCCCTTCCCCATCAGAAATCCTTCCAGCCCATGGCCGGAGCTCTTGCTGTTCATTGTCTAACCTCCGTTGCTTTTTTGTTTACGCTCCTATTTTTGCCTGGCATCGGAGGAAATATACACATGAGCAGAAAAAACTTAGGGCAATATCGCATAATGCGGCAAGAGCAGATTCCGAGAAAAATCGGGTTCTGATGAAGGCAATTTTTCGCAGGAATACTTAAGTGAGCGTCCAAATCTTTGATTTGGCTACGCGAACTTATACATGTGAGCGAAGCGAATCGGATTGTGTATTTCAAGAAAGCCGCAGCCGTATTGTGCGGTGTTGCCTTAGACAGAAAAAGACAGGCCCCAAACGGAGCCTGCCTTTGTGCTGATTTGCGGTTTAGCTTACTTCTTGATGGAGAAGAAAGCGGCCTTGCCGGGGTACTGGGCGACGTCCTCGAGCTCTTCCTCGATGCGGAGCAGCTGGTTGTACTTCGCGACGCGGTCGGTGCGGGAGGGAGCGCCGGTCTTGATCTGTCCGGCGTTGACGGCGACAGCGATGTCGGCCAGGGTGGTGTCCTCGGTCTCACCGGAGCGGTGGGAGACGATGGCGGTGTAGCCGGCGCGGTTCGCGGTCTGGATGGCGTCGAGGGTCTCGGTCAGGGAGCCGATCTGGTTGACCTTGATGAGAACAGCGTTCGCTGCGCCGAGCTCAATGCCCTTCTTGACGCGGGCGGCGTTGGTGACGAAGAGGTCGTCGCCGACGAGCTGCACGCGGTTGCCGAGGCGCTGGGTGAGCTTGACCCAACCGTCCCAGTCGTCCTCGCCCAGGCCGTCCTCAATGGAGATGATGGGGTACTTGTTGACCAGGTCTTCCCACATGTCGATCATCTCTTCGCTGGACATGACGGTGCCGCGCTTGGGCAGGTGGTACTTGCCGTCCTCTCTGTTGTACCAGTCGGAGACAGCGGCGTCCATGGCGATCATGAAGTCCTCGCCGGGCTTGTAACCGGCCTTCTCGATACCGGCGACCAGAGCCTTGAGGGCGTCCTCATCGCTGGCCAGGTCGGGGGCGTAGCCGCCCTCGTCGCCCACGCCGGAGGGAGGAACGACCTTCTTCAGGGCATGGAACACCTCAGCGCACATGCGGAGGGCTTCCTTGAAGTTGGGGGCGCCGACGGGCATGATCATGAACTCCTGGATGTCAACGGAGTTGGTGGCGTGAGCGCCGCCGTTGAGGACGTTCATCATCGGGACGGGCAGGGTCTTGGCATTGACGCCGCCGATGTAGTTGTAGAGGCTGTTGCCGGTGACGAGGGCGCCGGCCTTGGCGCAGGCCAGGGACACGCCGAGGATGGCGTTCGCGCCGAGTCTGGTCTTGTTGGGGGTGCCGTCGAGCTCGATGAGCATCTTGTCGATTGCAGTCTGATCGAGGACGTTCATGCCGAGGAGGGCTTCCGCGATCTCGCCGTTGACATTGTCAACCGCCTTGGTGACGCCCTTGCCGCCGTAACGGGCCTTGTCGCCGTCGCGCAGCTCGCAGGCCTCGTAGATGCCGGTGGAAGCGCCGGAGGGGACAGCCGCTCTGCCGACGGTGCCGTCGTCGAGGGTGACTTCCACCTCAACGGTGGGGTTGCCGCGGGAGTCAAGGATCTCTCTGCCGAGAACGTCAACGATCTCAAAATACTGTTTCATTGCATCATTCCTCCATTTGTACTGTGCGGGCCTTGCCTGCACAGCAAGATTTTTTATGGTTCCGCCCCTCTCCGCCGCAGCGGCGGGAGCGGGGATACATGGAGCGCGGCGTCTGCACGCAGACAGCCTCCATGACATTTGGATTATACCCCATCTCCGCGGAAAAATAAAGAACAGAATCCACTTTCTTCCCTAAGATTTACGATTTGTTTCAATTTGCACAATTTTGGCCGTGAAAAACCGGCACGGATACGCGCTCCGTGCCGGTTTTGCATAGCGTCCGGTTATCTTACTTCTTCGCCAGGCCCTTCTGACGGGCGTACTCGGCGGCGCCCAGAGCGCCCATGAGCTGCGGGTCGGTCTTGAGGTTGACGACCTTGAGCTTGAGGACGTGCTCGATGGCCTCTTTCAGGCCGTCGTTCTTCGCGCAGCCGCCGGTCAGGGTGATGCTGTCGGTGGCGCCGGCCTTCTTCGCCATGACGAAGCAGCGCTTGGCAACCGCCATCTCAATGCCTGCCGCGATCTCGTCGGTCGCCTTGCCCTCGCCGACCAGGGTGATGACCTCGGACTCGGCAAAGACGGTGCACTGGGCGGTGATGGGGATGACGTTCTTCGCGGTGAGGGAGAGCTTCGAGAACTCGGGCAGGCTCATCTCGAAGGAGCGGGCCATCGCCTCAAAGAAGCGGCCGGTGCCCGCGGCGCACTTGTCGTTCATGGCGAAGTTCTTGACCGTGCCGTCGGTGTCCACGCTGATGCCCTTGACGTCCTGGCCGCCGATGTCGATGATGGCCTTGACGGAGGGATCGGTGACATGCACGCCCATGGCGTGGCAGGAGATCTCAGAGATGTTCTCGTCGGCAAAGGGAACCTTGTTGCGGCCGTAGCCGGTGCCGATGAGGTAGGAAAGCTCCTTGCTGTCCTTGAGACCGGCCTTCTCGCAGACCTCGGACATGGCCGCGATCGCAGACTGCTCGGAATTGATCTTGCTCTTGATGGTGGTGTCGGCAATCATTTTGCCGTTTTCGTCCAGAATGACCGCCTTGGTGTAGGTGGAACCAACGTCACAACCGCCAAAATATTTCATTTACAAATAACCTCCGTAATTCTTTATAGGCTCCCCTGCAAGGGGAGCTGTCAGCCGTCAGGCTGACTGAGGGGCCGCCCGATCACGGAACCCCTCCGCCCTTCGGGCACCTCCCCTTTCAGGGGAGGCATATTAGTCGGGCTCCGCCCCTGAAGGGGAGGCAAATGCTCAGTACTTGTATTTCGGGAACTTGTCGACCTCATAGGGGGTCTTGAGAACGTCGCGGCGCTCCATGTTGTCATAGTGCTTCTTCAAAAAGGGCTCCACCACGTTGAACATGAGCTTGCCGTCCAGGTCGAAGAAGAACACGACGAAGAGCGCGGCGTTGGCCAGGAAAAGCACGCCCAGCAGCTTCAGCAGCTTCTTGCAGAGTTTGTTCATGATCTTGTTTTCCTCCTATTACCAGGTCATGGAATCGTCAAAGTCGAGCAGGGACGGATCAAGCGGCTCCTCGTGCATGACAGTGGTCATGTAGTCGTTGATCTGGCGGCGGATCTCCGCGCGGGACACGGTGCGGCAGTCGGGCAGCGCGTGCGGGATCCAGAAGGCCTTGATGTTTCTCTTGCGGAACTCGTCCTCAAACAGGCCGTGTACGCCCTGCATGCCCTTGCACTGGAGCTGGTCGTACATGGCGACCATGTCGCAGTTGAAGCGCTCCATGTAATCCCACAGCTCGAAGATGTGGTGCATGCCGCCGACGGCCATGCGGCGCATGGGCGCCCACATGTGGTAGGTGGCCATGTCCTCGAGCATATGCTCGTAAGAGTCGGTGCGGATCTCCATGTCGAACATCAGGGAGTCCATGTTGATGATGGTGTTCAGGCCCCAGCAGTTGTAAGCCCAGGTGCACCAGTTGGAGAAGTACAGAGGCGCGCAGGACCAGGCGATCACGCGGTGACGGGTCTTCGGGAAGGGATTGATCTTCTTCTCGACGCAGCGGTACATGATCTTCTTGACCTTCTCGCTGGCCTCCTCCCAGAAGTCGCCCTGGATGCCGTACTGGGTGGAGTAGATGCGGAAGAGGGCCTGGGCGACGCCGTTGATCGGATAATAGTCGGTCTTGGAGGCGACTTCCCACTTCTCCCACTCGTCGCGCTGGAGCTTGTTCTGGCGCTCGAGGTACTTGACCATGCTCTCCCAGCTGAATTTCGTGCCGGTCTGTTCCTCGACGAACTTCCAGCACTCCTCAATCTCGTTCATGCAGTACTTCTTGACCAGGGGATCGTCAAACTGCATGGGGATGGGCAGGGCGAAGAGGGGCTTGTCCGCAAACCAGTCCTGCAGGGTGTGGGTGGAGACGGAGGCGTCGCAGGCCTCGTTGCAGGTGATGACGAACGGGGAGGCGTCGGGCACGTCGTCCAGCACGAAGAGGCCGGATTCGGCCTGGCACATGGGGCAGGGGTCGCCCGGCAGGCCGAGGGACTGCACCGCGTCGATGTAGTTGAGCACGGTGTGGGAGTTGACGTGGCAGGTGACGAAGTAGGGGATCATCTCCATCGACACATACTGATAGCCCGCGTCCTTCCAGGGGTAGAACAGGGTGCCGCAGGTCGTCTCGTTTACATAGATGGTGTGGCGGTAGGCGTCGTTTTCCTTGCCGCCGTGGAGACGGGTGTCGGCGTTGAAGAAGGTGCAGATCTGGTGGATGGAGGCGGAGACCATGGCGCGGTAATGCCAGGCGGAGGCGTAGAGCGCCTCGCCGCGCATGCCCTGCAGGCCGCGCTCAAACCAGTGGATGACGGGCAGATAGGTCTGGCCCATCCAGCGGTAGCGCCAGGTGCCCTTGACAAAGTCGATGGGGTTGTTGGAGAACTTGAGGATATCCGTGACCATGTGGAGGTAGTTGTACCCCCAGATCATGTACATGTAGTAGAAGGTGTCCTTGACGCCGCGCCACTCTCTGTGTTTGAGAAGGCCGGTCTTGTCCTCGTACAGCTCGCCCAGGCGGCGGCCGCCTTCCTCGGCGGTGTGGGGCTTGCCGTACCAGAAATCCTTGAGTGCTTTGCCCAGATTCTTTTTAGCCATCTTACTTGCCCTCCTGGATGTGCTTGATCTCAACGCTCTCCACGAAGGCCTGGAAGCGGGTGCGCAGCTGGCCGGACGCGGAGTTGATGTATTCCTTCTCGATGGAGCAGACGGGCAGACCAAAATCGCGCTTGAGGATGAAGGTGTCGATCACGCGCTCGTAGCTCCAGTACTCGCAGAACTTGTTGGAGGCGAGGATCACGCCGTCGGCCTTGTATTCCTTTGCAAGATCCGCCAGTCTCTGCTTGCGCGCGCGCATCTCGTCCTGGGGCATGAAGCGCGGGCAGTTGGAGGTCTTGAGGTAGTGCTCGGCAATGCATCTCAGCGGGCTCTTGCCCTCCTCGAGCACGATGGGCACGCGGGACTCCACCGCGCCGTAGCAGAAGCGGTCGCACACAACCAGCGCGCCGCAGCTCTCGATGAGCTTGGTAAAGTCGGGGTCGTCGTTCTCGGAGCCGGCCAGCACGACCTTGCAGCGGAAATTTTTCTTAAGGTCGGGCTCGCGGGTCTTCATCTCCTCGGCCGTCTCGCGCAGATAGGGCAGGATCAGGTGCTTGGGACATACGAGGGAGACGAGCTGGATCACATGGAACTCATAGCCCGTGATGGTGGGGTTGTCGAGCTTGCGGTAATCGCCGATCTCGTTGATGAGGCGGCAGACCTCGTTGTGCTCCTCGACGGTCTTGACGATGGCCTCGTCGGAGACGTCGACGCCGAAATGCTCATGCAGGGGTTCGAGCACATGGGCGCGGAGCTGGGTCTCAAAGTGCTGATAGCTGTTCTCGGTGTTTTTGAAGGGAATGTCGGTGAACTCGCAGAAGAAATCGTCGTTGTCGATGATGCGCATATCCTCCACGGAGTCGAGGTGCTTCTGCTGCAGATGCTCCTGGAAGCGGCAGGTGGCGGTGCAGGTCTCCGTACCCATCTGGGCGTCGAGGAAGTTGTAGCCGCCCTCGAGCGCGCGCTCAAGCAGGGAGCGGGCATAGTGGCAGACGCGGCCGGAGAGGTAGTAGGTCGCGATGTCGGGGGATGTGCAGCGCGGCGCTCTCAATCTGACGGAGAAGCAGCCAGGCAGGTCGAGAAGCACTTCAGGCATGAAATAACAGGTGTAGCCGATCGCGCGCAGGCCCTCTTTTTTGCCCTGCTGTACCAGCTCGTTATTGGCTTCCTGAAGCAGATTCTCAAAGTAGATCAGATGCTTGAGATCTTTCACAAGATAACCCTCCAAATTTGATTTGCTTTTTCCGTTATATAGCTGGGTGCAAGCGGACGCCATGCGCCCATACTTATGCTTTTATTTTAACAAAGCGCCTGTGGAATGTCAATTCGTTATTTGTCAAAACTGCGAGAATCGTGTTATATGAGGCGCGCCATTTTGTACATTATAGATAAGAATGTAAGGATATTTATTTGAATTGGGCCATACAATTTTCTGCCAAATTTATGCAGGTATCAGTTCCTTGATTGACCCTGAAAAAAATCATCCCGCGCGCCGGTGAAGGAGCTTTTGTTCCCCGGATATGCAGAGGAAAAGCTCCTTCGCTGGCGCTCAGGATGACAGAACATATATTACAGCTTCAGCACTCTCAGCGCGGACTCGATCACATTCCGGCTTGCCCTCGCGCTGCCCTGGATCATCTCGGGCGCGCCGCCGCCCCGGCCGTCGATGGCGGCGTTGATCGCCTTTGAGGCCGCGCGCAGATTCACATGGCGGCTGCCGATCACATAGCGCCAGCCCGCCCCGTCGCTTCCGCAGAAGACTGCCGCGAGGCCGCCCGCTTTCGGAGTCAGGAGATTGACCAGCTCCCGCTGCGCGATCTCGCCCAGCACGTCGCTGAACACAAGGAGATTGCCGTTCGTCTCCGCCTCCGCGTCGGCCATATAGCGGATGAGGGCGAGGGAGAGGGCGTCGCAGCGCTCCTTCATGCTCTGCTGCTCGCGCAGGACGCGGCACACAGCCTCGCCCACCTCTCCCCTTTTGGCGCTCAGGGCGCGGGAGATTTCGGTCACGCTGTCCTGCCGCGCGCGGTAGTCGTCCAGCGCGTCCATGCCGCACACGACGCTCACGCGCACGCCGCCCCGGTGCCGCTGGGCGTCGAGGATTTTGATGACGCCGACCTCGCCGGTGCGCGCCACATGCGGGGCGCAGCAGGCGCAGCGGTCCACACCGGGGATTTCCACGATGCGCACGTTCTCCGTCAGCTCCAGCTTGCTGCGGTACGCGAGGGTTTTGAGCTCCTCCGCGTTGGGGAACCAGATATGCAGCGGGAGGTTTGCGCGCACGACCTCATTGGCCCGGGTCTCAAGCTGGATCAGCTGCTCCCAGCTGAGCTCGCCCGAAAAGTCGATGATCATGCACTCGGCCCCCATGTGAAAGCCCACGTTGTCGTAGCCGTAGGCCGCGTGGGTCAGGCCGGAGAGGATATGTTCGCCCGAGTGGTTCTGCATTCTTCTCATGCGCTGCTCGGCGTCGACGCGGCCATTCACGCGCTCGCCCGCGCTCAGCGGCGCGTCGGTATAGTGGCGTATCTCCCCGCCCCGCTCGTGTACGTCCAGAACGCGGGCAGTTCCGAGCGTCCCGGTGTCGGCGAGCTGTCCGCCGCCCTCCGGGAAGAAGGCCGTCCGGTCGAGTACGACGCTGTACCCCTTCTTCTCCTCGCGGCAGTCGAGCACGACGGCGTCAAATGTAAACAGGTGGCTGTCCTGATAATAGAGCTTTTCGGTCATATCATGGCTGATCATGGCGTTGTCTCCTTCCTTTTAGCGTTGCTCGGTCACGTCTATGACCAGGCGGTCGTCAAGCAGGCTGAGCTTCGCGTTTTTAAACGGTGGACCGAGATCGCTCCCGATCTCGCAGCCGTCGTCGGTCTCCTGGACACGGAAGCCCCTCAGATCCTCATAGGCCGTCCGGTAGACCTCCTCCGCGTCCTCCCAGATCGTCGCGCGAATCCACCAGACCCGGCCCCGGGAAAAATAAAAATCCATCGAAGCTCTCTTGCCGAAGAGCTCCACATCGTTATAGGTATAAATGCGCTGTCTGTCCGCGCGGCTTTGATAGCGCTCATCCGGCAGACCAAAGCGCAGCAGCACCATGGAGGTCGGCGCCCGGGTTTCGACCGTGTTGCCGACAAGCCCGCAGCAATCCTTCCCGGTATAGCGAAAGCTCAACGCCACTTGAAGCAGCAGGGCAACGGCGATCAGTGCGGGGACAAGGAGCTTCTTCTTTCGCAGCATTTTTCTTTCTCTCCTGTGTGGGCTTAATCTTAGTCAGCAATATTTTATTTACGTGATTCTTGCCTGTCGCGTTTGTGTATCGCGATTGCGCGGGCAATGATGTGGCCTGCGGAAAGAATGGCAATCAAAGCAGCCCCGGCCAGCGCCAGTAACGCCCCGACCACCAGGGTCATACCGTCGTCACTGACGTGGGTATAGTATAGCCGCGTGCCGATCATGCTCCCCGCATAGTATGCGAACGCCAGGTTAGCGCAGAGCAGGACTTCCGTGAGCAGTCCCGCCGACTGTTTGAAATACCAATAGAGCAGCAGCGGAGCAAGCGTAAAAAGCAGAAGCAAATCAAGCGGTCCTCCGAGGCGGAACAGCAGCACGTCAAGCAGGATCACACTGTACGCTGCCAGGAACATGAGCACTGTCTTTTTCATTTCTTATCCTTTTTTCGATTCTTCATTTTTCTCTAATAAGCAATTGACCGCCAGCGGAGGGACTTGGCGCAGATGCTTGTCCCACGGTAGTCGTCGAAATTTTTCGGGCCAATGTCGCCGCAGTCACACCAGCAGATGAGTCTATCCCGAAGGAACAGGGCGGCATCCAAAATCTCGCTGGTGTAAGCCGGATCAGTCGGGTAAAGCCGCAGTTCCTGCAAGCCTGAAAACTCCAATTCCAGCGCGGGCAGCGCCTCGTCCTGCCGCTGGATCAGCGCACGCAGGCAGGCTATATCATCCACGGGATGCATGTTCAAATCTTCGTCCACATGTGCGCCGCTGACATAGGAAAGCTCTTTCAGCACGCTGTCGTGGAAGCCATTCACCAGCCGCATAAAGGACGCAAGATCTTCCCCGGTTTTCAGTTCAGTCCACATGTTATTTCCCTTGCTTCTCTCCATATTTCTCACATCCGTACACTTTTCAAAAACTGTGCGCACTCCTTCGTGTTGGCTTTAAGTTTGTCCGTCGCGCGGTGGCGGTCCAATATGCCCTGAATGCGACTGACAAAGCCCGGTCTTGCCATAGTCATGGCTTCGTCGTATGCTTTTTTCGCTTTCTTGCCGTCTCCATCATGGAGGGCAATCACGAGCTCCGCGACCGCAAGGCGAAAGGCGCAATTGACAAAGGCGGCGTGGAAATCGTCGATTTTCCGAAAGCTGTCGTAATAGGCCCGCAGCTTGTCAGAATATTGAAAGCTGTCCATATGCAGCAGCGTCCACAGCAAATCACCGGAAAGAGTTTTGCGGTACGCAGTCTGCTCCTCTCCAAGCGCGTCATCCGCCATCAGATACGCATTATGAGCGGCCTGCCATTTCCCGCTGCGTTCATAGAGCTGCCCGATCATATAGTAGGACATATAGGTGGAATACCAGCTGTCGGGATATTGCTCCAGTCCCCACCGGATCAGGGAAACAGCTTCCTCTGTTCTGTGCGGGGGAAACGCAGCGGCAGCACTCCAGCAGTGCTGACGGCGGCCCCCATTACTGCACACCCGCCGCAAAAGCTTCTCATATTCCTTCAGATCTTCTTCTGTAATACCGGTCTGAATAACAAACTCTTCGATTTTTGTCATGTCCTGTTCCTCACTGTCAGTCGGCGTAATACGCGAAACCAGCTCTCCGGCAAAGATTTACATATGGTCAATGCAGCACATTGTGCCACATTTGATTGACTTCAAGTCATCATCGGCGTATAATAAGACACACAGGATCGGAGGGATTGAGATGCCCAATATTTTAAACGCGCCGAAGACCGACACCTATCATTTTCGGATCAATCCGGAGGTTCGCCGCGATGTGGAAGCCCTGTATGCCCGCAACGGGTTGAGCTTTACGCAGGCGATCAATATCTTCATTCAACAGTCGCTGAACGCGGGCGGCTTCCCATTTCCTGTCACGGAGGAAAACGCCGAGTACGCCAGAGCCAAGGCACTGGAACGTCTGACGCGTGAGTTGGAGGCAGGGAAAAGCTCCGGTGAGCCGGTGGAGGAAGCGGAAGTCTACCGCCTACTTGGGGTAGAACCCGGATGAGAATCGTATACCGTCCAGCGGCTATCTCCGACCTGCGCTCGACAAGCGACTATATTGCCTGTACGCTGCAGAATCCGAAGGCCGCCCAAAAGCTGCGGGAACAAATTTTGCGCGGCGTCTCGCGCCTGCGGGAAAATCCTTTCATGGGCGTATCTCTGCGCGGCAGGCTCGACGGATTTTACGGTGCCATGCGCGTTCTGATCGTCGGCAAGCAGCTTGTTTTTTATGAGGTACAGGACGAGACCGTTGAGATCATCCGTATCCTTGACGGAAGGACGGACTATCTCAGCCGTCTTTTTGAGGAAATCTGATTTACAGCGGAGCCGGGCAACCGGCTCTGTTTTTTACTTCACCCTCAGTCTTCTGAAACTGTAAATCTCCGCCGGGCAGGGGGCGGTTGGGTCGGTGAGGGCCCAGTCGATGACGCCCATGCCCATGGCGTCGTAGGTGATGAGCTCGTGGTCGTCCCGCAAACAGCCGACGAGCATGACCCAGTTGCCGGTCTCCACCAGCAGGCGCACGGGATCGTAGTCCATATCCTCCCAGACAGGCTGGAAGAGATAGAACTGCGCGCCGGTCTTCGCAAGCTCCTCGCACTGGGCCCGGCGCGGGACAAGGTCCGACTCGTTCCAGGCGTTGCCCGCGTCCAGGGACAGGACGGCGGAGACCTGGAGCGCGGACTTCATCGCGACACGCGGGCACTGGAGCGCGGGATAGGCCCCGAGGCTTGAGCCCGCAACCACGAGCGTCTCCGGGAAAAGGCCGCAGTCCGCCGCCGCCGCGTCGAGAAGACGCAGGGCGCGCTCACAGCTTGCGTCCATGTCCGGCACATGGTTGCGCCGCAGGAAGATCGCCAGGGTGTTCGGGGCGGGGTTTGCCATGTAGCCGAAGAGGAAATCGAGGTTGATCTCCTCGTCCCGCCCGCCGGGAAAATAGAGGAAGAAGCGCGTGTCCTTATTCGGCTTTTCCGGAAAGAGGATGTAGGCGTCGTCGCTTATGTAGACGTCCGCGTCCCTGAGCTTGTCCGAGCGTCGGGACGGGTCGTTGAGCTTTACGCGGCTCTTGTCCGCAAGCTGTGAAAGCGCCCGCTCCGCCCGTACCAGGAGCTTTGCCGAATCTTTATAGTCGGTGAGATTCTTCCACAGCTCGCAGGCCTCCGCGAGCCGGAAATCGCGGGCCAGCTCCTTCGCCTCGTCGTACAGGGCCGGGGTCAGGGCGGCGAGCTGTTCCGCGCAGCCGGGGTAATCGCCGAGGGTAAGATAGAGCTCCCGCGCGGCAAGGGTTTCGCCCTTTTCGGCAAGCGCATTGGCTCGTAAATAATCGCAGTCGCGCAGCAGAGCGTCGCTCTCCCCGTAAGGGCCGAGGGCGTTGAGGATCGCCTCCGCCGCCTCGAAATTGCCCGCGCGGACAAGGCCCTCGGCCTCATGGTAGAGCGACGCGCGGTAGCCCTCCACACAGGCTTGCGCGCCTTCTTCGTCCTCAAGCTCCAGATAGATCGCGTGCGCCGCCTTAAACTGTCCGGTCGCGAAAAGCCGATCCGCCTCCTGTGCGCGCTCATAGCGCTGGTACAGGCGCAGCCCAAGCACCGTGCCGAACATGATCAGCACGCCCGCCGCCATAATGATCCAGCCTCTCGCTCTCAGCTTTGTCACTTCCTCTCGTGATAATCCACAGTGAATCATAGGGGTCGATCCCCTCATCGTCCCGCCGTACCCTTAAGACAGGGCGGCGGGCCGATGAGGGCATCGGCCCCTACGGTTTCTCTATTGTCCCGCCGGGGGGACAAACTTACTCCGTAAAATGAATGTGGTTGTTGATGTGGTCGCTGCAGAAGCAGTGGTAGCCCGCGCAGCGGGAGCAGTAGCGAAACTCCAGCTCCGGGTGGTCGACGTCCGTCCGGCCGCAGACGGCGCACTTGTGGGTGTAGAGCTTCTGCTCCTGCTCGCGCCGGATGCGCGCCGACTCGCGCTTGAAGTTGATGGTGCCCTTGCTCTGCCTGCGCGGCAGCATGGCCCTGAGCTCCCCGCCGCAGAAGATCAGGAAGTTCAAAATTGCCACCACCGGCAGCAGGTTCTCCGGGAAGGGCGTCGTAATCACGGAGATGAGGAAGAACACCGCGTTCACCAGGGCCAGATATTTCATCTTGACCGGGATGAAGAACATGAACAGCACCTGCATGTCCGGAAACAGCGCCGCGAAGGAGAAGAACATCGACAGGAAAATGTAGGTCGAGCTCAGGTTCACCGGGACTCCCGTGATAAAGAAGATCAGGAAGCCGTAGAGAATTGTGAGGATCACGCCGGTGAAGAAATAGATTGTAAACTGTCCGGTGCCCCACTCGCGCTCGAGCGTCGTGCCGATCCAGTAATAGAAGTACATGGCAATAAAAGCCAGGATACCGGTGGTCGGCGGGATGAACACAAAGCTGATCAGACGCCAGACCTGCCCGCGCAGGATAAGCGCCGGGTTGAACATCAGATAAAACATCAGCGGTTTGTTGATCGCGCCCAGCAGCCAGAAGGCCGCGTTTGCGATCACGACGTAGCGCATCAGGCCGGGGATGCCAAAATTCGGGTGGCGGCAGCAGAACTCTTCGATCTTTTTTCTCGGGTCTTTCATGTGGTTTCTCCTGAAAAGCAATGATTGTCTTACACTATACCCCCTCGGCGGAGGGATGTCTATAAAATTTTGTAAATTTGCAAACTGGGTCTTTCAAAAAAGAAGGGTGTATGATACTATGTAAACTGAGTTATTGTGGAGTGAGGTCAAAACTGTGGAAAAAGAAAAAGAAAACGGCCGCGAGGTCTATGAAAACGACGTGATCGAGGGGCGCAACGCCGTCATTGAGGCGCTGCGCGCGGGTCGCGCCATTGATAAAATCTTTATTGCCAAGGGCGACGTGGACAAAACGCTGGGCCACATCGCCTCCAAAGCACGGGAGCAGGGCGTCGTGGTGGTCGAGGCCGACCGCCGCAAGCTCGACTTCATGAGCCGCACCAAGGCCCACCAGGGCGTGGTGGCTCTGGCCGCCGTGCGCGAGTACTGCGAGATCAAGGACATTCTCGCCGTGGCGGAGGAGCGGGGCGAGGCCCCCTTTGTCGTCGTATGCGACGAGATCAGCGATCCGCACAACCTGGGTGCGATCATCCGCAGCGCCGAGTGCGTGGGCGCCCACGGGGTCGTGATCCCCAAGCGCCGCAGCGCGGGGCTGACCGCGATCGTGGGCAAGGCCTCGGCGGGCGCCGCCGAGTATATGGCCATCGCCCGCGTGGCGAACATCTCCGCCGCGCTCAAGGAGCTCAAGGCCGCGGGTCTCTGGGTCTACGGCACGGCGGCGGACGGCGAGTCCGGGCTCTGGACGACGGAGCTCACCGGGCCGATCGCCCTGGTCATCGGCTCCGAGGGTGACGGGATGAGCCGCCTTGTGCGCGAGAGCTGCGACTTTGTGCTCAGCCTCCCCATGCGCGGCAGGCTCAACTCTCTCAACGCCTCTGCGGCGGCGGCCGTCACGATGTACGAAATTTTGCGCCAGAGAAGCCGCTGATTTTTCGGCGCGCTTTTCCTTTCGAGATTAAAGGCAGGTATGACTATGGATGACAACAGCTGGGAACTGGGCAAGACTTCCGTGCCGCCGCGTCGGCAGGAGGCCCGGCACCCCTTCTATTTTGATGATACCGATGCGGGCGTTCCGGACGAGGAGCTCCCCGATCTCCCCACCAGATACGACGAATCCTCCTACGTTCCGGACGATCCGGCGCAGGACAGCGTTGATGAATCCGCGCAGGACGATTTTCTGAACACCGATGTAAACCTGGACGAGTACCTCTCCTATGACGAGTACGAACAGCAGGAGGAGGAAGCCGGGGCAGAGGCCGTTGAAAGGCACACTGAACTCCCCGCGAAAAAGAAGGGCGGCTTTTTCTCCTTTCTCAAGGGCAAGAGCTCGCCTGAGCATAAGTCGGAGGACAGGGTTTCGGAGGCCGTGCCCATGGCCGGGCCGGACGATTACCCGGACAGCGACGGCGCGCAGGACACTGACGGGGATGACTACGAGGCGGAATACCCCTCCGACAGCGAGCGGGACGCCGGGCGGCTCTACACCGTCCACGGCGGCAATCGCGGCAAGACCGAGCAGGAGGCGCGCGAGCTGATTGCCGAGCTGCAGGCCAAGTCCGGCGTGGTCCCCAAGCGCGAACGCAAAACCGCCGCCGACTACCGGGTGGAGCTCAGCGATCTGCTTGGCATGGAGGACGGCGAGGACGCCGATGTGCGCGTTTACGAGCCGGCCCCCGAGGAAAACGTTGAGTATGACTTTGACCTGGACCAGGCCCTGGACTACGACGCCGACGTCAAGCAGTACCGCGGCAAAAACGAGACTCCGGTCTACAAGCCCGACGCGGCCGAGCCGGAGATCGACGAGCGCTTCAATCTCGGCGGGCAGAGTGAGGTCGGCGCGATCTCCTACGGCGGCAGCGCGGTCGATCTGAGCGCGGACGAGGACTACGTCCAGGCCCCGCAGACCGAGTATAACCCCAGCCAGTGGACGCCGGATTATGACGATCCTCTGGCCGAGCGCTCCGATACGGAAGAGCCGCCGAGAAAGCAGCACCGCTCCTTCCTCAGCCGCATGCGCAAGAAAAAGGAAGAGGCGGCCGCCGAGGCAGCCGAAGCCAAAAAGACAGAGGAGCCCGCGGAAGACGAGGCGATCACCGACGAGAAGGCCGGTCCCGCCATCTACGCGGTCAACGCCGAGTACCGGGATGAGCCGGACTACCTCTCCGCCCCGGAGAGCGTCGACAACACCGACTATGACGATGACGACTTTGACGCCTACGAAGAGGATGACCGCAGCCGGAAGTACCGGGAGTCGGACATGTACGCCCCGCCCAGCTTCAAGGAGTATCTGCTGTCCATCCTGGCGTCTGTCTGGCTCAAGCTGCGCGGCACCGTGCGCGGCCGCACCGCCGAGACCATGAGCGACACGGAGGAGGATCTCGGCCCCGAGCTCACGCCCGCCGAGGCCTCCAAGTATTACGGCTCCTTCCTGCGCTCGATGAAATACCGGCTCCGCATCAGCGCCGGGGTGCTGGCCCTGCTGCTTTACATATCCATGGAGATGCCCGTCCCCGGCATGATGAAATCCCTGCCCGTGGCCGCAGCCTTCTGCTTCGGCCTGCAGGCGGTGATCCTGCTGCTGGCGCTGGATGTGGCGGCAAACGGGGTCTCAAACGCCGTGCGCCTGCGCTTCGGCGCGGACAGTCTCGCTGTCGTCGCCTGCTTCTTTACCGGCATTGACGCGCTGATCGTGGCGACGTCGGATACAGCCGCGCTGCACATGCCGCTGTGCGCCCTGTCCTCCTTCTCGGTGGTGGGGCTGCTGCTCGCGTCCTATCTCTCCGCCCGCGGTCTGCGGAAGGCCACGCGCGTGCCCGCCATCGGCAAGCATTTCTTCGCCGTCACGGGCGAGAACACGCTGGAAAAGGACCAGATCACCCTGCTCAAATCCCTGCGCTCGGTGCGCGGCTTTGTCCGCCGAACCGAGGAAGCCGGGCCGGACGAGACGCTCTATACCCGCCTCGCCCCCGTGCTCTTTGTGCTTTCATTGGTGCTGTCACTGGTGGTGATGGTCATTAAAAAAGCCTATCCCGAGTTCCTGTATCTCTTCTCGGCCCATCTTGCGATGGCCGTCCCCTTCGGGGCGATGCTGTCCTTCTCCCTGCCCTTCTTCCTCGGCTCGAGCCGCATCTTCAAGTTCGGCGCGGCCATCGCCGGCTGGTCCGGCCTCTGCGATGTGGGCACCAGCAAGAACCTCATCGTCACCGACCGCGACCTCTTCCCGGAGAGCGCCGTCACCATTGAGAGCGTGCGCATCTTTGCCGACGAGGACGCGCAGAAGGTCATCTCCTACGCGGGCTCGATGATGCAGGCCTCCGGCTGCTGCGCGGCGGGCTGCTTTGGGGAGCTCATGCGCGAGACCGACTCCCCCGCCCGCTCCATCGACGGCTTTGAGGTCATGCCCGGCGGCGGGATGAAGGGCGTCATTGAGGGGCACGTTGTCCTCTGCGGCAGCACGGATCTGATGCGCCTGATGAACGTGCGCATCCCCTTCCGCCTGACCGACAAGACGACGGTGCTGCTCGCCATCGACGGCATCCTCTACGGCATTTTCTCCCTCAAGTACGAGGGCCAGCCGCAGATCCGCCGCGCGCTCGTGGACCTGGTGCGCACCTCCCACCCGCCGGTGTTCGCCATCCGCGACTTCAACATCAACCCCGAGATGCTGCACAACACCTTCGACCTCGCCACCGACGGCTACGACTTCCCGCCCTATGTGGAGCGCTTCCGTCTGTCCGAGCCGTCTGACAACGCCAAGGATGAGCGTATCGCCGCCATTCTCTGCAACGAGGGTCTGCCCCCGCTGACGAGCGTTGCGGACATCGGGCGCAGCATGTACATGGCGACGAATCTCAACCTGATCCTCAACCTGCTTGCGTCGGTGCTCGGCGTGGCGCTGGTGTTCATCCGCTTCCTCGCCACCGGCGAGAATAATCTGGCAACGCTCTTCCTCTTCATGCTGGTCTGCGCGCTGCCGGTCTGCCTGGTGAGCTTCTTTGTGAGCGTAAAGCGGTAAAACGAATTTGTTATCCAGAACAAAACGAAGGATCTTTCCCCGGGCGCTCACTGCCCTTTGGGAAAGATCCTTCATCATTTTTTGACAGTTGTTTTTGTCATACTGGTCTCCCATAAAACGGCTTAAAGCCGTTTTATAGTGCCAAAGGCACGTCGGAGACCTATGAGACGTGTTTTGTGCCCGTGGGCACAAAACTGCTGTTTTAACGAAAAACAGTATCAGTCCGTATATTGCCTGATCGCCGCGTTCAGTTCGTCGGGCGTCATGTAGCCGAAGCTCACGAGGCCGCGCAGGGGCTGGGAGAGCGCCATCGCCTCCACCATGGCGCTGCTGATGGCCTCTTTTCCGGCCTCGCCCTGGGAATCGCCGCCGCCGAAAATGTCGCCCGCTTTCGAGATAATCTGCATGGCGAAGGGCTTTGTCCGCTCGTTTTCCAAGAGCTCGCCCACCGGGGTGTTGAGACCGATACGGACGGGCAGGCGGCGCTTCGTCTCATAGCGCACGGGGGCAAAGAGCCGCAGATCGCGTGAGGACGCGCCGACTGCGATTTCATAGTCGCCGGGGGCGGCATACCAGTCCCCGAGCTCTTCCGAATACCAGGAGAAGGCCCGGTCGTCCAGGACCATGACGGCGGTTTTTGTCTCGCCCGGCCTGAGGCTGAGCTTTTCAAAGCCCTTGAGCTCCCACAGGGGGCGCTGAACCGCGCCGGTTTTGTCCGAGACGTAGAGCTGCACGGCTTCCTTCCCTTCACGTTCTCCGGTATTCGTCACGTCCACGCTGACCGTGAGGCGGCCTCCGTCGGTCATTGTGTCCCGGTCGAGGCGGAGATTGGCGTAAGAAAAGCTCGTATAGCTCAGGCCGTGGCCGAAGGGGAAGCTGACGGCCATCTCCTTTTTGTCATAATAGCGGTAGCCGACGAAGACGCCCTCGCTGTATGTTACCTTGTCCTTGCCTCCGAAGCTGAGATAGGACGGGTTGTCCGACAGCTTGACCGGGTGGGTCTCGGCCAGCTTGCCGGAGGGGTTCACCGCGCCGAAGAGGATCGCGGCGACGGCCTCTCCCCCGGCCTGGCCGCCGAGATAGGCCTCCAGCACGCCCTTCGTCTGACCGAGCCACGGCATGGTCACGGGCGAGCCGTTGTGCAGCACGACGATGAGATTGGGATTGACCGCCGCAAGCTCCGCGATCAGGCGGTTCTGGCAGAGCGGCAGATCCATGTGCGCGCGGTCGTAGCCTTCAGACTCAAAGCTGTCTGGCAGGCCAGCGAAAACCACGACCTTGTCCGCGTCCCTCGCCTCCCGCAGAGCCTCTGCGGCGAGGGCTTCGTCGTATGCGTCCTCCTGGGCAGGAAAGCCCTTTGCGTAGCGCACGGAGGCGTATTCCCCCGCCGCCGTGAGGGCGTTGGAGACCTTGAAGCTGTTGATGTGGGAGCTGCCGCCGCCCTGATAGCGGGGCTTTTCGGCGTACTCGCCCACAAAGAGGATGTTCTCGTCCCGCCCCAGCGGCAGGAGGTTTTCGTTTTTGAGCAGGACCATGGACTCCTCCGCCGCGCGGCGGGCAAAGGCGTGGTCGGCCTCATAGGTGAAGCTCTGCGCTTCGCGGTTTTCCTCCCAGCGGAAGACGAGCGTCAGAATACGCTCCGCCGCGCGGTCGAGGACGGCCTCGTCCAGGCTGCCGTCCTTCACCGCCGCGACGATCTGCGCGTCGGTAAAGCCCCCGGAGGCGGGCATCTCAAGGTCGAGGCCCGCCGCCAGGCCCTTGACGCGCTCATTCACCGCGCCCCAGTCGGACATGACAAGGCCCTCAAAGCCCCACTCGTCCCGCAGAACCTTGTTGAGAAGCCAGTCGTTTTCCGAGGCGTAGACCCCGTTGATGCGGTTATAGGAGCACATGAGGGTATAGGCCCCGGCCTGCTTTACCGCTTTTTCAAAGGCGGGCAGATAGATTTCCCGCAGGGTGCGCTCGTCCGCGTCGGAGGAACAGGTCATGCGTCGGTTTTCCTGGCTGTTGGCGGCAAAGTGCTTGACCGAGGTGCCGACATGATGGCTCTGCACGCCCTCCACAAAGGCGGCGGCGAGTTCGCCCGCGAGGTAGGGGTCCTCCGAGAAATACTCGAAGTTCCGGCCGCAGAGGGGGCTGCGCTTGATGTTCACGGCGGGGCCGAGCACGACGGCCACATTCTCCGCCTGGGCCTCCCGGCCGACGGTGTCGCCGAGCTCTCTGAGCAGCTCCCGGTCGAAGGAGCAGGCGGAGAGCGCCGCCGGCGGGAAGCAGACCGCCTTGATGCTGTCGTTGACGCCGAGATGATCGGCCTTGTCATCCTGCTTGCGCAGGCCGTGGGGGCCGTCGCTGAGCATGACGCCGGGCACGCCCAGGCGCTCCACACTCTTGGTGTGCCAGAAGTCGAAGCCGGAGCAGAGCCCCGCCTTTTCCTCAAGGGTCATCCGGGAGAGGATTTCTTTGATATTGTGTTTCACTTATTCTCCTCCTTTTCAAGGTCCACCTCGTAGGCCACGGGGATGAAGGTCGGCGTGGGGGCCGCTTCGAGGTCGGCCATCTTGAGCCAGACGCTGCCGCTGACCTCAACCACGTTGAAGCTGTCAAAATACATGATGTTGCTGCTCGAATAATTGCCGAAGGCCCAGGTGGTGGTGCGGTTGCCCTTGGGCCAGAAGTGCAGCTCCTCGTTTACGCGCACGCGCTCGTTGACGTCGGCGGTGCCGGTGAACGTGAGATCGTCGAAGTTGATCTGAAAGTCCCCGCTCATCACCACGCCCCAGGCGTCAAAGCGCAGGGCCATGGTGTCCTTGTGCGCGGGGTCGTTCGCTGCGGTGAACTGCGGCTTGAGCTGGAGGCCGTAGGCGATGGTGGAGGAGTCGATCTCGCTGGTCTCCTCGTCCCGCACGTCGGCCCGGTACTCCTTATAATCAAAATACGTATAGAGATTGTCCAGCGTCAGCTTCACCTCGAAGATTTGGTTCGGGGTGGGTGTGGGCGCAGGCGGCGGGGTCGGCTCGGCCTCCGCCTTTTTCTTTTTTCCGCAGCCGCAGAGCCCCGCGATCAGGCACAGGGCAAGCAGCAGGGCAAGCGCTTTTTTCATCCTATGTACCTCCTTCAAAAGCAGACCGGCAGAGAGCAGGTCCCGTTTTCACAGACATAGGCGCTCGGCCTGCCGTCCTTTGCCTCCATCGCCGCCGTGAAGGGCGCGGCCTCGGCCAGGAGCGCCGCCCTCGACGGGGTTTTCAGCAGCACGCTCAGATCCGGCTGCCAGGCGTCCACGACGGCCCGCGCCTGCTCCGGGATCTCCTCCGTCGGCAGGACGAGCGCGATCTCCCGCGCGCCCTTGCCCGTGAACAGCAGCGCCGACAGGCCTGCGCAGCATCCCGCCGGGGTTTCGCCCGCGGCGGACTTCACGAAAGCGAGCTGTTTTTCCGACAGCGCGCGCCAGCTCTCCTCCGCCGTCAGCCGGAAGAGCCGCTCAAAGAGCCGGGCCGCCGCGCTGTTGCCGCAGGGCAGGGCTCCGTCCTGAGTCTCCTTCGGGCGCAGCAGCAGCTTTTCCCCGTCCGACGGGGTATCGAAGTACCCGCCCTTCGGATCGGCAAAGCGCGCGGGCAGCTCGTTTGCCAGACCGAGCGCGTCCAGAATGTGCCGCGGGTCAAAGTCGGCGGCGTAGAGCTCCAGCAGGCCGAGCGCGACAAAGGCATGATCGCTCAGGGAGGCGTTGAAGCGCAGCTCCCCGTCACACAGACGGGCCATGAGCTTTCCGTCCCGGCGCATGTTTTGAAGCAAAAAGTTCGCCAGCTCCTGCGCCTCCAGCAGATAGCGCCGATCCTTGAAGGCATGTGCCGCGCGGGCCAGGGCCACGAGCAGCAGACCGTTCCAGCCCGCGAGGATTTTGGTGTCGGTGAAGAGCGGCATACGCGCGGCGCGGTACTCCCGCAGCTTCTCGCGGTATTCCTCGTAGCCCTCGGGCACGAAGTTCCAGCGGTTATTGAGCAGCAGATTGGGGATGCTTTTCCCCTCAAAGTTGCCCTCCGCGGTGATGTCGTAGCACTCGCAGAAATGCCGCCCCGCCTCCGCGCCGAGGACGTCCGCAACCTCCGCCGGTGTAAAGAGGTAGTAGGCCCCCTCCTGCCCTTCGCTGTCCGCGTCCTGGCCGCTGTAAAAACCGCCGTCCGGGGCCTTGAGCTCCCGCAGGCAGTAGTCGAGGGTCTTCTCCGCCGCGTCACGCCAGCGGGCCATGTGCCCGTCCTGCCAGGCCTGGGTGAGGCAGAGGGCCATCAGGGCATTGTCGTAGAGCGTCTTTTCAAAATGTGGCTTGAGCCATTCCCGGTCGGTCGAATAGCGGCAGAAGCCCCCGCCGAAGTGGTCGTAAATCCCGCCGCGCAGCATCTGGCGCAGGGTCTGCTCCACCGCCGCGCGGGGCTTTCCGTCCTCTGCCGCCCGGGCATACTCCATCAGGAAGATCAGGTTGTGCGGCGTGGGGAACTTGGGCGCTCTGCCGAAGCCGCCGTACTCCTCGTCATAGACGGCCATGAGCTGCTCGGCGGCCTTTTGCGGCAGATTCTCCTCCCCGCTCTCCGCGGGCTGTACCTCCCGGCGAAGCCAGTCGCGCATCGCCTCCGCCGTCTGCGTCAGCTCCTGCCGTCTCGTCCGCCAGCTCTCCGCGATATTCGTCAGCAGCAGTCTGAGACCCATCAGGCCGCCCCGGCTCTCTTTCGGAAAGTAGGTGCCGATGAAGAAGGGCTCCTGTTCGGGGGTGAGGATCGCGGTCAGGGGCCAGCCGCCGCTGCCGTTTACGGCAATGCAGGCGCGCATATAGACGCTGTCCACGTCGGGCCGCTCCTCGCGGTCGACCTTGACGGGGACAAAGTGCTCGTTCAAAATGGCGGCGATCTCCGGGTCCTCAAAGGACTCGTGCGCCATGACATGGCACCAGTGGCAGGTGGCGTAGCCGATGGAGAGAAAGACGGGCTTGTCCTCCCGCTTTGCCTTTTCAAAGGCCTCCTTCCCCCAGGGGTACCAGTCCACGGGGTTCTCCGCGTGCTGACGCAGATAGGGGGATTTTTCATATTGCAGCCGATTGCTCATATGGTTTTCCTCTCAGATATGGTTTTATTTAGTATACCCGTTTTACGGCTTTCTTTCAAGGCGCTTTTGTGTTATAATAATTTATATATTGTTATCATGGAGTGTCGATGATGGATCACAACGAGTTTTGCTGTGTTTTTGATACCAGTCAGTATACCGGGACCCCCGATACGGCGCCGTGCCCGAACGTGCTGAGCGTGCCGCTTCTGATTCAGGAGGTGGATGAGCTCTGCGGTGCGGGGCATGAGCGGGAGGCCCGCGACCTGCTGGAAAGCTCCCTCGCGAAGGTGCGCGCACACAGTGACTGGCGCTCCGAGCTCACGGTTCTGAGCGAGCTTTTGGGCCAGTACCGCCGCACGGGCGAGGCGGACAAGGGGCTTCGGACGGTCAGCGAGGCGCTGGAGCTTACGCGCGTCCATCACCTCGGCCGCACGGTCTCCGGGGCGACGGTGCTCTTAAACGCCGCGACGACGCTCAAGGCCTTCGGGCACGCCAAAGAGTCTATTCCCATCTTCACCCACGTCGCACGGGTCTATGCCGACAATCTCGACCCGTCGGACTACCGCTTCGCGGGGCTCTACAACAACATGGCGCTGAGCTATGACGAGACGGGCGATGTGCCAAACGCCGAGCGCTGTTTTAAGCTCGCCCTTGCGATCCTCGAAAAGATCGACCGCCAGGAGAACGACTGCGCCGTGACCTGGTGCAACCTGGCCGAGCTCTACGGGCGGCGCGATCTTGAGGATGAGCGCATCGGCGAGTGCCTGGAAAAAGCCTGGGACTGCCTCAACGCGCCGGGACTTGCGCACGACGGGTACCACGCCTTCACCATCTCCAAGTGCGCGCCTTGCTTTGATTACTACGGCTTCTTCTTCTATGCGAAGGAGCTCCGGGAAAGGGCGGAGAAAATCTATGCGGGGACTTGAGGAATCACGCCGCCTTTATGAGCGCTACGGCGTGGACATGATCGACCGGCATTTTTCAAAATGGGCCGGGCGCATCGCCGTCGGGCTGGTCGGCCACGGGTCGGAGTGCTTCGGCTTTGACGATGAGATCTCACGCGACCACGACTTTCCCGAGGGCTTCTGCCTCTGGATCGACGACGAGACGGACCGCGCCATCGGGGTGCAGCTCTCCCGCGCGTACCGATCCCTGCCGTTTAAGAAGGCGGAGGAGCGCAGCGCCCTGAGCGAGACGAGCAGGGGCGTGCGGCGCATTTCGGATTTTTACAGCCGCTATACCGGCAGCCGCGGCGCGCCGGAGAGCGACCTGCAGTGGCTCTCCCTCCCCTCTCACGCTCTGGCCGAGGCCACAAACGGCGAGGTCTTCCGGGACGATCAGGGGCTCTTCACCTCCATCCGTGAGCAGCTTCTGACCGGGATGCCGGAGGATGTGCGGCTCAAAAAGCTCGCCGCCCGCATCGTCACCATGGCCCAGGCGGGGCAGTACAACTATCCCCGCTGCGTGCGCCACGGGGAGTTCGGGGCCGCCATGCTCGCGATGGCGGAGTTTGTCAACGCCGCCTGCGGGGCTATCTACTTATTAAATCGCCGCCATATGCCCTACTACAAGTGGCAGCTGCGCGGGATGGAAAGCCTTGAAAAGCTCTCGGGGATGGCGGACGCGCTGGTCTTCCTGCTCACGGAGGACAACAACGAGCAGGGCCGCATCCTGAAATCCGCCATTATCGAGGACGTCTGCGCCAATGTGGTAAAGGAGCTCAAGGCCCAGCACCTCACCCACGGGAGCTGGGACTATCTCGAGCCCCACGCCTTTGAGATCGCCTCGCATATTGAGAGCTCGGAGCTGAGAGCGCTGCACATTATGGAGGGATAAAAGTCCTCGCTGCGGCCCGCGCGTCGGCATAATTTCCTTTTTTTGGTCGGAAAAAGCGCTGATTGTCGACACAGCTCTTGCAATATTCCCGATTTATGATAAGATAGTAGGGTATGACTATCAGTAATGGAGTGTCTGCATGAAAGCATTTCGTTCAATATTGGCTCTGGCCGCGGCCCTGCTGCTGTGCCTGGGGCTGTGCGCGCCCGCTTTTGCCGCGGCCGAGGCGGAGGATCCCTCCTGGGATGAGATCACGGCCAAGGTCATGGAGGAGTACAACATGACCGACAGCGGCGTGTACTGCGGCTATCTGAACCTTGTCACAGGTGAGGAGCACTATATCAACGCCGACGAATACGCCATCGCGGCGAGCATGACCAAGCTTCCGCTGTGCATGTATTATACGGAGCTGCTTGCAAAGGGTGAATTTGACTGGAGCCCCTACGCGCCCTACTATACCTTTGAGGAGATCCGTGACAGAGTGCTCATTGATTCCAGCAACAGCGATTACGCGCTTTTGCTCGATCTTCTGGGCGGCTACGATCAGTTCCGGCTCCTCACCGCGCCCTACATGGGGGTTGAGCCCGGCTCGGAGCGCGTCGATATCACCATGTACAACAACTACACGCCGCGTGAGTTTATCAATTGCCTGAAGCTCCTGTACAACGAGCAGGAGCGCTTCCCCGGCATCATCGAGACCGCGCAGAAGGCGATGACCAATCAATTTTTTAAGCTCAACGAGCCGCGCTTCCGCATTGCGCACAAGCCCGGATGGATTTCGGAGGATTACATTCTCAACGACTGCGCCCTCTGCTTTACCACCCAGCCCATCGCCCTCGTCATGATGACGAAGAGCCCCAATAGTTCCGAGGAGTTTCTCAGCGCCTGGTGCACCGCCATGTGTGAGTATACCGAAAAACTCGCAAACAGGCCGGAGCCTACGCCTGAGCCTACGCCCGAGCCGACCCCGGCCCCCGTCGCTGCCGCGCCTGCCGCGCCGACGCCCGAACCCGTTCCCGACCGCGTGGCTCTGCCGCCGATCGTCCCCGCCGCGGCCATCGGCGCTTTTCTGGTGCTGGGTCTCATTCTGATCATCGTCCTCTGCGTGAAGTACCGTGCGCGTTTCATCGGGCTCTTCCTCGCCCTGATTCTGAGCGCGGGGGCCATGCTGCTGTCTGCGGCGGGCATGTACCACGGCACGATCTACGCCAAGCCCGACGGTGACCCCGCCGACACAGTGCGCACCTTCTTCGACGCCGTGTGCGCGGGCGATTACACGACCGCCTACGCACAGCTTCGTGATTATTCGGACCTCGGTCTCGGTGCGGAGCCCGCAAGCCCCGCCGGTCAGAAGGTCTATCGGGCTCTGCACGACAGCTACTCCTATGCGCTTGAGGACGAGTGCCGTGTTGACAAGTTGGAGGCCGTGCAGGCGGTGACCGTGACCCGGCTGGATCTGGCCCGGCTGGAAGACGCCGTTGCGGCGGAGACCCAGCACCAGCTTGAGCGCATCGTCGCCGAGCGCCCGGTCGGCAAGGTCTATGACGAAAACCGCCAGGTGCTGCCGGATGTTGCGGACGAGGCCTATCTCGCCGCCCTGGACGCGGTACTGCAGAGCGCGCAGGACTACTATACGGTCGACGAGCTGAACGTGCCGCTGAGCTATACGGACGGCCGCTGGCAGATCGTCGCGGATTCCCGGCTGCTGAGTGCGCTGGCCGGGGGGATTTCCTGATAACGGAGACAGAGCATGAGTAAAGAAACCTACGATTTAAGCGATCTTGACGCCATCCTCGCGGAGTTCCGCGGGGAGACGGCCGAGCCGCCCAAGCCGAAAACAGAGCGCCGCAGCGCGCCCGCAGAGAGCTTTGAGACCTACTCCGCCGAGGCCGAACCGAAGGAGGAGTCTGCCGCTGCACAGCCGCCGGTGGAGGCCACGGTCCGCTTTGAACCCGCCCGTCCGGCGGAGCATTCCCCGCTGCCGAGACCTCAGCCGCAGGAGCTTGTGCTTCCTGACGGGGAAGACGCCGAGCCCCCGACGGAAGAGTCAAAACCCCGGCGCGGTTTGAAGCTGCTGAAGCGGAAGAAAGCGGATCAGCCGTCAAAGGAAGCGGCGCCTGCCAAGTCTTCAAAGGCAGCAAAGCCCGCCAAGCCCCCGAAGGAGTATCGCAAGCGCCGCATCCCCGGCTTCTTCCGCGCACTCCTGAGCCTGATTTTCTTTGCGTTGTCGCTGGCTGTTCTGTGCCTTGCGGTGTTATACCTCCACCCCGCGTCCGGAACCGTCTCCTTCTCGAGCGCCGACACAAAGCTGCGCCTGTCGGACAAGCTGGACGTCTACGTCAACAACGCCGCCTCCGACGCCTTCGGCGATCTCGCCTATATCCGCAAGATCTACACCCTGCAGGAGAGCGCGACCGTCGCTCCCGCGCCGGACCCCAACGGCTTCGGCATGACCTATGATCCCGCCGACATCACGGCTCTGATTCAAAAGGCCTCGATCCTGCTGGACGGGCAGAAGATGACCTTTGACCCCTCCGCCGACTTTGTCCCGGACGAGCCGATCCGCTACTACCTCGACGATACGATTTTTGTTGTCGCCTGGAAGGAATATATTGAGCAGCGCTGCTGCACCTTTGCCGAGGTCAAGGTGGCCCACGGCTCGCAGCTGAGACGCAAGCTGGCCGAGGACAGCTACAGCTCCAGCGTGCAGCTCTATGCCTCCGACATGGCCAACGCCTCCAACGCGGTCGTCGCCATGAACGGCGACTTCTACGCCTTCCGCGATCTGGGCATCACGGCCTATCAGCGCAAGCTCTACCGCAACAACCCCGCCCAGGTCGACTCCTGCTTCTTCACCGCCTCGGGCGACATGCTCTTCTCCCGCGCGGGTGAGCTGATGGGCGAGGGCGAGGCCGAGCGCTTCATACAGGAAAATGATGTGCTCTTTGGGAACTGCAGTACTGCTCCGCCTACCCCATCGGCGAGATCAACACCGAGTACTCCCGCTCCTGCATCGCCATGACCGATGAGCTGCATTATCTGCTCATGACCATCAACCACACGCCCGACGCCCGCCCCCGCGCCACCATCAATGAGCTGGCGCGCATCATCTACTCCAAGAACGTCTGGAAGGCCTACACCCTCGACGGCGGCCAGACAGCCGAGATCATCATGATGGGCGGTCCCATCAACCACGTGGACTTCGGCGTGGAGCGTGCCGTGAGTGATATCATCTACTTTGCAACCGCCATTCCCGAGGAGGTGCGTCGATGAATCCCATAGCCGTATATTACGACAGCACCGTCTTTTACTGGAGCGCCATTATCATTACCGTCGGGCTGCTGGCGGCGCTGCTGATGAGCCTTTCCCTGCAGGTCACAAACCGCGGCCGCATCGTCTCGATGATGCTCTTCTTCCCGCTCGCGCTTCTGTTCTCGGTCCCGCTGTGCAGGATCCTGCACTGGTACTGCCATCAGGAGCAGTACGCAGGCTTTTTCACGGCGGTGACGGATTATACCGCCGGCAGCTACGTCCTGCCCGCCGCGATCCCCGGCGTGTGGCTTGCCGCCTGGATCGCCGCGAAGCTCGATGACGGCGACACCGCAAAGCTCCTGGACGCTGCCGCCCCCGGCATGGCCCTTGCGGTCGCGTTCATTCGGCTCAGCGCCCTGTTCTCGTCCGCCTGCCGCAGCAAGATCGCCGTGACTACCGGTGTTCTGCAGCACCTGCCCCTCGCCGCGGGGATCACCAATTCCGCCGGCGCCACCGAGTACCGCTTTGCCACCTTCTTCGCGCACTTTCTGCTGATGCTGCTGTTCTGCCTGATGCTGCTGAAATTCTTCTTGAAGCGCCGCCGGATCCCCATGAAGGCGGGCCGCAGCGAGGGCAACACTGTCAACATGCTTCTCCTGCTATACTCCGCCTCCGAGCTGATCATGGACTCCACCCGCTATGACTCAAGCTTTCTGCCCATCAACGGCTTTGTGAGCATCGTGCAGATCATCGCCGCCGTGTGCATCCTCCTGCTGCTCATCCACTACAGCCGCCTCTCCATTCTTGCGAACGGAATGCATTTCTGGCACTGGCTGCTGTGGATCGTCTGGCTGATCTTCCTGCTCGGCGTCGGCGCGACCGAGTATCTGGTCCAGCGCTACGGCGACCGGTATCTGAGCTGCTACAGCGGCATGGCTGTGTGCTGCATCGTCATCGCCGCAGTCGTGTACCGTTTCTACCTGACCGCCTGCCAAAAGCCCGAAGAAGCGGAAGAGGAAGTCGCGGAATAATCTCCATAACGCAAAAAAGAACACAGCGGATTCGCTTTGATGCGAGTCCGCTGTGTTTTTTATTGTCTGTATTTTGCTGCGATCAGGATGCCGAGTGCCAGGGCCAGGGCGCAGGCCGCAAGCATGATCCATGTATGCGTACTGACGGGCTGCGGGCCGATCGGGAGCGTTTCTTCGATGGCAAGCTCTGCCGCTTCCTCCGCCGCGTTCTGCATCGCGTCGGGCATGTCCTCACGGCGCATGTGACCGCCGCCCATGCCCTGGGGCATAGAGGAGGGATCGGGCGTCTGGCCGTTGAAACCGGGTACCGCGCCGTTTTCATCGGGGCGCATCCCCATATCCGGCGGAGCCGGCATATCGGAGAAGTCCGGCATCTCGCCGCCAAAGTCCGGCGGGGTCGGCATGGCGCTGCCCGTTTCATCGGGGACGCCCCAGCCGCCCATATGGGTGGGGCGCTCGGAGTCTGCAGCGCCCGCTGCGCTGTTGTCAGGATTCCACTGCTGTCGGCCTCTGCCGCCCATGCCGCCGAAACCGCCGAAGGCGCCTGCGCTGCCGGAGCTTATGGAAACAGAATCAAAGGTGATCTCTCCCTCCTCGTCCCCGACGACGACCGTGTAGGTCTCGCCGAGCTTGAAGGCCGGGGAGCTGAGAGACACGGAGCTGAAGTCACAGGGCGCCGCATAGCTGAGGATCTCCCTGCCCGCGCCGTCCAGGACGCGCACTTCAGTGCCCGCCTCCGCGCTGTAGCCGAGGTTATAGAGCGCCACGCACTGGGTGGAGGCGTCGCTGAAGCGCTCCGCCATGGCAGAGCTGCCGCAGGCGATCAGCTCGCCGCCCGTGATCACACAGCTTCCGCCGTTTTCGCTGGCGTAGTCGATGGCGTTGTTGCCGCCGGAGGAGGTGAGGCTGACGCGGATGACGCCGCCCGAGATGACGATATCTGCGTTGGAGTCGATGCCGTCGGCATCGCGGGCCGTTGCATTAACGATTGTGAGGCTGCCGCCGGAGATATGGATCCAGGTTTCGGTGATCTGTGTCTGGACCGCTGTGTTGTCGGCCGTGTCGCCGAGGGCTCCGAACATGCCGGGTCCGAAGCCGCTGAAGCCGCCGTTGGCATTCAGGCCGTCGTCGGTGGGATAGAGTTCGATCTCGCCGCCGGAGATATCAATGGTCAGGGCCTCGATGCCCTCATAACACTCGCTGATGAGGATGCTGCCGTTGGCGATTTATTTCACCCTGCAGGATTTGGATGAAAGTGAGAAAACCAGGCATATTTACTATCTGTCATCATTAACACACGCGCATGAAATCAGTCTTCTGGGATGCAGAATCTATTGCGATTTATATGAAATGCTTTTTGG
>ONPN01000088.1 GCA_900319695.1 uncultured Eubacteriales bacterium
ATCATCTGCTGCGCTCCTACCGGACGCGCCGCCCGGCGCATGGAGCAATCCACAGGCGAGCCTTCCTCCACAGTCCACAAAGCCCTCGGTCTTCGCGCTTTTGACGGCGGATACTTCGGCGGCGTGGAGGCTCTGGAGGCCGATCTGATCCTCGCCGACGAGGTCTCCATGCTGGATAACCATCTTGCCCTACATCTTTTCAAGGCAGTGCCGGGCAGCAGCCAGCTCATCCTGATCGGTGACGCAGACCAGCTCCCCTCGGTCGGCCCCGGCGCTGTGCTGAGCGAATTGCTGGCAAGCGGTCTCATCCCCGTTGTCCGCCTCGACCGGGTCTTCCGTCAGAACGCGGGCAGCCGGATCGCCGTCAATGCCAAGCTCATCCGCCACGGCACACTCAGTCTGGAGTATGGGCCGGACTTTCAGTTTCATCAGTCACCCAGCATCCCGGAATCCGCCGAGCGGATCAAGGAGCTCTATCTGCAGGAGGTTCAGCGATACGGCGTGGATAACGTCGCGCTGCTCTCCCCTTTCCGTCAGAAAACGGAGACCGGCGTCAATGCCCTGAACGAAGTTTTGCGAGATTCCGTGAATCCGAAGGCTTCTTATAAGATAGAGGCAGTTTGCGGCAAGAAGCTCTTCCGCCAGGGTGACAAGGTCATGCAGACCCGAAACCACGACGATGTGAGCAACGGAGATATCGGCACCATTACCGGTATCACCAAAACCGCAAACGACGTCTGCGTCCATGTGGACTTTGGGGACGGGCGGGTCAAGGAATACGACTCGACCGACCTTGAAATGCTGGATCTGGGCTACGCGACGACGATACACAAATCTCAGGGCAGTGAATACCGCTCTGTCATCATCACTCTGCAGTGCGCGCACTCGCTCATGCTGACAAGGCCGCTCGTCTATACCGCCATCACGCGCGGCAAGGACCGGGTCATACTCGTCGGCGAGCGAAAGGCTCTCTGCATTGCGATCAAGAAAACAGACACAGAAAAACGAGGCACCTGCCTTGCCCATCGGCTGCAGGTCCTCAGTAAAGAATGAAGGGAGTACCCAATATGGCAACTGTACTCGGTCAGTATAAGCAGTATCAGGAAGGACTGCTCAAAAAGATCAGCGACGGCTCACTGAAGCAGCAGGAGCTTCTGGCCTTTCAGGAGCTCAACTACCGCATCGCCACGCTGGAGCTGATGCAGGCCTATTGCCGCACAGCACCGGTCACCACGGAGCTCGGCGCCATTGGCTACCACTATCAGCTGGTCATCGCAAGCTTCCGTGCGCTTCTCACCGAACGGCGCTTCGGCCCGAAGGGTGATGAACAGAAGGTTCAGCAGCGCGCGACCGCGCTCAAATCTCTGGAGGCGGTTTTCAACGATCAGTGCCGCCGCTTTCAGAGCTTCAACGCCGGGACGCCGGAGCTTTACCGGAAATCCGTCCAGGAAATGATCAACACGGTGCTCCCCGTCTGGGTCAGCTACCGTACAAGCTACATCAATATTGAGGAGGTTCTGTCATGAATCAGGATCAGACTGTCGATACATCCGTCCTTGAGCAGATCAACGCCGTTGAGGGCTTCGATCCGAGGCCCTTTGCGGTGGACTATACCGATCTCGGCACCGGCCAGACCCGCAAGCGGCTGCCCGTGATGATCCAGATGGCGTGGTTTCGTCTCCGCTATCCCGAAGGAAAGATCTCCGTTGAGGTGACGCAAGGCCATGACTGCTTTGTGGCAAAAGCCCGCGTGTACCCGAACTACAGGGATCCCGTGGAGTGCTATCTTGCCGAGGCGACCGCTTCCCGCGGGCGCTGCCAGGACAAGCCCTCTGTCTCCCCGCGTGAGTGGGCGCAGACGGCAGCTGTCGGCATTGCGCTGCGCAACGCGGGCTTCGGCCTCCAGTTCTCCGCCGCGGGTGAGGACTTCAGCAGCACCGCCCCGGACGAGTTCACGATGGATCTGGTGACTGATCCCGTGCCTGAGGAATCTGCTCATACAAGACCTGCCGCTCCTGTCGCACCACCTCCCCCTCCCGCTCCCCGCGAGCTGACGCCGGAGGAAAAGCTGGAAGCCGCCATGCGTCTGCCCTGCCCCATTAAGAAGTTCAGCGGCAAGACGCTGGGCGATCTGGTGTCCCTCGATCCGAAGTCTCTTGTCTGGCTTGCCAACAAGTATACGCACTCCGAGGAGATCTCCGCGGCGGCGAAGCTCATCTGTGAAAGCGCCCTGAACGAATGCGCATAAAGAATATGGGGATGGCTCTCTGCCATCCCCGGGAAGGATAAAACATGGAAAGCTATTCGATTTCGGACGTGATCCGTCTGCTTGGCTTGCCTCCGGCGCCGGCCGGGCGTCTGTCCTACTATATCCCCTGCCC
>ONPN01000015.1 GCA_900319695.1 uncultured Eubacteriales bacterium
CTTCAGAATCTTGCACTGGAAAAAATCCCGGCCCGCGCGGTTTCACTGATCCAATGCACCTGCCCGGTCATGACGGCGGTGTTTTCGTTTTTGCTGCTGCGGGAAAGGCTGGCCGCTGTTGGCATGATCGGGGCGGTGATTATCCTGTTCTGTGTTGCCGGAGAATCCGTATTCGGCTCGAAGCCCTGACCCGTATGATTCCGGCTCCGGTCTTTTTCCTGTACTGCCAAGGCTTTGGAGGAGGATGGGCGCTACTATATCAAAAAGAAAGAATAGCCTCGCCGGCATCAGGCTTATAGTAGAAGGGGCAAATTATTGTCCGCCCAAAAATGTAATTTTAATTAATCATGAGACTATTTTATAATTAAGCAATCATTAAAAAACTATCGCATGTAGTAAAGCGCTTCAAAATCCTTAACTACCAAACGAAACCCCTATAACCAAACTATTTGCCTCTGCTAACTTTATCTTCTTTCCGACCTTAGAGGGGGATCGAACCCTCTCTTTTTCAAAACCATAAAGCATACTGCAATAATATGCAGAACAAACCCCTTGCGCCGCAAGGCTTTCAGGGCATAAAAAACGAAACACCGAATTGACACATAAGTATCAAACGGTGTTTCAGGTGTGGTGGACTCGAAGGGGATCGAACCCTCGAACCTCACGGATGCGAACCGTGCGCTCTCCCAGCTGAGCTACGAGCCCGTATTCACTTGTCTCATCTCTGACAGCTTTTGTATTATAGCACACTTTCCAAAAAAGTAAAGAAAAATTTTATTGAAATTCTCGAAAACTTGTAGTATAGTAACGTCGTGGCTTTTGACAAGGCTGCACTAGTCGGGGAGCCAGCGGTGCCCTGTGACCTGCAATCCGCTACAGCAGGGATGAATTCCCGATCGAGGATATGTTCTGTGTCGTCTGACCCCGGTAAGCAGCGTTGACGATCCGGTCTCGCGCAACGGGAACCCGTGAACCATGTCAGGCGGGGAACCGAGCAGCATTAAGCGGTGCTTTTCGTGTGCCGCGAGGCTGCCGGGTCCGAGCCGGCTGCCGGCGTAACGGATATAGAGCATTATTCAGAGTCGGGTGTGCAGTCTTGTCAAGAGCCACCACTTTAAATATACGGGGAGGGGAGAGCGTGTACCAGGCGCTGTACCGCAAATGGCGGCCGCAGACCTTTGACGAGGTCGTGGGTCAGCAGCATATCACCCAGACCCTGAAAAACCAGGTGAAGACCGGCAGGCTCTCCCACGCCTACATCTTCATCGGCACCCGCGGCACCGGCAAGACCACCTGTGCGCGCATACTCGCGAAGGCGGTCAACTGCGAGCACCCGGTCGACGGCAACCCCTGCGGCGAGTGCCCGGCCTGCCGGGGCATCAGCGAGGGCTCAGTCCTCGATGTAGTGGAGCTCGACGCCGCCTCCAACAACTCGGTCGACAACGTCCGCGCCCTGCGGGAGGAGGCCGTGTTCAGCCCCGCCGCTGTCAAAAAGCGCGTCTATATCGTGGACGAGGTACACATGCTCTCGACCTCGGCCTTCAACGCCCTGCTCAAAATTCTGGAAGAGCCGCCGGAGCACCTGATGTTCATCCTCGCGACGACGGAGCTTCAAAAGGTCCCGGCGACCATCCTGTCCCGCTGCCAGCGCCACAGCTTCAAGCGCATCGACGCGCCCGAGATCGCGGCATATCTGGAAAAAATTGCCTGGCGGGAGGGCTTTCAGCTCAGGCACGACGCGGCGGAGCTGATCGCCAGACTCGCCGACGGCGGTGTGCGCGACGCGCTGAGTCTGCTGGACCAGTGCTCGGCGAGCGAGGTCATCGACCTGGAGGCCGTGTACAGCGCGATGGGCCTTGCGGGCAACCGCCGCACCGCCGCGCTGATGGAGCGGGTTCTCACCCATGAGACGGAGCGGGCGATCAGGGATTTTTCCGCCATGTGGATGGACGGCAAGGATCCGAGCGTCCTGCTGACGGAGCTGGCGGGTCTCCTGCGCGACGCCCTGATGATGAAGGTGGCCCCCAAGGGCGGACAGAGCCTCATCTCCGGCGGCTACGACAGCGCGACGCTTCTGTCTCTGGGCGAGCGCATGACCAAGGAGGAGCTTATCTGCGCGATGGAGACCCTCCAGGACGCGCAGGTGAAGATACGCGCCGGGGCGAGTCCCCGCACGACGGCCGAGCTCTGCCTCGTCTCCCTCTGCGACAGCAGCGTCGGGGAGAGCGTGTCCCAGCTCCGGGCGCGGGTATCCCGGCTCGAGGAGCAGATGAAACATGGGGTGCCGGTTCAGGCTGCGCCCGTTCAAAGCACGCCGATTCAGACCGCACCCGTGCTGAGGGACGGCGTCGGGGACGAGCTGCCGCCCCCGCCGGAGGACGAGTACCCCGAGCCCGCCGACATGGGGGACTGGACCGAGCAACCCGAGCCGCCGAGACCGGAACCGGCGCCGGTTCCGCAGCCCGAAGCAAAGGCGCCGGAGCAGCCGCCTCCGGCGGCTGAGGAACCCGTGAGCGCAGCCCCGGCCGCCGAGACCGCGGTGAGCTGGGCGGACATCATCCGCGAGGCCGGGCCGACGCTGCCCAAGGACATCAGCACGAGGCTTGACGACGAAAAGAGCGTACAGGGCCGCATGGAAGGCCCCATCCTGCGCCTCGAGGTCGTGCCCGGTTTTCTCTACGGGCGCTTCAACCGCCAGGACGTGCTGGCCAAGTTTTCCGAGGCCGCGTCCCGGCTCGCGGGGCGCGACATTCGCGCGGCACTGTCCGAGCTTACGGAAAAGCCGGAAAAGCCCAGCCGGGATATTGAGGAGCTGCGCGCGTTTAAGGAAGTCAGATTTATATAATTCATTGTTATTGGAGGATACAGACATGGCAAAAGGCGGATTTCGCGGGGGCTTCCCCGGCAACCAGGCTAACATGATGAAGCAGGCCCAGAAGATGCAGCAGGACTTTATGAAGATGCAGCAGGAGCTGGAGAGCAAGGAGTTTGAGTTCACCGCCGGCGGCGGCGCGGTCAAGGCGACCATGGTCGGCACCCGTCAGCTCCAGAGCATCGTCATCGACCCCGAGGTCCTGGACCCCGACGACGTGGAGATGCTGCAGGATCTGATCGTCGCGGCGGTCAACGGCGCGATCAAGCTCGCGGACGACGAGACCAACAAGGCCATGAGCAAGCTGCAGGGCGGTCTCGGGGGCCTGGGCGGACTCGGCGGCCTGTTCTAAACAAAACATGAAGACGCCCTGGGGAGAGCGGCTTGATCCAAATCGTCCGCTCCCGGAATATCCCCGGCCGCAGATGCGGCGGGATCGCTGGCTGAACCTGAACGGCCCCTGGGACTACGCCATCACAAGAGACGGGCTCCGGCCGGCGGCGTTTGAGGGCAAGATCATCGTGCCCTTTTCGCCGGAGGCGGAGCTCTCCGGCGTCGGGCGCTCGCTCAAAGCCGACGAGTACCTGTGGTACAGGAGAGACGTGACGCTGCCGCCTGCGTTTCGGGGCAAGCGTCTGCTCCTGCACTTCGGCGCGGTGGATCAGGAGGCAACGGTCTGGGTCAACGGACGGCAGGCCGTCTCCCATGTCGGGGGCTATCTGCCCTTCTCGGCGGAGATCACCGACGCGGTCAAGGGCGAGAGCTTTGAACTGCTGGTGCGCGTACAGGACGAAACCGAGCGCGGCGAGCGCTGCCGCGGCAAGCAGAGCAGCCGTCCCGGCGGCATCTGGTACACGGCGCAGAGCGGGATCTGGCAGACGGTATGGATAGAGCCCGTACCGGAAAAGTACATCGAAAGCCTGCGCATCACGCCGGACTTTGACCACGGTATCGTACAGATCGGCGCGTCGCTTGTCGGCGAGGGCACAGCTTATGCGCGCTTTGGCGGCAAAAGCTATGCGCTGCCCGCAAGAATCTCCGTCCCGAACTTCGAGGCCTGGTCGCCCGAGCATCCCAAGCTCTACGATTTCAGCGTGAGCTTCGTGGATGACAAGGTGGACAGCTACTTTGCCATGCGCAAATTCTCGGTGGAGAAGGACGCGCAGGGCGTGCCGCGGCTGTTTTTGAACAACCGGGCGTACTTCCACAACGGCCTGCTCGATCAGGGCTACTGGCCGGACGGGCTGTACACCGCCCCCTCGGACGAGGCCTTCGTCTATGACATCCGCAAGGCAAAGGACATGGGCTTCAACATGCTGCGCAAGCACATCAAGGTGGAGCCCCTGCGCTGGTACTATAACTGTGACCGGATCGGCATGCTGGTCTGGCAAGACATGCCCTGCGGGGGCGGAGCCTATAACCCCCTTGTGGTCTCAACCCCGCTCGTCACCGGCAAGAGCCTGCGGGACGATCACTACGCTCTCTTCTCCCGCCGCGGCGAGGATGAACGCGGGCGCTTCCGGCAGGAGCTGGGTGATATGATCCGCCACCTCTACAACTGCCCCTGCGTGTGCATGTGGGTGCCCTTCAACGAGGGCTGGGGCCAGTTTGACGCGGCGGCGATCCACGCCTATGTCAGGGCCCTCGACCCCACACGCACCGTGGACCACGCCTCCGGCTGGCACGATCAGGGGACAGGCGAGCTCAAGAGCCTGCACGTCTATTTCAGAAAGTATGTCTACCGCCCCGACGACAGGGGCCGCGCCGTGGTGCTGAGCGAGTTCGGCGGCTACAGCCACCGTGTGGAGGAGCACTGCTTCAGCGCCCGTTCCTTCGGCTACAAGAAGTGCAGGACGAAAGACGCGCTTCATCAGTCGCTCAAGGCCCTGTACCGGGACGAGATCGCGCCGGCAAAGAAATACGGCCTCGCCGCCGCAGTCTACACGCAATTGAGCGATGTGGAGGATGAACTCAACGGACTCGTCACCTATGACCGAAAAGTGGTAAAAATACCGCCCGAGGAGATGAAGGAAATCCTCTCGGTGGTGATATGAGAAAAAGAATCACGGCGGAGCTTTTCCGCCGTGACTGCATATTCCGATGATGACGCTGAAAAAAATCTATCTCGAAATCACCAATATCTGCAACTTAAACTGCGCCTTCTGTCCCGGCACCGCGAGAGCGCCGCACATGCTCACGCTTGGGGAGTTCACAACTCTCGCGGAGAAGCTGCAAGGCCGCGCGGAATACCTCTACTTCCACCTGATGGGCGAGCCGCTGCTGCACCCGCTGCTGCCGGAGTTTCTCAAAATCGCGGGGGAGCTGGGCTTCAAGGTCATGGTCACAACCAACGGGACGCTCCTGCCGGAGAAGGGGCACATCCTCTGCGAGAGCCCCGCGCTTTGGAAGGTAAACATCTCCCTACAGTCCTTTGAGGCAAACGAAGGGGGAGAACTTCTCCGCTACCTCGACGGCTGCATCGTATTCGCCCAAAAGGCAAACGTCGCCGGGAAGCGCTGTGAGTTTCGGCTCTGGAATAAAAACGGCCTTGACAGCCTCAACCCGGAGATCGAGTCCCGGCTGGAGGCGGCCTTTCCCAGACCCTGGGGCCGCAGCCGCGAGGGGTACAGGCTGCGGGAGAAGCTGTGGCTCGAGCCGGGGGAGCGCTTCGACTGGCCCGATCTGTCGGCCAACGACAGGGGAGAGCGCTGCTTCTGCTACGGCCTGCGCGATCAGATCGGCGTGCTGTGCGACGGGACGGTCGTGCCCTGCTGCCTGGACCACGACGGCAGAGTGGCCCTCGGAAATCTTTTTGAGCGGGAGCTGGACGAAATCCTCAAAAGTCCCCGCGCCAAAGCGATACGCGAGGGCTTTTCCGAGCGCCGCGCGGTCGAGCCCCTCTGCCGCCGCTGCGGCTACGCGAGAAGATTTTGACAGGGATGTGTTCACAAAACGCTCATGTTTCGCCCTGCGTTTTGTGGTAAGCTGACCGGCGGCGGGAACAAACGGGAAAGACCGTCGTCCTATTCGCATCCGGAAGGAGTGAAGCTATGAAAAAAATTGTCAGTATCGTTCTGTGCCTTGTGACCCTGCTCACGCTCTCCGCGCCCGCCTTCGCGGTCAACCAGAGCCGGGCGGTGATCGGCGCGGACTTAAACCCCATGCAGGCCGACATGGTCTACGCGGCCTTCGGTCTGCGGCGCGGCGACGTGATCGAGCTCACGGTCACGAACGCGGAGGAGCGGCACTATCTCGAGGGCTTTGTGGACAGCCGCGTCATCGGCACGCGCTCCATCTCCAGCGTCTATGTGGAGCTTCTGCCTCCCGGTAGCGGCATGTCGGTTACCACCAGCAACATCAGCTGGTGTACCGGGGACATGTATATCAGCGCCCTCGGCACCGCCGGCATCACCGACGCGCGCATCGTTGTGGCCGCCCCCTTTGAGGTCAGCGGCACCGCGGCTCTCGCGGGCGTGTACAAGGCGTATGAGGACATGACCGGCGTAAGACTCGACGATCTGGCAAAGCTCGTCAGCACGCAGGAGCTCACCGTCACGGGCGACCTTGCCCAGCAGATCGGCAGCATGGACTCCACCTCCATCGTCGGCGATCTCAAGCTCATGCTCAACGAGACGAAGAACATGAGCGACGAGGAGATCATCGGCGTCATTGACGGACTTGCGGGCCAATACAACGTGAGCCTGACCGATACGCAGAAGCGCCAGCTGGTGAGCCTCTGCCGCTCCCTCGAGCAGTTAAACCCCGACCAGCTCAAAAGCCGCGTGGAGCAGGTGCAGGGCACCATCCAGAAGATGTCCGAGGCCAAATCCAAGATCGTGAGCTTTGCAGAGTCTGTCAAGGAATTCATGGATACCTTCAGCGCCTTCATGGACAAGGTCAAGGAGTTCATGGACAGATTCAAGTGATGTTCTTTTGTCATTTTTCTCTTGTGTGAAGCCATGAAAGAGCAAAAAAACCACCCCGTACCAAACTGGTGTACGGGGTGGTTTTTATAAGGGGCTGCGGGCCTGTCCGCCGATCAGATCATGTTGAGGATCAGGGTCAGCAGAACGAAAGCCAGCGCGAACCACTTGGTCGCCTTCGCGAGTTTCGCATCCATGGTCTTGGCCTGTCCCTTGGAGAGGAAGGTCTCCGCGCCGCCGGAGATGGAGCCCGAGAGACCGGCGCTCTTGCCGCTCTGCATCAGGACGATGACGGTGACAGCCAGACCGGAGAGAACCTGAAGAATAGTGAAGACGATAGTAAGAGCAGACATTATTTTCAATCCTTTCGATTTTTAGGCATTAACACAGCTTTGATAGTGTAACACAGCGTCCTGTACATTTCAAGCCCTTTTTTCATTTTTTGTACAATATCTGTATCTGTGAAATCCGGGAAAGCGCTGATTGAATCGAAGTGTGCGGATTGACGAGCAGGTTTTTCGCCTGATGAAGGTGAGAAATCGCAGGTATACTTAAGTGAGCGTCCAAATCTCTGATTTGGCTAACGCGAACTTATCCATGTGAGCAAAGCGAATCGGATTGTGTACATCAAGATTTCAAGACAAAATCAGACGGAAAAGATGCCGTCAAGACGTGCGCGGCGATTTGTTCAGCGTTTCCCTGAGAAAGGGCCGCAGCCGCTCCGCCCAGTACGCCGTGAGGCGCTCCAATGACCAGGCAGCGTTGGCGGGACTGGTGGACGGCAGACAGACGGCCGGGCGCCCGGTGAGGGACTCCAGGTGCTTTGCATACATCTCAAAGGACTTCTTTCCGTTGCAGAAGACCTGGCGGATGTCGGCGGCTTCAAAGATCGGGCTTAAGTCGTTCGGCACGACACCCGTGATGCTCGCGTCGGAGGAGCCCTCGATCTCGCAGCGGGCGATGGAGTCCCAGAGGGCCACGCCGTGCGTCAGCAGCATCTCCCGTTTTTCCGGGATGTCCCGCGGGACCTCGCACTCGAGCACGCCCGCCGTCACCTTCCAGAAGCGGTTCTGCGGGTGGCCGTAGAAAAAGCGCTGCTCCCGCGACTTGACCGAGGGAAAGGAGCCCAGGATCAGAATGCGGGAGTTTTCATCATACAGCGGGGGAAAGGGGTGGACGATCGTCTGTCTCATGGGTGCCTCCAACGGTTCACAATGTCAGAGACAGTATACGCGAATAGAGCCCGAAAGGCAAGATACTCAAGCTGTCGACAAAGTGTCGACAGCTTGAGAGCAAAAATGGGATCTTCCGAAAAAGCTCCCATTTTTGCATGGATTGTACGTGAAGGGGGCCTCCCCGTCCCCCTTCACAGATCCCCCTTACAAGACCAACTTAGTTTGCAAGGGGTTGTCTACAGTCTGGATACTTCAACAATTGGAGAGATTTTGTCCGCATCAAAGTCTTGCAAAGGCATGCAGCCTGTAGTATAATACCTTGATTAATCATACATAAGGGAGAATTCTCATCATGATAAAGATCGCACCTTCTGTTTTGTCCGCTGATTTCGCCGTGCTGGGCGCCGAGACCGCGGAGGTCAAGGCCGCCGGGGCCGAGTATCTGCACGTCGACGTGATGGACGGCATCTTCGTGCCGAATATCTCCATCGGCTTTCCCGTCATCAAGTGCCTGCGCCGCGCCACCGACATGTTCCTGGACGTGCACCTCATGGTCGACAGGCCCCTTCGCTATGTGGAGCGCTTCTGCGAGGCCGGGGCGGATCTTGTGAACGTCCATGTCGAGGCCGACACGGAGGACGCGATCAAGGAGGCCATCGCCACCGTCAAGGCCAAGGGCAAAAAGGCCGCGGTCACCGTCAAGCCCCGCACCCCGGCCGAGGCTGTGCTGCCCTTTATCAAGAGTGTCGACCTCATCCTCGTTATGACCGTGGAGCCGGGCTTCGGCGGACAGAGCTTCATGGCCGAGCAGCTGCCCAAGATCAATCTTATCCGCGGCATGATCGAGAAGTACAATCCCGGCTGTGAGCTGGAGGTCGACGGCGGCATCGACGCCAATACCGCCCCGATGGTCGTGAAGGCCGGAGCCGATGTCCTGGTCGCGGGCAGCGCGATCTTCGACAAACCTGACCGCGCCGCCGCCATCCGCGCCATCAGAGAAGGCGCGGAGAAGGCCTGAGGGGGCAGAGCATGTCGTTTTTCCCTGCCGCTCTTGAAACCCTTGTGGACCGCTTCGCCTCCCTGCCCGGCATCGGCAGGAAGAGCGCGCAGCGCCTCGCCTTCCACGTCCTCTCCCTGCCGGAGGGGGAGGCCCGGGCCTTTGCCGACGCGATCCTGGACGCCAAGAAAAATGTGCATTGCTGCCGCATCTGCCAGAACCTGACGGAGGGGGAGATCTGCTCCGTCTGCGCAAGCCAGACCCGCGATAAGTCCACCATCTGCGTCGTGTCCGAGCCGCGCGACGTGATGAGCATCGAGCGCGGACGCGAGTATAACGGCGTCTACCACGTCCTGCACGGCGTCCTCAGCCCCATGAGCCATGTCGGCCCCGACGACATCCGCATCAAGGAGCTGCTGACAAGGGTCGCCGACAGCGAGGTGGAGGAGGTCATCATGGCCACAAACCCCGACACCGAGGGCGAGGCCACAGCCATGTACATTTCGCGCTTATTAAAACCCTTCGGCGTGAAGACCACGCGCCTGGCCTACGGCATCCCCGTGGGCTCCAACCTCGAGTTTACGGACGACGCGACGCTCAACCGCGCCATCGAGGGCCGCACTGAAATCTGATTAAGTCCGCACCGCTGCGGGCATACTCTCTTGTGAATGAAAAAATTGCCGATACGGCTTTTACATAATATCTGAACTGAATGGAGAAAATATGGTATCTAAACTGAAAATAATTCCCCTCGGCGGACTCGGCGAGATCGGCAAGAACATGTACGCCTACGAGTTCGGCAACGACATGATCGTGGTCGACTGCGGCATGGGCTTCCCGGACGACGACATGTACGGCATTGACAGCGTCCTGCCGGACATCTCCTATCTGCGCGCAAACCATGAGAAGCTGCGCGGCATCATCCTCACCCACGGGCATGAGGACCACATCGGCGCCGTGCCCTACGTCCTGCGCGAGCTGGACGTGCCCATCTACACTCTGCCGCTGACCGCCGCCCTCATCGAGCTGAAGCTGGAGGAGCACAACCTGCTCTTTAACTCCCAGATCTTCACCAAGAAGACGGGCTCGGTCTTCCGGCTCGGCTGCTTCACGATCGAGTTCATCCACGTCAACCACTCCATCCCGGACTCCGTGGCTGTCGCAATCACCACGCCCATCGGCACGGTCGTCCACACCGGCGACTACAAGATCGACGTGACGCCCATCTCGGGCCGGATGATCGACCTCGTGCGCTTCGGCCAGCTCGGCAACGACGGCGTGCTCGCCCTGGTGGGCGAGTCCACGAATGTCGAGGTGCGCGGCCACTCCGACTCCGAGAGCAAGGTGGGCGAGAGCTTCGACAAGCTCTTCATGGGCTGTGACAAGCGCATCATCATCACCACCTTCGCCTCCAATGTCCACCGGCTCCAGCAGATCATCAACGTCGCCGCCAAGTACAAGCGCAAGGTCGGCATCACCGGACGGAGCATGGAGAATGTGCTGAACGTGGCAAACGTCCTCGGCTACATGGACATCCCCGAGAACGTCATGTGCGACATCGAGAAGATCAACAAGCTGCCCCGCAGCCAGACCGTCATCATCTCCACCGGCAGCCAGGGCGAGGCCATGTCCGCCCTCTACCGCATGGCCTTTTCCGAGCATAAGCAGATCCAGGTGGACGCGGGCGACCGCGTGATCATCTCCGCCTCGGCCATCCCCGGCAACGAGACCACCATCACCCGCGTGATTGACGAGCTTTTCCACAAGGGCGCGGAGGTCATCTATGACCGCCACACCGACCTGCACGTCACCGGCCATGCCTGCCAGGAGGAGCTCAAGATGATGCTCGCCCTGACGCGGCCCAAGTTCTTCATCCCCATCCACGGCGAGCACCGTATGCTGGTCAAGCACGCGGAGATCGCCAAGAAGATGGGCGTCGCGCCGAAGAACGTGGTCATCGCGGAGAACGGCTCCGTCATTGAGCTGACCAAGAAGAGCATCAAGTGCGAGGCGACCGTCCCGGCCGGCGCGGTCATGGTCTCCGGCAGCGGCGTGGGCGAGGTCGGCAGCGTCGTGCTGCGCGACCGGCACAAGCTGGCGGAGGATGGCATGATCGTCGTCGTTCTGCCGTATTCGACCCACGATCACCGCCTCCTGTCCGAGCCGCAGATCATCACGCGCGGCTTCATCTACGTCAAGGAGGCCGAAGAGCTCATGGAGGAGCTCAAGCGCGTGGCCCTGGAGTCGACCGACGCCTGCGCCGCCCAGCACATCAACGACTGGACCGCCATCAAGAACAAGGTCAAGAACAACCTTGCCGGCTACCTCTACAAGACGACCCGCTGCAGCCCCATGATCCTGCCGGTCATCACGGAGATCTAAGATGAACACCGTAGGGGCCGATGCCTACATCGGCCCGCTGTTGTACGCCAGTGTGCGATGATCGGCGGGCCGAACAGGGGATCGGCCCCTGGATTTTTTTGAGGGAGGCGACAGAAACATGGCCCGTTACCGCAGCTTAAATTCATATCTCCGGGAGACCTTCGGCGGGAAAGTCTACAAGCTGGCCCTGGACGGGGGCTTTACCTGTCCGACCAGGGACGGGACGCTGGATACGCGCGGCTGTATCTTCTGCGCGGGCGGGAGCGGGGACTTCGCCACGCCGGTGGGCGGGGACGTGTACGCCGCGATCGAAAAGGCGAAGGAGCGCGTCGCGGACAAGGGCGGGAAACGCTTCATCGCCTACTTTCAGAGCTACACCGGCACCTATGCGCCCGTCGGGAGACTGCGCGATCTCTATACCGAGGCGATCACGCACCCGGACGTCGCGGCCCTGTCCGTCGCCACAAGGCCGGACTGCCTGCCGGATGAGGTGATCGCCCTGCTCGCGGAGCTGAATACGCTCAAGCCCGTCTGGGTGGAGCTCGGATTGCAGACCATCCACGGGGAGACGGCCCGCTATATCCGCCGGGGCTGGGCGCTGCCGGTCTTTGACAGCGCGGTGAAGCGCCTGCGCGAAGCGGGGCTCACGCTCATCGTCCACATGATCCTCGGCCTGCCGGGGGAGACGCCGGAGATGATGGCGGAGACCGCGCGATATATCGGAAAAAACGGCGCGCAGGGCGTCAAGTTCCAGCTCCTGCACGTCCTGGAGGGGACGGACCTTGCGGAGGACTACCGGCGGGGCGCGTTCCGGACGCTGACCATGGACGAGTATATAGACGTGCTGGAAAGCTGCGTCGAGTCCGTGCCCGCGGACATGGTCATCCACCGCCTGACCGGGGACGGGGCAAAGAAAAACCTGATCGCCCCTCTGTGGAGCGCGGACAAAAAGCGCGTGCTCAACGAGATCAGGCGGCGCTTTGAGCTGGACGACGTACAGCAGGGGAGACGGGTATAAACAAACAGAGCCGGGATCGCACATGATCCCGGCTCTGTTTATCTTCTTATCTTCATTTCTTCTCCGCCGTTTCGACAAGCTCCCCGCTCATGTCGATCTCCTGATAGGTAAACGCGCAGTAGCCCTGGCGTATGATCTGGTTTGCCGTGAGGTAATACCGCTTGTCCGTCCCGTCAAAGTAAAGGTTCTCAATGATGGTCTCGCCCTTCAGGGCGGCGCGTTCCGCCATACCAAGCCATTTTTCTGTGACGGTGGGGAAGAGCTCCTTCACGCCGTGGCCCAGCATCTCCCTGAGGGGCCTGCCCACGCTGCGCTCAAAGCGGTGATTGCCGTAGAAGAGCACCGCGTCCGTGACCTCGCCCCTTGCGTCGGGACGAACCTTGTAGACCGCGTAGGAGATGGGCAGATCGTCGTACAGGCGGAAGAAGGTCGACGTGCGCAGCTGGAGATTTTCAGACGGCGCGTGATCGTCGTGATCCACCAGCAGACGCATCTCGGCGCTCTGGGTCATCTCGTCGAAATCCTCCGACTCGGAGAAGAGGGCATAGCCCATGGAGAGGTAGATCGTGGTGGGCGTGCCGTCAATCTCATGGACATTCTCGGCCGCGCGCCTGATCGTGTCCCGCAGGGTGGACAGCTCGGTTTTGTCGCGGACCTGACGGAGCACCACAAACTCAAAGCCGTTGACGCGGGCGACGGCGGAGTTGCGCCCGAAGGCCTTCTTGAGCTCGCGTCCCAGCGCCGAAATGACCTTGTCCCCAAAATCAAAGCCGTAGGCGTCGTTGATGGATTTGAGATCGTCGATGGACACCTGCAGGCACATGAAGTCCGTATTGCGCAGGAAATACTCGTCCTTGAAGGCGCCGACCTGCTCATACAGACCGCGGGAGTTGAGCAGGCCCGTCATCTCGTCGCGCCTTGTGGTGTCGACGCCGCGCGGGTCGTTCATGTTCAGCAGATCGCGGTCGATAAAGCAGCCGAGCAGACCGATGATATCACCCTCCTCGTCATAGAGGGGCGTCTTGTTGGCCAGGATCTCGCGGTTTTCGCCGTTGCAGATGCACCGGCCCGGGACGTTGTGGGTGGTAATCCCCTCGGTGATGACCCGATACTCGTCGTTCATGTAGAGATCGGGGTGGACGTGCCAGCCCAGCTCCTCGTCGTTTTTCCCGACCACGTCCGACGGGGAAGAGAAGCCGTAGTATTCCAGAAAGCCGCGGTTGACGCCGAGGAAGCGGCGGTCACGGTCCTTCCAGAACAGGCGCGCCACGTTGGAGTGGATGAGATTGCTCCACAGCAGGTCGGGGGAGCAGGCTTCCGCCGTGCGGTCCGCCAGGGAAGCGCGCAGCTCGAAGCGCTCCATTTCCCGGTGGGCGCTGCGCACCAGCTCCACCACGATGCCGGGGCGGTAGTGCAGCAGCAGAAACTGCTTCCACTCATAGCGGCCGTTGCCGACGTGACAGCGAAAGAGCGCGGACAGGGAGCTGAGCCTGGAGTCTGTCAGGCGCTGTTCCAGCGTGTCGGCCTCCCAGAAGCGCAGAAAGGCCTCGCGGTCGTCCGGGAAGACCTGCTCCCTGGCGTAGCTTTGCACGATCTCGGTCAGCCCTTCGCGCCGGGAGGTGAGATAGTCCTTCGTCCCGACATAGAGCGGTGTGAGGCAGTCCTTTTTGAGATCGACCAGAATGATGCGCTCAAAGAGCGTGTAGATCTGCCGCAGACCATTGTCCAGAACGGAGGTGCTGGCGGACTGGGACTCCTGCGAGAGGTTGTTGAGCTGAAGCAGCACACAGTAGGCCCCTCTGCGCCGCGCCACGCATTTGGTCTTGAGCTCGTAGTATTCCTCATTTGAGACAAAGAGCATACGCCCGGTGCCCTGGCTGCGGGTGCTCTCCAACAGCTTGCCGATGCGCGCGGGGATGACCGAGTAGGGGTGGCTTATGCCAAGCTGTTCGGGCCGGAAGATGTCGGGCAGCAGCATGATATTCCCGGTATTCTGCTCGAAGGCCTGGTTGCAGAAGAGCAGGGAGAAGTCGTCCTTTCGCATCTCCGCCAGGGCCAGCGGGATACTGTTGAGCGTGCGGCCGGTGGTCAGCCTCTTGCGCTCCGACGGACTTAAAAAGGGAGCGGAGCTGAGGAAATTGATACGGCCTATATCGTCGTAGTATTTGCGGTTGCGCGGCAGCTCAATCGGAATATTCCGCGCCCTGAGCTGGGCAATCGCCTCGTCGAAGGGGAGGGGCTTGCCGAAGAAGAAGCCCTGTACCTTCTCGCAGCCGATGTTGCGCAGATAGACAAACTGCTCCTCCGTCTCCACGCCCTCGACCAGGGTGTGGATGTCGATCTCCTTGGCCATTTGGATGACCGAGGTCAGGATCCGCAGAGAGCGCTGGTTGAAGGAGCTCAGAAAACGCATGTCCATCTTGAGCTCGTCAAAGCTATAGTCCTTGAGCATGTTCAGCGACGAGTAGCCGCTGCCGAAGTCGTCCATCCAGACCTGATAGCCCGCCTCGTGGAAGCGGTCCACGACGGTGTGCATCAGACCCTCCTGCTCGGCCATCACGCTCTCGGTGATCTCAATGTAGAGAAAATCGTGCGGAACCTGATAGGCGCTGACGTGCCTGTCCACCACGGAGAAGATGTCGCACAGCAGAAAGTCCAGACGCGAGAGGTTGACGGACACGGGGATGGGGGTCTCGCCGCGCTCGACCGTGATTCGTATGCGGCGGCAGACCTCGCCGATCACATAGCCGTCCAGCTCATGGATGCGCCCGGCCTCCTCCAGCACGGGGATAAAGGCGTCAGGGGACAGAAGGCCGCGCTCGGGGTCGACCCAGCGCGCCAGGGCCTCAAAGCTGCAAAGCTGCCCGGAGATGGTGCGGATGACGGGCTGGTAGTATACCTGTATCCGGCCGTTTTCGAGGGCGCTGTCAAAGTTGTCAAGTATATACTGCCGCAGAGCCTTTTTCATGGCGGCTCCTTTCCCAATAAAAGCTTTGAAGGTGGTCTTTATAACGGATTCATATTACACAAAGACAAGGGTGGTGTCAATAAATCCTTTTTAAACAAAGGTATTATTTTGAGTTAAGCGAACGTGTCCCCTTGCATTTGACGCGGCGAGAGACTACAATAGAAAAAACAAATCGCAGAGGGGTTCGCTATGCAGGAGAAGAGTTCCTTTGAAAACGCGAGAAAGAATATTCAGCGCGGCGGCAAGCTGCTCTACCGGGGCAGCCGGATCACCGCCTTTGCGCTGACCGTCCTGGTGATTGTCCACGCGATTGCGCTGCTGTCGGTCTTCACCAGCGACAAGGCCGCGTTTTATATTCGCCGCCTCTATGAGAACAACGCCTTTTACCGCCTGATCGACCTCTTTGCCGATCTGCGGGGCCTGCCGCCCTGGTCGGACGCCGCCATCGGCTGCTTTGCGGCGCTGCTGTCCTATCTGGTGCTGCTGCTGTTCGTGCGCATGGTCACGCGGATGATGCGCTATCTCGCACAGGGCGGACGGCCCTTCGACATCAGCGCGGCCAAAACCGTGCGCGCCTATTCCTGGCTGCTGCTGGTGCTGGCCCTGTATAACCCCGCCCTCGGCCTGATCTCCTTCGCCCTGTCCATGCTCTTTTCCTATATCATGGAGTACGGCGGCTATATCCAGGCCCGGGCGGATGAGACCAACCGCATCCAGGAGGAGATCATCGTCTCCTTCGCGGAGATCACCGAGAACAAGTCCGGCCAGACCGGCCGGCACATCCGCCGCGTGTCAGAGTACGCCCGCATCCTGGCGGAGGAGCTGGGCCTCGACGAGGAGAGCTGCCAGAAGATCCGCATCGCCTCCACCATGCACGACATCGGCAAGCTGATGATCCCGACGGAGATCCTGGAGAAACCGGGCCGCCTGACGGACGAGGAGTACAGTGTCATCAAGACGCATACGACCTACGGCGGCCAGCTTCTGGAGAACGTGGAAGGGGAGGAGATGCAGCTTTCCCGCACCATCGCCCTACAGCACCACGAGCGCTGGGACGGCAGGGGCTACCCGCAGAACCTCGCCGCCGACGCCATCAGCCTTGAGGGGCGCATCGTGGCGGTGGCCGACGTGTACGACGCCCTCACAAGCCGCCGCAGCTACAAGCAGGCCTGGGACGAGGATCGGGCCTTTCGGGAGATCAAAAACGGCCGCGGCACCCAGTTTGACCCCGCGGTGGTGGACGCCTTCGAGCGCGCCCACGACAAGATCCTCGAAGTGCAGAAGAAGTTTGCGGACTGACTTGGGGCTGTGAAAAAGTCTGTCCTTGCACCGTAGGGGCGGCTACCAGCCGCCCGGCAGCAGAAACAGAGATGATGCACTGTGCCTGGGCGAATCCGTACAGCGCACGTCGTGCCGCGCGGGCGGATACTATCCGCCCCTACGGCAGAAGGGAGCTTTTTCACAGCCCCGGCTTTTCAGCAAAAAAACTCTTGACACTTTAGCACTTTAGTGTTATGATCCACCCATAAACCGAAGAGCGGGAGGAGTACTCCGCGAATCGTTCCTTTTCAGAGAGCTGCCGTTCGGTGCGAGGCAGCAGGGGGCGCGCGAGGGAATGGACCCGCGAGGGCAAACAGAACAGGGGCGCGATCCCCTCAGTATGGGAGACGGAGCTGGCGATCCGTTATCAAAGGGCCGGCGTGTGACAGCACGCAAAAGTGGGCGCGCAAGCGCCAAGCCGGGTGGTACCGCAGGAGTTCAACGCTCTTGTCCCTGCAAAACATGCAGAGGCAAGGGCTTTTGTTTTTGCCTCTGACATCTCAGAAAAGGAGCGATCCCCATGTTAGTAAACAACATCCCCTACAAAACCTATCTCGCCGAAAGTGAGATCCCGAACGCCTGGTACAACCTCCGGGCCGACATGAAGGTCAAGCCCGCGCCGCTGCTCAACCCCGGCACCGGCAAGCCCCTCACCGCCGATGAGCTGACGCCCATTTTCTGTGAAGAGCTGGTGAAGCAGGAGCTCGACAACGACACGCCCTATTTCCCCATCCCGAAAGAGATCCTGGATTTCTACAAGATGTACCGCCCCTCGCCCCTGGTGCGCGCCTACTGTCTCGAGAAGGTGCTGGACACCCCGGCGAGAATCTACTATAAGTTTGAGGGCAACAACACCTCCGGCAGCCACAAGCTCAACTCCGCCATCGCCCAGGCCTACTACGCTAAGCAGCAGGGCCTCAAGGGCGTGACCACCGAGACCGGCGCCGGACAGTGGGGCACGGCCCTGTCCATGGCCTGCGCGTATCTGGGCCTTGACTGCAAGGTTTTCATGGTCAAGGTCAGCTATGAGCAGAAGCCCTTCCGCCGCGAGGTCATGCGCACCTACGGCGCCAGCGTGACGCCCTCTCCCTCCATGGAGACCGAGGTCGGCAAGAAGATCCTGGCCGAGCACCCCGGCACCACCGGCTCCCTCGGCTGCGCGATCTCCGAGGCGGTGGAGGTCGCGGTCAAGAACCCCGGCTACCGCTATGTGCTGGGCAGCGTCCTCAACCAGGTGCTCCTGCACCAGAGCATCATCGGCCTGGAGGCCAAGGCGGCCTTCGACAAGATCGGCGTCAGGCCCGACATCATCATCGGCTGCGCCGGCGGCGGCTCCAACCTCGGCGGCCTGATCGCCCCCTTCATGGGCGAGAAGCTGAGAGGGGAGGCCGACTACCGCATTATCGCGGTCGAGCCCGCCTCCTGCCCGAGCTTTACCCGCGGTAAATTCGCCTACGACTTCTGCGACACCGGCATGATCTGCCCGCTGGCCAAGATGTACACCCTCGGCAGTTCCTTCATCCCGTCCCCGAACCACGCGGGCGGTCTGCGCTTCCACGGCATGTCCACGGTGCTCAGCCAGCTCTATCACGACGGGCTCATGGAGGCCCGCGCGGTGGAGCAGACCTCCGTCTTCGAGGCGGCCGAGCTCTTCGCCCGGTCCGAGGGCATACTCCCCGCGCCCGAGAGCAGCCACGCCATCCGCGCCGCCATCGACGAGGCCCTCAAGTGCAGGGAGACAGGCGAGCAGAAGGACATCCTCTTCGGCCTCACCGGCACCGGCTACTTCGACCTCAAGGCCTACGAGCAGTTCAACGACGGCACCATGACCGACTACATTCCCACGGACGAGGATCTGGCGAAGGGCTTCGCCGGCCTGCCCAAAATCGACGCCTGAAAGGATAGCGAAATGCCCGACAGCGCCATCAGAAAAATCAGCGACGACCGCCTTGAAAATGTGAGCGGCGGCGCGGCCAGACCCAAATTCGTCAGCAGCTTCTACTGCGAAAAGTGCAATAAAACCATACGCCTCAACGGGGTCTACAGCCTTGAGCGGGCGCAGAAGGACCACGACGCAAAGGAGCACGCGGCGAAGAAAAAGTAAAAAGACCGCATAGAACAAGAAATCACGCCCCGTTTGGGACGTGATTTCTTTATCGCCTGTCAGACTCAATACAGCGCACCTTTCCAGCAAACCAGCCGGGGAATCGGGGAGCGGCAGGCAAGATGATGTCGGTCTCCATCGCGCCGACGTTTTCGGATGTATACTCTGCACTTATGCGATTAAACCGCCGTGTACTGGCACGGTGGCGTGAGGGGTCGGGGCCTGTTCAGCCTCTCCTACTCAATAATAAACACGTATGTTTTCAGCCGGTCCATCGCCTCAACCAGACGCGATTTCGGCAGGGCCAGGTTCATGCGTATCGTGTCGGGCCAGTAAAAGCTCTCGCCGTTTTGCCAGATGACGCCGCAGCGCACACCCCGTTCCAGAAGACTGTCAATCGTAACCCCCTGCCTCCGGCACCACGCGCCGCAGTCGAGGTAGAGCATGTAGGTTCCCTGCGGGCGCATGACCGAGACGCCGGGGAAGTGCTCCCGGATAAAGTCGCAGGCATATTCCACGTTGCCGTCAATGACGCGGATCATCTCGTCACACCACGCGCCGCCGTCGCGATAGGCCCCGATGAGGGCGTGGACCGAGAGAATGTTCGGCTCGTTATAGTGGCTGAGTCTGCCCTGACGCTGCATACGCGCGCGCAGATAATCGCTGTAAATCACATGATAGGAGCCGACCAGCCCCGCGAGGGAGAAGGTCTTGCTCGGCGCGTAGAGGGCGATCACGCGCTCTCTCGCGTCCTCAGAAACGCTCTGCGTGGGGATGTGTTTGTGACCCGGCAGGATGATGTCAGACCAGATCTCGTCGGAGAAGACCACGCAGTCGTTGCGCCTGTAGACCTCCATGGCCTGTTCGATCTCCCAGCGCTCCCAAACTCTGCCGCAGGGGTTGTGCGGGGAACAGAAGACCGCAAAGTGAATGTCGTTCTCTTTGAGCTTCCGGTCCATGTCCTCATAGTCCATGCGCCACACGCCCTGCTCATCCCGCACAAGGGGCGAGTGGACGGCGACGCGGCCTGTGTCGTCAAAGGTATGGGTGAAGCCGACGTATGTGGGGGAGTGGACGAGGATCTTTTCACCCGGGGTTGTAAACGCCTGGAGCGCGGAGCTCAGCCCCCCGAGCACGCCGTTTTCATAGCCGATGTGCTTTGCTTCCAGGCCCTCCACGCCGTTGCGGGTTTTGTGCCAGTTGATGATCGCCTGATAGTATTCCTTCGGCAGTGCAAAATAGCCGAAGTTCGGCATCTCCATGCGCTGCTTGATCGCGTCCAGCACCGGCGGCGCGGTGGGGAAGGCCATGTCGGCGATCCACATGGGGATGACGTCAAAGCCCTCGTCGGGCTGCACGCCGTCAAAGGGAATGCGGTCCGCCGCCAGGCAGTCGTGTCCCGCGCGGTCAAGGACGCTTGTAAAATCGTAGGTCATTTCTTCTCTCTTTCCGGTCAACAATTCTGAGAGTGGAGAGTGAAGAGTTGAGAGTGGAGTTAAGGTATCCGCTTCGCGGATGAATTTCATTTGTCGCGCAGCGACACAATATCTCCACTCTTCACTCTCCAAACTCCACACTTAATTCAAGAAGTCTCTCAGCTTCTTGGAACGGCTCGGGTGGCGCAGCTTGCGCAGGGCCTTGGCCTCAATCTGACGGATGCGCTCGCGCGTGACGTTGAACTCCTTGCCGACCTCCTCAAGCGTGCGGGTGCGGCCGTCGACAATGCCGAAGCGCAGCTCCAGCACCTTCTTCTCGCGCGGGGCGAGGGTGTCCAGCACCTCCTCCAGCTGCTCGCGCAGGAGGGAGAAGGAGGCGGCTTCAGACGGCTCGGACGCGTCCTCATCGGGGATGAAGTCGCCGAGATGGGAGTCCTCCTCCTCGCCGATCGGGGTCTCAAGGCTGACGGGCTCCTGGGCGATCTTGAGAATGTCGCGGACCTTGTCCACCGGCATCTCCATCTCCCTGGCAATCTCCTCGGCGGAGGGGTCGTGGCCCAGCTCCTGCAGGAGCTGGCGGGAGACGCGGATGGTCTTGTTGATGGTCTCAACCATGTGCACGGGGATGCGGATGGTGCGGGCCTGGTCGGCAATGGCGCGGGTGATGGCCTGGCGGATCCACCAGGTGGCGTAGGTGGAGAACTTGTAGCCCTTGGTGTAGTCAAACTTCTCTACCGCCTTGATGAGGCCCAGATTGCCCTCCTGGATGAGGTCGAGGAAGAGCATGCCGCGGCCCACATAGCGCTTGGCGATGGACACCACGAGACGGAGGTTTGCCTCGGTCATGCGGTGCTTGGCGTTCTCGTCGCCGAGGGACATCTGTCTGGCGAGCTCAACCTCCTCCTCGGGCGTGAGCAGGGGCACCTTGCCGATCTCCTTGAGGTACATGCGCACGGGGTCGTCGGTGGAGAAGCTGTCCATCAGCGCGTCTGTGTCGGCGAGGTCGGCGCTGGTGACCTCCTCGATCCCGGCCAGATCCTCGGCCTCGGGCAGGGTGTCGTCCAGAGGCGGGAGCAGATCGTCGCTGCCCACGTCGATGTCGATGCCGGCCTTCTCCAGACTCTCGTAGAAGCGATCCACGGCCTCGCCGTCGATGTTCAGCTCCTCCAGAAGCTCCAGCTCCTTGGGAGTGAGCTTGCCGGTCTTCTTGCCCTTTTCAAACAGCTCGTTCAGGCGCTCCTCGGGAGTCTTGCCGTGCTCCTCCGGGCTTTCCTTTTTGCGGGCGCTCTTCTTGGTCTTGGGCGGCTCGGGCAGCAGCTCCGTCTCGCCGGCGGCGTTCAGAAGCTCATCCGCCATCTTGCTCAGTTCCTGTTCGGTGTAGATATTGTCGTCTGCCATGTCTTATCCCTCATATCCTTTTTTCTTTTTGAGCTGCTCCCTGAGCGCCAGAAGATCGACGCCGCCGGAGCGCAGTTGCTTTCTCTCGCGGATTTTATCTATGTAATCGGCGATGCTCTGCCGACTGCGGCTGAGTATCTCCGGTTTTTGCAGGATGGCGACCAGAAGCCCCAGCTCGTCGCCGCTGAGCTGGCCTGCCAGCATGTCGGTGCTGACGCTGCGCCCCTCGCGGATGCGGGCGCTGAGCACGGCGTAAATTCTGCCGAGGCCGGGGGCGGAGAAATCCTCCGGCGGCGGAAGGCCGGGCGTTGAAATGAGCGCCGGTTCAAGGTACAGGAGTCTGATCAGCCCCTCCTCCGCCGCGGCGGAGGCCGGGTCGTCATAGCGCAGCTCCCGCGCCGTCGGCTGCATGAGCTTTTCGGGCTGGGTCTGCTGCTTCTGCACCTGCTTGTAATTGCTGTTCAAAATGCGCTTGCGCCGCCGCTCCACATCGTTCACGATCACGTCCGAGGGGAGTCCCAGCTCTTTGGCGAGGTCCATCGCGTAGACCTGCCGCCGTACCTCGTCCGGCAGCTTCGCCAAAAGCTCCACCGCCTCGCGCAGATAGTCGGACTTCTGCTCCGTGACGTTCAGATCGTACTTCTCGCGTATACTCCGCAATCGGTAGTCCATCTGGTTTTCAGAGCCCTCCAGCAGCTTGCGGAAGGCCTCGGGGCCCTTGGTCTTGATGAGCTCGTCCGGGTCCTTCGCCCCGGTCAGGCGCAGGACGCGCACCTTGATGTCCAGCTTTTCCAGAATCCCGATGGCGCGCTGCGAGGCCTTGAGACCCGCCCCGTCGCCGTCGTAGGCGATGATGACCTCGCTTGTGTAGCGGGACAAAAGCCGCGCCTGCTCCGGCGTGAGCGAGGTGCCCAGAGACGCCACCGCCGAGTCGAAGCCCGCCTGGTGCAGGCTCACCACGTCTATATTGCCCTCCGATAGAATGATATATCCGCTTTTTGATTTTTTAGCCAGATTCAGGGCAAAAAGGTTACGGCTTTTGTTAAAGACCAGGGTCTCGGGACTGTTGAGATACTTCGGCTCCCCGTCGCCGAGGATGCGCCCGGAAAAGCCGATGACGTTCCCGCGCACATTGATAACCGGGAACATGAGGCGGTTTCGGAAGGCGTCGTAAAAGCCACCCTGTTTTCCGCGCTTGACAAGGCCCGCGTCAAAGAGCTCGTATTCCGTATAGCCCTTGTCGAGCATGGCGTTTCGGAGACTGTCCCAGGTATCGGGCGCCGCGCCGAGGCCGAAGTTTTTGACCATCGCGGGCGAGATGCCGCGCCTTTGTATGTAGGCCACCGCCGGAGCCCCCGCGGGTTTGGAGAGCTGGGAGTAGAACCAGCGGGCAGCGTCCCTGTTCAGGGCCAGCATACGCGCGCGCTTGCGGCCCTCGGCGCTGTCGGTCTCCTCCGGCATCTGCATCCCGGCGCGCTTGGCGAGGAAGGCCACCGCCTCGGGATAGGAGAGGTTTTCGATCTCCATGATGAAGCTGATGACGCCGCCGCCCTTGCCGCAGCCGAAGCAGTGATAAATCTGCTTGTCCGGCGAGACGGAGAAGGAGGGCGTCTTCTCACTGTGGAAGGGGCAGAGGCCGAACATATTGGCCCCGCTGCGCTTCGACAATCTCACATAGCTCGACACCACGTCCACAATGTCCGAGCGGTCCACCAGGTCCTGTATGAACTTTTCCGGGATCGCCATCGGATCACCTTCTCAAAAGCCCTGAAGATTTTTTCGCGAATGCGAAAACCAATTCAATCCGTTTTTCGCGGGGGCGTGTACCTCGCGAAAAACTCTTCTCAGTCTGCAAGTGTGCGAGCGGCGTCAAACGGAGCTCGCACCGTTCCATTTCCGCCTAAGGGCGAAAACTTCACTCTGCTCCCTTCGTTTTCCTCTTAACTGCAAAGCCGCTGCTTTGCAGTTAGAAGGAGGTGCAGCGGAGAGAGTGAGCTTTCGTCACGCTTGACGGAAGCGAATGAACGCAGCTTGTACCGACGCAGTGCGCGCAGCAGACTGCAAACTCGATGAAATGTCTTGCATTTCATCGAATTTATTTTACCGTCCACGCAAAGGGGATGAACACCTCTCCGAACTTCTCCATGGCGTAGCGGTCGCTCATGCCGGAGATGTAGTCCACCGCCGCGCGGCCTTCGCCCTCTTTTTCGGCGATGGCCCGCAGCTCCTCGGGCAGCTTCTCAACATGGTTTACATAATAATTGTACAGGATCTCCAGCACGCCCTGCACCTTGTCCTCCTCGCTCTTGGCGCGGGGATTGAGGTAGACGTCGGAGAACATGTAGCTGTGGAAAAACGCAAAGGTCTCCTGCATCCGGGGGGACATTTTCAGCACGCCGTCCGCGCTGTTTTGGATGAGATCGGCGACGAGGGAGTTGATGCGCTCGCTGTTTCTCTCACCGCAGTCGCGGCGTATGCGCTCGGGCACGGCGTCGGCCTCGATGATGCCCGCTCGGATAGAGTCGTCCAGGTCGTGGTTTATGTAGGCGATGCGGTCGCACAGGCGCACACAGGTGGCCTCGCGGGTGTCGTCCGGCGCGCCGTGGGTGTGGTTGAGGATGCCCATGCGTGTCTCGTAGCAGAGGTTCAGCCCCCGCCCGTCGCGCTCGAGCACGTCCACCACGCGCAGGCTCTGCTCGTAGTGCTTGAAGCCGCCCTCATAGATCGCGTTCAGCGCCCGCTCCCCGGCGTGGCCGAAGGGCGTGTGGCCGAGATCGTGGCCGAGGCCGATCGCCTCCGCCAGATCCTCGTTGAGTCCCAGAGCGCGGGCCACGGTCCGGGCCAGCCGCGTGACCTCCAGCGTGTGAGTCAGGCGCGTGCGGTAGTGGTCGCCCTCCGGGCGGAGGAAGACCTGGGTCTTGTGCTTGAGGCGGCGGAAGGACTTGGAGTGGGTAATGCGGTCCACGTCCCGCTGAAAGCAGGTGCGGATCTCGCACTCCTTCTCAGGCTCAAGCCGCCCGCGCGACTCAGCCGCCAGCACCCCGTAGGGCCCGACGATCAGCCGCTCCAGCTTTTCTCTCTCTTCTCTCGGACAGGACACGCGCATCGCCGCCTTTCAAAAGAAATAAGAGCAAGGATTTTTCCTTCCCTTACTCTTATACGACGCAAATTTGTATTTCCCTTTATTTTTTTGAAAAAATTTTTTTGCCTCCCCCGAAAGGGGAGGTGGCTCGCTCCAATCTCCCGGGAGGGGCGAGTCGGAGGGGTTAACCCCACAGTCATCCGGCTTGCGTGAGACGCCGGATGACAGCTCCCCTTTCAGGGGAGCCGAGTGCTTTATCTCACCGGGACCGCCCTGAAGCTCTCGCCTGTGGCGCGCACCTGAACGCTGCCCGCGGTCTGGTCGAAGATGCGGGCGGCAAAGGCGTTGCTCTGTTCCTCGGGCACCAGCACCTTGAGCGTCACATTCGCGCCATACTCAATGTCCGCGACGATGCCGCCCGCGCTCTGGGCCTCGAGCTTAAGGCGCTCCATCTGCGCGTAGGAGCAGGGCAGCTCTGTCTCCACCCAGCGGCGCACAGCGGAGACGCCCGCGGCCTCGAGAGCGTCGGCAGTGCTCTTGGTGTAGGCGCGCAGAAGCCCGCCGGTGCCCAGCAGGACGCCGCCGAAGTAGCGCGTCACCACACAAACGGCGTTTGTGACGTTCTGGCGGCGCAGCACCTCCAGCATGGGGATGCCCGCGCTGCCCTGGGGCTCGCCGTCGTCGCTGTAGCGCTCAGCCCCGTCCCTGATGCTGTAGCACCAGCAGTTGTGCCGCGCGTCGTAGTATTTCTTTTTCATCTCCGCGATGAAGGCGCGGGCCTCGTCCTCCGTCTCAACCATGCGGACGTGGCCGAGAAAGCGGGAGCGCTTTTCGGTAAATTCGCTCTCGCCCGGCCCGGTGGGGATCAAATACTCGCTCATGTCTCCCAGTCCTCTTTGGGCTCCACATAGCCGGGGATATAGGCCTTGATCCTGCCGAAGAGCTCCGGCGGGACGATGGCCTCAACTTCAACGCCGTCTTCCGCGTACTCGGTTTTCAAAACCGCCGCCTCCCGGTTGAGGCTGTCCAACAGCCCCGCGGCGGCATAGGGCAGCTTGAGCGTCACATGCCGTTTGCCGCGGTCCAGACGAGCGGAGAGCAGCTGCAAAAGCTCCGCCGCGCCCTCGCCGCTTTTGGCGGAGATGCAGACCGTGTCTTCCCCGTGGGGCAGAATGCCGAAGTAGGCGTCGCACTTGTTGTAAACGCGGATGCATGGCGTGGCCTCGGCTCCCAATTGACGGATCAGCTCGTCCACCACGCGGGCCTGCTCGGGCCACTCGGGGTTGGCAATATCAATCACATGCAGCAGCACGTCCGCGTATTTGAGCTCTTCCAAGGTCGCTTTGAATGCCTCGATCAGATGGGTCGGCAGCTTGCGGATAAAGCCGACAGTGTCGGATAATAGAATCTCCTGCGTTTCGTCGATTTTCAGGCGGCGGGTGGTGGTGTCCAGCGTGTCAAACAGGCGGTCGTTTGCCGGAATGTCCGAACCGGTCAGACAATTCAGCAGCGTGGACTTGCCCGCGTTGGTGTAGCCCACGAGGGCCACGACGGGCATGGCGTTCTTCTCGCGCCTGCGCCTCTGCGTCCCGCGCACCTTGCGAACCTCGGCCAGCTCCTCTTCGAGCTTCTGGATCTTGCGGCGGATGTGGCGGCGGTCGGTCTCAAGCTGAGTCTCGCCGGGGCCGCGCGTGCCGATGGGGGAGGATCCGCCCGCAGCGGTCTGGCGCACCAAATGGGTCCACATGCCGGTGAGACGGGGCAGCAGGTATTTATACTGCGCAAGCTCCACCTGCAATTGGCCCTCGCGTGTCCTGGCCCGCTGGGCGAAGATGTCCAGGATCAGGCCCGAGCGGTCGAGCACCTTGACGCCCAGCTCCTCCGATAAAACGCGCAACTGGGAAGGGGAGAGCTCGTTGTCGAAGACGGCGAGATCGCACTCGTTTGCCTCGATCAGCTCCTTGAGCTCCTGCACCTTGCCGTCGCCGATGAAGCTGCGGGGATCGGGCGCGGGGCGCGACTGAATGAGCGCGGCGACGGTCTCGCCCCCGGCGGTCTCCACCAGGGCGGCAAGCTCGTCCATGGTCACGTCGCTGGATCGCTCGGACGCGTCCATACAGGCGGCATTGAGCCCCGCCAGCACCGCGCGTTCTTTTTTGTTTTCGATGTTGTCCATAGATACTCCGTTATTTCAGTGTGAAGAGTGGAGAGTGGAGAGTGGAGAGTGAAGAGTGGAGAGTGAAGAGTGGAGTTGTGGTATCCCCTTCGGGGATGAATTAAATTTGTCGCGGAGCGACTCCTTAACTCCACTCTCCACTCTCAACACTCCACTCTCAGATCACGCCGCTCCCTTTTCCCCGAAGACCGGCAGACGGCTCGGCTCGGGGGTGACGATCTCGCTGCCGTCGCTGAAGCGCAGCAGGTAGCAGGCCGCGGCGATAAACTCCTCGTCGCTTACGTTGAGGCCGCAGGTCAGAGTCAGCAAAATCTGCCGCTGGGGGACGAAGTTCGGGTCGTCCTCGCTCTGACGCCGGGCGTCTGAAAAGTATGAGCTCGGCGTGAGCTTCAAAATCTGGGCGACGCGCTGCTCCCCGACTTTCGCCAGCACAAAGTCCTTGAGGTAATAGGTCGACAGCTGCAGCCGCTCGCTCTCCGGCATGATGAGGTGGGGGTAGTTGCCGTTGTAGATGTCCCGCGCCGCGTCATAGGAGCAGAGCTCCGCCATGACATAGAGGGCGTCTTCCTCCTTCCCGCCCTTGGGCAGGAATTGATATTCGATATAGGCGTGCTCGGCAAGCTCCCCTCTTGTGTCCAGCAGGACTTCGTGCTCGGTCTTCTTGAGCGAGAGCTTCGGATAGCTTGCATAGCTCTCGGCGAAGACGGCGGAGGGCAGAAAATTGTACGGGAACAGCGCCATGCACTGCTTGTGGGTGCGCGTCTCCTGCGTGCTGGTCTTGAGCGCGCCGGGGTTGTTCATGTTGAAGAAGGCGGCCTCATTCCACACGAAGCGCTCGGGGCTGCCGCCGCCGAAGGTCGGGATCGGCGTGCGCACGGGGGTGGGCTTTGCATCCACCTCCGGCATTTTCCAGGGCTCCAGCTCCTTCTCCTTCCCGCACCCTGCAAGCGTCGGGCATAAAAGGCACAGAAGCAGCAGCGCCGCAATCAGTCGTCTCATACGGCATCCTCCTCACGGAGATGATAATCGTTTGAATGATTGTCATTCTGAACTGACGCTCAGAATGACAATTGAATTATACCGCACTTTTCCACATTTGCCAAGCACTAAAACAGTCGATTGGAGCGCTTGCGGCGCCGGTATTCGCCCTTGATCTCCACAAGGATGATGTCGCTGCCGACCTTGACGATTGTCTCCCAGGGGAGGATATAGTCGTCCTCCCGGCCGAGAAGCCCGAAGAACCGGGGCCTCCCCGGGGCGATCAGGGCCGCGATGCAGCCCTCCTTATCGTCAAGCTCCACGTCGCAGACATAGCCGAGGCGAAAGCCCGTGTGTACGTCGATGATCTCCTTATAGCGCAGCTCCGAGAAATAGCATGTCACGTTGATCCCCTCCCACAGGCAGTCTATGCAAGGGAAATTTTGTCCCATTCCGCCGCTTGAGTAAAGTGCCGCACGATGGTATAATCTGACTATCAAAAAAGGGAGGGTACTGCCATGGGCGAAACGATACGCGAGACCCGCTCGGTCTGCCCGGTCTGCCTGCGCAATCTCCCGGCGCGCCTTGTAAGGGAGGCGGACGGCGCGGTTCTGCTTGAAAAGAGCTGCCCGGAGCACGGCGCTTTCCGCGTCCCGGTCTGGCGCGGCCTTGTCGATTTCGAGCGCTGGACCCTCGGCAGCGAGCCCCTGGGCGGGGGAGGGGGATTGCACTGTCCGGCTGACTGCGGCCTCTGCAGCGAACATGAGAGCGGGAGCTGCTGCGTACTGTTGGAGGTGACCCGCCGCTGCAATCTCCGCTGCCGCTTCTGCTTCGCGGACGGCGGCACGGGGGAAGACGCGCCGCTTGCTGAGATGAAGGACGCGATCCGGGACATCGCGCGGCGCGGCGGCGGCCCGCTTCTGCAGCTTTCGGGCGGCGAGCCCACACTGCGGGACGATCTGCCGGAGCTTGTGGCCTTCGCCAAGGAGGCGGGCTGTGCCTATGTGCAGGTCAACACCAACGGCCTGCGTCTTGCGCGGGAGCCGGACTATGCCCGGAGACTTGCCGAGGCGGGGCTCGACATCGTGTTTTTGCAGTTCGACGGGACACGAAACGACATCTATGAGACCCTGCGCGGCGCACCGCTTCTGGAGACAAAGCTTGAGGCGGTGCGGGTCTGCGCGGCGCTTTCCGTCGGGGTGACCCTGGTGCCCACGGTGGTACGGGGCGTCAACGACAATGACCTCGGAGCGCTTGTGTGCCTCGCCGCCTCCCTCGTCCCCGGCGTGCGCGGGGTTCACTTTCAGCCGGTGTCCTACTTTGGACGCTTTCCGCAAAAGCCCGACGCGGACGCGCGCTATACGCTTGACGAGCTGATGTGCGGCATCAGCCGCCAGGCGGACATCCCGATCGAGAGCTTCATGCCCTCCCGGTGCGACCATCCGCTCTGCGGCTTCCATGCAAACTACCTCATCGACCCGGACGGCAGGCTGCGGCCGCTGAGCTCGATCACCCACTCCGCCCGCACGCGGGGCAGCGCCCGGGACAACCGCGCCTATACGGCCCGGCACTGGCTGCGGCCGCCCGCCGAGGAGGCCCCGCCGACCGCGTTTTCCGACGAGATGGATTTTGACACCTTTCTCTATCGCCTGCGTCAGCAGAGCCTCACCCTCTCGGCCATGGCCTTTCAGGACGCTGTGAACCTCAACGTCGAGCGCCTGCGCCGGTGCAGCCTGCATGTCTACGACGGGGGGAAAATCAAGCCCTTCTGCGCAAATTACCTCACCCGAATTTAATTATACAATTCCGGCGCTGCCGTTCCGCAAGGGCGACAGCGCCGGTTTTTATTCTTTGTTTCCCCGCGCGGGGAGCTGAACCAGTAGGATCGCCGCAAACATCACGGCGCAGCCCAGAAGCTCGCGTGGGCTCATGCGCTCATGGAGCAGGAGCGCCCCGGCAAGCACCGCAAAGACCGACTCAAGGCTCATGAGCAGGGAGGCGACTGTCGGCTCGGTCATGCCCTGGGCCACCATCTGCAGCGTGTAGCCCACGCCGCCGGAGATGAGGCCGCAGTAGAGGATGGGGACCAAAGCCTCGCGCAGCTGATCGGGGGCGGGCTTTTCAAAGAGGAAGGCGGCGGCCCAGGAGAGCAGAGCCACGACGAGAAACTGCACCGCCGCGATCCGGATGGGGTCGGCGCGGCGGGCAAAATAGTCGCAGCAGAGGATGTGCCCGCTGAAAAGCAGCGCACAGATGCAGACCAGCGTGTCGCCCCTTGTCAGGCGCAGCCCTTCTGTCATACACAGCAGATACATGCCCGCGACACCGAGACCCACCGCGAGCCACACCCGCGCCCCGCAGCGCCTTTTGAACAGGATGAGGTTCAGTACCGGCACCAGCAGAATATACAGGGCCGTGATAAAGCCCGCCTTGCCCGCCGTGGTGGTGACGATGCCCGCCTGCTGGAAGAGACTGGCCACGCACAGGAAGAGGCCGCAGCAGAGCCCGCCGACAAGGGCTTTGCGCTTGTCGGACTTTGCGTTCTTTCCGCGCCGGAGCCGCGACACAAGCCCGACCGCGATCGCCGCGAGACTCATGCGCGCGGCGGTGAAGGTGAAGGGACCGATGCTCTCCATGCCCATGCGCTGAAAGACAAAGGCCGTGCCCCAGATCAACGCGACCAGCAGGAGCAGGGCCGTACCCAGTGTTTTCTGATTGTTCATGCGTCATCACGCTTTCCAAAAAGATAAAAAAGTATAACCCAAAGAAAGCGGCCTGCGCAAGTGTGGAAAATGCACAACTCTGTTGTTGACTTCGGGGTGCTTCTATCGTAAAATAACTATAATAATTAAAAGCAACTGTTTGTGCTTGATACGGATATTTTTATAAAAGGGATGATACAAGATGAAACAGGAAGAAAAAGAAGCCAAAAAAGCGGAAAAAGAAGCAAAAAAGAGCGAGAAAAAGACTGAAGACGCAGAGCTCAAGGCCGAGGTCAAGGAGCTGCGCGCCCACCTGGTGGGCCTTCAGCAGACCGTGCGGGAGAAGGGCCAGCCGATCATCGTGCTGGTGGAGGGCTGGGCCGCCGCCGGCAAGGGCAGTCTCATCAACCAGCTCATCAGCGAGATCGACCCGCGCAACTACAACGTCTTCTCCCCGGTCATCACCCCGGAGTCGGAGGCGCGCTATCCCTTCCTCTATCCCTATGCCAACGCTATCCCGGAAAACGGCAAGATCATGTTCTACGACTCCGGCTGGATGGAGGATTGTGTGCGCAAATACCTGCACCGGGACATCACGAAGGATGAGTACAAAAAGCGCGTGCGCGCCGTGGGCGAGTTCGAGCGCCAGCTGCGAGACGGGGGCTATCTGCTGCTCAAGCTCTTCGTGGACATCAGCGAGAAGGAGCAGCGCAAGCGCATCACCGCCCTGCGCGAAAACTTTGAGACCGAGTGGCGCGTCTCAAACGATGACATCTGGCAGATGAACGAGCATAAGCTCTTTGAGGACAGCTACGAGTCCTTCATGGAGAAGACCGGCAAGGTCATCCCCTGGCATGTGGTGGACGGCAGCCGCCGCGCCCTCGCCGCGCGGGACGCCCTCAAGCTCCTGGTCGGGCAGATCGACAAGGCCCTCGAGGAGGGGCGCTATGTCGGCAAGCCCTTCAAGGAAAACTTCCCCCTGCTCAAGATGCCGAAGCTCAGCGAAGTGGATCTCTCCCCGGCCCTCACGGACGAGGAGTACCAGAAGGAGCTCAAGAAGCTGCAAAACCGCCTGCATGAGCTGCACAACGTCATCTACCGCAAGAAGATCCCGGTCATCCTCTGCTACGAGGGCTGGGACGCAGCCGGCAAGGGCGGCAACATCCGCCGTATCGCAAAGCCCCTGGACCCCCGCGGCTTCGACGTAATGCCCATCGCCTCGCCCGAGCCGCACGAGAAAAACCGCCAGTACCTCTGGCGCTTCTGGAAGCGGCTGCCCCGCAGCGGCCACGTCTGCATCTTTGACCGCACCTGGTACGGCCGCGTCATGGTCGAGCGGCTGGAGGGCTTCTGCAGTGAGGACGACTGGAAGCGCGCCTACAACGAGATCAACGAGTTTGAGCGTCAGCTCACCGACTGGGGCGCGGTGGTTTTGAAGTTCTGGATCCACATCGACCAGGATACCCAGCTCCAGCGCTTCAACGACCGCCAGAATACCCCCGAGAAGGCCTGGAAGCTCACCGAAGAGGACTGGCGCAACCGCGAGAAATGGCCCCAGTATGAGGAGGCCATCGACGAGATGCTGGAGAAGACCAGCACCAAGAACGCCCCCTGGTTCATCATCGAATCCAACGACAAAAAGTACGCCCGCATCAAGGCCTTGAAGATCGTCGTCAAGGCGCTGGAAGAGGCCTGTGAGGAGAGGCTTGCGTAAGGAGTCATCATGTCGCCGAAAGATAAAAAGAACGCCCGCAGCAAGACCGTAACGGAAAAGAAAATCACGCACGGCAAGAGCGCTTCCGAAAAGAAGAGCGCCGCCGTGAAGAAGGCGGCCATCGACAAGAAGTCCGCCGCCGAAAAGAGACCCCTGCCCGAGAAGACGGCCGCGCCTGAGATCGACTTCGCCGCCGAGCTCAAGGCCGCCAAAAAAAGCATCTACATCAACCGGGAACTGAGTTGGCTGGCCTTTAACGAGCGCGTCCTGCTCGAAGCCGCCGACCCCGCCGTGCCGCTTTTGGAGCGGCTCAAGTTCCTGATGATCTATCAGTCGAACCTCACGGAGTTTTACCGTGTGCGCATCGGCATTCTGAGCCACCGCATCCTGCTCGCGCCCGACAAGCCGGATCCCCTGTCCGGGATGCTGCCCGAGACGATCATGCGCGAGGTCCTGCGTGTCACGAATGAGCAGCAGACCCTGATGGAGAGCATCTGGAAGTCCATACGCGAGGAGCTGCGCGCAAACGGCGTGGACGTGCTGGACTTCAAGAAGATCAGCAAGGTGGATGAGCTGATGAGCAAGAAGCTCTTCGGCGACATCAAGGACCTGCTCTTCCCGAAGATCATCGAACTGAACCAGCCCTTCCCCTTCCTGTGGAGCGGGGAGTCGCACGTCATCGCGTTTCTGGGCCGCACGACGGTGCAGAAGCTGGCCCTCATCCCGATGCACCGCGTCCCGGCCTATCTCAGCTTTGAGATCAACGGCACGCAGAAGATCGTCCTCACCACCCAGCTCGTGCGCCACTTCCTGCCCCTGCTGCTCAAAAAGGAGAATCTGAACGTTCTCCAGTCCGCCACCGTGGAGGTCACGCGCAACGCCGACGTCTTCCTCTCCGACGTGGTGGATCGCTCCTCGGACGACGATTTCCGCGTCAAGGTCTCCTCCATGCTCACCAAGCGCAAGCGGGAGATGCCCGTGCGCGCGAGGATTTACGGCAAGCTGTCGGACTATAACCGCGCCCTGCTGGTCAAAAAGCTCCATGTGCCGGAGCGCTGCGTCTTCACCCAGACCGTCCCCTTCGATCTGAGCTTCCGCTCCTGCATCGGCGGACACGAGGGCTTCAAGTACGAGGACCGCCGCCCCTCCCGCGACATAGGACTGAAAAAGGGCGAATACTTCTCCTACATCGAAAAGCACGATCTTTTGATGAGCTTCCCGTTCCAGAGCATGATGCCCTTCGTGGATCTCATCTATGAGGCGGCGGACGATCCGGAGGTTTTGTCCATCAAGATCACGCTCTACCGCATGTCGGGCAGCAGCAAGATCGCCGCGGCCCTGGCCTACGCCGCCGACAAGGGAAAGGACGTGCTGTGCCTTCTGGAGCTGCGCGCGAGGTTTGACGAGCAGAACAACATCGACTATTCCGAAATGCTCGAGGACGCGGGCTGCCGCGTGATCTACGGCCTGCCCGACCACAAGGTCCACTCCAAGCTCTGCGTCATCACCCGGCAGCATGACGGCAATCTCAGCCGCATCACCCAGGTGGGCACCGGAAACTATAACGAGGTCACGGGCGAGCAGTACACCGACCTCTCCCTCATCACCGCCAAGGAGGAGGCCGGACTGGACGCCGAGGACGTCTTCACCGCCCTCCTGAACGGGGAGCTTCCGCCCGAGGCACATTGCCTCTGGGTCGCGCCCAACAGCTTCAAGACCCGCGTGCTGGAATTTCTCAACCGCGAGAAGGAGAAGGGGGAGAAGGGCCGCGTCGCCATCAAGATCAACGCCCTGAATAACCTCGACGTGATGGAGAAGCTGATCGAGTGCTCGCAGGCGGGCGTGAAGATCGAGCTCTTTATCCGCGGCATCTGCTCCCTGCGCCCGGGCGTGCCCGGCAAGACCGACAACATCACGGTCACGAGCGTCGTGGGCCGCTGGCTCGAGCACTCGCGCATCTACAGCTTCGGAGAAGGGGAGGAGCAGCGCCTGTTCATCGGCTCGGGCGATCTTTTGAGCCGCAACCTCGAGCGCCGCGTGGAGGCCTTCATGGAGGTCGTGACGCCCGACACGCGCGAGCAGATCAACACCGTGCTCGACGCCCTGCGCCGCGACAAGGAGAAGTCCCGCCGCATGCTGCCGGACGGCTCCTACATCCGCGAGAAGGGCGGCGAGGGCACCAGCTCGCAGGAGGCCCTGTACCGCTATTTCAGCGCCTGGAAGGTCGGCACGGAAGCGCCGAAGCCCGCCGTGCCTGTCAGGGCCCCTGCGGCCCCGGCACCGAGACCGGCCGCGCCCGCCCCCGTCGTCGCGCCGCCGAAGGCGCTGGAGACCCCGCCGACCCCGGAGCACGCGGGCTTTCTGAAAAAGCTCAGGAGCTTCTTCTCGTAATGGCAATATAGTTTACATAACAAATATACGGAGGATAACAACATGGCCGAAAAGTACAATATCTGCTTGGATGTGGGCGGAACCAAGGTCCTCGGCGCGATCTTCAACGAGAAGGACGAGATCATCTACCGCCTGAAAAAGCGCTCCAAGAGCGAGGGCGAGGGCACCGCCGACGTGGAGAAGGTCATCATCAGCGTCGTGGAGGAGATGATCAAAGAGTCCGGCATCGACAAGAGTAAGCTCAACGCCATCGCCTCCTGCGCGCCCGGCGTCATCGACCAGGCAAAGGGCATTGTGCTCTTTACTCCAAACCTGCCCTGGCGCAATTACGACATCGCCGGGGCCATGCGCAAAAAGTTCGGCGTGCCCTTCTACGTCGGCAACGACGTGAACCTCGGCGTGCTGGGCGAGTATCAGTTCGGCGCGGCGAAGGGCTACAAGAACGTCGTCGGCTTCTTCCCCGGCACGGGCATGGGCGGCGGCCTCATCCTGGACGGCAAGCTCTTCACCGGCCACCAGTTCAAGGCCGCGGAGTACGGCCACATGATCCTCGACCCCGAGGGCCCGCTCTGCGGCTGTGGCCAGCGCGGCTGTCTGGAGGCGTTCTCCAGCAAGAAGGGCATGTCCGACTATATCCGCCAGCAGGTGTCCAGAGGACGCGAGTGCATGCTGGCCGAGGATGTCCAGAACGGCGTCTTCCGCAGCAAGCGCCTCAAGAAGGCCCTCGCCGCCAAGGATAAGGTGGCCATGGAGGCCGTAGACCGCGCCTGCCACTATCTCGCCATCGCCACCGGCAACATGATCAACACCATCTCCCCGGACCTGGTGCTCTACGGCGGCGGCATCATGGAGGCCATGGGCGAGCTGTGGCTGGAGAAAATCCTCGCGGAGGTGGACCGCTACTGCATGCCGTCCATCCGCCCGACGGTGGAGCTCAAGATCGCCGCCCTCGGGGATGACTCTATCCTCTACGGCGACCTGGCGCTCATCAAGGGACTGTAATCTTATAGAATATGTAAAGACCCCCGACAGCCTGTCGGGGGTCTTTACATAATGGCGTATGAATCCAATTACTTGATGCCGTACTTCTTGTTGAACTTGTCGACGCGGCCGCTGGTGTCGACCAGCTTCTGCTTGCCGGTGTAGAAGGGGTGGCACTTGGAGCAGATTTCAACGGTGATGTCCTTCTTGGTGGAGCCGGTCTCGCTCAGGCTGTCTTGATTGTGCCGAAGAGCATAGTTACAAGACGCAAAAGGGAGTGTAACACAAGACGCTGTGCTTTGCAAGTGTTTTTATCAAAATAAACGCAAAATTTTGCGTGCAAAACGCAGGGCTGTGTACGCTCTTGCAATGGGGCGGGGCAGGGGGTATAATAGCGGTACAATCCAGCCGTGCACCCCTGGGTCGGACGGCAGAGGAGGTAAAAAACATGATCTGGAAATACGCTTTGATTCTCGCGGGCGCGTATTGTATCGGCTCGCTGAGCTTTTCTATCTTCACATCCAAGGCCCTCTACGGCGGCGACATCCGCGCCGAGGGCAGCGGCAACGCCGGGGCCACCAACATGGCCCGCGTCCACGGCTGGGGCGCGGGACTGCTGACCTTGGGCGGAGACGCGCTCAAGGCGGCGGCATGTATGCTGGCGGGCAAGGCGCTGGCGGGGGAGATCGGGCTGTGTCTCGGCGCGGCCGGCTGCATCCTGGGCCACTGCTTCCCGGTGCTGCACGGCTTCAAGGGCGGCAAGGGCATCGCGGTCGGCGGGGCTGTCGGCTTCGGCATCGCATGGCCGGTCGGGGCCTGCACTGTCGGGGCCTTCCTGCTGGGGGCGCTGCTGTCAAAGAAGGTCTCGGTCGGTTCCCTCTGCGGGGCGGTCGCCATCGCGTCGTCCGCGTACTTCTTCCATGTCGGCACCCCGCGCCTGATCCTCGCCCTGTTCTGCGCCTGCCTCGCCATCGCAAGGCACGGCCCCAACATCAAACGGCTGATCGCCGGGACGGAGCCTGACTTCAAGGCAGGCAAACACAAGAGCTGATTTCGGTTTTACATTTTTTTAACCTTTGCGCCGTGCTCTGCGCTATAATGGGACAAAAGCACGGAAAAGAAAGGCGGTTTTTGTATGAGTAAGAGAGCGCTCGTCGTCGAGGACGACGCCAATATTGCAGAGCTTCTGCGCCTGTATCTGGGCAAGGACGGCTTCGACGTGATGATCGCGGCCGACGGCGGCAAGGCCGAATCCTCCTTTGATCTGTTCCAGCCGGACGTGGTGCTGCTGGACATCATGCTGCCGGTCAAGGACGGCTGGGAGGTCTGCCGGGACATCCGCCGCAAGTCCTCCACGCCCATCATCATGCTGACGGCGAAGGGGGAGACCGCGGACAAGATCAACGGTCTCGAGATGGGGGCCGACGACTATGTGACCAAACCCTTCGACGTCAAGGAGCTGCTGGCCCGCATCCACGCGGTCATGCGCCGCACCGACGCGGACGCGCCTGTGGAGAAGAAGCTCACGTTCGACAAGCTGGTCATCAATCTGGAATCCTATGAGCTGATCGTGGACGGCAAAAAGGTGGACACCCCGCCCAAGGAGATGGAGCTTCTGTACCATCTGGCCTCCTCGCCCAACCGCGTCTTCACCCGCAACCAGCTTCTGGACGAGGTCTGGGGCTTCGACTACTTCGGCGATTCCCGCACCGTGGACGTGCATATCAAGCGCCTGCGCGAAAAGCTCGAGGGCGTATCGGACAAGTGGTGCCTCAAAACCGTCTGGGGCGTGGGGTACAAGTTCGAACTCCTTGAAGGCTGAAACCCCTTGATTTTCCTAGCTTTTTTTGATATACTTGGCTAGAAAACTCGCAAAAACTCGCAAAAAAAC
>ONPN01000036.1 GCA_900319695.1 uncultured Eubacteriales bacterium
CCCCTCTGATACTATTTCTTGATTAAATTCTTTAATCAAGAAAGCCGCAGTTCCCGCGGCGTTTTCAGCGTGAAACGCTGAAAACACGTCTCATACAAGAACCTCTACGCGCCTTATGGCGCTATGAAAACCTTTAAGGGATTAAAGGTTTTCATGAGGTTCTAGTATGAACTCCTCTTTTCCGGTATAGACGTGTAAATCCACGTTTATATAAATATTTTCCCTGAAAGACGGGAAAAGGAGGAAACACACATGAAAGCGAGAAAACCCCTGGCGCTGCTTTTGGCGATGACCCTTGTCCTCGCCCTCGCAGCATCCCCCGCCGCGCTTGCGGCAGCTTCCGGGAAGACGGAGCTCATTGTCTTCGCCGCCGCCTCCATGACCGAGACGCTCACCGCGCTCAAGGCCAAATACGAAGAGGCAAACCCCGACGTCACCATCACCTGCAACTTTGACTCCTCCGGCACGCTCAAGACCCAGATCCAGGAGGGCGCGGACTGCGATCTCTTCATCTCCGCCGCCCCCAAGCAGATGAACGCGCTGGACGCCTCCTGCGACAAGGAGAAGAACCCCGACGGTCTGGACTTTGTACTGCAGGACAGCCGCGTCGATCTGCTGGAGAACAAGGTCGCGCTGGTCGTCCCCGAGGGCAACCCGAAGAAAATCGAGTCCTTCGATCAGCTCGCGGAGCTTTTGAAGGACGGCAAGGTCTTCATGGCCATGGGCAACAGCGACGTGCCCGTGGGCCAGTACACGCAGAAGATCCTGGCCTTCTATGATTTGAAGGAGGAGGATCTTGCCAAGGCCGGACTTCTCACCTACGGCACCAACGTCAAGGAGGTCACCACCCAGGTCAAGGAGGGCAGCGTGGACTGCGGCGTGGTCTACGGCACCGACGCCTTCTCCGCCGGGCTTGAGGTCGCAGACACCGCAACCAAGGATATGTGCGGCCAGGTCATCTATCCCGCCGCCGTTTTGAACATCAGCAAAAACCCCGAGGCCGCCCAGGCCTTCCTGGACTATCTGACCGGGGACGAGGCCAAAGAGGTCTTTGAGGGCGTCGGCTTTACCGCCGTGAAACCAAAAAACCTATAAAGGCGTCAGCTTTTATACTAAAGGGGCGGATCTCCGCTCCGACACACGAGGAACACTATGGACTGGTATCCCTTATTAAACTCCCTGCGCATCGCGGCGATCGCCTGCGTGCTGGTGTTTTTCACGGGCATCTTCTTCGCCTGTTACGCGGCGAAGCTCCCGCGCGCGGTCAAGGGCGTGCTGGACGTGATCCTGACGCTGCCGATGGTGCTGCCGCCCACGGTCTGCGGCTATTTCCTGCTGCTGATCTTCGGGGTGAAGCGCCCGCTCGGCATGTTCCTGATGAAGTTCGGGATCAAGTTCGTCATGACCTGGTACGGCGGCGTCCTCGCTGCGGCGGTCGTGGCCTTTCCGCTGATGTACCGCACGGCCCGCGGCGCCTTTGAGAGCTTCGATCAAAACCTCGCCTGGGCGGGGCAGACGCTCGGCCTGTCGAATACCTATATCTTCTGGCGCATCCGCATGCCCGCATGCCGCCAGGGCATTCTGGCCGGGACGGTGCTGGCCTTTGCCCGCGCCCTGGGCGAGTACGGCGCGACCAGCATGCTCATCGGCTACACCCCCGGCAGGACCGCCACGATCTCCACCACGGTCTACCAGCTCTGGCGCACCAACGACGAGAGGGGCGCCATGTTCTGGGTGATGGTGAACCTCGCCATCAGCACCGTCGTGCTCCTGACCGTGAACATGCTGGAGGCCCGGCAGAAAAAGGCGGTGAGGGCGTGAGTCTCGAAGTCAGGATCAAAAAGGACTTCGGCGCGTTCAGGCTGGATGTGGACTTCACGGCGGAAAACGGCGTGACCGCTCTGCTGGGTGCCTCCGGCTGCGGCAAGAGCATGACGCTCAAATGCATCGCCGGCATCGAGAAGCCCGACGAGGGCCGCATCGTGCTCGACGGCGCGGTGCTCTTCGACTCCGAAAAGCGCGTCAACCTCCCCCCGCAGAAGCGGCGGGTGGGCTATCTGTTCCAGAGCTACGCCCTGTTTCCGAACATGAGCGTGCGGCAAAACATCCTCTGCGGGCTCTGTCAGGAAAAGGACAGGGCTGTCAGAGAGAGACGGCTGGCTGAGATGCTGTGCATGATGCGGCTGGAGGGGCTGGAAAACCACAGGCCCGACCAGCTCTCCGGCGGACAGCAGCAGCGCACGGCCCTGGCCCGCATCCTGGTCGGCGACCCGAAGCTCCTGCTGCTGGACGAGCCCTTTTCCGCCCTCGACGGGCATCTGCGCGACTCTCTCAAAATTGAGCTCCGGGACCTGCTCGCGCGTTTCGGACACGAGGTGCTGATGGTCACCCACGACCGGAACGAGGCCTACAACATGAGTGAGCGTATCGCCGTCATGGACGCCGGCCGTCTTCTCTGCGTCAAGCCGACCAAGGCGCTCTTCGCCGATCCCGGCAGCGTGCAGGCCGCCGTTTTGACCGGCTGCAAGAACATCGCCCCGGCGAGAAAGCTGGACGCCCACACGGCGGAGGTCCCCGACTGGGGCGTGAAGCTGACGACGAAGCAGGAGATCCGGGATGAGCTCAGGGCCGTCGGCATCCGGGCGCACTATTTCAGCCCCGACGCCCGGCAGAACCGCTTCCCCGTGCGCTTTGCGGAGGAGATGGAGGAGCCCTTCGAGACCATCCTTCAATTCCGCTATGAAGGTCAAAAAGAAGACAGCCCCCCGATTTGGTGGAGGCTGCCCAAGGATAAAAAGCCGCAGCGCTTCCCCGAAGAGCTCGGCGTCGCGGCGGTCAACATTTTATTGCTTTACGAATAGAGGAATTACCCCTCAGTCAGCCTGACGGCTGACAGCTCCCCTTGCAGGGGAGCCTGAGATGAAAGGAGATTACTATAAAACCAGATCCCGGACCGAAGGGAACAGGGTAGACTACTCCCTTGGTCAAGGCTGGAGTTTGTAAAATGAATCAGGCAATGTCCGGGACGGCGGCAATCGTCACGTCATAGCCTAATGCTTTTAGTTTCTTCAACAAACCGTTTGCTTTGCGTTCTTTGTTGAACTGGTTGTAATAATCCGCGCCTAAGTCCTTAAACGCAATGCCATCATTCAACACATAGTAAATGGCAATAAGCATGGAATGCGCAACAGCAACGTAAGCACGTTTCTTTCCGCGATGAGTGCTGATCCTCGCAAACTGAGCAGCAAAGTATGACTTTTTCACCTTGACAGCAGAATGAGCGCAGTTAATTAATGTAGTTCGAAGCAGCTTGTTTCCTTTTGTCGTTTTCCCAGATTTTCTCTTGCTGGCGCTTTCATTGTTCCCAGGACACAAACCGGCCCATTTGGAAATGTGCCTGTCAGAAGGAAATCTGCTCATGTCGCTTCCGATCACAGAAATAACGGCCTGCGCACTGTTCTTTCCAAGACCGGGAATCTCCTCGATGGCTTTTACTGCTTCTTTATCCTTCTGTTTCATGAAACGGTCAATGTCATCATCCAAATTCCGAATGTGCTCATCCAGTTCATCCAGATGAGACAGAAGTTCCTTCATAACGCGACGCTGAATGGGAGAAAGGACACCATTCAGATCATCAATGATCTGTTCCCGGCTTGCTTTGAGATTGTTTGCGATCTCCTTGTTGGCGAGCATCTCGTCATACTTTGCCTCATCAAAAAAGCCTCCGCCTACGATGAAGTCCAGAATGTTCCGGGCGCTCTTCCCATTGATCTTTGTCACTGTCCCGGAGAGCTTAATGTTGCCACCTTCCAGCATCTTCTGCAGGCGGTTCAATTCTCGTCCTCGGTCTTCGATCAGACTCTTGCGGTACTGTACCAATTCTCGCAGTTCTCGCTGGTCTTTGCTGGGAATGTAACTTGCTTTGAGTAAGCCATGCTGGAGCAGGTCTGCGATCCATTCTGCGTCCTGCACATCTGTCTTTCGACCCGGCACCGCTTTCATATGGTGCGCATTGACTACCATCACAGGCAACCCCCAAGTTTCAAGGACGTTGTATATGGGTTTCCAGTATGAGGCCGTGCTTTCCATCGCAGTCATTTCGCACTTGGCCTCATCCAGCCATGCCGCCATTTCCAGCAGTTCTCGTGTCGTTGCACCGAACTGTCGTATCTCGTTCTTCCTGCCGCTGCGAAGGCACGCTACGATCAGTTTCTTGTGCACATCCACACCGCAACAAATGTCGTATACCTTTTCCATGGTCTTTTCCTCCATTGGCTAATATACGGCACAGATTCCTTCTCTCGGCTATTTTACTATACGTCCTTTTCGCAGCCTTGCCGCTGGACAGTTCGCGGTGCAACGAGGAATCTTTTTTGTCAATTTACTATCGGGCTATCTGCCCAAATTCTTTTCGACCTTTGCCGTATCTACAGTATACCACACTGGTTTTATTTATGGTGGTGCTGTTTTCAGCATGGTCATTTATTATGAAACTCAGCGCAAGAAATCAGTTTAAGGGAAAGATCATCGACATTCAGGAGGGCGCTGTCAACGGGATCGTGAAGATCGACATCTGCGGCGGCAACGTCATGAGCGCGACCATCTCCATGAATGCCATCAGGGAACTCGGCCTCAAGGTCGGCGGGGAGGCTTACGCCGTCGTCAAGGCGACTTCCGTCATGGTCGGCGTGGATGAGTAATCCTTAAAATGAATCGGGGGAGAGCTTTTTGCTCTCCCCTCGATTTTTTTATTCCTCGCATCCGTCCTCGACCAGCACCTTCATCGTGCCGCCGCAGACCATGCCGTCGGACTCGGCCACCTCGCCGGTGAGGTCGATGTCGATGATCTTGTAGCGCCCGGTGCCGATGAGGCGCACCGCGTCCCGGATCACCGCGCCCTCGCTGCAGCCGCCGCCGATGCTGCCGGTCACCTGACCGAGGGAGCTGACCGCCATCTTCGCGCCGGTGCCGCGCGGCGTGGAGCCCTTGGTCTCAATGACCGTGATGATCGCCTTCGGCTCGTGATTCTCCGCGAGGTACCGGAGCGTCGACAGCTCAAGGTCCGAGTCCCCGCAGCAGCGCTGGGGGTCTCCGTGCTCGGGCAGACGCCGGTAGGCGATGACCTCAGCCATAATGGAGACGGCGATCTCCGCCGGAGTCACCGCGCCGATATTCAGGCCGATGGGCGTGCAGATTCGTTCCAGGCTTGAGGCTTCAAATCCCTCATCCTTCAGCATTTCCAGCAGCCCCTTCGTGCGGCGGCGGGAGCCGATCATGCCGAGGTAGGCGGGAAAGACGCCCGGCAGCAGGGCGCGCAGGCAGTCGGCGTCATGGCGGTGGCCGCGGGTGATGACCACCACGTAGTCAAAGGGCGTGATGTTGAGCGCGGCGATGCCGTTTTCAAAGCTGTTGCAGATGACCCGCGCCGCCTCGGGAAAGCGCGCAGAGTTGGCAAAGTCCGGCCTGTCGTCCACGACGCAGACCTCAAAGCCGCAGGCCGCACCGAACTGACACACCGGCAGGGCGATATGGCCGCCGCCGAGGACAATGAGCCTCTCCTGCGGCAGCATCGGCTCGCACACCGTGATTGCGCCGTCCTCCGCCCGCTCCATGGTCACGCGGGCGCAGAGCCGACCCTTGGGATCCCGCTCGGGTTTGAGCTCTGCAAGGCGTCGGCTCAGACCGGTTTTGATCTCGCCCTCTTCCCCGCCAAGCCCGGTCTCCAGCGTGCAGGCCCGTCCGGCGGCGAGGGTCTCCATGATCTTCTGATAGCTGTTCAAGCGCAGCGCCCCCTTTGGTGATTTTGTTGTCCCCATCTTAGCACCGCCGCGCCGAACGGTCAAGGAAAGGAAGGCAGGCCGCCGTGAAAAAATCCTGATGGATTTAACAAACGCGAAACAAAACTGTGCTTATCCCTGAAACAAATATGGGGTATTATAATCTTGCAAGCAGGGAAGAACTTCATAAGGTCCTTCTTAAACAGACAGACCGGTCAGGCGGTCTGTTTTGTTTTTAAAGAGAAGCGCCGACCAGGCAGCGCACTTCGGCCCGGTCGGCGCTTTCCCCGGAACATATAATCCCCCGCTCTCATGTTTTTTGAGAGCGGGGGATTTCCTGTCACAGCGGATTTTTTTTGATCTGTGCCCAGCGGCGGGGGTACTTTTTCGGCGTCGGCCCGGTCTTGCGGATGACGACGGCGCAGTGGCGCAGCTCCGTGCCGGGGATGTCGTAATCCACGCGCCGCTCGACGCTGCCGCCCAGGGTCTTGAGCGCGACATAGGCCTCCTTTGCCTCACTCTCCGCGTCCGGCCCCTTCATGGCAAGGAAGGCCCCGCCCTCCTTCACATAGGGCAGGCAGAGCTCGCACAGGACGTTGAGCCGCGCCACCGCCCGCGCCGAGGCGAAATCGAAGCTCTCGCGCAGGCCCTCGGGGATCTCCTCGGCCCGCGCGTGGACGAGCTTCACATCCTCAAAGCCGAGCTTTTCGCAGGTGTCGCGCAGAAAGGCGAGGCGCTTGTCCAGGCTGTCAAGCAGCGTGAGCTTCAGCTCCGGACGCAGGATCTTGAGCACCAGCCCCGGAAAGCCCGCGCCGGTGCCGACGTCGATGAGGGAAGCCTCCCCCGGCTCCGCCGCGTCCAGCAGGGCCGCGCAGTCCAGAAAGTGCAGGCGCGCCGCGTCCTCCTCACCCGTAATGGCGGTGAGGTTCATAACGCGGTTGAAGCTCTCCAGATTCTCGTAATAGATCCGGAAGCGGCGCAGCGTCAGCTCGTCCGGCGCGAGTCCGCGCGCCTCAAGCCCCTGCCGCAGTATACGCTCCAATGTTTGTTCCTGCATAGTTCTGTCCCTTTTTCACATAAAAATTGTGGCGGCCGAGCTTTATCACAAAGTCCAGGTTGTTGTCAAACCAGAAGCTGCCGAACTGGGGGTTGACAAAGTAGATGCAGTTGCCCGCGGTGTTGGCCCCCTCGAGGACGAGATAGGCCGCAATGATATCCTCTGGCTTGGGGTCGTCATGGATGGTGCCCCTGGACACCGGTTCAAACTGGATGGTGTGCTCGTAATCGTAGACCACGCCGAAGACCGTATCCGGAAACTCCGCGCTTTTGACGCGGTTCATCACGACGTTGCCCACGCCGATCTTGCCCTCCATCGGCTCGATCCCGGCCTCGGAGGTGATGATGTGCGAAAGCCAGTGGATATCGCCGTAGGGGAAATTGAGATCGTAGTAATCCTCTCCGCCCTCGAGCAGGCAGAGCTTCTCCCCGTCCAGATACAGGTCTCCGTCGCGATACCCGGCACCGAGATTGAGCAGCTTGCACACCACCCACTCGGGCAGGCAGAGCTCGCCCCCGCGGATGAGCCAGTCCTTCGGCGCGTAGAGATAGCGCCCGGAGGCGGTAAAATACTGCTGTCCGGCTTTTCCTTCGACGCAAAGGCTGTCGAGCGTGAGGGTAAAGCTCTTCTCGTCCCCGCTCCAGTCCATGTCGATCCCGGCTTTGGCACACAGGGGGCGCAGCTCGATAAAGACCGTGTCCTCCTTCCGGTAGGCGCGCGTCGTCAGCAGGCCGTCCAGATAGACGGGCAAAAGCTCCGCGCCCTTGGGATTCTCTTTCTCTTCGATCGGCGGCAGCGGGGAGGCCGAGGGCAGGGTGACCGAGCGCAGCTCGACGGGCGCGGCGGCGCAGGCGGACAGCGGCAGTGTGAGGGCGAGAAGCGCGCAGGCGAGCCGCTTACGCATGATCCTTCCGGTACTCGCTCAGCGCGATGGCGAGCTGATCGGGGCAGGACGTATTCTTAAAGCCGCAGCGAATGCCCTGCATGCGCTCGATCGCGTCGTCCACGTCCATGCCGACAAGCAGCTTGGAAATGCCCTTGAGGTTCCCGTCGCAGCCGCCCGTGACCTTTACGTCCCGGATTTTGTCGTCCTCGATTTCGATCTCCATGAGCCGGGAGCAGACGCCCCTCGGCCGATAGCTGATTTTCATGTCAGTTCCTCCAAACTTTTTTCTTCAATATATCACGGCTCTCCCCGCATTTCAAGTTGCGGCGGCGAGCTTTTTGTTGTATAATGCCGCCATTGATAAGATGTACGGAGGAATCGACCATGAAACTGATCCTTGCGACCAACAACGCTCATAAGGTGACGGAGATGAAAGCCATCCTCGCCCCTTATTTTGATGAGATCCTCTCCATGCGCGAGGCGGGCATCGACCACGAGACCGTTGAGGACGGCGAGACCTTTATGGAAAACGCCGTCAAGAAGGCGCGGGAGCTGGCGGAGATCTCCGGCTGCTGCGCCATTGCGGACGACAGCGGCCTGTGCGTGGACGCCCTCGGCGGCGCGCCCGGCGTCTACTCTGCCCGCTTCTCCGGCGTACACGGGGACGACGCCGCCAACCGCCGCGTGCTGCTCGAAAAGCTCGACGGCGTCAAAAACCGCGCGGCGCACTTCACCTGCGCCATCGCCCTGGCCTGGCCGGACGGCAGGCTCCTGACGAGCGAGGACTATCTCTACGGCGAGATCGCCCATACCGAGCGCGGCGAGAACGGCTTCGGCTACGACTCGCTCTTCCTCCTGCCGGAGCGCGGCGTGCGCACGGCGGAGATCAGCCCCGAGGAGAAAAACAGCATCAGTCACCGCGGCAAGGCCCTGAGAGGCCTTGTCAAAAAGCTGGAGGCCATGGACTAAACATAGAGCAAGACCGCTGCGTTTTCGCAGCGGCCTTGTCGTTTATATGGGGTTGTCTTACTTGATGTACTCGACCGCCTCGTTTGCGGCGATGTAGCCGGAGTCGACGCACAGGCCGTAGCAGTAGCCGGGCACGTCGTAGTAGGGGCTGTAGTACAGGGAGCCGTTGTCGGTGCCGACGACGTACAGGCCCTGCATCGGGGTGTTGTCGGGCTTGAGGGCGCGCAGCTTGTCGTCGGTGCGGACACCGCCGAAGGTGCTCCACGCGGACGGCTCGCACTGGACGGCATAGAACGGGCCCTTCTCGATCTTGCTGAGGTACCACGGGTTGGTGCCGAACTCCTCGTCCACGCCCTTGTCGCAGTACTCGTTGTACTTGGCGACGGTCTCGGGCAGGTTCGTGAGGCCGAACTTCTCAGCCAGCTCCTCCAGGGTGTCGGCCTTGGCCAGCCAGCCCTCGCGGATGCCTTCCTCGATATCCTCGGGCAGCTTGTCCAGGATGCGGCCCTTGAAGTAGTTGCCGATGAACCACTTGCCCTCGACGGGCTCGGCGCCCTTGGCGATGGTGTAGTCATAGAGGCCGATGGTGGTCATGGCGTCGACATAGGCCTGGTCGACGATGCCGTACCACGGGGCGTTGAGGATGATCTGCTCGGAGCCGTAGCTCATCGGGTAGTCGCACAGCAGGCCCTCGTTGATGAAGCGCTTGCCCTCGGCGTCAACCAGCAGGTTGCCGTAGAGGCCGAACTTGAAAGCGTAGTTCTGGTCGTACTTGTCCTGCTTGGCCGGACGGGAGGCCTTGGAGTTGGTTCCGCCGTACTCGCAGGGGCAGTAGCCGAAGGTCTTGCACAGGACAGCGCCCGCGTCCTCGGCCATCATAATGCCGTCGCCGGTGCAGAGGCTGTTGCCGCCCGCCGCCGCGTTGAGCTTGCGGGTCTTGAGGAACTTCTCCTGCAGATCGCGGTTGCCGAGGTAGCCGCCGGAGGCGATGATGACCGCCTTGGCGTTGACCGTGACGGAGGTGCCGTCGGCCTTCTTGGCCGTGACGCCGACCGCCTTGTCGCCGTCCATGAGCAGGCCGGTCGCGGTGGTGTTGAACAGAACCTGCACGCCCGCCTCATCAAGGGCCTTGTTCCACAGCTCCACGCGCTCATCCAGGGAGTTGGTGATCAGGTGGAAGCCGCCCTTTTCCTGATAGAAGGGGGTCTCAAAGCGGAAGTTGGCCTCCTTCATGGCGTAGCCGATGTCCACGAGGTTCTCGACCGCGTTCTTGGACTCCTCCAGGCAGCGGTGCATCAGGGCGGGGTTCGGGGTCCAGTGCGTGTAGTTCATGACGTGCTGGAAGACCTCTTCCACCTGAAGAGTCGTGCCGCCCTCGCGCGCGTGCAGGACGGAGGTGTCGACCGCGAAGGGGCCGGAGACCTTGATGCCGTTGACGCCCGCGACGGAGTTGGCCTTCTCGATGGTCAGCACCTTCGCGCCGAGCTTGCCCGCCGTGATGGACGCCATGAAGCCGGAGCCGCCGCAGCCGATGACGCAGACGTCCACGTCATAGGTCTCGTCCGCGCCCGCCTTGGCCTCGACCGTTCTGCCGAGCCACTCGTCGGGGTCGCCGCCCGCCTGCTTGACGCAGTCGGCGATGGCTTCCTTGACCGCGCGGGAGGAGTTGGTCGCGCCGGTGATGCCGTCCAGACCCAGGGCCTGATTCTCCACGATGGAGGGGATCAGATTCTCCTGCACCTGGGAGAAAAGAATGGGAGTTTCGTTCTGGGAGATGATCTCCACGCTCTCCAGCCTGGTCTCGCTGAAGGTGCACTCCACGGTGACATAGCTCAGGTTGCCGTATGCGGTCGCCTGATATTTGCCGGGCTTATAGGTCGCCCCGTCGGCAAAAGCGGTCGTGCCCATGCCCATGGCTGCCGCGAGTCCGAGACCGGCCGCTGCTGCGGTGCCCTTCAAAAACTCGCGGCGGGAGATGTTTTTATTCGCCATTGTTCGTCGTCCCTTTCTTATTAATTAATATATACAGAGAGTTTTCACTGACTGCGGCATATATTATAGATATTTGTAGGAAATATTGCAAGTTCCAATTCCGTAACCGTTTTCGTTTTGTGCAGCATGTACAGTTTTGGTTTTCATTTTTGTTTAAACGGACGACGCAAAAAAACCGGGTGTAAAAAAAGGACTGTCTTCTTTGGAGACAGTCTCAAGCTGTCGACAAAGTATCGACAGCTTAAAGGGCAAAAATGGGAACTTCCGAAAAAGTTCCCATTTTTGCCGTATTCGATCAGTAGCTTCTGCCGATGAAGCGGGAGTCCGTATGCCAATCCTTCATCGCGCCGTTGTCCAGGGTGGAGGCGACGACCGCGGAGTAGTAGCTGTCGCCGCGCTGGTCGGTGATGACCGCGGTGGAGAGGTATTGGCCCTCCGGGAGGGGTTTGAGCTCGACATCCGTCAGGCGGGTGAAGGTGATCTTTTTGCCGGTCTCCGTGCTTGTCGAGCCGGTGGTCAGATCGGTCACCGTATAGATGGGCTTGATCTTCGCGCCGGGCTCCAGCTCGTCCACGGTGCGGCTGACGATCTTGCTGCCGTCCTCCTCCGTGACCTTGTGCAGTCCCGTGATGGTCAGCGCGTCCGTATCGCGGTCGCGGGAGATCAGCAGATAAGCCTCCTCCCCGTTATGCTCCACATGGGCGCGGTACTCCACGGCGGAGGGAGCGGAGGACACGACCTCCACATACAGCGGCACGCCGCCCATATGGACCCATCTGCCGTCAAAATCGCTCGCCAGATGGCCCTCGCCGTCGAGATACACGGCCTCCTCGCGCCCGTAGTAGACGAGCTTGCCCTTCTTCTCGTCGATGCGGTTGACTTCCAGCTCATAGTTTACAATCAGATCCTGCAGGGCGTCGGTGACCGGGAAGAGGGCGCCGTCGGCGTCAAAGGACGGCTCCTCCCTGGTGAAACGGATAAAGGGCGTGATGTCCAGGGTTCTGGGCTCCTTGTCCGTGATCGTGGCGACATAGTCGCGCAGCTCATCCGTGAGGCAGCCCGCCTGCTTATAGTAGTACAGGGCGGTGACGGCGTCGTCCTCGCTGATGTTGTACACATAGTCGAGATAGTACAGCAGTCCGTACAGGCCGTCGACCTGGGTCGGGAAATAGACCGCGATGCCGGTGGAATCGCCGAGAGCGCCGTTTTCACGGTGATAGAGCACCGCATCGCCGATCAGCTTCCGGACGCGGGCGCTCTCCTCGGGGTAGCGCTCGGACAGCAGATCCATGTAATTGCCGAGGTCGATCATGTTGTAGACATCGGCCGAGGTACTCCCATAGTGTGTGGCCTTGTTCGCGGCGCGGCTGAGCTCGGCCAGCACGCCGATATCCCCGGCCGCGTCCCTGAGCTGAACCTCTGCCAGGTCGCAGTAGGCCTGATACAGCTCCTCCGCCTTCTGCGCGTCCAGCACCGAGAAGGTGACGTCCATGTTCGCGATCGGGAAGGCCACGTTCTTATGCATGTAGTGATCGGTATAGGAGTCCGCAATCGCGCGGGCGATCTGCGCGGGACTCATCGTGGGATTCTCGCTCATGGCCTTGAGCCAGGGATCGTAGTCCCAGCCGTCGCCGGGTTCGACCTCTTCGCTGACGCAGTAGTAGTCGGCGAAGCCGTCGAGGGCGTGGGTCGCCTCGAGAGTGGACATGAGGCAGGCGTCATAGCCGATGATGTCAAAGGCGGGATTGGTTTTGCTGGGTCTGTAGACGCTGGACAGCGCCTCGCGGATGTCCTTGAGGCTCAGAGATCCGCCGTAGACGGCGTCATGGCCGTAGCCGAAGGGGCCGCCGCCGTGGTTCCACAGCACCAGGATGCGGTGATCGGAGGGGTACTCTTCCTTGCAGAAGCGCAGGAAGCCCTCGAGGCTCTCCCGGCTGGAGGCCCGCTCCAGCGGCAGATTGGCGACCTCTTTGAATTCGCCGTTATGATAGGTGAAGCGCTGGGTGCGGTTGGGGTTGACCAGCTGGTTGCTCCAGCGGCGCGCGCCGCCGGTCTGGATAACGACGTTGATATTGTCCGACCAGACGTCGGCAGTCATCTCCGCAATATCATTCGAGGCAAAACCGTCCCTCTCAGCCACGATCACGTCCTCCGTCACCGTCGTGGAGGAGGCCACCGGGACGACCGGATAGTAGAAGAACGCGGGCAGCCCAAGCCCGTTCTCCTCCAGCTCACCGCGGAAACGGTCAAGTGAATCACGTCGGGCCGCTGCTTTGTCCGCCTCAATTTCCTCACGCACCGCGCGCGTCTCATAGCGCAGCAGATCAGACAGATCGTTCTCCCCCATGTCCTCGAGGTCAGCGCCGATCATATAGACGCAGACGGTCCAGGTCTCGTCCTCGCCCACGCGCGGGAGCGCGTCGATCCTGGCCGCGCCCTCCTCGTCGATGGGCGACATCTCATAGAGCTCTTTCTCCTGCTCCGGCGTCAGCGGCTTCTTGGCGGCGTTGTCGTACATATCCATCAAGATGGGCGCCACGATACCGTCCATGATCAAGCCCATATTGACGGCGACAAGGCCGACCAAAATTGTGAGCATCAACAGCACGTTCACGATTTTTTTCAGGTACAGGTTCCATACCCGCTTTCCCCAGGGGGCGTAGCGGTAATATTCTTTGAGTTCCGCTCTCTTGGCGCGCTTTGCTTCCTTCCAGCGGCGTCTGCGCTCCTTGCGGGTCAATTTCTCTTTTTTATCGGTCTCGTTGTCCATGGCGTTGCCTCCTCGCAGTAATGATGACTACATTATACGATATGTTGATGACCTTTGTCCACTGTTATGCAAGCTCTTTATACATGGCCGGCGCGTCGGCCTTGGAGACGTTGTCCGCCACCTGGGTGACCTCGACCCGCAGGGTGCGCTGACCGAAGGCGATCTCGATCACGTCCCCCTCCTTGACCTGATAGCTCGCCTTGGCCTGGCGGCCGTTGACAAGGATGCGGTCGGCGTCGCAGGCGTCGTTTGCCACCGTGCGGCGCTTGATAAGGCGCGATACCTTTAAGTACTTGTCCAGTCTCATGCTTGTCTTCCCCTCCGAATAGAATCATACTAGAACCTCATGAAAACCTTTAATCCCTTAAAGGTTTTCATAGCGCCATAAGGCGCGTAGAGGTTCTTGTATGAGACGTGTTTTCAGCGTTTTACGCTGAAAACGCCGCAGGAACTGCGGCTTTCTTGATTAAAGAATTTAATCAAGAAATAGTATCAGACCGCCTCTCCGAAGCGGAAAGGCGGTCATTTGTGCATCACTGCAAATTACTTTGCGACGGCATCCTTCAGAGCCTTGCCGGCCTTGAAAGCGGGCATACGGCTGGCAGGAATCTCGATCTCTTCCTTGGTTCTGGGGTTGCGGCCGACACGCGCGTTGCGGGTCTTGGTTTCAAAAGAGCCAAAGCCGACGAGCTGGACCTTGCCACCCTCGACCAGAGTCTCGGAGATCGCGTCAAACGCGGCGTTGACGGCCTTCTCGCTGTCCTTCTTGGACAGACCGGTCTTCTCAGCGACAGCGGCGACTAATTCTGCCTTATTCATTGTTTGTTTCCTCCTGAATTATTGTTGACTTCTGACGTTGTATAGGTGAGTTTTCCCGGTTTATGTCCGGTTTACTCACAGAACGCGGTACGCAAGCATGTACGCGGCCCGCAAACAAAGAGACTTTATCATACTTCTCTGTATAACGCAAGTCCTATTTGCGATTTTTCAAGTATTTTGTGCCGAATTTTATCTCATATGGAGGATTCGCGCGATTTTTTCCCCGCCGGGTATGAGCTTCATATCCTCCTTTGTGACGGCGCGCAGCGTGATCGCGGCAATCATATAGACGACGACCGCCGCCAGGATCGCAGCGCACATGGCGATCAGCGCGCCGATGCGGTGCATCGGCATGAGCGCTCTCTGCGCAAGGCCGAAGACGCCCCAGGCGGTGAGGGCCATCAGCGCGCTTGCGGCGACGGGGGCGGCGAAGACCTTGAGCAGGCGCGGTCTGTCGTCCAGCGTGCGCCACATGAAGACATAGTCCATCGCGGCCATGGCGACATAGCTGCACAGGGTGCCGACCGGCGCGCCGTAGATGTTGACATCCCGCCGCGCGACGAGGAACCAGTTGACGGCGATCTTGATGAGGCCGCCGACGATGAGCGTGACCATGGTGAGTTTCTCCTTGCCCGAGGCCTGGAGGATGGCGTTTTCCATCAGCACCAGGCAGACGAAGAAGGAGGCCGCGCCCATGATGCGCAGCAGCCCAGCGCCCGCCAGGTGGCTGCCGGGATAGAGCACCTTCATAATGGGATCGGCCAGCACCGCCAGCCCCACGCCCATGGGGATGGCGAGGAAGGATGAAATGCGCATGGAATCCTCGGAAACCTTTGCGGCGTCGCGCCGCGCGCCCTTGGCGATAGCCCCGGAGATGGCCGGGACAATGGAGATGGTCAGCGGCGTGATGAAGGCGGCTGGCAGGTTGAACAGGGTCTGCGCCTTGCCGTACACGCCGTAGAGGACCTTCGCCTCGCGGTAGGAAAAATGCGCGGCGCTCTGAAGCCTGTTCATGCAGAGCTTGGAGTCGACACTGTTGAGAAGCGCCATGATGCAGGCCCCGGTCGCGATGGGGATGCCGATGGAGAGGATGTCTTTGACGATCTTCATGGCGGGGTCGGCCACGTCGTCGTCCTCCGGGACGTCGTTGGGATCATGGACGCCTGCGGTGTAGGGGGCCGCGAGGCTTGCGTAGTGTCTGCGCTTGTAGACGATCATATATGCCAGCGACACCGCCGAGCCGATGGACACGCCGAAGATGGCGCCCGCCGAGCCCATGGGCAGGGCCATCGGGTGGTGCGGCGGATAGGAGCGCAGCACCAGCACCGCGATCACAAGGCCGGAGACGACCTTGAAAAGGACCTCCAGCACCTCGTCCACGGTCGTGGGCAGCATGTTGCCGTTGCCCTGGCAGTAGCCGCGGTAGGCCGACACGATGCACACCAGCAGAATGGCCGGGGCCATGGCCCGCACGCTGGGGCCAGCGTCGGGGTTTTCGAGATACACGGCGGCCAGCCAGTTCGGAAAGCAGAACATGATGAGCGCGAACACCGTGCCGATCACCGAGAAGGTGACGAGGGCCACGCGGAAGGTCTTCTCCTCCTGCCGGATCCGGCCGTTGGCGTCCGCCTCGGCGACGAGCCTCGACAATGCAACCGGCAGGCCCGCGGTGGCGAGGGTGAAGAAAATATAATAGATGCTGTAGGCGCCCATGAACATCGAGTAGCCCTCGTCCCCGAGGATGTTGCCCAGGGGGATCTTATAGAAGAAGCCGAGGATCTTCATGATGATCACGCCGATCGTCAGAATCGCCGCGCCGTGCATATAGTTTTGGCCTTTGGTCTTAGACATGGAAACCTCCGGATGAGTTTGGAGTTTGGAGTTTGGAGAGTGGAGAGTGGAGAGTGGAGAGTGGAGTGATGGTATCCCCTTCGGGGATGATTTTATAACAGCCGCGAAGCGACGCCTTAACTCCACTCTTCACTCTCAACACTCCACTCTTAAATTTCCTCGAGTATCCGTCTCGCGGCGAAGACGCCGCTGGCGGAGGCGTGGGAGAGGGAGTGGGTCACGCCGGAGCAGTCGCCGATGACGAAGAGCCCCGGGCAGCAGGTCTCGAGATTCTCGTTGATCTCGACCTCCATATTGTAGAACTTGACCTCCACACCATAGAGGAGGGTGTCGTCGTTGGCGGTGCCGGGGGCGATCTTGTCGAGTGCGTAGATCATCTCAATGATGCCGTCGAGGATGCGCTTGGGGATCACCAGGCTGAGGTCGCCGGGGGTGGCTGCGAGCGTCGGGGTGACAAAGCTCTCGCGGATGCGGGCCTCAGTGCTGCGCCGTCCGCGCACCAGATCGCCGAAGCGCTGGACGATCACGCCGCCGCCCAGCATGTTGGACAGTCTCGCAATGCTCTCACCGTAGCCGTTGGAGTCCTTGAAGGGATCTGAGAAGTGCTTGGAGACCAGCAGGGCGAAGTTTGTGTTCTCGGTGTGCTTGCTCGGGTCCTCATAGCTGTGGCCGTTGACGGTCACGATGCCGTTTGTGTTCTCGTTGACCACGACGCCGTGGGGGTTCATGCAGAAGGTGCGGACCATGTCCTCAAACTTCTGTGTGCGGTAGATGATCTTGCTCTCATACAGCTCGTCTGTGAGGTGGGCAAAGATCTCGGCAGGGATCTCCACGCGCACGCCGATGTCGACGCGGTTGGACATGGTGGGAATGCCGAGGGAGTCGCACACGGACTCCATCCACTTGCTCCCGCTGCGGCCGACGGAGATCACGCAGCGGCGGCAGGTGAAGCGCTCCTTCGCGGTGTCAACCTCGTAGCCGCCGTCGATGCGCCTGATCCCGGTGACGGCGGTCTCAAAATGAAACTCGACCTGATCCTTCAGCTCGTTGTACAGATTTTCGAGCACCACATAGTTGATGTCCGTGCCGAGGTGGCGGACCTGGGCGTCCAGCAGGTGCAGGCCGTTTTCCAGGCACACGCGCTTGATAGCGGTGTTGGCGGTGGTGTAGAGCTTTGTCCCCTCGCCGCCGTGGCTGAGGTTGATGCTGTCCACATACTTCATCAGCTCGATGGCCTCGGTTTTGCCGATATGCTCATAGAGCGTGCCGCCGAACTGGTTGGTGATGTTGTACTTGCCGTCGGAGAACGCCCCCGCGCCGCCGAAGCCGCTCATAATGCTGCAGGTCTGGCAGCGGATGCAGGACTTGATTTTCTTGCCGTCGATGGGGCAGCGGCGCTTGTCCAGGGGCTTGCCCAGCTCCAGCACCGCGATCTTGAGACCGCGCCCGGCGTGCGCAAGCTCATAGGCGGTAAAGATGCCGCCGGGCCCCGCGCCGACAACGATAACGTCGTAATTCATAAGTATGACTCCTTTTCTGAAAAAAAGAAACCTCAAGTTCCCGTTTATGGGGAAAATGAGGCGATATGCAACATAGTTCCTCGGCGATCATACCACGAATATCAAGCGCCTGTCAAGTCCGGCATTGACAGCGCGGGCTGATGACTTTATACTGAGAGTGACGTTCATATTATAATATGGCAGACAGGAGCAAGCTATGCTGACAGTCAACGATCTCTCCATCCAGTTTGGGCCGACCGTGCTCTTCTCCCGCGTGGACCTGCAGTTCACGGCGGGCAACTGCTACGGCATTATCGGGGCCAACGGCGCGGGCAAGTCCACCTTTATCAAAATCCTCTCCGGCGAGCTCGAGCCCACCAGCGGCAGCGTCGTGCTCGACCCCAAGCGCCGCATGTCGGTGCTCAAGCAGAACCAGAGCCTCTACGACGACTATACCGTGCTCGACACGGTCATCATGGGCAACCCCCGCCTCTACGAGTGCGGCAAGGAGAAGGACGCTCTGTATGAAAAGCCAGACTTTGACGACGCGGACGGCATCCGCGCCTCCGAGCTGGAGGAGGAGTTTGCCGAGCTCGGCGGCTGGGAGGCCGAGAGCGACGCCGGGCGCATCCTCCAGGGTCTCGGCGTGGACGTGTCGCTGCACGGAAATCTCATGCGTGACACCGACCCCCGCATCAAGGTCAAAGTGCTGCTGGCCCAGGCCCTCTTCGGCCACCCGGATGTGATTTTGCTCGACGAGCCGACCAACAACCTCGACCTTGCAAGCGTGGTGTGGCTGGAGGACTTCCTCATGGATTACGAGGGCACCGTCCTCGTCGTGAGCCATGACCGCTATTTTCTCAACAATGTCTGCACACACATCGTGGACATCGACTACGGCAAGATCAAAATGTACGTCGGCAACTACGACTTCTGGTACGAATCCAGCCAGCTCATCCAGAAGCTCATCAAGGACCAGAACAAGAAGGCCGAGCAGAAGATTCAGGAGCTGCAGACCTTCATCGCCCGCTTCTCCGCCAACAAGTCCAAATCCCGTCAGGCGACCTCACGGCGGAAGCTGCTGGACAAGATCACCGTGGAGGAGCTGCCCGCCTCCAACCGCCGCTACCCCTGGGTCGGCTTCAAGGCCAACCGCGAGCCGGGCAAGGACCGCCTCTTCGTTACCGAGGTCTCCAAGACCGTGGACGGCGTGAAGCTCCTCAATAACGTGAGCTTCCTTGTCGGCAAGGACGACAAGATCGCCCTCGTCGGAAAAAACGAGCTTGCCGTGACGATGCTCTATAAAATCCTCATGGGAGAGGAGGAGCCGGACTCCGGCACGGTCAAGTGGGGCGCGAGCATTGAGCCCAGCTATTTCCCCAAGGATCACAACAGCTATTTCGACTGCGACTTTGACCTCATCGACTGGATGCGCCAGTTCTCCGAGGACAAGCGCGAGAGCTATCTGCGCGGCTTTCTGGGCCGCATGCTCTTCTCCGGTGACGATGTGTACAAGAGTGTGCGCGTCCTCTCCGGCGGCGAAAAGGTCAGATGTATGCTCAGCCGTATGATGCTCTCCGGCGCAAACTTTCTTCTGCTCGACCAGCCGACGAACCATCTCGACCTTGAGAGCATTGCGGCGCTGAATAACGGCCTTGAGGCCTTCAAGTACAACATCATTTTCTCCTGCCACGACCATCAGCTCACCCAGACGGTGGCCAACCGCATCATTGAA
>ONPN01000043.1 GCA_900319695.1 uncultured Eubacteriales bacterium
CGCAGGCGACACAATATCTCCACTCTCCACTCTTCACACTCCACTCTGACCCCAGATGGTGTGCAGCGGGACCTGGGGGCCGTGATCCTCCAGCTTATAATCCGGCGGGAGGATGATCATCTCAGGCTCGAGCGCGACCTTTGAATGCTCGTAGACGGTCCGGCGTATGTGGCGCATGAGCTCGTGCACGTCGTGAGAGCTCGCCCCGCCGATGTTGACGACAAAGCCCGCGTGCTTCTCGGACACCTGCGCCCCGCCGATCGTATAGCCCTTGAGCCCCGCCTCGTCGATGAGCGCGGCGGCGAAGCCCCCCTCCGGGCGCTTGAAGGCGCTGCCAGCCGAGGGGAGGTCAAGGGGCTGCTTTTCCCGGCGCTTCGCGTTGAGCTCGCGCATCTTCGCGGCGATCTCCTCGGGGTCTCCCTTTTGGAGCCGGAAGACGGCGCTCACGATCACGCAGCCGGGCATTTTTTGGAAAAAGCTCGAGCGGTAGCCGAAGGCGCACTGCTCGTTGGAGAGCTCATAGATCGCCTGCTCGGGCAGAAAGTGGATGACCACGCTCTCCACCGCGTCCTTGAGCTCTCCACCGTAGGCCCCGGCGTTCATCATCAGACCGCCGCCCACGCTGCCCGGTATGCCGGAGGCAAACTCCAGACCCGTCAGGCCGTTCTGCTGCGCAAAGCCGGCCAGCTTTGCAAGCGACACTCCCGCCTCGGCGTAGACCGCGCCGTCCGGCAGGAGAAAGAGCTTCGTCAGCTTCTCGGTGGAGAGGATGAAGAGGTCCTTCAGCCCCTCGTCCGGGAAGAGGATATTGGTCCCGTTGCCGAGAAGATAGGGGGCGAGCTCGTGCTTCTTCAAAAGATAGCAGAGCTTTGTCAGCCCCGTCACGTCCTGCGGCACGCCGAGGGCCCGGACAGGCCCCCCGATGCGGAAGGAGCAGTGGGCGCTCATGGGCTCGTTTTCATACAGCGCAAGCCCCGGCATTTCCCGTTTGATCTCCTCTATGGCAAGTTCGAGATTTTCCATGATTTACTCCTGATCCTGGTTTTCCTGTCATTGCGAGCCGGTGACGCCGGTCACTGGTTCGCAATGACGAAAATATTAAAATAAACCTGCGTCGATGGCCGCGTCGTGCTCGTTGGCAAGAGCCTCGGCGGCGTTGTAGCCCATCTTCTTCTGGCGATTGTTCATCGCGGCAAGCTCCATGATGACGGCGAGATTTCGGCCGGGGCGCACGGGGATGGTCACCTGCGGGATGTCCACGCCGACAAAGCTCGCTGTCTCGTTGGTCAGTCCGAGGCGGTCGTAGGCCTTCTCTCTGTCCCAGTGTTCCATCTGCACGACGAGGTCGACGTTGCTCTCGGGCTTGACGGCGCCCATGCCGTAGAGGTGGCGGACGTTGATGACGCCGATGCCGCGTATCTCCATATAATAGCGGATAAGCTCCGGCGCGCTGCCCATGAGAGAATGGCGGCTCACACGGCGGATCTCCACCGCGTCGTCCGCGATCAGGCGGTGGCCGCGCTTGATGAGCTCCAGGGCGGTCTCGCTCTTGCCGATGCCGCTGTCGCCCATCAGCAGCACGCCCTCGCCGTAGATCTCCACCAGCACGCCGTGCACCGTCACGCGCGGGGCGAGGTATTTTTTCAGTGTGTGGATGATGTCCGCCTGAAATTCCGAGGTGTCCTCGTCGGTGATGAAGACGCTGCGGTCGAAGCGCTTTGCCATCTCAATGCACTCGGGGAAGGCGGAGACCTCGTGGCAGATCACCAGCGCCGCGATCGGGTGCTGCATGAAGCGCTCAAAGGTGCGGCGGCGCTCCTCCGTGGACAGGGTATCCAGATAGGTGCTCTCGACACGGCCCATGATCTGGATGCGGCTGGGATCAAAGTAGTTGTAAAAACCGGTCAGCTGCAGGGCGGGACGGTTCACGTCGGGGTTATTCAGCAGCGCGGTCTCATAGTCGGAGGAGAGGTTGAGCGGACGGAGCCCGCCGTGCTCCTCCACGATCTTTTTCAGCTTGACGGTGTACTTGCTGCGCATACTGTTCACACTTATCCTTTCTATGATAGCCTGATACTCTATATTACCCATTTTTCGCGCGTTTGGCAAGCTCTTTTCCTCAGAGCCGGGCGTAAATGCCGGGCCCCGCGGGACAAAAAACTTTTTGCGCCGAAACGTAAAATTTCCCTTGCAATTGCAGAAACCATCTGCTATTATAAATGAGCTGCTTTTCGGCAGTCAACACATGCAAGGAGGTGCTCCATCCATGGCGAAGTGCGAATTCTGCGACAAAGGCGTTACCTTCGGCATCAAGGTCAGCCACTCTCACAGATACCCGCGCTGTGTAATTTATAATAATTACCCGAATCGAGCCTGTCCCCATAAGGGACGGGCTCTTTTCGGTTTTAAAAGCAAAATCGGGCAGATACGTCATTGTACCCGCCCGGTCTTTTCTTTCCAATATCAGTACGCGACGCCCCAGAAAATCATGTGCTTGGCGGGCTTGCCGCAGCAGGCGCAGACCTCGTCCAGCTTCTCCTGCTCGAAGGGGATGCAGCGCGAAGACATGCCCGCCTGCTCCTTCATCTTGAGCTCGCACTCGACGTCGCCGCACCACATGGTCTTGATGAAGCCGCCGTTCTTCTCCTGGAGCTCCTTCGCCTCCTCAATGGAGTGCGCGGCATAGATATGCTCGTCCAGGTTCTTTTTGGCCTTCTCGTAGAGGCCCTGCTGCACCGCGTCCAGCAGCTCCGGCACCTTGGCCGCAAGCTCCGCAAGGGCGATCTGGGTCTTTTCGCCGTTGTCGCGGCGCACCGCCACGCACACGCCGTTCTCAATATCCTTGGGGCCGAGCTCCACGCGCAGGGGCACGCCCTTCATCTCATACTGCGCGCACTTCCAGCCGAGGCTGTTGTCGCTGTCGTCCAGCGTCACGCGGATACCGGCCGCCTTGAGCGCCTCAAAGAGCTCGTTGGCCTTCTCAAGGACGCCGGGCTTGTGCTGTGCCACGGGCACGACGACCACCTGGATCGGCGCCACCTGCGGCGGCAGGACCAGACCGTTGTTGTCGCCGTGGGCCATGATGACCGCGCCGATCATGCGGGTCGTGGAGCCCCAGGAGGTCTGGAAGGGGTACTGCAGTTTGTTGTCGCGGCCGGTGAAAGTCACGTCGTAGGCGCGGGAGAACTTGTCGCCGAAGTAGTGAGAGGTCGCGCCCTGCAGGGCTTTGCGGTCCTTCATCATGCACTCGACCGTGTAGGTCGCCTCGGCCCCGGCAAACTTCTCCTTGTCAGTCTTGCGGCCGCGCACAACGGGGATGGCCAGCACCTTCTCAAAGAAGTCGGCGTAGCAGTTGAGCTGCTGCTCGGTCTCCGCCTTCGCCTCTTCGGCGGTCTCATGGATGGTGTGGCCCTCCTGCCACCAGAACTCGCGGGAGCGGAGGAAGGGGCGGGTGGTCTTCTCCCAGCGGATGACGGAGCACCACTGGTTATAGAGCATGGGCAGCTCGCGATAGGAGTGGAGCACGCGGGACCAGTGATCGCAGAACATGGTCTCAGAGGTGGGACGGAAGGCAAGGCGCTCTTCAAGCTGCTCGCTGCCGCCCATGGTGACCCAGGCGACCTCGGGCGCAAAGCCGTTGACAAGCTCGCCCTCTTTCTTCAAAAGGCTCTCCGGGATCAGCACCGGCATTGCCACGTTGACGTGGCCGGTCTTCTTGAACTCGGCGTCCATGATCCGCTGCATGTTCTCCCAGATGGCATAGCCGTAGGGACGCAGAATGGTAAAGCCCTTGACCGAGGCATACTCCACCAGCTCCGCCTTGCGGCAGATGTCGGTATACCACTGGGCAAAGTCGACCTCCATATCGGTGATCTGCTCGACTCTCTTGTCTTTCGCCATAATCTTACCTCTCAATCGCCAGGACCCTTGCCCCGCCGTAATGTCGGCCTTATACCGAACTTTCGTGGAAGCTCGTTATTCAGTCGCAGGCATATATTGTAAAGCTGCTCCGCGCCCTTGTCAACCATTTTTCCAGAGCTTTTTGACACTAAATTGCAAATAATTCTTGACCAAACGGCAAGGAGCGGATATAATCTCCTTTGTACGCCGTATCGAATAGCGGAGGTGACGCCCCATTAACAAACAGAAATTCCTTGCCGAGCTCGGAAGACTGCTGACCTTCATGTATGAAGAGGACAGAGTGCGGGCTCTGGAAGAGTATGAAGATATCTTTGAACAGGCCGGAAACGAGAACGCTGTCCTGCAGCTTCTCGTGTCCCCGACGCGGCAGGCTGTCAACCTGGCCCGCGCCTATGACGCCAAGGATCGCGGCTCCCTTTCCGAGGGCGGCGAAGGTCCGGCCTATCTCACCGTGATCGACGATCTGCGCCGTCAGGCGGGTGCGCTCATGCCCGCTGCCCCCGTGCTGGCCGTCGACAGCGACGACAGTCAGATTTCCCTCTTTGACAAGCCCGATGTGGCCGATTCCGTTTTTAACAATCTTGAACTCGGAAATCTCCCGGAGCTTGAGGAGGACGAGCTGCCCGAGATCCCTCCCGAGGAGATCGACAGCTACCCCGACGAGGACAGAGGCACCGAAACGCTTTCGCCTCCGGTCATACCGGACAGAACGGCCCAGACAGAGGAGACGCCCAACCGCGAGGTGGAAGCCTTCTCCGACGCGGTGGACGCTTTTCTCGCGGACTTTACCGTACGCGGCGACAGCGGCGATGGAGAGGCGCCCTACCCGGCGCAGTTTGCCGAGAGCAAGACGGAGGAGCGCCCCGCTCCGACACCGGCTCCGGTCCTGGATCACCATGACGAGGACAGACCGCTGCCGGCTGAGATGATAGCAAGCGCGCAGAACACGCGCCCTGATGTCATGCCCATCCTTCCCGATCTGCCCCCGCAGACGAAGAAAAAGGCCAGTGTACCTCTGCTGATCCTGTATAGTCTGATCGCAATCCCCATCACCCTGCTGCTCATCGTGCTGCTTCTGGTGCCCGCGGCGCTCTGTCTGGGGCTTGCGGCTGCGGGACTCAGTGCAGGCTTTGCGGGCGTGGTCGAGGCTTTCACGGCTTTCTCGGTGTTTGCTGACATGCTGCTGGTCTTCGGCCTTGCGCTTGCCATCGCGGCGTTCGGCCTGCTGCTGTTTTGGTGCTTTGTCTGGTTCCTCGTCGGCGCGATTCCGGGCCTGATCCGCGGCGCGTGCAGACTGGGCGGCAAACTCTGCTATCGGGAGGTACCGGTATGAAAAAAGCCTGGAGAATCATTCTCGTCATCATCGTCATCTGTGTCGCCGTCGGCGCGGTGAGCGCCGGGGTCGGCGTTCTGACGGGCGCGGATTTCGAGCGCATAGGCGCGACGCTCAGCGATCAGATCGCGGAGAAATACAACTATGACGCTGACGCCATTATCCACGAGTGGATTCCACAGAGCGCGCAGATCATCGGAGAGTCGATCGCCTGAGGGAAAGCATCACAGAACTACAACCGGCAGCTGCCCGTTTCGCGCGGCTGCCGGTCTTATCATTTCGGAATTGTACAGGAGGTGCTTGACATGGCAAGGACGCCGCTCGCAGAGAGAGAGCTGCCCGTTTACTCACGGGGGGAGGAGCGCCTGAACACCCTCACACACATCCTGGGGGGCGTGATGGGCCTTGCGATCCTGATCTGCGGTCTCATGACCGCCTCGGAGCATCAAAATCCCTGGGCCGTCGTCGGCTGCGCAATCTACGGCGCGTCCATGATCCTGCTCTACGCCGTGTCCAGCCTCTATCACGGTCTCCCAGCAGGCAAGGCAAAACGACTTCTGCGCATTTTTGACCACTGCACCATCTACGCCCTCATCGCCGGAACCTATACGCCCATCCTGCTGGCCGCGGTGCGCCCGATCCATCCGGACCTGGCCTGGACAATTCTGGGCTGCGAATGGGGACTCGGGCTGCTTGCGGCTGTGCTGACCGCGATCGACCTCAAAAAATACAGCAAGCTGTCCATGGCCTGCTATATCGGGATGGGTTGGATTGTCGTGGTTGCGCTCAAGCCAACGCTCGAGGCGGTCACGCTGCCGGGCTTCCTCTGGCTGCTGGCGGGAGGCGTGGCCTATACCGTCGGCGTGGTCCTGTATATGAAAGGGAAGAAGCAGAAGTGGTTTCACACGGTGTTCCACGTCTTCGTCGTCCTCGGCAGCGCCCTGCAGGCGGTGTGCATCCTGAACTATGTCCTGTGAGAAAGCGTTTTGGCAACACCGCACCATCCGCCTTCGGCGTCTTTCGGAAAAATTGCTCTTGGGCAACACCGCACAATCCGCCTGCGGCATCTCCTGGAAAATTTGTGCCCTGATTTCGTCACTTTTTCTTGAGGTACACAAAGTACATCTGCGAAAAAGTCCCAAATTTTCTCAGGATCTGCTCTTGCCGAATTATGCGGTGTTGCCCTTGCCGAATTATGCGGTATTGCCCTTGCTTTTTTGACGCCGATTCAGTACAATGAATCGGCAAAGATTCTGACGACGGGGGACTGGGAGCCATGACGGACGGCGTGCCGATCATACGGGAGCATCTGATTTTCTCCGGCACGGTGCAGGGCGTCGGCTTTCGCTGGCGGGCCATGCGCGCGGCGGATGCTGCGGGCTGTACCGGCTGGGTGCGAAACGACCCGAACGGCACGGTCTCCATGGAAATCCAGGGCAGCGAGGCGCAGATCGAGCGGGTGATCCGATCACTGGATCGCGCACCCTATATCCGCATCACGGATTTGAACGTCCGGCGTATTCCCGTCGACGAGCGCGAGAGCGACTTTATCACCAGAGGCGAATACTGGTAAATCATGATTTGGAGGAAAAACGATGAATCTGCATGAAGAACTGATCCTGCACGACTGCCCCTACTGCGGCGGCGCGGGCTTACTGGAGGAGGAGCAAGGCTGGTGCTGGTACGTGATGTGCCTGGACTGCGGCGCGCAGACCGCGCAGATCGAGTACAAGACGCCGGAGGAGCGCGCAGAGGCGGCAGGCAAGGCCGCCGATCTCTGGAACTTTGGCAAGATCATGCGCAGCGGCATCGGAGACTGAGGAGATTTTGGGATTGAAAAAGCCGCCGTAGTGTGGTAAGATACATTGTCGAAAAGATGTCATTCTGCTCCGGCGCATTTATTAGAGAGAGGAATCCACAAATGATAGGCTTCTATGACTATACCGTCGTCCTGACCTATTTCTCGCTCCTGTCCGCCATGACGGGGATCATTGTGTCGCTGTCCGGCAGCGGGCATCCGTATTACGGCTGCCTCTTCCTGCTGTTCTGCGGCCTGTTTGACGCCTTTGACGGCAAGGTCGCCCGGACCAAGAAGGGGAGAACCAAGATGGAGATGGACTTTGGCATCCAGATCGACTCCCTGTCCGATCTTGTCGCCTTCGGGGTTCTGCCGGCCTGCATCGGCGCGGCGCTGATCCGCGTCTCCCCGTATCTGACCCGCGTGCTTGAGGGCATGACGGTGCGCTGGGAGATCGCCTCCGGCAAGTTCCTGCTGCACGCCTGCCTGGTGCTCTATGTGCTGGCGGCGCTGATCCGCCTCGCGTACTACAACGTCACCGAGGAGGAGCGCCAGCAGACGGAGAGCGGCTCACGCAAGGAGTATCTTGGCCTGCCGGTCACCTCGGCGGCGCTGGTCTTCCCCTTTGTGCTCATGCTGCAGTATCTGACCAAGGCGGACATCACGCTGGCCTATATGGCTGTGAGTCTGCTGACCGGGGCCCTCTTTATCAGCCCCATTTCCGTCCGCAAGCCCGGCATGAGGGGCATCCTCATCATGGTGGGTATCGGCGCGGTCGAATTCTTCCTGCTCCTGTTCTGGAAGGTGATCGTGAAGTGAGACCCGGAATCAGACCTGCGCCGGAGGGAACCGCGCTGCGCTTCCTGTACGGAAAACCGGCGGGACGGGCAATACTAAAAATCGCCGCGTCCAGACCCCTGTCAAAGCTCGCGGGGCGATTTATGGACTCCCGGCTGTCAAAGCCGCTTATAAGACCCTTTGCCCGCAAAAACGGCATCCGCATGGAGGACTATCTGCCGCTTCCGTACCCCTGCTTCAACGCATTTTTCTGCCGTCCCATCCGCAAGGAGCTGCGGCCCATCCCGGACGGGGACGGCGTTTTCATGTCCCCCTGCGACGGGCTTGTGAGCGCCTATCGCATCACGGACGGCCTGGTCCTGCCCATCAAGCAGAGCAGCTATACCGTGGCGGAGCTCCTGGGCGGCGATCCCGCGGCGGAGAGATTCCGCGACGGGGTGTGCATCGTCTTTCGCCTCTGTGTGCAGCACTACCACCGCTACGCCTATGTGGACGCGGGAAGGATCGTTTCAAGGCGTTTTATCCCCGGAGAGCTTCACACCGTGCGCCCCATCGCCCTTGCGGCCCTGCCGGTGTTTACGCGCAACTGCCGCGAATACTGCCTCATGGAGACCGCGCATTTCGGCGCCGTCGCCCAGATCGAGGTGGGCGCGATGCTGGTCGGAAAGGTGTTAAACTACAAGGGCGCGGGCTTCCCGTTTTGCAAGGGCGAGGAGAAGGGCCGCTTCCTCTACGGCGGCAGCACCGTGGTGCTCCTGCTGGAGAAGGATCGCGTCGAGCTGGATGAGGAGCTCTTTGAAAACACCGCGCAGGGTCTCGAAACCCCGGTGCAGATGGGTGAAATCCTCGGAAAAGCATTATAGAAATTTTTAAAAGCAATCCCGCCGAACCATCCAAAACGGTTCGGCGGGATTGCGGCTCTTTTTCGCTTATTCTTTGCCCGACCGCGCGCTCTCCTGTCCGGCGCCGGTGCCTCTCATCTTCCAGGCTCTGACGCCCACGACCATTTTCTGCTCGCCGTTTTCCCGGAACAGGGCGAGCTTGAGCGTGACCGGCCTGACCTGCCCGTTGATGAGGAGCCGGTACTGAATCTTGCAGTTTCCATGCTCTCTGATCTCGCGTATCATCCGGTCAAACTGAAACTGCTCAAGGAAGGCGGGCCAATCCTCCGGGAGAATGTGCTTTTCGGCGTTGGTGATTGCCTGGCGGAAAAAGTCGTCGCCCTCCTTGGCAACGCCCAGACTGTCGTAATCTTCGGAGGAGCCGAACTGAACAAAGTGACCTGTCGCGGGATCGACCGCGTAGAGACTGAGGAAGTCGTCAGACAGGGCCATCACGCGCGCGAGGGTGTCCCGCTCCTTCCGCAGCTCCTCAAAATGGGCCTTCTGCTTCATCTGGTCGTCGATGACGCTGATGCCCACGATGATGCGGTTGCCGTCCCGCTGCAGGCGCGAAACCTTCATGCTGACATAGACCGGCACGCCTGTGTCGACCAGGCGGTAGGTGGCGGTGAAGACGCCCTGCTGATCCAGCGCGCGGATGATATTCTCCTTCGTGAAGGCGGCGTAAAAGTTTTCACGATCGTCTGCGTAGATGCGGTGGGAGTTCTGTCTGCTCGACTCAAAGAAATCCTCGCCGTGGTGCTCCATGGAGAGTTCCTCTCCGCCGACGCGGGAGGAATATTCAATGTAGTGATCCGTATCCAGATCGATGACGTAGATGCTGTAATAGTCGGCGGCCAGGGCGCGCGCGATCTCCGCATAGGAGGCGCCCTCCTCCGGGTCCGTGATCGAGATCACCGCGATCGCCACGGCATAGGTGTCCGTGACGGGGTTGACGCCGATGCGGCGGGCGAAGGAGTGGACGACGGTCCCGTCCGGCATGGTCTCGTCATAGAAGGCCCGCAGTCCCTGCTCGCAGCAGGTTTTCACAATGTTCTTCATAAAGGGGTCGCTGTATTTCTCATAGCGCCCGCTTTCGTTCGACAGGTCGAAGCCGAAGAAGCGCTTGATGAAATCCCGGTAGGACTGGTTGCTGCGCGAAAAGCGGGAGCGATCGCCCTGAACCTCCACAATGCCCATCGGCAGGGTGTTGAAGGAGTTGTGCAGGGCGTCAGCCTCCTCATTGGCGATGACGCCGAGGTCATAGAGATTCACACGGCCGATGGAATCATAGTAAGCGGACTCCTCGGGGTTCTCGGCCTCGCTCCAAATGCCCTTCTCGTGCCGCTCGGTCACCGCCTCAAGGGGCACCGGTCTGCTGAAGTAGTAGCCCTGAAATTTGGAGCAGCCGATCTCCTGCAAAAAGCGAACCTGCGTCAAAGTCTCAACGCCCTCGCAGACGGTGTCCAGACCCAGGGCGGTGGCCATCTTCATCAGCTCTCTCAGGATGATCTTGCCGTCCTCGCCCTCGTCGAGCTTCTGCATAAAGCCCATGTCGAACTTGAGCAGGTTGAATTTGATGCTCTGCAGCACGTCCAGCGACGAGTAGCCGCTGCCGAAATCGTCCATCCACACGGGGAAGCCGAGACTCTGGAAGCGCTCAACCTGCGTCTTCATAAAGGTGAAGTTCCTGCCGATCACGCTCTCGGTGATCTCGATGGTGATCCTGTCCCGGCTGACGCCGGCCTCGTCCACACGCTTTCTGATCTCCTCCACAATGTCGCAGGCGTCGAAGTCGGAGCGGGAGAGATTGATGGAGTGGGGAATGGTGAACAGACCCTCAGCGGCCTGCTTTTTGATTTTTTCCAATACCTGCTCGAGCACAAAGAGGTCGAGCTTGTAGATCAGCCCCGCGTCCTCCAGATAGGGGATGAATTCAGCGGGGGAGAGGAAGCCCTCGTTCGGGTCGATCCACCTCGCCAGCGCCTCCACGTCGCAGACCTTCCCGCTGATCGCTCTCACAATGGGCTGATAATAAACCTGAATCCACTTCTCGGAGATGGCCCTGTCGATGTTCGAGCGGATATACTGACGGCGCTTCATCTCGTCGCTCATCGCCTTGCTGTAATAGATGAAGCTGGAGATGTCGCTCTTCTTCAGCTTGTCACAGGCGATTTTGGCCATGTCGTAGGCGGAGCTGACGGGCACCTCTCCCAAGCGGGTTGTGTACACGCCGACACGGATGGGCAGCGTGTTGCCGCCGTTGATCTTCCGCGCCTCCCGGAACAGCAGCTTCAGCGTGTCCTCCAGGCCGTCTTCTGCGGTGAAGACCGCAAAACGGTCGGCTGCGATGTGGCCGCAGTTTTCCCCGCCGTAAATGCTCACCAGAAGCTGGGAAAACGAGCGCAGCAGCTTGTCCCCCTCGGCAAAGCTGTACTTGTAGTTGAAGTACTTCATGCCGTTGAGGTCTATATACAGCAGCACAGCCGTCTCGCCCCGCCGGAGCATGGCGTCCTTTCCGGCCTCGGCCAGATCAAAGAAATACGAAAGGTTCGGCAGCCCGGTCAGCTCGTCGTAATAGTTGGTTTTGAGGATGCTCTCCTCATGCAGGGCGTTGGCGAGGACCGCGTTCAGACTGCCGTTCTGCCCCTCGCGCTCCTCTGTGTAGGCGCCCTCGTCTGTATACCAGACGTAAGCCAGCCGGAAACCCGACGGAACATAGACGAACTTGCCCAGGGCGTGGATCATCCGACAGCTCCCGCCGTCCCTGGCCTGCAGACGGTATATGGATTCAAAGCGTCCGCCGTCGCGCATAAAGCGGGACACCGCGTTGCCGACTCTCGCCACATCGTCCGGATGCACGTGGGTGAACGGATTGCGCGCCATCTCGCTATACGCCTCTTCGAGACTGTCGGCCCCGAGCAGCTCCGCAAAGCCGGCGGAGAGCGCAAGCGGAACGACGCGGCCGTCGACAAGCTGAAAGACGGCATGCGGCGTTGGCAGCCCCTCGAGGAAGGCCTGCTCCGGTTGAGAAAACTGATACCTGTTCATGATGTCACCTTCATACGGAAGCGGTCTAACGTTTATCTCTGTTGCAGCGAGGAAAAATATCCCAAAATACTTACTCTATATTATATAAAAGAAGAAGGGAAATATCAAGTTTTTTGATGCATTTTTTCAACAGCCCGGAGCCCGGGCAAAATCCCGCACAAAGCTGCAAGGGAGAGAGGACACGCGCGACGTTCTCTCTCCCTTGCTCATCTCATGTTGTCATGCCGCTTTCGTAAAAATAGCAGCCGTCCTTGCCGTTGTGTTTGACGTGGTAAAGCGCGATGTCTGCCTCATTCAGCACATCCTGGATGGTCCCGCCATCCCGGCAAAAGGCGACGCCGGCGCTCAACGTGATGCGGGGCAGGCCGTCCGCCGTGTCGCACAGATCGCGGTTGATCTGCTCGATCTTTTTCCTGATAAGCGCCCGGGTCCGCTTGTCCACATGGACCATCAGCACGGCAAACTCATCCCCGCCGATGCGGCAGACATAGTCGTCGGCGCGGAAATACGCTTTGAGTGTAGTCACAATCTTTTTCAGCACCAGGTCTCCGACCTCATGGCCGTGCCCGTCGTTGATCTCCTTGAAAAGGTCGGCGTCCAGGAGAATGACCGCCGTGCTGTCCGGGTCAATGCCGTTGGCGATCAGGTCGAAGCCCGCGCGGTTGTACGCGCCGGTCAGCGCGTCGTGCGAGGCTTTGAAAGACAGGTTCTGGATGCTGCGCTTATAGGCGGAATACATCTTGTTGTACGTGGCCGCGAGGTATCGGAACTCATGCGCCCCCATGATCGGCAGACTCTGATCCTGCTTGATGTGATCCACCGCCCGCAGCAGGGGATTGATGCCGAGCTTCGTCGTGATCTCCAGAATCAGGACAAGGCCGACAGACTGCAGGACGATCAGCACCGCGATCCACACGAGGTCGTTGTGCATGCGCAGCTCCATGGCCTCCTGCGTCCCGTGCGTACCGTTTTTGAGAGCCGCAATGCACTGGCTCAGATGCATGCGGATGCGGTCCTTTTGATCGCAATAGTTGTCGTCGTGCATCAGCTGCGCGGCGCGCGCTTTTTTTTCGGCGGGAGAGCGCGCCTCGTCCTCCGCGCTCAGCCGTACGGCGCGCATGGTCTCGGGAATGTCGTCGTCTCCCTGTGCCGAGAGCATCAGCAGCATGGCGTAATACTCCGTATCCATCAGGGACACGGATTCCTCCATGGCGCCTTTAAGCTCCGCCAGCGCGTCGGAGTCCGGCAGACTGCTCTCCATATGCGCAAGGGCCTTCTCGCGCCGACAGGCCTCCTCCGCCTCATGGAAGTAATTGTCCAGATGCGCCCGATCACCCAGAACGGCGTAGGACTGGGCCTCTTCCGTAAGATAGTCGGACGCGTTCATCAGGCTGGAAGCGGCGTCCTGCAGATCAATGTAGGTGTCCGTGGCCTTTGACAGGGCATGGAAGGAGTTGATGGTCCGATAGGTCATGATCAGCAGCACAGCCGTCACAGTGACGGAGATGAGCAGCATCAAGGTGTAGGTTAAACGGAGAGAGAGCCCTTCCTCCTTCGCCTTTTTTACAATATTCATGACAGAACCCTCCATGCTTTGTCCGGGCCGGAAACACCTGACCGGAAGGGCAGGCGCCGCCTGAAAGCGCCTGCCGGAAATGTGCTATTATTTATCAATACATGATAATAACATCTTTTTCAACAAATCACAACCGTTTTTTGAGGCTGATCATAGAAGCGCCGAGTCGCGGCAAAAAATGAGAAAGAGATTGACAAGGGCGCGTTTCATCATATAATAGTTATATCATACTCGGAAAAAACATGCTGACGGCGCTTTCGTCAAAACGCCGCGGAAGGAGAAACGCAATGGCAAAATACATCATGGCGCTGGATTCCGGCACGACCAGCAACCGCTGTATCCTCTTCAACGAAAAGGGCGAGATGTGCTCCGTCGCGCAGAAGGAGTTTCCCCAGCACTTCCCAAAACCCGGCTGGGTGGAGCATGACGCCAACGAAATCTGGCAGACCCAGCTCATGGTGGCCCGCGAGGCCATGATCAAGATCGGCGCGAAATCCACCGATATCGCCGCCATCGGCATCACCAACCAGCGCGAGACCGTCATCGTCTGGGACCGCGCCACCGGTCAGCCCGTCTACCACGCCATCGTCTGGCAGTGCCGTCGCACGGCGGACTTCGTCGAGGAGATGAAGGGCAAGGTCCCCGGGATCGAGGACAAGTTCCGGGAAAAGACGGGCCTCAAGTTCGACCCCTACTTCTCCGGCACCAAGATCCGCTGGATCCTGGACAACGTCCCCGGCGCGCGGGAGAAGGCCGAGCGGGGCAAGCTCTGCTTCGGCACGGTGGACAGCTGGATCATCTACAAGCTCACCAAGGGAAAGGTCCACGTCACGGACTACTCCAACGCCTCGCGCACACTGCTGTTTAACATCAATACCCTCAAGTGGGATGAGGAGCTGTGTTCACTGCTCGGCATCCCCATGTCCATGCTCCCGGAGGCCAAGCCCTCGAGCTGCATCTACGGGGAGGCGGACACGGAGTTCTTCGGCGGCCCGGTGCTCATCGCAGGCGCTGCGGGCGACCAGCAGGCGGCCCTCTTCGGCCAGACCTGCTTTAAGGAGGGAGAGGCCAAGAACACCTACGGCACCGGCTGCTTCATGCTGATGAACACCGGCGACAAGCCCATCTTCTCAAAGAACAACCTTCTCACCACCATCGCCTGGGGCCTTGACGGCAAGGTGAGCTACGCGCTGGAGGGCTCGGTCTACATGGCGGGCGCCGCAATCCAGTGGCTGCGGGACGAGCTCAGGACCATCGACAGCGCCGGGGATTCGGAGTATTTCGCTACCCGCGTCAAGGACACCAACGGCTGCTATATGGTGCCGGCCTTCACCGGCCTCGGCGCTCCCTACTGGGATCCCTATGCCCGCGGGGCGATCGTGGGTTTGACCCGCGGCGTCAACAAGTACCATATCATCCGCGCGGCGGTGGAGTCCCTGGCCTTCCAGACCTACGACGTGCTGCACGCCATGGAGCTGGACTGCGGCAAACGTCTCACCGGCCTCAAGGTGGACGGCGGCGCTTCCCACAACAATTTCCTCCTGCAGTTCCAGGCGGATCTCAGCAACTCCACCGTCATCCGGCCGAGCTGCGTCGAGACCACGGCCATGGGCGCGGCCTATCTCGCGGGCCTCGCGGTGGGCTACTGGAAGAGCACGGACGACGTGCTGGCCAACTGGTCGGTCGACCGGGAGTTCAAACCGGAGATGAGCGACGAGCGGCGCGAGAAGGAGCTCACCGGCTGGCACCAGGCGGTCAAATCCACCCTCGGCTGGGCGAGAGAAAACTGAGCGAACGAGAGAAAACTGAGCGAATTTGTTTTATAGAAATTTTATAGAAAGGATTGATTCCCATGATTCTCGATACCTCCAAATATGTCGGCCCCTGCGCCTGCGGGCGCGACCATGAACTGCGCACCAAGCTGGTGGTGTGCGAGCACGGCGCGCTGAAAAACTTCGACAAGTACATGGAGGACGCCGGCCTCTCCGGCTTCCGCACCGTCATCTACGACACCAACACCTACAACCTCCCCGCCATCACCCATGTGAAGGCGGATCAGGAGATTGTGCTCGAGGCCAAAGGCCTGCACAGTGAAAAGGGCCTCATCGAGGACTGCATGACCCGCTTCGTGCGCAAGCCCGACTATGTGGTCGTGGTCGGCGGCGGCACGCTCATGGACTTCGGCCGCTACTCCGCCTGGAAGCTCGGCATCCCCTTCGTCGCCATCCCCACCATCGTCTCCTCCGACGGCTTCACCGCCGACATCTGCTCCATCATCATCGACGGGCAGAAAAAGTCCATCCCCATGCAGGCGGCAGACGCGGTCATCTGCGACATCGACGTCGTGGCCGGCGCGCCCATGTTCCTGACCATCGCGGGCGTGCAGGACATCATGGCGAAGGTCGTCTCCATCGCCGACTGGAAGATCGCCCACATCGTCTCCGGCGAGTATTTCTGCCAGAAGGTCTGCGACATGGCGCAGGAGGCCCTGGACCTCATGACCAAATGCGCGTATGACCTCAAGGCGGGCAAGGAGCCCGATATCGAGACCATGGCCTACACCCAGATGCTCTCGGGCCTGACCATGCAGATTTTGTCCAACTCTCGCGCCGCCTCCGGGGCCGAGCACCTGGTCGCCCACCTCGTGGAGATGAAGCCCCGCGGCTTTGAAAACGCCCACGGCCTGCACGGCGAGTGCGTCGGCGTCGGCACGCTCATGGTGGCGGACGCCTACCACAAGCTGGCCGAGCGCGAGACCATTGAGGTCAAGCCCTTTGAGCCCATCGACGAGGAGTGGGTACGCTGGGAGTTCGGCGATCTGGCCGACGGCATCCTCAAGGAAAATGCCAACGACGTGCTCAAGACCTTCCCGCCCGAGAACATCAAGGCGCACTGGCAGGAGATCCGCGACGTCCTCTACGCCGCCATCGGGGCCAAGCACAGTCTCGAAGAGCTGGGCATCGACCCGGCCGTGAAGGACAGCTTCCTGGACATCTCCTCCGCCATCCGCAACCGCCTCACGCTCGCCCGCATGACCAGACTGATCTGCAAGTAATCCACAAAGAAAAGAAAATGCGGCGGCTTCCTGTGAAGCCGCCGCATAAGATCGTGGAGGATAAAGCCGTGGAAAAGAAGAGCGCATATCAGCGGCATCTCCGCCGCCTGGGCGTCATTCTGTTTGCCCTGCACGGGGTTGAGATCCTGGCGCTTTTGCTGTTCTATGACTGGACGGGAACGGAGCAGTCGTGGGATGAAGGGCTGGGCCTTGTGATCGAGTGCCTGATGGCTTTCACTGCAGGGGGCAGCGCCATGCTGTCTGTAAAATACCCCAAGTGGAACAGATGGCTGGCAATCTTTACAGCGCTGATCTTTTTCACACTGGCCTTTTTTATGACGGGAGGGGCGAAGGAGAATATCGACGATCTGATCGACCTGTCGCTGTTTCTGGTCGGCATGGTTCTGTATTTGCAGATACTCGAAGTGTCGCAGGACAGAGCGTGGCGGAAAACGCTCAAGGCAAAGCCGCTCTCCCTCGATCTGCGCCTGGGCGGCAGCGGCGACTGCTTTGATGCCCTCGTCATGGGCCCGCATCTGGAAATCAACCGGGAAATCACCGACGCGGTGGATCATTTTCTCGGCACGGCCGAGTACGCCGCACCGCTTCAACTGTATTTCCACTGCGCCGAGACGCTCTCCCCCATGGTGAGGGAGACGATGGAGGAGGCGCTGCGCGCCCATTACGAGGACGAGGAGCTCAAGGTCGACCGCTTTCTGGAGCAGCGCTTCGGCCGGGCGATGGGACTGATCCTCATCAGCATCTTGGCGCTGCAGCTTGTGAAGTACTACTCCGGCGGGCAGAGCACCGCCATCGTCTGGACCATCATCAGCAATTTCGCCGCTTTCAGCCTCTGGCAGATCGGCAGCACCTTCTTTGAGGGCTCCGAGGCCAGGCGCAGGCTTCTGAAAATCCTGACCGCGAGGAATGCAAAGCTGCACTTTCAGTAAATCCCCATGCGGCCAGCCTCGCTACAATGAATAAAAGCTGAATCATGGGGATTTATACTGATTTTCATTAAAAAATAGACAACATCTATTTTTTATAGCGCCTTGTGGCGCGTTGAAAATCGTATAAGACGTCAGTTGCGTCAGCAACTGTATGCCGCCGCAGGTGGCATCTTTTCAATAAATAGTGTCGACTTTTTATTGAAAAATAGTATTACATGTGCATGAAATCAGGTTGCCGCATGAGCGGCGTGGATTTCGCACGCTCAAAAAACCTATAAAGGCGTCAGCTTTTATAGTATTCCTTAAGATTTCCTAAACACCGCGCGCCGCCCTTGTAAAAAAGCGCGCGGACGTTTATACTTTTCGTATCGGACAGACCGGCCCTTGACCGGTCTGAGAAGGAGGAATGCGTATGGGTGAGAAAGAGATCAAGAGACTGGACGATTCCCGGCTCGACAGCGTGAGCGGCGGCACGGAAGTCCGCCCCGGCAAGCAGAGGATCGGCTACAATGTCAAGCGCGGGGACAATCTGATCAAGATCGCCGCAATGTTCGGCGTGTCGGTTCTCGATCTGGTGACCTGGAACGATATCCGCAACCCCGAGCTCATCTACGAGGGCCAGACCCTGGTCATCTGGAAATCCTGATTGTCGCAAAATCGCGGCTGTCCCGAACGGGACGGCCGCGATTTTGCGCTGTGCGCACAGGGAAGCTTTGGACATAGTGCAAAAAAATGGACGGGAGCTGTGAGAAAAATGTCATGCAAAAAACACGAAAAAGAATTGAAAAAAGTAGACAAGCCTTGCAGCTTTATGATAATATAGTAAACAGCATATTATACCCGGTGAACCGTACCACAACTATAAGAGGTGAAGCGTATGGCATTTAAGTTTAAAGGCGGCGTTCATCCCGACTACCGGAAGCATCCCGAGGTTCCCGTTACGGTGATCGCGCCGCCGAAGCAGGTTGTTATTCCCATGGCCCAGCACATCGGCGCACCCTGCGCCCCCCTGGTGAAGAAGGGCGACACGGTGAAGATGTACCAGAAGATCGGCGATACCCAGGCGCCCATCTCCGCGCCGGTCCACGCCTCCGTCTCCGGCACGGTCGTGGCTGTCGAGCCCAGGCCCCACCCCCTCGGGGATCTGGTCATGTCCGTCGTCATCGAAAACGACGGCCTTGACACACCCGAGCTCATGGAGCCGCTGAGTGATTCCCAGCTCAAGGATCCCGAGGCCATCCTCCGGCGCATCCGCGAGGCCGGCGTCGTCGGCATGGGCGGCGCGATGTTCCCGACCGCTTTCAAAATCCAGAGCGGCCGCGGCAAGGTGGACACGCTCATCATCAACGGGGCCGAGTGCGAGCCCTACATCAACGGCGACCATCTCACCATGCGTCAGTTCCCGGAGGAGCTGCTGAAAGGCATTGAACTTGCCCGCATCGCCCAGGGCGTCGAGAAGGCGTACTACGGCATCGAGAAGAACAAGCAGGACGCCATCGACATCCTCAACTCCCACGACCCCGCCAAATACGGCGTCGAGATTATACCCGAGGAGGAGAAGTACCCCCAGGGCGGCGAGAAGATGCAGATCAAGACCATCACCGGCCGCGAGGTCAAGCCTGGCGGACTGCCTGCCGGCGTCGGCTGCTGCGTCATCTCCACCCGCACGGCCTACGCGATCTACCAGGCCTGCTGCGAGGGCAAGAGTGTCATCGAGCGCATCGTCACCGTCGACGGCAGCGCCGTCGCGGCCCCGGTCAACGCCATGATCCGCGTCGGCACCAGCCTCGGGTACATAGCCGAACAGGTCGGCGGCTTTGTCCGCACACCGAAAAAGGTCGTACTCGGCGGCCCGATGATGGGTATCTGCGCCACCACGCTTGAGGCCGTCACCGTCAAGGGCACCAACGGCATCCTCTTCTTTACCGAGGATGAGGACCGCACCGTGGAGGAGCCCGTCTGCATCCGCTGCGGCAAGTGCATCAACGTCTGTCCCATGCGGCTTGAGCCGACCTATATGTATCAGTACTACAAAAAGCGCGACTTCGACATGCTGGAGAAGTACCATGTCACCGACTGCATCGAGTGCGGCAGCTGCACCTTCCGCTGCCCGGCGAGAATGCCGCTGACCCATGCGTTCAAAACCGCCAAGATCATGCTCCAGACCCGTAAGGCCAAGGCGGAGGCCGCTGCAAAGGAGGCCGGGAAATGAACGAAAAAAAGGAAAGACTCATCTTTGACGTGACCTACCAGCCCCAGGTCCGCACCGTCCGTGATACCCAGCGCATCATGCTGGACGTCATCATCGCGACGCTGCCCATCGTGGGCTTCGGCGTCTACCGCTTCGGATGGCACGCCCTGCTGCTCGTGGTGTCGAGCATGGCCGCCGCCGTCTTCTTCGAGTGGGCCTACCGCAGGCTGCTCAAAAAGTCCATCACCATCGACGATCTCTCCGCCGCCGTGACCGGCCTGCTGCTGGTCATGGTCCTGCCCCCGCAGACACCCGTCTGGATGGCCGTCATCGGCGACTTCTTCGCCATCGTCATCGTCAAGCAGCTCTACGGCGGCATCGGCAAGAACTTTCTGAACCCCGCCCTCGCGGGCCGCGCCTTTCTCACCGCGTCCTACTCGGGCGTGCTGACCGTCGTGATGATCGACGGCGTAACCAAGGCCACCCCGCTCGGCTATATGTACAGCGACACGCCCATGCCCTTCACCCTCACGCAGAGCTTCCTCGGCGCGATCCCCGGCAGCATCGGTGAGATCAGCTCCTTTGCGATCCTGGCCGGCGCTGGCTACCTGATCGCCCGCAAGGTCATCCGCTGGCGCATTCCCCTGTCCGTGATCGGCACCGTCTTCGTTGTGAGCCTGATCTTCGGCCACGCGGGCTACAACAACTTTGAGTGGGCCCTGCACAACGTCTGCGCGGGCGGCGTCCTCTTCACCGGCATCTTCATGGCGACCGACTACGCCACCTCTCCCGTCACCATCAGCGGGCAGATCATCTACGGCATCGGCATCGGCCTGCTGACCATGCTGATCCGCTACTTCGGCGGCTATGCCGAGGGCTGCTCCTACGCCATCCTGATCATGAACCTCTGCACCTGGGCCATCGACAAGGGCTGCCACCGCCGCCAGTTCGGCGTCTCCAGGGAGGAGTTCCTGGCCCAGAAGTCCGCCAAAAAGGCCGCGAAGAAGGAGGCCGTGTGATGAATAAGATTCTGAGACTCGCGCTTGTCCTCTTCCTCGTCAGCGCCGTCGTCGCGGGCGTGCTCGGCGTCGTCAACGAGCTGACCTACCCCGTCATCGACGCGCAGAAGCAGGCCAAGACCGCCGCTGCCTTCGCCAGCGTTCTGAAGGCGGAGCGCTTTGACGAGATCGAATTTAACAATCCCGACTTCCCGACCGTGCTTACCGTCCACGCGGCGGACGGCGGCGATACCGGCTACGTTGTGACCTCCATCTTCTCCGGCGCGCAGGGCAACATCACCCTCGCCGTCGGCGTGGACAGCGCGGGCAAGTGCTCCGGTATCTCCGTCATCGAGCATGCCGAGACCTCCGGCCTCGGCGCGAACGCCGCCAGCACCGGCGAGGTCGGCGTCAACTTCCGCGCGCAGTTCGTCGGCCAGGACGAGAGCATCGCCCTGTCCAACGCCGGCGGCAGCATCGACGCCCTGACCGGCGCGACGATCACCTCCCGCGCCATCACCGAGGCCGTCGCGACGTCCATCCGGGCCGTCAAATCTCTGGGTTAAGGAGGCGTGGCTGAATGAATAGGAAAAAACAGTTCACCGAGGGCCTGATTACCAACAACCCCGTACTGGTTCAGCAGATCGGCATGTGCGCCACCATGGCCATCACCACGACGCTCTTCAACGGCGTCGGCATGGGCCTGTCGGTGCTCATCATCCTCACCTGCTGCAACGTGGTTATCTCCGCCATCCGCAAGATCATTCCCGGCGAGATCCGCCTGGCGATCTTCGTGGTTGTGATCGCGGGCTTCGTCACCATCGTCGACATGCTCCTCAAAGCCTTTGTCCCTGCGCTCAGCGAGGCACTGGGCGTGTTTATCCCGCTGATCGTCGTCAACTGCATCATCATCGGCCGCGCGGAGGCCTTCTGCCAGAAAATGCCCGTCAAGGACTCCTTCTTTGACGGCATCTTCCAGGGCGTCGGCTACACCCTCGTGCTCATCGCCATGTGCGTGATCCGCGAGCTGCTCGGCGCAGGCCGCTTCGGCGGCGGCCTCATCGACGTGGCCAACGGCTTCCGCTTCACCCTCGACGGGACGGGCGCCGGCATCCAGATCTTCCCCGAGAGCTACGGCGCGTCCATCATGTCCCTGCCCTTCGGCGGCTTTCTGACCCTGGGCTTTTTGATCGCGGCGATGCAGTACGCCCTCAAGAAGTCCGAGGACAAAAAGAAGGCCAAAGCTGAGGCAAAGTCCGATGAGAAGGAGGCTCAAGAGTAATGCTTAGCAGTATCATCCAGATCTCGCTGGGAGCCATTTTGATCAACAACTTCATCTTCTCCCAGTTCCTTGGCTGCTGCCCCTTCCTGGGCTGCTCCAACAAGGTGGACACCGCCGTCGGCATGGGCCTCGCGGTTGTGTTCGTCATGGGTCTCGCCTCCGCCATCTGCTGGGTCATCAACGAGTACATCCTCGTCGCCCTGCATCTGGAGTTTTTGCAGACCCTGGCCTTCATCCTGGTCATCGCGGCGCTGGTTCAATTCGTCGAGATGTTCCTCAAGAAAATGGTGCCGTCGCTGTACTCCGCGCTCGGCATCTTCCTGCCCCTGATCACCACCAACTGCGCGGTGCTCGGCGTGGTGCTGCTCAACGTCCAGAACAACTACAACTTCATCGAGTCCCTGGTCTACGGCATCACCGGCGGCATCGGCTTCCTGCTCGCCATCGTGCTCTTTGCAAGCGTGCGTGAGCGCGTCGAGTTTGCCGAATACCCCGAGTGCTTCCGCGGCTTCTCGATCTGCCTTGTGTCCGCCGCCCTGGTGGCTCTGGCCTTCATGGGCTTCAGCGGCATGGCGATCCCGGTATGAGGAGGTAAGTGAGTATGACTTCTATCCTTCTGTCCATGCTGGTCCTCGGCGTGCTGGGCGGCATCTTCGGCGGCCTGCTCGCCTTTGCGTCCGAAATCTTCCATGTGGACGTCGACCCCAAACAGGCGGCTGTGCGTGAGGTCCTGGCCGGCGCCAACTGCGGCGGCTGCGGCTACCCCGGCTGCGACGGCTACGCTGCCGCGGTCGCGAAGGGCGAGGCCCCCTGCAACCGCTGTGTCGCGGGCGGCGCGGAGACGGCGGCCAAGGTCGCCGAGATCATGGGCGCCTCTGTCGACGCGGCCGAGAAGATGGTCGCCTTCGTACCCTGCTCCGGCAGCGCGGGCGTCGCGGAGATGCGCTTTAACTACACGGGACCCCAGGACTGCCAGGCCGCCATGCTCTTCGGCGGCAAGAGCAACAAGCTCTGCACCTTCGCCTGCATCGGCCTCGGCAACTGCGTCAACGCCTGCCAGTTCGGCGCGATGCACATCGAAAACGGCGTGGCCAAGGTCGACCGCTCCAAGTGCGTCGGCTGCGGCGCGTGCGTGGACGTCTGCCCGAAGAACATCGTCAAGCTCATTCCCGAGAGTCAGAAGATCATGCCCGCCTGCTCCAATAAGGACAAGGGCGCGGCGGCCATGAAGATGTGCTCCGTCGGCTGCATCGGCTGTATGAAGTGCCAGCGCGAGTGCCCGTCCGGCGCGATCACGGTCAAGGAATTCCTGGCCCAGATCGACCCCGCCAAGTGCACCCAGTGCGGTCACTGCGCCGAGGTCTGCCCGAGACATATCATCACAACGCTCAAGTAAAGCTTTCACACAACGAAAAAACTCCCACTTATGTGGGAGTTTTTTCGTTGTGAGGATAGAAAATCAATTGTATTCCGGCACATAGTCGATGGTCTCGGTGAGGGGCCAGAGACACTGGCGGTCGGCGGTGTAGACGTAATAGGGGCCGTACTGCCCGCGGGCCGTCATCTCAATTCCGGCCTCCTCCGTCTTCTCGCGCATGACGGGCAGCTCCGATTCGAGAAAGACAAAGCAGGCGCGCTCTGCGTCGTTGAGGCTGTAGACGTCCCGGATGTTGATATAGGGGATGATGTGGAAGAGATTGTCGTCCTCCCAGCAGCCCGCGATCAGCTTCCCGTCAGAGCAGACGGCGACATAGGGGGCGCAGATGGACTGGTTGCCGTAGACAAGCTCATAGCCGTTTTCCAGGGCCCAGTCGCAGATCTGCTGGGCGGGCGTCGGCTCCGGGCTCGTGGCGAGGCGGACGTCGTCCCGATAGCTGAAATAGAGGTTGGCGGCGCACAGGACGCAGAGAAAGCCGACTGCGGTGTTGAGCAGCTTCGGTTTTACCCGCTGTGAGATCAGGACCAGCGACAGGGCAGGTAGCGTATACCAGAGGAAGAGGTAGATGGGCCGCAGCTGCACGGAGGTGACAAAGGAGGCCGCGATCACCGCGAGGCAGCCCAGCGCCGCGACAAGCCAGAAGAGTCCCGCGTCCCCGGGGCCCGCGCTCCGCCTGCGGCGCAGGAGCAGCCAGACCGCCCCCAGCACCAGCAGCATGAGCGAGAGAAACATCAGAATAAAGAACAGGCGGTTTTCACCCTCGCGGGTGTAGTCGTAGCCCGTCACGGTGACAATGGCGTACTGCATGTCGCGGAACTTGTCGGCAAAGGACGCGCCGGAGAAAACAGACGCGCCGCCGTAGATCTCATAGTGCCGCACCGGCAGGAGACGGATGAGCACAAGGCCCAGGAGGTTGGCGGCGGCGTAGGCCAGCACACGCCAGAGCCGCATGCGCTTTCCCTTCGGCCAGGGCTTTTCGCGCTTTATAATCCGCCGCAGGGCGTACAGGCCCTCATAGCACAAGAGAGGCAGGATCAGCACACAGGTCTGGCGCAGGCTCTGCATGCCGGTACAAAAGCAGAGAAACACACTCAGCAGCAGGGGCGGCAGGCGCAGTTCCTCCGACTCCCGCGCCCGGGCAAAGTCGCCGAGGACAACGAAGAAGCAAATCAAGTAGCAGGCGTAGAAGCTGCACATGGCAAAAAAGAGCTGTTGTCCGTCCTCGCGGAAGATCGTATAGGGCCCGAAGACCGAGGCCATGAAGACCAGCAGCGCCATGAGCCGCAGCGAGAGGCGCTTGACGCAGGGGCGCAGCATCCACTCCATCGACCAGAGAAGCAGCAGGGACATGCAGGCGGTCGCCCAGGCCATGGCCCGGTTCATGCTGCCGGTGAGACCGTAGAACAGAGCGGACAGCACCGGCGTCGCGACGACATAGAACTGGTTTCCGAAGAGATAGCTTTTCGGAAAAAGGCTCTTCTGCTCCCACATGAGGCGCGCGGCCAGCGTGTCCTCATACATGTCGGAGGTGCTGACCCGCGGAAAGTACCCGAAATCAATGAAAGAGTACAGCGCGAGATAGGCCAGAATGATCAGCGCGATCAAGGCAATCAGAAGATATTCGGTTTTGCGCTGTTGTGGCATGATATAACTCCTTTTCATATTTGGCCCCCTCTCCGAGGGAGCTGTCGCCGGCGCGCACACCGGTGACTGAGGGAGTCAGCGTCGGAAGTATAAACGCTTGAAGAGGCGCGCGTTTACGCCTCCGCATCGGGGATATAGACGGGGCCGTTTTTATACAGAATCGTGACGGACGTGTCCGCACCGGGGGTCAGAAAGCTGGCCCGACTGAGCAGGCCGCTGTCGTCATACTCAAAGTTCGTGCGGCTGAGCATGACGCCCTCCAGACTGTAACGCTCCTGCCGGGCGAGACGGTCGCCGTTATACTCGTTGAGCATGGCGTAGCCCGTGCCGTCCTCGTTCTGCATGGCGATGAGCTCCCCGTGTTCGTCATAGACGCTGCTGCAGTTCTGCCCAGTGCGCAGGTTGACGCCGATGCAGTAATGCACGCTTCCGTCGGGGTAAAATTCGTATTCGTAGACATAGCTCGGGCTGTCGCCCTCGCCGAGGAAGGAGCCGTATGCGTCGTAGCGCCTGAGCGTCTGCCCGTCCGAGACGGCATAGCCGCCGTCGGCGTCATAGCTGTACGTGCAGACATGATCCTCCATCCCGTCATAGGCGGAGAAGCGCTCGATCTTTTCGGCCACGCGGCCCTGCTTGTCATAGCGGTAATCGGTGGTCAGCGGGCCGCCGCAGACTGCATTCAGACTGGTCTCCTCGGAGAGAAGCCGGTCAAAGAAATGGGCCGCGACAGTCTGGGAATCCCGATAAGCGCCGAGCTCCAGAAACAGGGCGCGCGCCTGCTCGGGGCAATCCTCGTCAATGAGGGCAAAGCCCTTGAGATAGCGGGACTCCTGCGCGCGCTCCGCGCTGTCGAGGTAGCTGCCGAGCGAGAGATAGGTCTCATACGCCTCGTCAAAGCGCCCGCTCTCAAGCAGTCTGCCCGCACGGTTGTAGGAGACGATCTCCGTCTCCGCGTCCCTGGCCTTTGCCGCCAGCTCCTTGGAATCCCGGAAACCGCCGAGCTTTTCAAAGCGGACCAAGGCCTCGCCGTAGTCTCCGCTTTCATAATAGCGGCTCGCCTCATCGTAGAGGGCGGCGCGGTCGGAGGACCAGATATGCAGGCCTGCGGCGGCTCCGGCGATGAGCAGCAGCGGCAGCAGCACACAGAGTATCCGCTTGGCAAGCCGCCCGTGAGATTGGCGCCGGGCCTCATCGAGCGCGGCCTGCGCGGCTTCGGCGTTGAGACGCAGGGACTTGTTCTCGCGCAGACGCTCCACGCTGAGATAGTCCCGACAGTGCTCAAAGGTCTGCCCGCAGCGGCGGCAGCTCTCGCCCGCGTGGTTGATCTCCCCGCAGGCGCACAGCCACAGATCCCGCGTCTCCAGCGGAACAAAACGGCTTTTGGGGCCGGTCTCCAGTTTGTACTGGCGGATGAGCTCCGTGTCAAACAGGCGCTGGTTCAGATCCGTCTGTGCGGGGAGCGGCGTCCACTCCCGACCGCCGTCGAGATAGCGGCTGCCGTCAGAAAAGGAGACTGTAAGCACCTGCACGGCAAAACGGCTGGTACCCGCATTCGGCAGGCGCACGGCTTCCTTCGCGCCGAAAACCGCGTCGCGCCCGGCACGGAGATCGTCGTACAGATGCTCCTCCCGACAGAGCTCCATCCCGATGTTGTCCTGCCCAACGACGAGCACGCGAACGGAACTGATGGTTTTGTGTGAAATGCTGCGCAGCTTGAGCTGCGCCAAAGTCTGTCCGGTCTGGCTGTCCCGAAGCAGAGCCCCCGCCGCAATCACCAGCGGCGCGCCCTGGGCGTAGAGCCCCTCGGGCAGAGACCAGAGGCGTGAGTAGCGTTCAGCCATTGTCTGTCACCCCCTTGAGAAAATCAGGGTTACATAACTCAACCCAGTATAGCATCCCGCCGATGTCTTTTCAAGCCGCATTTTCTGCGTTTTTGGCCAGGATTACCCTTTTGATACTGTTTTTCGTTAAAACGGCTCGTTTTAACGAAAAGGCATCGCGCAAGGCGCGCTGCCAGTTTTGTGCCCTCGGGCACAAAACACGTCTCAGGTTTTAAGCCGTTTTATGGGAGACCAGTATGACGCTCTCGCGGCGGCGCTTGTTCCCGCGCATAATCCGTCCCGCCGCGCCATAGGATGGGACAAAAGACGCGACGGGAGGGGAGAGCCATGAACAGGTTCGTCAGGCGTCTCGCGGCGCTGCTGGCCGCGGCGGGGATCTGGCTGCTGTCGGGCGGCGGCTTCTACGACAGAGTGAGCGGGCGAATGACGGAGCTGCCAGGGGAGGAGCGCATGAAAAACGTGCGCGTCCTGTCCGACACGGCGCCCCAGCGCGTCCCCGCGGCGGCGCATGATACGCCGCCGGAGCCCGCAGTCCGGACCATGAGCCTCGCGGACGCGCCGGAGCCGGCGCCGCCTGTCCTCCCGCCGCCCGCGCCGGAGGCGGTGCGGGAGACGACCATCGAGGGCGGCATGCGCGTCAGAAACGGGACGGGCTACTGGGTGGATGCGGCCGAGCTTTTGTCGCAGGGCCCGGGCCTGACGCTCCCGGCTGAGGATGTGCAGATCCTCATCATCCACACCCACGGCAGCGAAGCCTATACCCAGGCGGGGCTGGACCGCTACACGGCCAGCGACGCAAACCGCACCGAGGACACGCAGTTCAACGTCGTGCGCATCGGGGACGAGCTGACCGACATCCTCACCGAGGCGGGTCTGCGCGTCATCCACGACCGGGGCATCTACGACTATCCGAGCTATACCGGCTCCTATACCCGGGCGGAGGCCGCGATCGGGCAGTATCTGGAGAACTTCCCCGGCATCCGCGTCGTGCTGGACATCCACCGGGACGCCCTCGGCTCAAACGGCGTGGTGTACAAGACCATGGCCGAGGAGGAGGGGACGGTGGCAAGCCAGATCATGCTGCTCGTCGGCACGGACGAGAGCGGGCTGGAGCACCCGAACTGGCGGGGCAATCTCGCCTTTGCGCTCTATCTGCAAAACGCCGTCAACAGCGCTTTTCCGACGCTCATGCGTCCGGTGGAGCTGGTGCCCCAGCGCTATAACCAGCAGCTCACGCCAGGCTCCCTCATCCTCGAGGTGGGAAGCAGCGGCAACACCCTGCGCGAGGCCCTGGCCGCCATCCGTCTCTTCGGCCGCGCCGCCGCCCCGGCCCTGCTGGATCTGGTGGAGGCAGACTGAATACCGCTTTACAAGGGCCTTGACATATGCTATAGTGATGACAAGAGAATTGACAGCAAACGTCAATCTTATTCAACAAAAAACAGGAGGAATACAAAATGAAAAAATGGGTTTGCCCCGTCTGCGGCTACGTCCATGAGGGCGACACGCCCCCCGAGTTCTGCCCCGTCTGCAAGGTTCCCGGCACCAAGTTCACCGAGCAGGCCGCCGAGATGAGCTGGGCTGCCGAGCATGTGCTTGGCGTCGGCAAGCAGTTCGGCGCGGACGTCCCGCCCGAGGTGCAGGAGGAGATCATCGCCGGTCTGCGCTCCAACTTCGAGGGCGAGTGTTCCGAGGTCGGCATGTATATGGCCATGGCCCGCGTCGCTTATCGCGAGGGCTACCCCGAGATCGGCGACTACTGGAACAAGGCCGGTTTTGAGGAGGCCGAGCACGCCGCCAAGTTTGCGGAGCTCCTTGGCGAAGTCCTCACCGACAGCACCAAGAAGAACCTGGCCATGCGCGTCGACGCCGAGAACGGCGCCACCGCCGGCAAGTTCGAGCTGGCCAAGCTCGCCAAGAAGTACAACCTCGACGCCATCCACGACACCGTCCATGAGATGGCCCGCGACGAGGCCCGCCACGGCAAAGCATTCAAGGGTCTACTGGAGCGCTACTTCAAGTGAGCAAGAAAAAGCGCAGACACTATAACGGACCGCCGAAAGGCGCGGTTGTGATCTATGAAAACTCTCCCAGGAGCAGATGGATCAACCAGTGGTTCCCGCCCAAAGGGTCTGCCGCTTTCTTCCACATGGAGTCCGACGCCGATTTTCAGCGGCGGCACCCAGTCGGCTATGTTTTTGCGGTGCTGCTGGGGATTTTCGCCCTGCTGCTGCCGATGACTGTGTACGTCTTGTTGGTGTTGCCGCATCATACACCCCCAGGTTTTGGGGTCTTCCTCGGCATGGCGGGCGGATTCATTTTCGGAATCGGACTTTTCAATTTTGTTGCGATCATCCTGCACCAGTATCTGGGGCATCTTGTCTCCATCCTGAGCTTTCTCATCGGCGGCGCTCTGATGGCTCTGAGCGTTCCGCTGATCGGGTAACGGGGGAGAGCATCATTTTCACGAAAGGAGAATACACCAATGAAATACGTTTGCAATGTATGCGGCTGGGTCTATGACGAGGACGAGCAGGGCACCAAGTGGGAAGACCTGCCCGACGATTTCACCTGCGAGCTGTGCGGCGTCGGCAAGGACGAGTTCACCGCCGAGGAATAAGACAAAACGGTCAAAGCGAGGGGCGCAAAACCCCCTCGCTTTTTGTATGTTTATGCTTGACGCTGTCGAAACGGGGCGGTATAATAGGAAACGCAGCATTATGGAAACCAATTTATGGACAGAAAGGAGACATACACCATGGATTTCAATGCCATACTCAACTATGCCAAGAGCTGCATCACCGAGAAGTACGCGGACTTCAACGGCCGCGCCCGCCGCGCCGAGTACTGGAGCTTTACTCTCTGTGTCGGCGTGATCAGCACGGTTCTGAGCACCCTCGCGCAGTCTACGGGCTGGGGGATTTTCAATGTCCTGAGCGGCCTGTTCAGTCTCGCGGTCCTGGTGCCGGGTCTCGCCGCAAGCTGGCGTCGTCTGCACGACATCGGCAGAAAGGGAACCTGGTGGTTTATCGGGCTCATCCCCCTCGTGGGCTGGATCATCCTGATCGTCTGGTACTGTCAGGAGGGCGAACCGGGCGACAACGAGTACGGTCCCGATCCCAAAGAGTTCTGACAGACAAACAGAACAGAGGCTTGTCCCGCGGACAGGCAAAAATGGGAACTTCCGAAAAAGTTCCCATTTTTGCATAGATTGTACGTGAAGGGGACTCCCCGTCCCCCTTCACAGATCCCCCTTACAAGACCGACTTGGTTTGCAAGGGGGTGTCTACAGTCTGAGGCTTGTCCTGCGGACAGGCTTCCGTTTTTGTTCATTGCGGTTTACATAACTCAGATAAACGACCCCTTGCTCCGGGTGCGGTGAACAGCAGCGTATACCCGCAGTCGGCGCAGACGCCGGCGTCTGCGCCCGCGGTTCTGACCCAGTTGTCAAAGCGGTGCTTCTCCATGATCCCGTCGAGCGGACAGATTCCGGCCTTGATCGGCAGGTTATCGAATACAAGCTGATCGGCGAATCCACCGCTGAAGCCGTCAAGTACGTCCCGCCAGTCGATCCAGCGCCCGGCCTCGAAGCTGACAAAGCTCTCGCCCCGATTGACCACGCCGAGCGCGTAGCGAAATTCGAGCATGACCTCTTTTTCAACCTGCTCGTTGTACGCGATAGCGCCCTCACGGCTGCAGGTGAGGCCGTCTGCCAGCGCGTATCTGACGCCGCTGTCCTTTGTCACCCGGTTGAGCGTCACAACGCCGATTCGCGCGCCTTCGTCGAGGGCGAGGTTTTGCGGCAGCTCGATACGGTGATAGCCCGCGAAGGGGAAGTCCTGCGTGACGGACTGGATCAGAATGCCGTCCGTGGGATTTGCCGCGTCCTCATCCAGCAGATAGACGGAGACCGTCGTCCGCGTGTCCAGATCGCCGGTCAAGGCGGTGACGTACTGTAAAACGCAGTCCTCCGGGACGCGGAAGATGTTCCCGCTGTATACCGGGGCGTCGAAGAGAGTGGAGCATATATCAAATAATGGGATACGGTCGTATTGCAGAATCTCCGTGCGATCCGGCTTCCGGGGATCCAAAGACGTGTCATAGGCAAAGGTAAAAGGCTCATATAAGTTTTTGTCATAATAGGACAGATAGAAATACCCATCCATACCCCAGTTCTCGCCCCAGGAATTTTTGACGATCCAGACCCCGTCTCCGGGCGGGCGGTGCCCCTCCGGAAAGCTCATGGCGGAAAAGCTGTCGTCCCAGCCAATGATGCAGACGCCATGATTGGGATAGACGCAGTCGTCGGTGTACTGGACGGCAATCATGGGATCCGTGTCAAGATAGCTCAGATAATGCGTCATATTCTCCGCCTCGAACAGCTCTTCGACGGGAAGCGAGAAATAGGACGAGGAGAACACCGCAAACAGTTCGTCGCGCGAAAGCGCGCTCAGGTCATACAAATCCTCCTCCAATTCGTTGATCCGGCAGCGAAAACGGATCAGGTCGCAAAGCTGCTCGTCCGTCAGCTCCTCCGGTGGGATGACCCCGGTGCGGGCGTCGATGTAGAATGCCTTGTCCTCCTCACTCTCGCCCGGAATCTCTGACAGACTCTGCTCAAGCATTGCGCGGAGCTGGTCAGGCATCGTGGAGGGCAGGGATTGGTCGGCGTAGAAGGCGATGGCGACCGCCCGACCCTTGAGCAGCTCGCTCTTGATGGCCTCGGTGCCCTCAGGATGATAGACGTAGTTTCCGTCTTCGTCTCTCCCGGCGGGAGAGGGGAGACGGTTTGCGTCTGTCAGCTCAAAGCCCGCCTCACAGCGCAGCCCCTCGGGGAGTGACCAGTCGTCCTCCATGCTGAGCGTGCCTGTGCTGCTCTCATACGGCGCGACGCTCTCCGCAGCGGGGCCGACACCTGCGGCCAGGCTGGAAGCGGCCATCAGATACTCGCCGCCCAGGGCGTAGCAGCTCTCGTCGACGCCGTCCAGAATATAGAGGCCCTCTCCGCTCTGACCGGCTGAAAGTACATCCGTTTCACTCTCCACCGGCAGGGCGTTCAGCGTGAACCAGGTGAGGTGTTTTTCGGACAGATCCATCGCATCTCCGTATTGCCCGGCATATTCCTCCGCCGTCAGGTGCAGATCGCTCAGGATGCTGCTCTCGCTGGCGGCGACGGCACCGAAGCTCCAGCAGGTGCCCCAGGGGCTCTGATCCTTCACCGGCGTGACGACGCCGCGGCTTCTCAGGTCAAAGCGCGCGGGGAAGCTGTCCGATGCGGATTGACAGTGGAGATCCGTATAGATTTCACGGATGCCGGTTTCGTTCGGGATCAGCAGCTTTTCGGCCGCGCGGGAGGTGCTCTCCTCCAAATGCTCGAGGGCGCGCCGCTCCGTCTCGGACAGCGCTTCCGCGCCTTCCGCGAGAGCCGCGCAGGGCAGGACCGCCAGCAGGGACAGCACCAGCAGAACAGCGATCAGGTTTTTCATGTTGTGTTTCCTCCCTGTTTTTTACTATTATAATAGCATATTTAGCCGGTGGGTCAAGAGACCGGATAAAAAAGAGTCCGACCCGGCAGCTTGAAAAGTATTGAAGTTTTTTCAAAAAAATCAGCGCCGAAACCTTGCATAACGGGGCCTGAGGTGTTATAATCAAAGTTACCAAATTGTAACTTATGAACGGAGGATGTGCGTCATGGCCTTCTATCGCCGCCTTGGCGAGCTGCTGCTCGCCGCGGGAACGATCACACAGGAGGAGCTTGAAAAGGGCCTCGCGCTCCAGAAGACGCAGAAGGGCCGTCTGGGCGAGGTGCTGATCGCCAACGGCATCATCACGGAGGATCAGCTCATAGAAGCGCTGCAGATGCAGCTCGGCATCGAATATGTAGACCTCAGCAAAATCAATATCCCGACGGAGCTGGCCTCCGTCGTCCCGAAGAACATTGCCAAGCAGTACTCGGTCGTCCCGGTGCGCGTGAAGAAGGACGAGCTCTACCTCGCCATGAGCGACCCGCTCAACTTTTACGCGATCGAGGAAGTCCGCAAGGCCGTGCGCAAGAAGGTGGTACCCATGGTGGCCCACAGCGCCTCGGTCGAGCGGGCCATCCAGGTCCTCTACGGCAACGAGGGCGCGGCCAAGGCCATCGAGGAGATGAAGCGCGAGGCTGCCGCCGGAAATCAGAACGATACGCCGGCGCAGGACAGCGCCTTTATCGCCAACCAGATCGACGACTCGGTCAACAGCGCGCCGACCATACGCCTCGTCAACTCCATCATCGAGCGCGCCATCAACGAGCGGGCCAGCGATATCCACCTTGAACCGCGCGAGAACGAGATGGTGGTGCGTATGCGTATCGACGGCCTCATGCGCACGATCCTGACGGTGCCGAAGGACCTGCAGAGCTCCGTCATCTCCCGTATCAAGATCATGAGCGGCCTGGACATCTCCGAGCGCCGCATCCCGCAGGACGGCCGCTTCAACGTGCGCGTGCGCGACAAGAACATCGACCTGCGTATCTCCACGCTGCCGACGGTCTACGCCGAGAAGATCGTGGCCCGTCTGCTGGACAAGTCCGGCGGCAACATCACCAAGGAGAAAATCGGCCTCACCGGACACGATGAGGAGATGTTCGACAAGATGATCAAGTGCCGCAGCGGCGTGCTGCTGATCGTCGGCCCCACCGGCAGCGGCAAATCCACCACCATGTACGCCATGATCGGCGAGCTCAACACCCCCGAAGTCAACATGGTCACGCTGGAGGACCCGGTCGAGTACAACATCGACGGCGTCAACCAGGTGCCCATCAACGAGAAGACGGGCATGACCTTTGCCAACGGCCTGCGCGCCATCCTGCGTCAGGACCCGGACATCATCGGCGTCGGCGAGATCCGTGACGGCGAGACGGCGGAGATTGCCATGCGCTCGGCCATCACCGGCCACGTCGTTATCTCCACCATCCACACGAACGACGCCATCGGCACCATCGAGCGCCTGGAGAACATCGGCGTGGAGCCCTATCTGGTGGCCAGCGCCCTGCGCGGCGTCATCTCCCAGCGCCTGATGCGCCGCATCTGCCCCCAGTGCCGCAAGGCCTACACCCCTGACGACGGCGAGCTGCTTGAGCTCGGCCTTCAGCCGGAGGAGGGGCTGGAGTTCTACCGCGGCGCGGGCTGCCCGGCCTGCTTTGACACCGGCTACCGCGGGCGTATCGCCGTGTTTGAGATGCTGGATGTCAACTCCCGCGTGCGCCGCCTGATCGCCGAAGGGGCCAGCCGCCCCGAGATCGAGGCGGAGCTCAAGAAGCCCGAAAACGGCTTTGTCTCCCTCAGAGAAAACGCGATGCGCCTTGTGCGCGAGGGCGTCACCACCACAACGGAGCTCCTGCGCGTCGTGAGCGAGGAGGACTGAAAGATTCGATTGAAAACCATGTTTTCAATCGAGATACTCGCGCTTATCGCACTCGGCTTGCGGGGGAACGCCTCGTTTGGTCGGCGCGAGGGCTCGCGGAGCTCGCCTCAAGGTGTTTTTGGCGCGGCAAAGCTGCGTCAAAAACGGATTTCATAGTCAATAGATCTGCTAAAAGGAGCCACCAATATGATCACCATTGAAGGACTTGTTGCCCAGGCCAAACAGGACGGCGCTTCGGATATCCACCTGATCTGCGGCCTGCCCCCCAAGTACCGCAAGGACGGCCAGATCGAAAACATGTGTGACACCGTGCTCGACGAGCAGGAGTGCTGCCGCCTGGCCCGCGATCTTGCGGGATCGGACGCCGCCTACGAGGAGTTCATGCGCGTGGGCGAGCTGGACGCGGCCAATTCCTATGCGGGCAACCGCTGCCGTATCCATATCTTCAAGCAGCAGGGCGTGCCCTCCACGGCGCTGCGTCTGCTGCGCGACCAGATCCCCGACCTGACCAAGCTGGGGCTGCCCCCCGCCGCGCTCGACCTCCCCAACCAGCACAAGGGCATCGTCCTTGTCACCGGCGAGACCGGCTCCGGTAAATCGACCAGCCTCGCGGCAATGATTGATTATGTAAACCACCATCGCAAGGCCCACATCGTCACCCTTGAGGACCCTGTCGAGTACATCTACAAGCCGGACCTCTGCGCGATCAATCAGCGCGAGGTGGGCAAGGACACTGCGAGCTTTTCCGAGGGCCTGCGCGCGAGTCTGCGTGAGGACCCGAACGTCATTCTGATCGGCGAAATGCGTGACAAGGACACCATCGAGACGGCCATCACCGCCGCCGAGACCGGCCACCTTGTCTTCGGCACCCTGCACACCGGCAGCGCGTCCGATGCCGTTGACCGTATCGTCCAGGTCTTCCCCGAGGCGATGCAGACCCAGATCCGCCTGCAGCTTTCGATGTGCCTCCAGGCGGTGCTGACGCAGCAGCTTGTCCCCAAGAAGGGCGGCGGCCGCGTCCTGGCGTGCGAGCTGATGATCGTCACCGACGCCATCCGCAACCTGATCCGCGCGGGCAACACCCCGCAGATCGCCAATGCCATCGCCACCAGCGCCGCCATCGGCGGGCAGACGATGGACCAGCACCTTGTGCGTCTCGTGCGCACCGGTCAGATCACCCGCGACATGGCCCTCCAATACGCCCACGACAGGGAGTATGTAAAGAAAAACGCGCTGTAATGCCTCCCCGCGCGTAGGGGCCGATGCCCTCATCGGCCCGGAATTCAAGATCGGCGGCGGGTCGATCAGGGGATCGACCCCTACGGGCTTACTCGTCGAAAGGAAGGTGAACGCCTTTGGAAACTTTTAAATATGTCGCCCAGTCGCGCAGCGGACAGAAGGTGTCCGGCGTTATCGAGGCCTTCAACGAGATGGACGCCATCGACCGCGTGAAGCGGGACCACGACATCATCATCAAGATGACCCCCGTCAAGGGCGAGGGCCAGGGCCTGATGAGCATGGAGATCGGGGGCAACAAGCTCAACAACAAGGCATTCATCGTCATGTGCAGCCAGTTCGCCATCATTCTGAGCGCGGGCATCCCCATCGCCCGCACGGTGCACCTCATCGCCCAGAAGACCAGCGACAAGCCTCTCAAGAAGATGCTGGACCATGTGGCGGAGGATGTGGAGGCGGGCCGCTCCATCGCCTCGAGCTTTGGCGAGCGCGGCGAGAAGCTCCTGCCGCCCACCTTTGTCGAGACCATCTCCGCCGGTGAACAGAGCGGCAACCTGGACAAGGCGTTCGAGACCGTGTACGAGCATTTTGACAAGCAGGCCAAGATGGCGGCGAAGGTTCGCTCCGCCTTGGCCTACCCGATTTTTGTGCTGGCGATCGCGGTCATCGTCGTGGCGGTGCTGATGATCAAGGTCGTCCCGACCTTTGAGGCCGTGTTCGCAAGCCTCGGCGGCGAGCTGCCAATGATTACCCAGGCCCTGATCGCCGTGTCCAACTTCTTTGTTCACTACTGGGGGGTACTGCTCGGCATCTTCGCCGTCGTCACCATCGGCTACAAGCTCTATGACAAGACCGAGGAAGGTCACATGAACCTGGCAAAATGGGCGCTCAAGGTGCCGGTGCTCGGCAATATCCAGGAGCTCAACGCCGCCAGCGAATTTGCCAACACCCTGACCACCATGCTCGCCTCAGGTCTAACCATGACCCGCGCCATCACCATCACCGCCAAGACCATGAGCAACTACTTCATGAGCACCGAAGTCGGCAAGCTCTCGGTCAAGCTGGAGGAGGGCCACGCCCTCGGCGCCAGCATGAGAGAGGCCGCCTTCATGCCGGATATTCTGGTGGACATGGTCGCCGTCGGCGAGGAGACCGGCGAGATGGAGAAGACCCTGCACACCATCGCGGGCTATTACGACGTGGAGCTCGACATGGCGATCGCCGCCGCCCTCGCCAAGCTGGAACCGGCCCTGCTGGTCGGCCTCGCGGGCGTCGCGGGCTTCGTCGTCGTCGCCATCTACATGGCCATGTTCGGCATGTACGCGATCATGTGATGCCCTGCAAGTTAATTTTATAACAGGCGATTTTCCCTTGCATCTTTCTTCCATTTATGGCATAATAGTAGTAGTAAAGATGCACACTTTTTAACCCCCCGCTCTCTGAGGGGCAAGCGACATGTTTTCCAAACGACGCCCGGGTCGTTTGAAAATAGATATTTCCCGGCGCTTTCCCGGAGCAGCCGGAGATTAAATAACATAAGGAGAAGAATCTATGAAGAAAAACAACAAGGGCTTTACCCTGGCTGAGCTGCTGATCGTTGTCGCGATCATCGCCGTCCTCGTCGCCATCGCTATCCCTGTGTTCACCACCCAGCTCGAGAAGTCCCGCGAGGCTACCGATATGTCCAACCTCCGTGCCGCATACGCCGAGGTTATTGCTGAGTATCTCTCTAATGGTGCAAAGACCAACAGTAAGACTACCGCTACCGTTACTGCTCGTCAGACTGTGTCTGGCTGGCAGAACACTGAGAATGGTAAGCTTCAGGTTCGCGTGAACGGCGCTGAGAAGGAGATCTCTGCTGCTGCCAAGATCAACGGTGCGACTTGGTCTGTTACGGTCGTCCCCAGCAACAGCAAGCTGATTGTTATCAGCTAATCTTTAGAAGTAAACATCTTTAGAAGTAAACATCATAAGGCCGGAAATCCGGGAATATCCGGCTGAAATTTCAGAGAAGGCGCTGTCCTTGCATGCGGGACAGCGCTTTTTCGCAGTTTAGATACTAGGAGGCTCACAGCATGAAAACGCACATCAAAGGAATTCTTTCGACACTGCTGATAACCCTCCCACTGGTTTTCGTGCTGGTGTTTTTCGGGTATTTCCCCGTTCGGTATAAAGTCGTTCTGCAAACTGACAATATTGAGGGGGAGGGTATCTGCAAAACCTATGTATGCCCACCCAAGGGATATGCGGCATTTTATGAAATCGGTTTTTATTTTGGCAGTGAACTGAAAAAGGCTACATTGGGTGATTTTCATTATGATGTTAAAAGTCTGATTCTGATTACCTCCGACGTTTCGGCATTTGATATTACATGCCTCGATTCCTATGTCCATGGGATTCATCTTGCCCACATCGAACCGGAAGTTATTCTCCCTGTGGGCGAAGAACTGACAGGAGAAAAATCACATTTGGAGTCCCGAGAGGGCGCTTTGCATGTGAATGTATTCGACCCGGATGAGGGAGCAACAGTTACCCTTTCCCCAACCTTCATCCCCACATGGTTCTGGATCGTCTACTTCGTTGTTTTGCTTCTGATCGCGTTGCTCCTGGCCGTCTTAATGGACTACATATTCCAGCGCTTTCCCGCGTTGCGTCTGCCGCTTATGAGTGCAGCGTGTATCGCTGTAACACTACTTGCGGGCTGCTTTTTCTGCGGAAGCCTGGCCTATGTTACATACGTTCATTTCCTGCTCAACTGGTTATTCCTCTTTGCAATCAGCCTGCTCCTCAACGCGCTGACTTTGCCGCTGTTGGGAACGCTTGTCACCATGGCGTTTACCACGTTTTGGTATATTGCCAATTTCTTCGTGATACAGTTCCGGAACAAGCCCATCATGCCCGCAGACCTGAAAGCAACCGGCACCGCAGCGGAAGTCATGGGCGGTTACAGCTTCTGGCCAAGCTGGCAGATGGTACTGGGTGTTATAATCGTTATCTGTTACGGCGTAACGCTGGTGTTGCTGTTGAAAAAGAACAGCTCCACAGAAAAGCGCTCCTTAAAGAGAGAGCTTCTCCGGCGGGGAATTTCCATTGCCGCGGCGGTGCTGCTTATGATTATCGGTGTAAACACCAACACCTATAAATCCCTGGATTCCTTCGCCTGGGACGCCGTCTTGATGAAGAGCTTTCATGAGGAGGGTATGGTACTCACCTTCTTAAAGAGCGCCTATAACACCAGAGTCAGAGTTCCCGAAGGCTATTCAAGAGAACTGACAGACAGCTACCTTGCCGACTATCAAAATACTTCTTCTCCCGACCCGGACGGAACCCGTCCCACCAATATCATCATGGTCATGAACGAGGCTTTCTCCGACCTGCGCTCGGTCGGCATGAATCCCGCAATCGATGTCATGCCTTTTATCGACAGCCTTGACGAAAACACCATTGAAGGCAGCCTGTACGTGGGCGTGATCGGCGGCGGCACCTGCAATACGGAATTTGAGGCACTGACCGGCAATTCGCTGGCCTTCCTGAGCCCCGGCGCCTATCCATACACCGAGAATGTGACTGAACCGCTGTTTTCACTGGCCAGGTACTTTAAAGATCAGGGATATTCCGCCGACGCGTTTCATCCAAACGATGCAAAAAACTGGAACCGAAACATGGCCTATCCCTATCTTGGGTTTGATGCCTTCCACAGCATCACGGATTATGAGAACTTCGGAGAGATCGTAAACCTGCACGATCTCCCTGCTGACATCAATGATTATCTGTATATTGAGGCAATAGATGAAGAAAAAGCAGATCAGCCGCGATTTCTGTTTGATGTGACCATGCAGAACCACGCCGGTTATGAGCGTTGGCTCGATGTGGAAAAAGCGGAGTCGGTGGCGGAAAACGGCAAGGATTTGTATGTGGATACGCAGGTTTACCTGTCGCTCATCAAAGCGTCGGACGATCAGGTGCGGCAATTGGTTGAGACTTATCAGAACAGCGACGAGCCAACCATGATTATTTTCTTCGGCGACCATCAGCCCAGTTTACCGAACATAGCGTATCAGGAAGTGTATACAGACCTATACTCCCAGCTTGACGTATATAAGTCCAAGTTTTTCATTTGGACAAATTATGATTCTCCGGAATGGCACAATGCCGGACTCAGCGCCAACTATCTCCCTTGGCTGATTCTCGATCAGGGCAATTTCCCCATGCCCCCCTATGTGCAGATGCTGGGCGAGCTGTATGAGCATTACCCCATCATTTCCTCACAGGGCGTTATGGACATTGATGGCAACATCTACACCGGCATTGCTGAGGTCATGGACGACCCGCTGATCCGGAAATACCAGTACATTCAGTACGCAAACCTCTTTGACGAGCTCGACCCCGCGTGGTTCGCGGTAGAATAAGCGCAGCGCGGCCCCAACGCCGGGGCCGCGCTTTTTCAATTTGCCTGGAAAACATTGCCGTGGTGTGTTATACTGCCTTTAACGACGAGAGCATGTCCGGCAACGAAACGGAAGGGTTCGGAGGCGGACTGTGCGGTGCTGTCAAATACATCCCGCCCGGCGCGGCGGAGAAAGGAGAAAAAAGATGAGAAACAACAGAGGCGGCGTCACTGTTCTGCTGCTGATTGTGATTGTCATCGCCGCCATCATCTGGCTTGTCGCTCCAAAACTCATCAATGCCAAGAGCTCGGTGGAGAGCGGAGCTGCCACACAGGTTGAAAACGCGGCCCAGACGCTTTGGAACCAGGTCGATCAGCTTGTTCCCGGCCTGAACGGAAATAACATCCAGCAGGAGTGATTCGGCTGCTGACAACTACGGGTATTGAAAAAATACCCCCCGCTGCAACGGCGCGTATCCCCGGAAGCCTGAACGCTTCCAGGGCACTTTTTTAACGTTTTATCTGGAAAACTGCGCGGGGGCGCTATACTATAAAATACGATGAAAACGGAGCAGGGAGGCGGAGGACAATGAAAAGAGTGAAAAGAGGGATGGCGGCAGTGCAGGCGCTGGGCGTTGACCTCGCCACGATCCAGAGCATGGTCGGTCACGCGGACCTGGATATGACGCAGCACTACCTGCATGTGCAGTCCCCGGTCAAGCAAAAAGCGGTGGATGTTTTCGACCAGGCGTTTTGCCTCCCGGAAGCGCATTCCGGTCAAATTCCAGTCAGGCCATAATGAGGGGTATTTTTAGGCAGAAAAAATCCCCGACTCCTTTCGGAATCGAGGATTTTTGGTCCGAGTGAGAAGATTCGAACTTCCGGCCTCTTGAACCCCATTTATAAAAAAGGGATCACAAGGCATCATCTGAGGCTTAACCAAAGCACATGGAAAACCAAGAAAAATCCAGTAAAATCAACGGTTTCACGGTCATTGTACCATGAAACCCAACGCCATCAAATAACCTGCGATTTTTTCAGAAAATCGGAAAAGTGTTAGATGGGTGTTAGATGACCCGCTGTTGCAAGGAAGAAAAAATATGAAAATCTTATGGAGGGTCATCAAATGAATCATAGTGAAACTCTCTTTGAGCAGCACGGCGGCACTTACACGAAGGTCGGAGATTATCTCCTTCCCAATCTAATAGTTGATGAGGCCGAACAGCAGCCTCTTGGAAAATATGGCCGGATGAGGAAACGGTATCTGAGAGAACATCGGCCGGTACTATACACAAATCTCCTGACGACCGGAAAGCTGGGCAAGCACCTGGCCGAGATCGACCGAAGCTGTGAGGAACAATTGGAACGCATCATGCAGCAGATGGCCAAACGGGAAGGCGTGACCGAAGCACTCAAAGCTGCCGATCAGATGGAGTGGGTCAGACGGATGAGCAGCATCCAAAACCGAGCGGAAGAGATCGTTCTACACGAGCGCGTCTATTGTTGAGGGGGGTGCTTAGATGCAAGTTTTTGAAGATCAATGTTGTCAAGGGTAAATATCTGTTTTGATATTTATTCTTTAAATGCTTCTATGAACGCTCTCAGCGCGGCGGCGATGACCTGATCCATGTCGTAATACTTGTATTCGCCCAGACGCCCGCCGAAGATGACGTGCTGCTCCTGGTCGGCCAGGGCCTTGTACTTTTCGTACAGCGCCGCGTTTTTCTGATCGTTGACCGGATAATAGGGCTCGTCCCCCGGCTCCCACGCGGAGGAATACTCGCGGGAGATGACGGTCCTGGGCAAATCGTTTCCGTCATCATCCTTTCCGAACTGGAACCACTTGTGCTCGATGATGCGCGTCCACGGCGTCCCGCGGTCCGTGTAGTTGACCGCGGCGTTGCCCTGGAAGTTCGGCATGTCCAGAAGCTCTGTCTCAAATCTGACCGAGCGGTAATCAAGCGGGCCGAAGCGGAAATCGTAAAAAGCGTCGATCGCACCGGTATAAACCGTCTTTTCCGCGAGCACGTCAAGGGCCTCGCGGTCTTTGAGGTAGTCGATACCCAGGCGAAACTCCACGCCGTCCAGTATCCGCTCCACCATGCGGGTGTAGCCGCCGACGGGGATGCCCTGATAGAGCGCATTGAAGTAGTTGTTGTCAAAGGTCAGGCGCACCGGCAGTCGCTTGATGATGAAAGCGGGCAGTTCCGTGCACGGGCGGCCCCACTGTTTCTCCGTGTAGCCCTTGACCAGCTTTTCGTAAATGTCGCGCCCGACCAGGCTGATCGCCTGCTCCTCAAGGTCGCGCGGCTCCGTGATCCCGGCTTCGCGGCGCTGGCGCTCGATCTCGGCGGCGGCCTCGGCAGGGGTGGTCACGCCCCACATTTTGTTGAACGTATACATGTTGAAGGGCAGGCTGTACAGCTCCCCCTTATAGTTTGCCACCGGAGAATTGGTAAAGCGGTTGAACTCGGCAAAGCGACCCACATACTCCCACACTGCGCGGTCATTGGTATGGAAGATGTGCGCGCCGTAGCGGTGGACATGGATGCCCTCCACCGTCTCGGTGTACACATTGCCCGCAATATGAGAGCGCCTGTCGATGACAAGCACTCTTTTTCCATGTTCCTTCGCCTGTTGGGCGAACACCGCGCCGTACAGCCCTGCGCCGACGATCAAATAATCGTATTTGCTCATTGCCGTTATCCTTTACTGACAACCGTTGTCCAGAAAGCGCTGATAGGCGTCGTAGACCTCCGTGCTGTCGCCAATCATCTGGATCTGACCATGGTCGAGCCAGACAGCCCTTCTGCACAGGCGCTTGACCTGTTCGCCCGAATGGCTGACGAAGATCAGTGTGGTGCCGCCGGACAGAAGCTTGTCCATCTTCTGTTCGCACTTGCGCTGAAACGCAGCGTCACCCACCGCGAGAATCTCGTCCACGATCAGAATTTCGGCCTCCACGATGGTAGCGATAGAGAAGCCCAGGCGCGCCAGCATGCCGGAGGAGAAGTTTTTGACCGGAACATCGAGGAAGTCATTAAGCTCCGAAAAGTCCACGATTTCGTCGAAGTGGGCGTTCATGAATTTTCGGTCAAAGCCCATGATCGCGCCGTTCATATAGATGTTCTCACGGGCAGTCAGGTCCATGTCAAAGCCCGCGCCCAGTTCAATGAGCGGAGCGATGTTGCCTCGC
>ONPN01000042.1 GCA_900319695.1 uncultured Eubacteriales bacterium
AGCGCCCTGCTGGACGCTTGCTTTTGTGCACCTTTTTTCCTCTTCACCAATCCACAACTTTTCCCATTTCGGGGCTTGACTTTTAATAGTTAGTCTACGATTTTCTCTATTGATATTCGTCCGCCTGTACCTCGTCCGGGTGCTTGCGCTCCCAGCGGCGGCGGCTCCAGGCGCGGACAAGCTCGCGGCTCTTCTTGCCCGTGTTCGGCAGGATCTCGTCCTCGAGCTTTTTCTTGCCCTTCTCGGCATAGCGGATCAGCTCATAGAACAAAAGGGCGATCGGAAAGACGCCGGTCACCACGCCGAGCAGCAGCCAGAGCGCGGCGCGATCCTCCGCGGCGCGGGCGGCGTTTTCCCAATAGGGGAAATAATAGGTTCCCCTTCTCATAGACCGTTCCGTGATGCCTTTCAGAAGCTTAAACAAGCGATCCGTTTCAAAGCGGTAGGTGTTTTCTGTAATTGAGACTGTCTTCAGCGGGAACTTTTCCGTCACCGCGCCATAGGCGAAGCCCTTGACCGGCTCCGCAATCACCGCTTCATAGCAGATAATCGTGCGCAGCACGTCTTTTTCAAGCGTGTTGGCCACGGCATTCGCAACGGTATTCGTGACAGCGCCCACAAGCGTTCCATCATTCAGATTCATTGAGAGCGAATCTATCCGCTCATAAGCGCTGTAGCTCATATAGATTCGCATGTCTTCGCCGTATGCCAATTTTGAGAAGGCGTCCTTCTCATGCTCATAGACGCCGGCTACGACAACGGGCGTCCCATCCAGGGAAAAGCTCATGCCTGCCACGTCGAACGCGCCGAAGAGCAGCCAGGCGGTCTCCTTGTCGAGCAGGACACGGTCGTCCATCACATCGTCCGGCTGGATATAGCTGCCGCTGAGCAGGCGGAGCGGATGGAAGTCGAAGAAGTTTCCGCCGACGGCCACGAGCTGCACGTCCCCGATCCGGCGGCCGCTGCTGACCGTGGCGGTGCTGGCCGTGCTCCAGGCGTCGAGGTACAGACCCTTCTCGCTTTCAATGTCATAGCCCGCGCCCTTGAGCTTCTGGTACATCTCGCCGCGGAACTTATAGACGTCGTCCAGCGTCAGCTGCATGACAGGCGGCATGAGGCAGGTAATCTGCGCAAAGTCCCGCTCGCTGCCGCCCTTCCAGCGCTTTGCCGCCTGCTGGCTCGGCAGGAGGTTCGACACCGTCCAGACCCGCCACAGGCAGAAGGCGCAGAGCAGCGCAAGCAGGGCCGCCAGAGTGAGCGGCCAGTGCCTCAGCAGCTTTTTCATGTCTGGTTGTCCGCCATGCGCACCATGTCGCCGCTCGAGACGGGGGCGGAGCTGGTGGTGATGACGTAGTCGCCGTTGGTGAGGTCGGCCACGATGGCGGAGTTGTTGTCGTCGCTCGCCAAAACCTCAACGCTCACACGCTTGGCGGTGTAGCGGTTGCCGAGGGGCGAGCTCTTGACCGTGACGGCCAGGACAAACTTGCCGTTGGTGTCGCTCTTGATGGCGGAATTGGGAACGATGAGGTCATAGTTGGCGCTCTTCTGGCCGACGGAGATGGTCATCTCCGCGCCGCTGGTCACGTCTCCAGTGAGGTCGAAGGTCAGAATCTTGTTGGTCTGGGGATTCTTCGGGTCGGTGCGGATGGTGGTGAGGGTGGCGGTGACGCTGTTGCCCCAGTAGTAGTTGCTGACGGTGGCGGTGTCGCCGACGCGCAGGCGCTGGGCCTGGTCATTGGTGACAGAGAAGGACAGGGTGTGGCCCATGTCGGGCACCTCAATGGTGCAGAGCAGGGCGTCCTTGAGCACGGTATCGCCCGCCGTGCAGTCGATGGTGTCGATGGTGCCGTTGACGTTGGCGGTGACGACGTTGCCCTCCTCGCCCGCCAGGGACTTGACCTTCTCCTGCTGAATGGCAATGCTCGCGGCGATCTCCTGGAGGTTGACGTTCGCGACGGCAACGCTCTGCTCAAAGTTTGAGTAGGCATAGTTGCGGGAATTGACCGCGTTGTCGTAGTCGATCTGTGCGATATAGAGATCCGACTCGGCAGCGTCCAGCGCGTCCTTGTACGCGGCGGTCGAGGATGTGGTGAGGCCGTCAAGATGGGCGCTCAGGGTCGCGTAGCGATTCTGAAGCTCCTCATGCTGCTCTCTCAGGGATGCGATATATGTGTCATTTTGAAGATCGATAAGCTGCTGCTCCGCCTTTTCCAACTCCGTTCTGTCTGGGTAGACTCCAGTCTCACTGTATTCTTGGTCAAATTTATACTGAGCATCATAGTAACGCTGCCATGCAATGTCTAAGCGCTTATTATAGTCTTCTTCTGCTACATTTAGTTTCTCCACGATAACGGCCAACTGTCTTTCTACTTCCTGAATCTCCCGTGTGACAGAGTCGATCTCGGGCGCTTCGATGGCGAGGGCGTTGTAGTAGACGTCGGAGGCGCTGTAATAGGCGTTTTCCGCGCGAATCAGTCTCTCATAGGCGACGTCCACAGAGCGGTCATAGCTGCTGCCGTCGTAAGTGGGGGTGTTCAGGGCCGTTCTCTGGTAGTCATACTGGAGAGAACGCAGGGTGTTCATGGCCTGCTCGAGCGCCGTCTCGTCCCCTTCGCCGAGGACGAAGAGCACGTCGCCGGTCTTGACCTCCTGGCCGGTCTTGACCATGACGGAGCGGATGGTGCGCGTCTCCTTGGCCTTGACCTGCTGCTTGCCGGCAGCCGTGACGGTACCGGTGCCCCTGACCTTCGCCACGATCGAGCCGCTGGTGACCCCGGCGGTGGCGACCTCCGGCAGGCTGCGGTTCATGATCGTGTTGGAAAAAAAGGTCAGCACAAGCAGCACCGCCAGAAAGATAATGGCGGCGTCCTTGACCCATTCACGTTTTTTGACTGTGTTTTCCATGAAACACCTCAAAGCAGAGTGAAGAGTGGAGAGTGGAGAGTGGAGTTATGGTGTCGCTTCGCGACATTATAATAAGCGCAGTCGTCATCCTGAGCGCCAGCGAAGGATGACAGTCTATTTTTATCCGTCCCCGAAGGGGACTCCTTAACTCCACTCTTCACTCTCCACACTCCACACTTTTTATCCTTTAACGCTGCCCGAATTTGCGATGCCCTCCACCAGATACTCCTCGCCGTGGAGGAAGAGGAGCAGAGACGGGATCATATAGACCGTCGCCATGGCGAAGGCAAGGCCGATCTCGCCGGTGTTGACCCGGGACAAAAACACGCTCAGCGGCTGGGCGTCCGCGTCCTGCAGGAGGATGAGGGGCTGCTCCACCATGTTCCAGTAGTCGATGAAAACCAGGATCGCGATGGAGTACAGGGCCGAGCGGCACTGGGGCAGACAGATGCGGGTGAAGATCTCCCACTCCCCCGCTCCGTCGACCTTGGCGGCCTCGATGAGCGAGTAGGGGATGCGCCGCATGAACTTGGTCAGCAGAAAGACCGAGAAGGGCGCGAAGATGCCGGGCAGAATGATCGCCCAGGGCTTGTTGAGAAGGCCCAGCCACTCGCTGATCAGGTAGTTCGGGACGAGCGTGACCTGATAGGGCATGAGCATGAGGATGACGTAGAAGAAAAAGATGCCGCTGCGGATCTTTCCGCGCCAGCGCGTGAAGCTGTAGGCCGCGACCGAGGCCACGCCCACCTGCAAAATGACAATGGGCACAACGAGCAGGATGCTGTTCCAGAGTTTTAATAAATATTCCGGGGACTTGATAAGGCCCGCTGTGTACTGGGAGAGCGTCACCTTGTCGGGGATAAACTTGAGGTTCACCGTCTTCGATACAAAGCCGCCCGAGGTGGTGGAAAAGACCATGCCGTAGTTGGATTTGATCTCCGCCTCGGACATGAAGGAGTTGGTGATGGTCAGCACCGTCGGCAGCAGGAACAGCAGCGAGAAGACCAGACACAGCAGGAACATCGCGCCGCGGCCGAAGAGGCGGCGCTTTCTTCTGCGGGGCGCTGTTTTCATCCCTCCACATCCTTTCCGAACCGGTCCTCGATCCAGAAGAGGATCGCGATGATGACCACCATGACCAGCGCCATTACCACCGCCGCCGCCGACAGCTTCTGATAGTCCAGCGAGCGGAAGGTGTTGTTCATAAAGTGCTGGAGCATGTAGAGGCTCTCATAGGGGTAGTCCCCCGTCAGCAGATACACCTCGCGGAAGACCTTGAAGGAGTTGATGAGCGAGAGGATGGTCACGAACAGCACCGTCGGCGAGAGAAAGCGCAGCTTGATGTTGAAAAACTTATAGGCGGCCGACGCGCCCTCCACATCGCAGACCTCCAGCAGGGCCTTCGGGATATTGGCAAGGCCCGCCATAAAGAGGATCATAAAATAGCCGAGGTTCTTCCACAGAAACAGCAGCAGCACCACGATCATGCTGTACTCGGACTGGAGCCAGTCGATGCGCTTGGTGCCGAAGAGCATCAGAAATTCGTTGACCGTGCCGTTGTAGTTAAACAGTACCTGCCAGATCAGCACCACCGAGGCCACCGGGACCATCATGGGGCTGAGGAAAAAGGTGCGGAACTGACTCTTCATCGGGATGCGGCACTCGAGCATCAGGGCCAGTACCATCGCCAGCACGACCGCCAGCGGCACCGCCATGGCCGAGAACTTGAGTGTGTTGATCGACGCCATGCGGAAAGCGGAGTTTTGAAACAGACGCTTGAAGTTCTCCAAAAACACGAAGTTTTTCGAGGCTACCCCGTCGATCATCGAATAGTAGACCACGACGCCGAAGGGCAGGATGAAGAACACGCCCACGCCCAGCAGACTCGGCATCAAAAAGCACAGGCTGCGCAGAAAGTCGATGCGCCTCTTTTTTCTGATTTCTCGGCTCTTGTTCATGCTTCGTCCTTTTATTGCTCCCCAATACATTTCTGAATGATTGGGGGAGCAATTTCGCCATGTTTCGCGGTTGCCCCGTCAAGGGGCGAGCGAAACGGCAATCAAATCGTTATTGATGTGCCGGTATGACTTTACATCTTGTTCCAAGATTCATCCGGCACATCAATAACATAACCCGGTCTACATAAAATCTTTATAGATTATAACACAGGGTTTTGGCAAATGCAATAAGGGGCTGTCTCAAATTGCATGTTCATACGCCGCCGTAGGGGGCGATCCCCAGATCGCCCCGTCGAACAACGCGCCTTGTCGTTAAACGGCGGGCCGATGAGGGGAAAGCGGGGTGTCGCTGCCAGTGACAGAAAAAGACACCCCGCTTTCTCCGCAGCCGCGCAATTGGCGATTTGGGCGTGTTGCCCGAATCGCCAATTGCTTTGCGGCAAAGCGGGAGGCCCCTACGGATTTGTATGCTTATGCGCTTTAAGACAGCCTCTTGCTTTTTTCGTCAGCGCTGCTCGTTGACGTAGATGTTGGCCTTGCTCTGTACGAGCTTGGCGACCTCCTCGGCGGTCTTCTGACCGGCGAAGAAGGGCGCGGCCTGCTCCTTGACGATGTCCAGGATCTCCTGGTTGTAGTCGGCGACCTTGGTGGTGGTCAGGATGAGCTCGCGGATCTGCTGGACCTGGTCCTCGGTGAGGGCGTAGACCTCCTCCAGCTTCTGGGTGTCCTTGTTCCAGACGGTGGTGCGCACGACGGGAATCTTCTCGCCGTCGTCGTCCAGGAGGTACTTGCCCTCGCCGTTCATCTGGTACTGGACGGTGGAGGCCTCCTCGGCCCGCTTGTCGAAGACGTCGAGGCGGCTCGGCAGGGAGTAGACGTTCTCCTCCTGGTACTCTCTGGTGAAGAAGCCGCGCAGGAACTGCCAGGCGGCCTCCTTATAGGGGCTCTTGCTGCTGATGGCGTAGCCGGAGTCGCCGGAGAAGCTGATCATATTGCCGGTGCCGTGGGCGGTCGGGTAGCCGATGTAGGTGATCTTGCCGCCCATGAACTGCGCGTAGTTGTTGTAGAAGATGTCCTCGATGCTGTAGGCACTGGTCTGGACGAGCATCTGCTTGCCCTGGGCCAGGCGATCCTCGGTGCTGTCCTCGCGGGAGTAGTCGTAATTCTCCCAGTCAAACTCGGAGGGGAAGGAGTTGGCGAAGTTCAGCAGACGGATGAACTCGGGGTTGTCGAAGCGGACCGTGCCGCTGCCCCAGTCCACATAGTCCGCCATGTCGAGGGCGAGGCAGGTGGAGAGGATGCTGTCGCGGGTGACATACTGGTCAAAGGCGGTGCAGCCCTCGGGCATGGAGGCGAGCGCCTCGTTGAACTGGTCATAGTTCCAGCCCGGCTGGTCGCCCACGACGGACGCCGCGCCGATGGCGGAGCTGATGAAGAAGCCGGAGACCGTGGAGCAGAGCTTGCCGTCCACCTCAAGCGCGGCGAGGACGTTCGGGAAGAAGTCGGAGCGTTTGAGATCGGGGTCGGAGTCGATGAAGGGGTACAGGTCCTCGAGAATGCCCTTGTTGGCGAGGTGGCGGTAGTTCAGGCCGTTGAGGCAGAGGATGTCGGGGACGTTGCCGGAGAGGATCTCGGTGTTGAGCTTGGTCTCGCCGATGCTCTTGCCGTCCGCGTCCACACCGTACTCGGAGTAGTCCAGGACCTCGATGCGGTATGCGTCGTTTTTGCGGTTGTAGTCGATGATCATGTCCTGCACGTTGTAGTCGAGGTACATGACCGCCATGGTGACGCTCTGCTTGTGGGGCACGGAGTCATAGGGGACCTTCTTGACGGTGACAAGCTCGGTGGTGTAAGTCTGGGTCTTGGGGCTGTAGTCGCTGATCATGCCGGTGACGGTGCCGTCCTCGGCCACGTCGAGCACGCTGACCTTGCTGGCGTTCACGTCACAGTTGATCCAGTTGAAGAGCTTGACGGGTTCCGCCTCGCCCAGCTTGTAGCCGTAGAACCAGGCGCCGTTGGTGTAGTAGAAGTCGTAATCGCCGCTGCCGGCGACGGCGTTGTAGGTGTCGATGGTCGTGGGCACGCCGTCGACGAGCTTGCCGGTCTCGGTGTCGAGGATGCTGATGAGCATATCCGTGTCGCCGCTGACGGAGACCGCGATGCGGCCGTCGGCCAGGGTGACGAGGCTGTTGACGTAGCCGTTGATGTTGATGTCGTAGGCGTCCTGACCGTCGAGGCCGATGGCCCGCAGGCCGGAGCCGGTGGAGACCACGGCGTTGCCCTTGTCGTCAAGCTGCATGCGGTAGGCCTCGAGCCAGCCGTCGGCCGGGACGTCGATGGTCGCGCAGCTCAGCTCGCTGCCCGTGAGGTCGAAGGAGCGGATGTAATACTGCTGGTTAAACTTCTGGTGCTGGTAATACTCCTCGGTGTACATGGCGTAGTTGCCGTCGCCGTCGTTCCAGGAGGAATAGGCCAGCTCAATGGTCACGAAGCCGTCCGGCGTGAAGCAGATGCCGCTGATGTCGCTGCCGGAGCTGAACTCCTTGTAGCCCTTGTCGTTTTCGGGCGTGGGGATGGGCTGGTAGTTTTCGAGTCTGGTGAGCTTGCCGTCCTTATCCATAAAGTAGACGTAGGTGGCGTAGACGTCGTACTGTCCCTCGTACTGGGGCTTGACGCCCTCGGGGATATTCTCGCCGATCTTCTCCCAGCTGGTGCAGTACATTCCGTCGGGGCTGAAGCTGCGGACGCTGAAATAGTTTTTGCTGTCCTTGCTGAGGGTCTTGTATTCCGAGACGTACACGTCCTCGGGCGTGGCCGTCGCCTCGGGGGTGCTGGTGGCTGCGGGCGCGGACGTCTTCCCGGAGCCGCCGCAGGCGGTGAGCGTCAGGCACATGACAAGCGCCAGAAGCAGGCAGACGGGGGTTTTCAGTTTCTTCATGTTTGGTCCTCCTGATATGTGATACCCACGGGACAAACCCACGGGCGGTTCTTGACACGGGCACAGTATAGCACAGCTTTCTTAAAAAGTGTCTTAATCTTTCTTAAGAGCGGATTGTCAGTTTTCGGCCGACATGGTAAAATGTCCCCGAGGTGATAACATGGAAGAACGTTCCCTGATACTCATTGTGGACGACGATCCCGATATCCGCAAGGTTTTGTATATGCTCCTGCGCGACGACTACGCGGTGGCCGAGGCCGCCGACGGTCAGGCCGCCGTGCGTTATATTGAGGCCCACCCCGAGACCGATCTCATCGTGCTGGACGTGATGATGCCCGGCATGGACGGCTTTGAGACCTGCGACCGCATCCGCGCGCTCTCAAACGCGCCGGTGCTGTTTCTGACCGCCAAGTCCGCCGAGGCTGATCGTCTCTCCGCCTACCGCAGCGGCGGCGACGACTTTCTGTCCAAGCCCTTCTCGCAGGGGGAGTTTCTGGCGAAGGTCTCCTCCCTGCTGCGCCGCTACAAGCAGTATAAGGGCAAGCCCGCCTCCGCGCTGAACCTGGAGGGGCTGGAGGTCGACCTCGCCGGGCGCAGTGTGAAGAGCGGCGGGAAGGACGTCACGCTCACGGACACGGAGTTTGCCATCCTGGAGCATCTGCTCAAAAACCGGGGCAAGACCGTGACCGCCGCCGACATGTACGAGGCCGTGTGGAAGGAGCGCTTTCTGCCCGGCTCCGGCAACACCGTGATGGTGCACGTACTGAATCTGCGCCGGAAGATCGAGGAGAACCCTTCCAATCCGCGCATCATCCGCACCGTCTGGGGAAAGGGCTATCAAATTGACTGAGGGGCAAAAGCAGACCCGTTCCCTGCGCGTGCAGGTGCTGGAGGCGGCGCTGCTGGCTCTGGCGGCGGGCGCGCTGCTCTTTCTGGCGTTGACGCGGCTGGGCGGCTTTCTGATTCAGGAGCGCTACATGAGCCCCGAAAACGTCAACCGCCGCAAGGCTCAGATTTTTTCCGAGTTCAGCAGCTTTGTCAGCTCCCAGGGCGTCAGCGGCCGGGACACCGCCGCCGTCGCCCGCTGGACCGCGTCGCACGACTATGTGACCATCTTCCTGTTCAGCACCGGGCGGGAGCAGCAGCTCTACTCCGGCGGCAGGCTGACCCCCGGCGCGGGCGGTTACGATCCGCAGCTGCACGGCAGGCTCTACCCCATCCGCTTTGCCGACGGGGTATATCAGGTGGCCATCGGCGACAACTCCCAGCTCCGGCAGCGCCAGCTGGTGAACATTGTGTCCTTCGCCCTTGCGGGGGTGTGCATCCTGCTGATCCTGCTGTGGTACACGGGGCGTCTGACCCGGCGTATCATCGCGCTGTCCCGGGAGGCCTCCGCCGTCAGCGCGGGCGATCTGGAGCGCAGCATCGAAGCCCCCGGCGGGGACGAGCTGAGCGTCCTGGCCGACTCCATGGACGAGATGCGCCGCTCCGTCATTGAGCGCATGGGCAACGAGAAGCGCGCCTGGGAGGCCAACACCGAGCTCATCACCGCCATCTCCCACGACATCCGCACGCCCATGACCGCCATGATCGGCTATCTGGGGCTGCTCTGCGGCGGCGCGGAAGACGAGGCGACGCGGGCCCAGCTCGCCTCCTCGGCCTATGTCAAGGCGATGGAGCTCAAGGATTTGACCGACCAGCTCTTCCGCTATTTTCTGGTCTACGGCAAGGCGGAGCTCGACCTCAGTCTCGAGCGCATGGACGCGCGCCTTTTGCTCGAGCAGCTTTTGGGCGAGATGGAGTTTGACCTTGCCGACGCGGGCTATACCATGCGCCGCGCCGACTTTGAGGGCGAGTGCATGATCACGGTCGACCCGCTGTTTTTAAAGCGCGTGCTCGACAATCTCCAGTCCAACATCCGCAAGTACGCCGACCCCGACAAGCCCGTGGAGGCAGTCTCGGCGCTCGGCGGCGGCAGTCTCACGCTCCGGGTATCCAACGGCGTGGCGGAGCTTCGCACGCGCAAGGACAGCACAAAGATCGGCCTGCGCACCTGTGAGAAGATCATGACCGCCCTGGGCGGCAGCTTTCATGTTGAAAACGACGGGGAGACCTTCACCGCCGAGCTCACCCTGCCCGCGGAGATGGCGTAAACAGGGGCCGCTGCAAAGCAGCCCGCCCCTTTCTCGCTGTAGGGACGGCTCTCGCGGCCGGTCGCGCGGTATAGCCTCCCCTACACCCGGTAACAAATGATATTCACCGTAGGGGCGACCCTTGCGGTCGCCCGCGCGGTATGGCCTTCAAATTGCATAAAACATCTGGCGAATCCGCACATTGTACGAAGCACAATTGAGAAAATGCCCGCAGGGCCGGGATTGACAAAAGCGCCCGCCTGCCCTATAATAACAGTGAAGAGCGAACCACGCACACGGTTAGCTCCTCAAAGTGTTAATCAGATATGTGGCAAAGCCACAAAGTCAATCGTCACTTTGCGGGAGTGGCGGTTGACTTTTTTACGGGCTTTGCCTTTCGGGAAGTTTCCTTCACAAGAATTGTGATCGTCCACTTCTTGATATGAAAGGTAATCCGCATAAGTACGGAGGATGGAGCCAATCGCCTGCGTGTGAATGTTCAACTCTTCACCGTCCCCTTGCGGGGATTCTGATTTTACAGGAAAACAGCTTTTTCGTCAAGTTTTATATGAGCGGAGCCGGGCGCACAAGCGCCCGGCTCCGCTGTATCATACGCGGTTTTTACGCTTTTTCGCACAGAATGTTCAGCAAAACCTCGACCGCCTTGTCCATGTCCTCGACGGTGATATACTCATAGGGGCCGTGGAAGGCCGCGCCGCCGGTACCGAGGTTCGGGCAGGGCAGGCCGCGGAAACTGAGGCGCGAGCCGTCCGTCCCGCCGCGCACGGGGACGCGCTTCGGTTCAAGCCCCGCCGTGCGCATGGCCTTCTCCGCCCGCTCGACGATCTCCATGTGGCCGTGCAGAATCTCCGCCATGTTGCGGTACTGCTCGGTCAGCGTGAGGGTGACGGTCCCCTCGCCGTATCGCTCATTCATAATGCGCTCGATCTCGCGGCACTTTTCGCAACGCTCCTCAAAACGCCCGGCGTCGTGGTCGCGGATGATGTATTGAAGCTCCGCCCCGCTCACGTCGCCCCTCATGTCGGTCAGGTGATAAAAGCCCTCGTAGCCCTCGGTCTGGGAGGGGGTCTCCGTTGCGGGAAGCAGCTCATTGATGTGCATGGCGACGAGGGAGGCGTTCACCATCACGCCCTTGGCAGAGCCGGGATGCACGCTCACGCCGCGGATTTGGAAGACGGCGCGGGCCGCGTTGAAGGTCTCGAAATTGATCTCTTCGACGTCGCCGCCGTCCACGGTGTAGGCAAAGCTCGCCCCGAAACGGATGAGCTCCAGCAGGTCCGCCCCGTGGCCGATCTCCTCATCCGGGGTAAAGCAGACCGCCACCGCGCAGTGGGGTCTGTCGCCCTTCAAAAGCGCCTCGCAGGCGGTCATGATCTCGGCCACGCCCGCCTTGTCGTCCGCGCCGAGCAGGGTCGTCCCGTCCGTGGTGATGAGGGTCTTGCCTATCCTCTCTCTGAGATCGGGGAAGTCCCTCACGCTCAGCACGCGCCCGCTCTCGCCGAGGGGCAGATCCTCCCCGTCGTAGTCCGGGTGGAGGCGGGGCTGCACGCCCGCGCCCGAGAAGTCCGGGGCGGTGTCGATATGGGCGATCAGGCCGATCATCGGCTGGGCTTCCATGCCCGGACTCGGCGGGAGAAAGCCGTAGGTATAGGCCCGCGGATCGCTGTAGACCCGCTTGAGTCCCAGATCCTGCATCTCATTTCTCAGCAGGAAGGCAAAGGCGTACTGTTTTTCGGTGCTGGGCGTCGTCCCGGCGCTTGCGCTGCTCTGCGTGTCGATGGACGCATAGCGCAGAAGCCGCTGATATGCTCTCATTTATCATCTATCCTTTCCCAAACGACAGGGGTAAACAACTCCAAACTCCAAACTCCGAACTCCAAACTATCGAAAAAGCTCCGCCGTGACGAAGAGCCGCCCCTTGCGGGAGCTGCCGCCGATCTCCTTGATGCTGCCCTTGCCCGCGCCGCGCAGGGAGAGCACGTCCCCCTCGGTGACCTGCGCGTCCGGCTTGAGACAGGGGGCGTAGTTGAGATTCAGCACGCCGAGGGCGATCTGCCGCGCGGTCTCAGTCCGGGACAGATGAAACAGTCCCGCCGCCACCGCGTCAAGCCTCGGGCTCATCACCGTGAAGCGGCGCTCCTCGGCCTTCTTCTCTCCGGCGGGGATGTCCGCAAGCTCCATCTGTTCGGCCTTCACGCCGAAGCGCCCCACCTTCTCGATACTCAGCAGGTGGCGCAGCACGCTCGGCTGGCATAACACAATTGCCTGCGGGCCGTCGACAAGGATATCCCCGACCCACTCGCGCCCGACGCCCATGCCGAGGATCGCGCCCATATAGTCGCGGTGTCCCGGCTCGCCGAAAAAGGCGGTGAGGCGGATGGCGCAGATATGCTCCGACAGATCCGGGGTCTCGTCCTCCATCCAGTCGGGCAGGAAGAAGGCGATGGTGCGCTCCGCCTCCGGGTATCCGCCGTGAAAGAACGCGCGGACAGAGCGCAGGGCGGGGTCATGCTCGATGGCGTAGCGCTCGGCGGGGGTGAGAAAGCCGGTGTTCGTCGGCGCCCCCCGCTGCTCACAGCGCCTCGCGAGGTCGCGCGCGCGTTTTAAGATGTCTTCATGTTCCATTGCTGTCCGCAAGCCTCGTCTGATGGGCGTTGAAATTCGTCTTCTTGAGCACGTCCTCGATCTGGGACAGGGCCCACTCGATCTCGCCCTTAAACTCCCCCGAGGAACAGCGCAGCACGCCCGAGCGCAGCGCTGACAGGCGGATGAGGTTGTCGCTCGTGACGACGCGGACGGCGTAGTTTTTGCCGATCTCGTCCACCAGGCGCTCGATATAGGCGTCGCCGGTCTCGCCGTCTTTCGTGAAGGCGACGGAGATATTGTGGTACTCCGCGCGGGAGCCGGGATTGCCCGGGGTGCGGAAGCCGTCGAAGACCAGCACCAGCTTTGCCCCCGTAAAGCCCACGTAGCCCGAGAGCAGGTCCATCAGCCGCTCGCGCGCGAGGTCGAGACGCTCCTTTGCCAGGGCCTTGAGCTCGTCCCAGGCGAAGATGAGGTTGTAGCCGTCGACGATGATATATTCCTTCCGGCCGGGGACCTTCGGCACGTCGCCCACGGCGGCGTTTAATTGCCGGGCCCGGTACTCCGGGCGGCGGATGGGGCCGAACTCCCGCTCCATGATGGCCTCAAGCTCTCGCTCGTCGATGTTGAGGCTGCGATAGCGCGGGGCGGGGGCGGGTTTTTCCGCGGCCTTCGGTTTCAGCACACTCTCGAGGTGCATGTAATCCGGCACCTGGTTCCACTTGATGTTGACGCCGGCCCCGTGGGCGCAGAAGACGGAGTCGGCGGGGTTGTCCTCGTCCCGCTCCGGCTCATAGCCGATCTCCTCCGCGATGCGCGCCTGCTCCCGGCAGGGGCGGTAGCCGCAGGGCGTGAGGCTCAGGCGGCCGCGCCCGTGGGACCAGGCCACGAGTTCTTCCATGTAGTTTAGCAGCTTCGCCGCCGGGGCCGCCCCCTCGAGGCGCAGGAAATCCCCGCGCTCCTCGGGCGAGGAAAAGCTGCCGTTCATGGCGCGCACATCGGAGATGGCCCTGCCGATCTGCTCGGCCGGGACCTCGAGCGCGAAGCTGTACCAGGGCTCGAGCAAAACGCTCTCGGCCTGCATGAGGCCCTGGCGCACGGCGCGATAGGTGGCCTGGCGGAAGTCGCCGCCCTCGGTGTGCTTGAGGTGGGCCTTGCCGGAGGCCAGGGTGATGCGCATATCGGTGATGGGCGCGCCGGTGAGCACGCCCCGGTGCTGCTTTTCCGCGAGGTGGGTCAGAATCAGGCGCTGCCAGTTGCGGTCAAGCGCGTCCTCGGGACAGATGCTGTCAAAGCTCAGCCCGCTCCCGGCGGGCAGGGGCTCGAGCAGAAGGTGCACCTCGGCATAGTGGCGCAGGGGCTCGAAGTGGCCCACGCCCTCCACGGTGTTTTTGATGGTCTCGCGGTAGAGAACGCGCCCGGCGTCCAGCTCCACCGCGGTATCGAAGCGCTCCTGCACCACGCTTTTGAAGATTTCGGCCTGGACGCGGCCCATGAGCTGGACGCTGATCTCACCCGCCTGGGCGTTCCAGACGATGTGGAGCTGCGGGTCCTCCTGGTCAAGCTGCATGAGCTTTGGGAGCAGGACCATCGGGTCAGTCCCCTTTTCCAGGCGCAGGCGGTAGCTCATCACCGGCTCGAGGACGGCGGCCTCCGCGTCCGCCTCCGCGCCGAGGCCCTGGCCGGGCCGCGTCGCGCTCAGGCCAAGGACGGCGCAGCAGGCGCCCGCGCCGAGCTCCTCCGCCGTCTCGAACTTCTCGCCGGAGTAGAGGCGAAGCTGGCTGATCTTCTCCTCCAGCTCCTCCCCGGCGGCGTTTTTATATTGCAGAGGTGTGCGCACGCGCAGCGTCCCGCCCGTGATTTTGAGCCAGGTCAGGCGGTTTCCCTGCGTGTCGCGGGAAATTTTATAGACCCGCGCGGCAAAGTCGTCGGCATAGACGGGCCGCGGGGCAAAGCGCTCGAGCGCGTCCAGCAGGACGTCCACGCCCTCGGTCTTGAGTCCCGAGCCGAAAAAGCACGGGAATACGCGCCGGTCGGTGACGAGGCTTCGGATCGTTTCGTCGCTGACCGTCCCGCTCTCGAGGTATTCCTCCATCGCGCCCTCGTCACAGAGGGCGACGGCCTCGAGGCGCTCGTCCTCCGGCGCGCCGAAGTCGACGCAGCGCTCCGAGAGGCGGGCGGAAAGCTCCCCCGTCAGGGCGTCATGTCCGGGGCCGGGCAGGTCCATCTTGGTGACGAAGAGAAAGGTCGGCACATGGTAGCGCTCCAGGAGCTTCCAGAGCGTCTCCGTGTGGGCCTGCACGCCGTCGGTGCCGCTGATGACCAGCACCGCGCAGTCCAGCACGCGCAGCGTCCGCTCGCACTCGGCGGAGAAATCGACATGCCCGGGCGTATCGAGCAGAGTCAGCGTCCCCTCCCCCAGCGGCAGATAAGCCTGCTTGGAGAAGATCGTGATGCCGCGCTGCCGTTCGAGACTGTGGGTGTCGAGAAAGCTGTCGCGGTGGTCGACACGGCCCAGCTTCCGGAGTCTGCCGGAGAGATAGAGCATCGCCTCGGACAGGGTGGTCTTGCCCGCGTCCACATGGGCCAGCAGACCGACGCAGAGATTTGGTTTTGTCCGGGCCATGGGCGTGCTCCTCTCTAAAAAGATGTTAGACAGTATATCATAAAAAGCCGCCAGCGTCGATAGTGTTATGTCAACTTGTTGAATTTTTTTCCATATTATTGCTTCCCCCAATAAATTTTTGAATTTGTTGGGGGAGCAATTTAGCCATGTTTCGCGGTTGCCCCGCCAGGGGCGAGCGAAACGGCAATTCAATCATTAATGATGTGCCTGCATTCGTCGCTGTCTTGATTTAAGAATAAATTGGCACATCATTAAAATGGGTAGGTGGATGTCCGATCCAGGGGGTAGTAGCTGTAGAGCTCGTTCTCCGGCAGCTCGCCCCGGCCGAGGGCCCAGTCGATCATGCCGTACTGCATGGCGTCGGTGATGACGCCGTAGTGTCCGCCCCAGGCGCACTCCACGATGGTGACGTCGCAGCCGTGGGCGACCATGAGCTGGATGGCGCGTTTGTTCATGCCCACGCCGCCGAACTCGAGGAACATAAAGCGCGTCCCCGCCTTCGCCGCGCTGTCGCATTGTTCGGGCGTGAGGGTGTGGCTCTCCACCTCCCAGTGCATGCCGGCGTCAAAGGTCAGCACCGTTTTCGCCGCGAGGCCGTGGTTTTCATACAGGATGGCCGCGGCCTGGCTCGCGGTGTACGCGCCCATGCTGGCCCCGCAGAGGACCAGATCGTGCAGGAAGACGTTGTTCTCGATCGCCGCCTGCTCGAGCGCGCGGTAGGAGTCCTCGACCTTGAGCGGCACCGCACCGAAGCCGTTGGCGTAGCACATGAGCATGATGGCGTTCGGCGGGTCGGCGGCGTAGACGTATTCGGTCAGGTAGCCGTTGGCCAGGGCCTCGTCATAGCCGCCGGGGTAGAAGATGAGGCAGGTGGTCTCCGGCCCCGCGTCCTTGGGGACGTAGATGAGCCCCAGGCGGTGGTAGTACAAAATACCCTTGCCGAGGTCGGTCCCGGCGTACTCGGAGTAGCGCACCGGCTCGTCCGTCCCTTCGGCCACAGTGACGATGCGCTCCAGGCAGCGCTTCAAAAGCAGGGGGCCGTCGCGGTAGTCGCCCAGCTCGTTCCAGAGCTTCACGGCATCGTCCATGCGGCAGGCGTAGGTCGCCGCGAGCGCCTGCCCGTACAGCGCCTCGCGGTAGGCCGCGATCCGCTCCGCCGCGTCCTCATACTCCCCCAGCGACTCCATCAGAGAGATTGCCTCGCCATAGCGCGTATCCGCCGCATAGGCTTCCGCCCGGCGATAGTCACACTCGAGCACGCGGGCGGCGGCGTCCCCATAATCGCCGAGGGCGAGGAAGGCGTCCCTGGCGTCGAGATACGCCCCGGTGTCCAGCAGGGCCTCCGCCGCCCGGTAGTCGGCCTCCAGCCCCAGGCGGGTAAGCTCCGCCTCGCAGTCGCTCACCTTCTCTTCAAGGCCGAGAGCATCATACGCCTCGCGCGCCGCGGCGTAGTCCTCCGCGGCATAGAGGGCCTCCGCCCTCTCAAACGCCACGCGGTACTGCCGCGCCTGCCAGAGGCGCCATCCGAAGAAGCCGAGGCACACGGCGGCGAGCAGCGCCAGCCCCGCAATCAGAAGGCGCGTCCCCCCTCGGCCGCCCTTTTCACGTCTCTCCATACTCTGTTTCCGATCCATTTTGTTCTCCCGTGCGTTTAAAGAAAAAAATTTATCCTATTTTACAACCGCCAGGCCCGCCGCGCAAGCCCTTCTTGTTTCATAAAGAAGGCTCTAAGGCAACACCGCACAATCCGCCTGCGGCATCTCCTGGAAAATTTGTGCCCTGATTTCGTCACTTTTTCTTGAGGTACACAAAGTACATCTGCGAAAAAAAGGCATTTTATAAGGCGAGTTTTTCCCCTCCGCGCTCTTACTGGCAGCAGCCTGGAGAGCCTTACAAAAAAAATCAGCTTTTCTCTCTCTTTGAATCTTGTTTTCCTTATAATATTATGTTATATTATAAGATGCGTATGTTACTTTACCGGTTCACGCAACTTGTCATTACCATCATTACAACATTTACGGAGATAAGCCACATGTGGGAAAAACGAAGCGTGGGTAAAACCATTCTGAACATTCTGGTTTTTTTGATAATCGCGGTTCTTGCGGGCGGTCTTTACTATGCTATGCAGCGGGTTCAGGCAAACAGTGCCGAGCATGACAAGGAACTCTCCCAACTCTACGAACAGCAGAAGCAAGTGCAGGAGGAAGCCCGTCAGGAGTCGGCCCTCTGGGTTCAGGCGGAATACGAGAAAGATATGGAAACCGTGGCAAAGTACATGCCCGGTATCGTCTGCTGGGGCGACAACACGACCGCCGCGGCTTTTGGCTCGCTGAACTATCCGTACGTCCTGCAGACCTATATCAACACATACATATGCGATACATACGACTTTGTCTCTACATTGGACACCTCTGCCGCGCTTCCGCGCATGGACTGGGATCAGTTTAAGTTCAGTATCCCGGTAGTGAATATGGGCGCAGGCAAGGAGACCACCTATACGATTCTGGGCCGCGCGGGCGCGATCCCCTATGTTTTGGGTGAGGACATTGTCATCCCCGCCGAATGCGAGCCGGTCAAGGTCTATCTTTTGTCCGAAGGCGGGCAGATCGTCAATCCGCTTACCGGCGGTGACGCGGGCGTCAACCCCGTCACCATAGAGGGGATTGAAGGAACGCTCACAATCAACTCCGAGGACTACAGCTACGGCGGGATGCTCCACTATACCTTTACACGCGCGACCCCCGGCGAAGAGACGCCGGCCCCCAAAGGAACCGTAGTCAAGACCGCCGCGACCGATCTCTACAAAGATTACATCAGCGTGATTCTCATCGGCATCTACGGCGAATTTACTAACGCGGACGATCTGGTCAAGCAGGTACGCACGCTGCTGTCAAGGCAGACAAACAATCCGGAGCGTTTCATCGTGCTCGGCCCCTATGTTGCCAACGCCTACGCCTACTCCAGTTATCAGCTTGACGCCGTTGACACCGCCATGCAGCAGGCTTTCGACAACCGCTATATCAGCATCCGCAAATACCTCGTCGGCGACGGCTACATCGACGCCGGCCTCTCGCCGACACATGACGACGGGTACTACACTTCGCAGTACATTGTTCCGCCGACTTTCAAGACCGGCACGGACAGCATTGAGCTCAACAGCATCGCGCATAAGCTGATCGGCAAGCTGATTTTCAACCGTATGCAGAGTCTCGGCTATTTCGACGAGATCAGTGAGGAACTGCACCTCAGCGAGGTCACCAACCGCATACTCAAGGACAACCCCGGCTACTTTGAAACCGTCATCCAGAACATTCTGAAATAATCGCGCCTTTTTGAGCCGCAGTCTACAGGAGGAATTATGAACGGACAGGCAGAATTTGAAATAGACATTTTTAAGCTGATCAGAACGCTGTGGAGCAAGATTCTGATTATCATCCTGGCCGCTGTTCTGGTGGGTACTGCGGCTTTCGGCTACACCTATATGTTCATGGCGCCGACCTATGAGGCCACCGTCTCTCTCTATGTCAACAACAGCTCCATCAACATCGGCTCCATCAGGTATTCGGTCACGGCCTCGGAGCTAAGCACATCCAGCGCCCTTGTCAACACCTATATCTACATACTGCGCTCCAGAACCACGCTGGAGGATGTGGCCGCCAAAGCCGGGGTATCCTACGGTCCCGGTGCTCTCCGCAGCATGCTGAGCATTAGTACTATTGAAAACACCTCTGCCTTTAACGTCACTGTCACGAGTCACAGCCCCACTGAGGCCGAACTGATTGCCAACACGATCGCATCCGTCCTGCCGGAGCGTATCGCGGAGATCGTTGACGGCAGCAGCGTCCGCATCGTGGACTACGCCATTGTTCCCAGCAGCCGCTCCGGTCCCGACTTTATTACCAATATGCTGATCGGCTTTGCCGCCGGTGCCGTACTCGCCATTGCCCTCATCGCACTCAAGTTCTTCATTGACGAGCAAAATGACGCCATGATCCACTCCGCAGATGAGCTGCGCGCGATGTATCCTGACATCTCGGTGCTTGCGCTCATCCCGGATATGCGGCTTTCGGAAAAGAAGGGCTATTACTACTCCTCCTATTACGGGGACAAGAAAGGAAAGGAGGCCTGATTTTGAATGGACGAAAAGGAAATGCAAAAGCGCTCTCACCGGCGTGAAAAGACCTGCGAAAATCTGAGCTTTGCTGCCAAGGAAGCCTTTAAGCGTCTGCGCACCAACGTCGTGATGCGCTTTGTGGACGGCGACAATCCCGGCCATATCATCGGCGTGACCAGTTCCCAGCCCTCAGAGGGCAAGAGCACTGTCTCCATCAATCTCGTTTATTCGCTGGCAGAGCTCGGAAAACGGGTGCTGCTGGTGGACGCGGACATGCGCCGCTCCTCCATCCATACGAAGCTTGGTTTTCCAAAAGAACCCGGCCTGAGCAATCTGATGGCAGGCGATAATTCAATCAACGCCGTGCTCAGAAAATACCAGAGCAGCAAGGGCAACGTCAGCTTTGACGTAATCACCGGCGGCGTGCCGCCCTCTAATCCCTCCGAAATTTTGAATTCAAAGCGTATGGAGACTTTTCTGAAAACGCTGGTTACCGCCTATGACTATGTGATTTTGGATCTGCCTCCTGTCGCCGTTGTGACTGACGCTGTCGCGATCTCTTCCCAGACGGACGGCATGATCTTTGTGATACGCGAAGACCACTGCCCGCGTGGCCTGCTGGCCGACTGTGTGACCCAGCTCCAGGAAGTGAAGGCGAACATTCTCGGCTTTGTTGTCAACGGCGCGCTTGAGGGCGTTGGCAAAAAATACGGCTACGGGAAAGGCTACTACGGAAAAGGGTATTACGGCAATTACGGTAATTACGGCAATTACGGTTCATGATCGATATACACTCGCATTTTCTTCCGGCCATTGATGACGGTTCCGACAGCGTCAGAACCAGTCTCTCCATGCTCCGAGAAAGCCGTCGCCAGAATGTCGACCTGATCGCGGCGACGCCGCATTTCTACGCGGACGAGGATGATCCTGAGAGCTTTCTGGCGCGGCGGAACGAGGCCTATGCCCGTCTGCAGGCCGCTATGGCTTCGGTTCAGGATAGCTTTCCCCGTATTCTCCTCGGTGCCGAGATCATGTATTTTCCGGGGATGAGTGTGGCGGACGAGCTGTACGAGCTGCGCCTCGGCAGCGCTCCCCTGCTGCTGATCGAGCCGCCTATGATTCCCTGGACTGACAGCATGCTTGACGAGATTGAGCTGACCGGTCAGAATCTGCACTGCATCCCGATGATTGCCCATGTGGATCGTTACATGTACATGCTGCGGGACAACAGCCTGATCGAACGGCTGGGCCAGCGGCGTTTGCTCACGCAGGTCAACGCCAGTTTCTTTATCCGGCCCATGAGCAGGGCTATTGCGCTGGAGCTTCTGCGAGACGACAGGATCCACTTTATCGGCTCTGACTGTCACAATATGGGCGAGCGCGCGCCCAACATGGGCACTGCGGCGGAGATCATTGCGGAAAACGGCGAAGCAGATAAACTTGAAACACTCGACAGACGTATTCGATTTTTTCTGGAGAAAACAGGCTCTATATAGCGTATACGCCCCGCTCTTGAAAGAGCGGGGCGTAATTCTTGTTATTATTCAGCGCAAATGCTCCAGGCGGTCGCGGAGCTGTTTGTTCTGCTTTTTCAGCTCCTCGTTCTGCGCCTCAAGCTGGTCGAGCTTTTTGTTGATCGGCTCAAGCTGCTTTTTGAGCTCCTTCGACATGGCACGGCGGTACATGCGCATTTCGCTGGCGGTTCCGATCGCCGACCCGGCAAGGGACACGCCTATGGCTGCGACGGCGATGTGCTTGATATGCTTCGGCTCCATCAGCCAGCTCACGAGCTTGAGCGCCCTGGGGCTGACCGGCAACTGCTCCACCAGGGCCTCCTCCGCCCTGGCCGCCATGGCCCTTTTTGCTTTTGTCAACATGAAGATTTCCTCCCATATACTTTGTATTTGTTCATCTTATCCCCCGTACACGAGCACGGTCAGCGCGGTGTAGACCGCAGTCAACCCCAGGAGCAGCAGGCCCTGCTTGAGGCGGTGCTCCGTGAGAAGGCCCACGAACTCACGCACGGCGGCGTTTGGCCAGAAGTACCACTTTGTCGGCGCGCCCATGCCGACGGCGCGCATCTTGACCTGCCGCGCCTTGAGCCCGGCGCGGAAGACATGATAATTTGTTGTGAAAAACGCGACCTTGCCCATGCCCGCAGCCTCGATCTTCGCCTTGGAAAAGCGCATGTTCTCCGCCGTATCGGTGGACTGATCCTCCAGGATGATACGCTCGGCCGGGACGCCCTTCGAGAGCAGCCAGTCACGCATGGAGGCGGCCTCCGACTGGACCTCGTCCGGGCCCTGGCCGCCGGAGACCACGAAGCGCGCCTCCCTGCCCGTCTCCTCACGCTGTCGCTCATCAAAGTGCAGGGCAAGCTCCAGACGGCCTCGGAGCAGCGGCGTGGGCGTGCCGTCCTTTTTCAGGCCGCAGCCGAGGACGATCAGATAATCCTTGTCGCACTCCGGCACATAGCGCGCGGCGAGCAGATCGGCCACGATCGAGCCGAAGATCATGCACTCAAAATACAGATAGAAGGCCGCCAGCAGGTTCACGATCAGATTCTCCGCGAGGCTTCCGCCGGTGACGGCGCTGTGGAGATCCAGCACCGCGATCAGCCCCGCGCCCGCCATGATGAGAAAGGCGAGGATCATGCCGAGGATGTTGACAAAGCGCCGCCCCTCATGCCGAATGAGCGAGACATTGGAGATAAACAGGGCCAGCGAAAAGCACAGCAGCAGCGGCATGGTCATGAGCATGTAATTTTTGGCGGAGTGGAGCAGCATGAACAGCATCTCCAGCGAGCTGTAGCCGCCGGGCTCCCGGAAGCAGCGCAGCGTCATGCTCAGGAATGTGATAAGGAGAAAGACGCAGAACAGCGCAAAGCCTGAATACAGAATCGTATTGTAGGAATACGGGTTATAGCGGAGCTGGCCGAAGAAGGCACGCAGCAGCAGGATCACCGCGCACGCAAAATAGAGCGTGAGGATCAGGCTGCCCCAGCGCAGGCGCAGCGTCTCCTCCGCGCGCAGGAGCGGCACAAAGCACAGCAGCGCAAGCGCGCTGAGCACCGCGACGCTGTACAGCTTGGGCTTGACGTCTCTCGTATTGAATCTTAGCATCTCTTGCAGCTCTCTTCACCGATAGTTTTGCCCGGCGGACGGCCTGAGCCGTCCGCCGGGTCTTCATGTTTCCGGAGTGCTTCAGGGTCTGGTGCTGTAGTCACCGACAACGAGTGTAGTGAACGGGATTTCACTGTTCTGCGCTTCATACCCGGGCGGCGGCGTAACTCCAAGGCCGCCGTTCGGCATTCTTCTGCGCACGAGTCTGACAAACCAGGAGTCACGGTCCAGGCCGTCAGCCCCCTCGTAGAGGCTGGTGCCGCCCATGACCAGATCCAGGATGTCGTCGTCCAACACGGTTTTCTTGTCTGTCATTGTCATTCCTCCCGATTCGGATTGCTGAGCGTTCACTTTGCGGCCGCGGCCGTCTCTGTCGGGACGTCCAGGCGCTGGCGCGCAACCAGCTCCGCGAAGAAGCCGTTTTTCGCGATCAGCTCGTCATAGGTGCCGTCCTCCATGATGTGCCCCTTGTCGAGCACGAGGATGCGGTCGCAGTTGCGGATGGTGGAGAGGCGGTGCGCGATGACGATGCGGGTGCACTTGAGCTTGTCGAGCGCGTCCGACACCTGCTTCTGCGTGCGGTTGTCAAGGGCGGAGGTCGCCTCGTCGAAGATCAGGATCTTGGGCTTCGGCGCGACCGCGCGCGCGATCATCAGCCTCTGCTTCTGGCCGCCGGAGATACCGCCCGCGCCCTCGGCAATGATGGTCTGCATGCCCATGGGCATGGCGCGGATATCGTCGGCAATGCCCGCCATCTCAGCTGCCGCCCAGGCGTCGTCCAGCGTGAGCTGGGGCGCGGAGATGACGATGTTGGAGTAGATGTCCCCCTGGAAGAGGCTGCCGTCCTGGGTGACGGCGCCGATCCTGCGGCGCAGGGAGCGCAGATCCAGCTTGGACATGTCCTTGCCGTCGTAGTAGATGGCGCCCTTTTCCGGGGTCTCAAAGCCGAGCATCAGGCGCACCAGCGTGGATTTGCCGCAGCCGGTCGTGCCGACGAGGGCGATGTACTCTCCCGCCTTGATCTTGAGACTCATCCCGTCGACCACATAGGGCATGGTGTCGGTATAGCGGAAGTAGACGTTTGAAAGCTCGATCGCGCCGTTGAGAGAGGTCACCATGGTCTTGTTCTCGGAGGACTCGGGCTCCGCCTTGAGGATGGGCTCCGCCATTTCGAGGATGGGCTTGATCTGGGCAACCGACAGGGCCATGCCCGTCAGCGCGCCGAAAGCGCCGGAGACCATGCCGAAGGCCGCGTTAAAGGCGATGTACTCCGAGCCGCTGACTTTGGTCTGCACCGCGAGGTAGTAGAGCACGACCGTACCGAGCAGCTCAATGGCCAGGGAGATCGCCCCATTTACCTTGATGAACAGGGGCGGGTTATAGGTGAGCTCGGCGACCTTGGAGTAGGCGTCCGCCCAGCGGGCGAAGGCGCGCTTCTCCGCGCCGGCGAGCTTGACCTTCTGTACGCCGGAGACCATGGCAAAGGCGATGCCGTTCTCCTTCGCCCCCAGCTCCATGGCCTGCTTGCTGATGCTCATCTGCCGGAAGGAGGCGATCAGGCTGACCGCGAGCGAGGCGGCCAGGATCAGCAGCGCCGGGGTCACCAGCGCGGGCGCGTAGTGGAAGATCTGCGTGATGTACAGCAGACTCGTCAGCGCCCCGAGGCCCGTGGAGAAGACGCTGCCCAGCAGCAGACTGCTCAGCTGATTGACGGAGTTTGAGCGGCTGGACAGTTCGCCCGAGGAGAACTTGCGGAAGAAGTTGGCCGGCAGGTTCATAATACGCATCATGACCGCGGCCTCCACGGCGAGGGAGGTCTTGATCTCGAGGCGGCTCATCATCAGCTCGCGCACGCTTGTGATGATCTGGCTGGAGAGGATGGCCGTCAGCATAAAGACCGCCGTGCCGACCAGCAGATTCGTGCTCCCGCTGTCCAGCACGAAGCCGGTGAGCACGCGGGTGATGGGCGTCGCCACCATGCCGAAGAGCGTGACAAGCAGAGACATGGCGACGATGGCGACATAATCGCCGACGTCCAGGCAGTTTGTGAGGTACTTGATCAGGTCCGCAATACCGAGTTTCTTAAGGGGCAGGGGCTTATAGAAGCAGATCGCCTCCGCCTCAAACGCCTCCGCTGTCTTTTTGTTGAGGTTCTCCTTTTTGCCGCTTGCCGGATCCCGGTACCAGTAGCCCTTGACCTGCTTGGGCATGAGAGCCACGGGCAGGCCGTCCTCCTTGCGGAAGGCGATCATCGGGCCGTAGGCGTCCTTGTACCAGTCCTCTTCGAGCCTGACGCCGCGGCGCATGATGCCGTGCGGACGCAGGCAGTATTCCAAGGCCTCGTCCGCGTCGTGGATGCTGCCGGGGATTTCAACAGGCTTTGCGCGGTAATACTTCAGAATGTCGTCAATGGCCGCCTTGGTGATGACGCGGTTGTCCTCCAGGTCGTTAGCGCCGCGCTGTCCGAGCACGACGGAGGCCATGCGAAAAATGGATTCTTCAAAGGTGTCCTGATCCTGCTGCTTGCGCATCCGGATCTGTTCGTCAAACCATCCCATTCTTCACACCTCCTCAGTCGCTGGAAATGAGCTCTGTATAGTAGCCGCCCCTGGCGTAGAGCTCCTCATGGGTGCCGCGCTCGATGACCTTGCCCTTGTCGAGGACAATGATCTCGTCGCAGTCGCGTATGGTGGACAGACGGTGGGCGATCACGATGCAGGTGATGCCGCGCTCCTTGACGGCCTTGACCAGCTCATACTCGGTCTTGGCGTCCAGCGCGGAGGTAGCCTCGTCCATGATGATGACGGAGGGATCCTGGGCCAGGACGCGCGCGATCTCGATGCGCTGGCGCTGGCCGCCTGAGAGATCCTTGCCGCCCTCTGTGAGCTTGCCGTAGAAGCCGCCGTCGCGCGCCATGATGTCGTCGTAGATCTGGGCGTCGCGCGCGGCGAGGATCATCTCGAAGTCCTCGATGGAGTTGTCCCACATCTTGATGTTGTTGGCAATGGTGTCCTCAAAGAGGGTGATCTCCTGGTCGACGACCGCGACCGAGCCGGTGAAGACGCTGCGGTCGATCTCGGAGATGGGTTTGCCGTCGAAGAGGATCTCGCCGCTCCAGGGCTGATACAGTCCGGAGATCAGCTTGGAGAGCGTGGACTTGCCGCAGCCGGAGGTGCCGACAAAGGCGACGCGGCTACCGGGCTTCATGTTCATGGAAAAATGCTCGATCAGGGGCTTGCCGAGGCGGGAGTAGCCGAAGCTCACATCCCTGAGCTCCACCGCACCGGAGAGCTTGGAGTAGTCCGCGTCCTCCTGCAGCGGCGTATCGCTGAAGCTGGGGTCTGTGGGATACTGCATGACGTCCTCGACGCGCTCCATATCGGTGCGCATCTCCTGGATGGTCTGTCCTGCCGAGACCAGCGTCATGGCAGGCGCCATGAAGGCGCTCAGAAAGCCCTGAAAGCTCATGATCGAACCGAGGGTGAACTCGCCGTGCATCGCGAGCCCCACGCCGATAACCATGACGGAGGCGCTGGCAATGGAGCTCAGCACAGCCGGGATCACACCGAGATACTGGTTGAGCTTGGCGTACTTCACTTTCTGGGTGTTGACCGAGGCCTGATAGCCGGCCCATTTCTGGAAGTAGCCGTTCTCCGCGCCGCTGGCCTTGATGGTCTCCACCATCTGGATACCGGAGACCGTGGCCGCGACGAGCTTGCCGGCGTCGCGCATCTGCACGCGCGTGATGTTCACGCGCTTGGAGGAGATAAGCTGGGACGTCAGAAGGTTGAGCACGATGGTCACAATGCCGATGAGCGTGAGCAGGGGGCTGAGCCTGAGCATCACAAAGAGATAGAAGAACATCATAAGCGTGTTCAGCAGCAGCGGGGTCAGCGTGTTTACCAGCGTGCCCGCGATGGTGGCGTTGGTGCTCTGGCGCTGGAGGATATCGCCCGCCATGCGCTGGGAGAAGAACTCCATCGGCATGCGCAGGATCTTCCACATGTATTCACTGCTTCCAACAACGCTCATCTTGCCGTCGATCTTGCGCGAATAGATCGCCTGAACCCAGGAGACGACCACCTGCGCCAGCCCCATCAGGCTCAGCAGAAGGATAAACGGCATCAGCAGCTCGCGGTTCTCGCCGGTCAGAAGTCTGTCCATAAAGAAGCGGCTGAAGATGGGGTTGATGATGCCGAAAAGGGAGCTGATCACCGTCGAAATCAGCACGAAGGCCACCGCCGCGCCCGCGCCGCGCAGGCGCTTGCGGGCAAAGTCCAGCGTGCTCTTGCGTTTGCCGCCCGGCTCAAAGGCGGGCCCCGGGGTGATCTGCAGGCAAATGCCCGTAAAAGCCTGGTCAAGCTCCTCCATGGTGATCCTGACCTCGCCGCGGGCGGGATCGTTTATGTAGGCGTGCTTTCCCTGGAAACCGTCAAGCACCACAAAGTGGTTGAAGTTCCAGTGGATAATGCAGGGCAGGCTGATGCTGTCGCGCAGCGCAGAGAGCTCACAGCGAAAGCCCTGGGCCTCAAAGCCGTAGTTGCGTGCGGCGATCAGGATGTTTTTGGCGCTCGACCCGTCGCGGGAAACGCCGCAGTCAAGGCGTACCTGCTCAAGCGCCACCCACTTGTCATAATAGGCCATGATCATCGCCAGCGAGGCCGCGCCGCATTCCAGCGCCTCCATCTGCATGACGACCGGAACCTTGGCCCGCTTTCCGATCACCGGTTTTTTTATCTTGTCCTTTGCCATCCGTCAGCCCTCATTTATTGAACAGCAGGCTGAGCACCTGCGTGTATTTATAGCTGACGCGCACGTTATAAAAGCCGTCGGAGAGACCCGTCTGCGCGGTGGCGATGATGAGACCGTTGGAGTCCCGGCCGACGTTGGCGACCGTGCAGGTATGCTCACCGGCGGTGACGGTCATGCCCTCCTCAATGTTTTTGGCGAAGTTCTGATCCGTGAAACGGATGGTCATCAAACCGCCCTTCACCTCGGCGCTGCCCTCTGCATAGCTTTCGACCACCGCGGAAGAGCTCCAGATCAGCAGGCCCGCGAGCAGCAGCACAACGGCCAGCAGGATCACCCAGACGGTGGGGCTGGTCACGCGCAGATAGTCGTTGAGCTGCTCCGGCGACGAGATGCGGTCGATGCTTTTTTCGCGAAACAGGTTTTGTTCCATGTTTTTCTCCTTATCCTCCGTTGTGTGTGCGCTCAGTCGTTCACGATATTCAGGATATCGACGAAGCCCGTCACCTCAAAGATCTCCATAATGGCCTCGCTCACATGGCGAAGGGTCATGCCGCCCTTTTTCGCCATGAGCTTCTGTGCCGAGAGCAGCACACGAAGTCCGGCAGAGGAGATGTACTCCAGCTTTTCAAGGTCCAGCTCCAGTCTGTCCGCGCCGTCCAGCGCCTCTCTGAGCTCGCCCTCAAGCTGGGGCGCGGTAGTCGTGTCCAGACGTCCCTCCAGCGCTGTGTTCAAAACGCCGTTATCCATTGCTTTTTCAATCTTGAGCATTGCTGTGTCCTCCTGTTTTCTGTTCTGTGCGCAGCGCGGCGGCTGTCTCCACAGATACTTTCCCCAAGGGGGTATACATTTACAGGATAATTATACTCTCCCCCCCGGGCGAAATCAACGGTCTGTGTTGATTTTTTATGTAAATCCCCATGCGGTAATGCCGCACCACGATGAATAAAAGCTGATTCATGGGGATTTACATGTGCATGAAATCCGGTTGCCGCGTGAGCGGCGAGGACACCACGATACATGAAAGCATAGTCAGCATGGGGATTTACTTGTGCATGAATTCCGGTTGCCCCGCCAGGGGCGAGGAATTCGCACATTTAAATCTTACTATGGAAGCGTCAGCTTTCATAGTAAATCAAGCTTCCCTGAACATGGGCGTTTTGGGCATTCAAACAATGGGGGCAGCGCCTTTGCGGCCCTGCCCCCTGTTTCGGTGCGTGATTCGGTTTTTACCGCCAGATCATGTTGTTGACGAGTTTCTGAACCTGATCGGGGTCATAGCCCGCGCGGATCAGGTTGTTGCGGCGGGCGGCGCCGTCGCCGTACTTGCCGTTCATCACGTCGTTCGCGACAGGGCCGTAGCCCTTGCACAGGGCGTTGACCAGGGACTGAACGTCGTTATAGTTATAGCCCGCGGCCGCGAGGTTTCTCTTGCGCGCCTCGCCGTCGCCGTACTTGCCGGCCAGAACGTCATAGGCGCAGGCCAGATTTGCGGTCACGCCGCCGGAAACGGCGTTAAGCTGCTCCTCGTTGAGGACGGTTTTGTTCTCTTCACTCATGATATGCTCCTCCTTGTAATCTGTTTTTCTCACCTGAGTCTGGCTGTATTATAGCAAAGGAGCACGTTTTTGTCCATATTTTGAGCGGCAGTTTCAGAATTGTTAAGGAAACACCGCATAATCCGTCTTCGGCATCTTCCGGAAAAATTGCGCTCTGATTTTGTCACTTTTTCTTGAAATACACAAAGTATTCCTGCGAAAAACTGCCTTCATCAGAACTCAATTTTTCTCGAAATCTGCTCTTGCCGAATTATGCGGTGTCTCCTTAAGGTTCTCCCTTGTCCTTCGGTCTGCCCAGCAGAGAGACGATGAGCCCTGCCAGAACCGCCGCGCCGAGGCCGGCGGAGGCCGCCGTAAATTCTCCGGAGAAGACGCCGAGAAAGCCCTTCTCCGCCACCGCCTGCCGCACACCCCGGGCAATGGCGCTGCCGAAGCCGGTCAGCGGCACGCTCGCCCCGGCGCCGGCCCAGTCGATCAGCGGCTCATAGAGGCCAAGCGCCCCGAGCACCACCCCGGCCACCACATAGCTTGTGAGGATGCGGGCGGGCGTGAGCTTGGTATAGTCGATCAGCACCTGTCCGACCAGGCAGAGCAGGCCCCCGACCAGAAAGGCCCTGCCGTAAGGGAGCAGGACATTCATGCGCGCTCCCCCCTCTCGATCGTGACCGCGTGGCACACACCGGGGATGGAGCAGCCCTGCTGGCAGGTCAGCGGGGACATGAGCGCCCCGGTGCCCGCAAAGAGGACGCGCCGCCACACGCCGCGCTCCATAGCCGGGAGGATGTGCGCGCACAGGACCGCCGCCGAGCAGCCGCAGCCCGAGCCGCCCGCGTGTACGTCCTGGGTCAGCAGATCATAGATCAGCACTCCGCAATCGAGGTATTTAAGCCCCGGCGAGAGGCCGTCCTTCTGCAAGAGATCCTGGAGGATGTCATGGCCCACCGCGCCGAGATCGCCGGTAAAGACCGCGTCGTAGTCGTCAAAATCCCGCCCCGTGTCGTCAAAATGGGCAAGCAGCGTATCGTGGGCCGCCGGGGCCATGGCCGCGCCCATGTTGTTGGCGTCGGTCACCCCCGCGTCCACAACACGGCCCGTCGTCACATGGGTGATGTTGAGCGCACCGCCGTCGCGCGCGAGCAGTACCGCCCCCGCGCCCGTGACCGTCCACTGGGAGGACGGCGTACGCTGTCCTCCGTATTCCAGAGGAAAGCGATACTGCCGCTCCGCCGCACAGAAGTGGGAGCCGGTAAAGGCCAGGGCCGAGCTCAGGCCGCCTCCATCCAGCAGGAGTGCCGCGAGGGCGAGGCCCTCCGCCATGGTGGAGCAGGCGCCGTAGAGTCCGAGATAGGGTATCCCCCGCTCCTTGACCGCGAAGGCGGAGCTGACGCACTGGTTGAGCAAGTCCCCGCCGAGAATACAGTCCGGCTTCACCCCGTCCGCCTTTTGGAGACAGTGATCCAGACAGCGGCCGAGCATCGTGGTCTCCGCCTTTTCCCAGCTGTCCTGCCCAAAATAGGAGTCGGCGGACACCTCGTCAAAGCCCTTTTTCAGCGGGCCCGCTCCCTCCTTGCCGCCGACCACAGACGCGCAGGCGAGCACACCCGGCCTCTCAGGCAGGGCGAGGGTACGCTTTCCGATCCGTTTTGCCATATAACCACACCTTTCGTTGTTGATACAGGATGGTATTAGCATGTCCCCGAAAGATGAAAAAACACGCCCGCTGTCCAAAAAGAACAGCGGGCGCGGCGGTTTGTTCAGCGTTTTCTTTATTTTATCGCATCCAGACAGGCCGCAATGGTTTCCACGCAGCCGTCAACGCCGAGTCTTGCGACGTTGAGGCAGAGATCATAGCTCTCAGTCTCGCCCCAGGTCTGATCGGTATAGTAGCTGTAGTAGCTGGCGCGGTCCTTGTCCACCACCTTAGCGCGCTTTTTGGCCTGGTCCTCACTGAGACCGTAGCGCGCCATGAGGGTTTTGATGCGGAAAGGCTGGTCCGCCATGACAAAGACCCGCAGCAGATCGGGGCGGCCTCGCAGTACATAGTCGGCACAGCGGCCCACGAAGACCGCGTCCCCCTTGGCGGCGAGACTGCGTATCGTGTCAAACTGCGCCGAGGCGATCTGCGTATTGAGCTGGTAGATCTCGCTCGCCCCGAAGAAGGGCGTATCCGCGATAAAAAGGGGCAGGACCCGTTTCTCGTCGTAGGAACTGACCACGTCCCGACTGAGGTTCGCGCTCTTCGCGGTGTGGTCGACGATCTCCTTGCTGTAGCAGGGTACGCCGAGCTTTTTCGCCAGCGCTTCCGCCACGGCATGGCCGTCGCTGCCGTGCTGTCTGCCGATGGTTACGATCATAGTGACACCCTCCCTGATGTTTCTGTTGAAAGCATAGCACGAGCGCATTTGTATGGCAAGCATTTTTTCACGCGGGACAAGTGGCGCTTCTCCGCCGCATAGACTGTTGCAGACTGAGCGCGGGAGGGATGAGATGAAACGGGCGGTGCTTTACAATACGGCGCTTCTGACCGCGGCGTCGCTTTTAATGAGCGGCGTCGCCATGGCCTTTCAGGTCTGGCTCGTCGGGAAAATCGGCGCGGCGGGGATCGGGCTGTACCAGCTCACGCTGTCGGTGACGGGTCTCGCCGCGACCTTTGCGATCTCCGGCGTGCGCTTTGCCTCCACGCGCCTCGTCTCCGAGGAGCTGGGTCTCGAACGCCCGGGCGGCGTGCGCGCGGCCATGGGCCGCTGTCTCGCCTATGGGGCCTTCTTCGGGCTTGCGGCCGCCGTCATCCTCCGGGAGCTCGCCGAACCCGTCGGCTTTCTGTGGATCGGCGACGCGCGCACGGTAAAGCCGCTGAAGCTCTCGGCCCTGAGCATGCCCTGTGTCTCGCTCTGCTCGGCCATGTCCGGCTACTTTACCGCCTGCGGCAGAGTGTGGAAGAGCGCGCTGGTGCATTTCATCGAACAGCTCGCCGGGATCGCGCTGGTGGCATTCTTCCTCGGGCGCGTGCCTGCGGGGGACATCGAAAAAAGCTGCGCCGCCGTCACCCTCGGGCGGGTGGCGGCGGACGCTTTGAGTCTTGTTCTGATGGGCGTGGTCTATGCCCTCGACCGGCGCGGGCATTACGCGGCGGAGGCGGCGTCCGAGAGGCTCACGTCCCGGATGCTGCATATTGCGCTGCCCCTGGCCCTCTCGGCCTACGCGCGCAGCGCTCTGTCGACTGCGCAGCACCTGTTGGTGCCGCGCGGGCTCAAGGCGGCGGGCTACTCCGCTGACCGGGCGCTGTCCGGTTACGGGGTCATTCAGGGCATGGCCCTGCCGGTGATCTTTTTCCCCGCCTGCGTCGCGGCGGCAATTGCCGAGCTCATCGTGCCGGAGCTCACCGCCGCGCAGATGAGGGGCGATCAGAGAGGCATACGCCGCACGGCCGGGGAACTCCTTCGCCTCGGCGCGCTCTTCTCCCTCGCCGTGGCCGTTTTTCTCTATATCTGTTCGGACGCGCTGGGCATGACCATCTACGACAGCCGCGAGGCCGGGCGCTATATCCGCCTCCTCGCCCCGCTGGTGCCCGTCATGTACACGGACATGTGCGTGGACGGCTGTCTCAAGGGCCTGGGCCAGCAGGTCTGGAGCATGGGAATCAACATTCTCGACGCCCTCGCGGGGCTGCTGCTCACCTGGCGGCTGCTCCCCCGCTATGCACTGGCGGCCTATATCGGGATCATCTACGCCACCGAGCTTCTGAACTTTGCGCTCAGCGCCGGGCGGCTGATCCGTGTCACACGGCCGCTTTCTCGGCGCGGCGCTGCTGACGGCGCTGATCGCCCCGGTGCAGGATGGGCGAAATGCGCTTGTACAGCAGGAAGGTCAAGGCCGAGACGATCACGCCCTTGAGGAGGTTAAACGGCACGACCGCAAAGAGGACGAGAGTCGAGACACTGGTGATGGAGGGGTTGATCTTCGTGCCCATGCCGATGATGGCCTCCATGGGCATGCCGAAGAGGACGGCAAACTTGGGCAGGAGGTAGATCGCGTTGAAGGCGCTGCCGAAGACGGTCATGACCGCGGTGCCGACCGCCATGCCGAGTAGAGCCGTCTTCCGGCCGGGCTTCGCGTGATAGATCACGCTTGCCGGGAGGACGAAGGAGCAGCCGACGGCGAAGTTTGCAAAGTCCCCGACGAAGGCGGTGCTGGTGCCCTTGAGCAGGAGCTTGACCATGACCTTCAAAAGCTCCGCCGCGACGCCCGCCACGGGGCCGAGGTAGAAGGTGCAGATCATGACGGGGATCTCGCTGAGGTCGATTTTATAAAAGCTCGGCGCGAAGAAAAGGGGGATTTCCAGGAACATCAGCGCGCCCGCGAGCGCGGCGAAAATGGCTGTATAGGTGAGATAATGTGTGCTGGAGAAGGCTTTTCGCTCCTTGACCAGGTACTTTTCAAACAGCGCGGCGGCGACAAACAGCAGCGCAATGGTCGCGGCGCATGACAGAACAAATCCCAGGTTTTCCATGATGAATCCTCCTTTTTTCGTTTAAAAACAAAATACCCGAAGAAATCTTCTTCGGGCAAACAACATGACCCGCGTGAAAACACGCGGCAGCCTTCTTCCATCCAGACTCTACTGTCGGTACCGGAATCGCACCGGTTCATGCCTGGATATCGGCCTATACGATAACCCTGCCGGCTTTTCGCCAAAATCTGTGCCATACTGCGTTAGTTTCCTTGCAAATATATATCCATTATTCGCTGCGGAAACTGCCTTGTCTGGCGCAGATTCTGTCTGAAAATCCATGCAGGCTTCCGTAAAGGACCAATATCCCCGGCTCGCGGACTGTACCGCCGGTCGGGAATTACACCCTGCCCTGAAGACGTCCTGAGTATAGCACAGGAGTTTGCTTTTGACAAGAGGGAGTTTCGGGCGTACAATAAGATTTGGAAAAGAGGTGAGGCCGATGGACGATCGGGAGCAAAGCTGCTGCTTTACGGGGCACCGGCCCATGAAGCTGCCCTGGGGCATGAACGAGAGTGACCCGCGCTGTCTCAAGCTCAAGGCGGAGCTGCGGGCGCGGCTCGAAGCGGTCTACGAGCTCGGCTACCGCCGCTTCCTCTGCGGCATGGCCATCGGCTGCGACATGTACTTTGCCGAGGCGGTGATCGCCCTGCGTGAAGAGCACGGCGACGTGATCCTGGAGGCGGCGATCCCCTTCGGCGATCAGCCGGGGCGCTGGAATCAGGCTCTGCGCCGCCGCTACAACGCGCTCATCGACAGTGCCGACAAGGTCACGGTGCTGCAATACGGCTACACGCCCGACTGCATGATGCGCCGCAACCGCTACATGGTGAACCGCTCGTCCCTGCTGTTGGCCTGCTTTGACGGCAAGCCCGGCGGAACGATGAACACCATCCTCTATGCCGAGCGCAGCGGCGTGAAGACCGTTGTGATTGAAATTGAATCTTAGGGACATCCTGTTCCGTGTCATTGTCTCCCCTTCTGCATACACTATGGTGTGAGAGGGGGAGACATTTTGGATCAGACATTCTTTCTGGCGGCAAACTCCGGGCAGGGCTTTTATTCGCTCTACGACGCTTTCCCCGGCGACGGCTGCTTTCTGCATATCATCAAGGGCGGGCCGGGGACCGGCAAATCCGGCTTCATGCGGCGCATACGCGAGGCTGCCCAGGCACACGGGTTCGACACGCTCAGCGTTCTCTGCTCGGGCGATCCCGACTCGCTGGACGGTCTCGCGGTCCCGGCCCTGGGGCAAGCCTGGATGGACGGCACCGCGCCCCATGTGCGCGAGCCGAAGCTCTTCGGCGCAGATTCTGATTATGTAAACCTCGGTCAATTCTGCCGTCTGCCGCTGACGGAAAAGGATCGGAACCGTGCGCTGGCTCTGAACCGGGCGTACAAGGAGCGCTATAAAGCGGCCTACGCCCACCTGGAAGCCGCCGCGGCACTGGAAAAGGCCGAGGAACTGCGTGACGCTGAGGTCCTGCGTGAAGAGGAAATGCGGATGCGCTCGCTGCTGGAAGCGCTGCCGGATCACGAGGGCCCCTGTGTTCGGGAGAAACGCTTTCTCTCCGCGATCTCCTGCCGGGGATTGATCAGTCTGAACAGCGCGGATAATATGTTATGTAAACAAAATTATTACTTTCGTGATGACGGCTCCGTACTGGCGCGGGCGGCGGCAATCGCCGCGAGCAAGACGGGGCGGGTGATTCTCTGCCCTCGCCCGCTGCGACCTTCGCAGTTGGAAGCCGTGCTGCTGCCGGAGCTCTCCATCGCCCTCCTGCGCGCGCCGGCGGCGGTGCCGATCCCGCGGGGCGAATTGCTTCTGAGCCATGAAGCCCTGTCACAGGGGATGGACGCGCTGCGCGAGGCCAAGGCCCTGCACGACAAGCTCGAGGCGGTGTACCGGCCCTATATGAATTTCGGTGCGCTGACGGCCTATACGGAGGCATATATAGAAAAGCTGTTTCCGTAGTCATCAAAACACAAAAGCCGTAGGGGCCGATGCCCTCATCGGCCCGCCGTCTAACGCAAGTGTGCGTTTTTGGCGGGTCGATCTGGGGATCGCCCCCTACGGTCGTATATGGATTTAGCAGCAGAAGATCAGCGGGAGGCCGCAGCGGCCGCCGGTGCAGAGGGAGGCGGCGCAGAGACCCAGCCACAGCGGATTGAGGTTCACCGATCTCGCGTAGCCGCGCGTATAGTTGTCGTAGAAGTCCCCGCCGCTTTGCAGTTGTTCGAGCAGCATACGGTACTCCGCGTTGTTCGGCTCCATGCGCACGGCGATTTTAGCGTGCTCAAGGGCCGCGACCTTGTTGCCGAGATACATGTTGGCCCCGGCGGAGAGGTAATACCACTTTCCGTCGCGCTCGGCCTCCGGCACGCCGGACAGGGCGTTGAGCGCCTCGCGGTACATGCCGTTGCGGATGAAGTTGACGGCGGCGGTATACTCGCTGCGCTCGGTCTGACGGGCCTGCTGCGCGCCGGTCCAGTCGGTCCAGCCGCCGTAGCCGTATTGCTGATAGGCCCCGGCCTGGCCGTAACCGTATTGCCCGTAACCCGACGCGCCGGGGACATTGCCGTTTTTGATCTGGTCATAGGCCGCGTTGATGTCGTTCATCTTGCTCGCGGCGGCCTCGTCGCCCGGATTGAGGTCGGGGTGGTATTTCTTTGTCAGGTCGCGGTAGGCTTTTTTGATCTCCTCGTCGGAGGCGTCCGGGGACACGCCCAGCACTTTATACGGATCCTGAACCATGTGCAGGTTCCTCTCTTTTGAATTTCTGATTAAACGCCGACCAGAGGCCGAGGCACAGGATATTCCTCATGAGCCCCGTGTCGTCCACAAGCGGGAGCTTGTCGTACCAAAACACGCACTCGCCGAGCTGCAAACGCAGACTGTCGCGAAAGCGTTCCTCGTTGTCCGGATCACCGGCGAAGCGACGGAAGGGGTTATAGCGCCCTCGTTTCACGTCCTCCTCCAGGTCCATGGCCGCATCCAGAAGGTAGAGGAAACGGCCCAGCGCGTCGGCCATGTGCCGCAGAGGCTCGCTCCAGCGGTCTTCTCTGTAAACGAAGATTTCCCGCATCAGGGCACCAAAGCAGGCGGCCGCGGCGTCCGGGTCCTCGCGGCCTTCGGCTTCGATCCGGGAGAGCCTGTCCAGCGCCTCAGCAATGGCGGCGCATTGGCGGGGATAGCGCTTTCGCACCGCGTCATAGCCCGCCTGCAGGGTCCTGGCCTCAGCGTAGGCGGTGAGACTTTTGTCGTCCTTCCAGTCGTCCAGGCATTTTAAATAGGCCAGGGCGAGGTTCATGTTGGCTGCGTAGTCGGACAGCTTTGTCATAACATACGGCTGCGGCTCGAAGGGATGTCGGACGCAGGCGGCCTCCCCTCTCTCCTCCTCCGGTTCGTACAGGGAGGAGAGCAGCAGCACGAGAAAGGTCATATCATAGTTGAGCGTGAGGCGGGCGGTCTGCCCGAAGCAGCGTTTCAGACTCCGGCAGAGGCCGCAGTAGACACTTTTGTAGCGGGCGAGCTCCTCCGCCTCCAGGACGTTGGTCGCCGCGACGAGATAGCCAAACATCAGCTTTTCCCCGTGAAGGAGTTGCCGCACTTGCGGCAGACGATCTTGATCTTGCCGTGCCCTCTCGGTACGCGCAGCGTGGTCTTGCAGGAGGGACAGGTAAAGAACTTGTAGTCCTTGCGCTGCACCCATTTCTCCTTTCGGATCTTCCAGGCGGCGGCAATACGGTACTGCAGGCGCAGGTACTTACCGTTTTCCTCGCGGCGGCGGGTCACGTTGCGCGAGAACATGCGAAAATACACGTAGCCGAGCACGGCCAGCGCCGCAAGATAGAAGCCGCGGCTCAGATTTCCTCTCAGCAGCGCCGCGGCAAGGATCAATACCGCCGACACGCCGAACAGAAACAGATTCAATTGATCGTTGCCGTTTCTCCCGGCCATGAAGCGCGCCATTTTTTCTCTCATCAGAGCAGTTCCACCGCTTTCTTCCGGATTCATACAGAGGGATTTTACCACAGTGTTGAGGGGAATTGTATAAAAAATTGTGAATTTCTAACGGCTCCCGCTGTTCCCGGCTTCCCCTCCGTGGGAGCTGTCGGTGCCGCACACGGCGGTGACCGAGAGGGCAATGCGAATCCCGGCAGTCAGATGACCGCCGGGATTTTGGGTTATATCTCTTCTTCCCTCCAGGTGAGCGACAGGACCGGAGCCCTGCCGCTCAGGGGGGAGATATAGGGGGAAAACTTGGTTATCAGGTGATGTTCTCGAGCGCGAGGTTCACGGTGATCGTACCGGGATTCTCGATCTTGAAGGATCTGCTGCCGGTGTCGCCGGAACCGCTGACCGTGACCGCACCGTTGGCGTCGGTGACCACGCACGCATTACCGGTCCACTTGTATCCCGCCGCAGGCGTAATCGTGACGGTCGTGCCGAAAGCAGTCGTAACAGGTGTGGTACCGCTGGCGTTGATGCCATTGCCCGTGCTGAGATTGGCAACGATACCGTCAGCCGTGCCGGTGATGTACGGCGTGACATTCATCGTGACGGTCTGGGGCTCAAACTCAGCCGTGATCGTGACGCCGTCGTCGGGGATGGTGCCAGTGTTGATTGAATAGTACTTGGTGGTGCTGTCCTGGGAACCAAGAATATTCGTATCACCGATGTTGGTCATCACCTTCAGGCTGTCCGGCTTGAGCTGGTAGCCCTTGACAGGCACGACTTCGATGTAGAGCGGGTCGCCTGCCGCGAAGTTGCCCGCGACATAGGTCGGGTCAGTCGTGACGTTGTTCTTTCTGAGGTTGACTGTGCCGTTGGTCATGGACTTCACGGTGACAGCCTTGGCGGAACTGGACACCTTGATGGTCAGAATCGTCGCACCGGCGGGCAGGGTGTAGGAGACAGAAGCGCCGGTCTTATCGAAGCCGTTGCCGTCCGTTACGTTGACCGTATCATAGCCGTCCATCGGGAGAATCGTGACCACGGTTCCGGTAGTGAGATTCCAGGGGCCGGAGCTGTCGCCCATATCCAGTGCGATGCTGCCCTCTGCAATCGCAACCGCAGCCTTGGCCCCGGCTGTGGCGCTGTTGTTTTTGAAGGTGACCGACGCGGTGTTGTCGGCCTCAAAGGCGGCCTCGATGCTCACAGCGCTCGCGGGCATCTGGAAGTTCCAGGTCGTCGGATCGTAGGCGCTGAGACTGATCTCGGTGCCGTCAGCCATACGGGCCTTCGGGTAACCTGCAGCCCACTTATAGCCGGTGTCGGGCTGAGCAACGATAGAGACAATAGCGTCCTTCTGAGCAGAGTTGACATTGTTCGCGCCAACCTTGGCGGTCACGCTGCCGTTGCCGATAACGTTCCAGGTGATCGGGAAGGTATCCTGCGTGAGGGTAACCGTCAGGGTATCGGTGGTGCCGGTCAGATCGTCGGGCACGGTGTAGGTTGCGCCGATGACGCCCTTGCCGCTGCCGGACTGCATCGTGCTGATGCTGTAGCCGTCGGTGGCCGACTCGACATACACAGTCTGGCCCTCAAGCACCGTGACAGTGCCGCTGCCAAGAATATTGGTCGGATTGCTGTTGACATAAACGTCGACCGCTGCGCTGGCGGGAACCGTGTTGACAGTGAGCTTGACTGTGGCTGCCTCTTCCTTCGGGAAGGTCGCCTGGAGGGTGATCACATTGTTGGGCAGGGTGAACTTCCAGATCGGGCCGGAACTCGCCGTGGCTTCCTTATGCAGGGTTGCCAGATTGTTCATGCCGGACATGATCTTGAGATCGCCGATGCCAAGGTCGGCGTAACCGACATTGGGCTCACCCCAGACATAGACCGTATCGCCGATGGCGAATTCGTTGAGGCTGCAGGCCGGATCACTCGCGTTTGGCGTCTTTCTGAAGACCAGCTTGCCGTTGATTACCTGGTCCCAAACGATGTTGAACCTGTAGAGGTTCAGGGTATCGATGTACAGGTAGACCTCCGCGTCCTCGTTGGGCATGGAGAACCACATGCCGCCGAAGTAGCCGGCCAAGTCGAAGTAGGGCACAGTACCGGTCTTGGTCTTGATATCGGTCTTGACGATGACCTTGTTCTCGGCCGCCGCCTGGTTGCTGCGCCAGAGCTGGACCTGAGTGCCGAACGGGATATCGGCAAAGTTGTCGTCGCCCGCTACGTCGTAGAAGTTGTCGCCGACCTGAAGTCTAATCATGCCGCTCACAGGCAGGTTGGTCTTGTTGTCCAGAACGTGGATCTTGATGCCCTGGCTTGAACCGATGAAGTTGACGTTGGCGGCAGCATCGCCGTCGGGCATGGTGAAGTAGAAAATGCGGTAGGGATGCTTGGCATCCTTGACGTCGCTGATCTCGCCGTCGTCAAGCAGGCTGATCCAGCCCTCGGTCGGGACAATGTAGTCCGCATCAGTGCCCCACCAGGAGTAGACGCTGACGTTGCCCTTCTTGACCTCATACTTGGAGTCATTGGAGTTGACAACGATTGCAACCACATCGCCGGTGTAAGCCTTATGGACATAGTTGAGCTTGCCGGACGCATTGACGCGCACGTCGTCGCTGTACTGGGTCGGGGACTTGAGGATCACAAACTCCACACTGCCCTTGGTCGAATCATAGTTGGCGCTGAGGCCGTGCTGCACCGCGCTGTTCGGAATGCTCGGCTGCATGGTGGCTACGATCTCGAGATCCTTGGCCCAGCGATCGAGCATCTGGAAGTTGTAGAAGTAGTTGTCGACGTAGGCAATGTACTCGTTGCCGTCGATGCGGAAGCTCTTCATGTTGTAGTTGGACCAGCCGGCCTCGGTCATGGCGACGGTGATGTTGTCACCGTAGGCCACGTCGACCTGGGTCATACCGAACATGGAGTTGTCCATGATGCCGGGCACGCCGTTGATGGCGATCTGCCACAGGCCCTTGCCGCTGAGATCGTTGCCCTTCTGGTCGATGCACTTCAGCGTGAGCTTGAAGGGCTTGGGATCAAAGATGGCCTGGACGTTCACACCCACGTCGGGCATGACGAAGGAATACTGGTACGCATAGGTCTTGCCGCTGGCGTCTTTGATCTCCTCAAGAGCAGCAACCCTGGTGAGGGGTACCGGCACGCCGTTGTCGCTGCGGGTGACAACAAGTTTGGTGTCATACTTGCTCTTCTCAAAGCTGTAGCCGTTGCCGGGCTGCGCGATGATGTAGACGGTATCGCCGGGCTTGGCGCTGTTGATGGAGACGCCCGGGAATCCGCTGCCGTCGCCTCTGTAGCCGACGGAGCCGACACCGGTGATAGCCGCATAGTTGATGGGCAGCTTGCCGGACTCAAAGTAAGCCTCGATACGGATGTCCTTCGCGGGCATCTTGAAGTAGCCGTGGAGGTTGGCCTCGTTGGTCTCCTCCTCCAGCAGAGTTGTGCCGTTCATAATGCGGTACTTGACGAAGGACATGCCATCGTTGCAGTCAAAGCGGAGATCGATGTACTCACCCACGGGGATCTTGCTCTTGATCTGCTTGAGCGTGCTGAGCTGCTTATCCGTCTCGGTGAACTCGGAGGTCTTGTTGTTCCAGGTGACGGAGAAGCTGCATCCGCCGTAGCTGTTGGGCGCTATCTCAACGCCGTTGACATAGAGCTCGGACCAGATGTCAAAGACATCCGTGCTGGTGATAACCGGCGTGATGGTGACGCCGCCCTTGGGCATCTTGAAGGAACTGATCATATTGCCGTCCGGGTCTGTGACAGAGACCTTCAGGCCGTCGCTATTACGGACCACGTCGTATACGATCTTATAACCGCCGGTAATCTGGGCGTCGTTTTCGTCATATGCTTTCAGGTAAATGATGCTGTTCGTATCGCCCTCGGTGATTTCCTTGCCCGGCGTATCGCCGTAATTGGCAAACGCATAGACGGTGGCGAACTGCGAGGGCATGATCAGGATATTGTTGCCCTTCGCGCCGAACTTCACTTCAACGTCCACGTCAAACGCGGGCATGGTGAAGGTGTTGCTGAAGACGTTGACCGCCTGCGTGGGGTCGCCGTGCTTGGTCACGCTCAGAGAGATGGGCTCATAACCCTCGTTGGCCTTGGTAACGACCGTGACCTGAGCGCCCTTGGCCGCGCGGGTGACGGAGCTGCCGTTGACCTGGAGGTAGAAGCTGCCTCTGACAGGATCGTTCACATAGAAAGCGTAAGTCGAGACAGGCTTGAGGGCGATTTCGACGGTAACGTCAGCGTCAGGCATAATGAACGCCTTGGAGCTGCTGACCGTGATGGGCGTCTTGTCGGACGTGGAGACCAGCTTCTTGTAGTAGGCCGTGATGGACTGGATCTCGTAGTTCGGGTCTGTGCTCTTGATCACGACAGCCGCGCCCTTGATGGCGGACTGAACGGAGATGCCGCCGACGGAAGCCGTCGCCTTGCCGCTGTAGTTGGAGATGATGGTGATGTCGTGGCCGGTCTTGATAGAGGCGTCGACACGCACGTCACAGCTTGGCATGATAAAGGTATCGCCCGACAGATTCAGATTGGCCTTGCCGTCGGAGTGCTTGACCGTCAGGCCCTGGACAGCCTTGCCGGAGGCGGTGTTGGTCTCAACGCTGACCTTCGCGCCGGCAGGAGCCGCGGTGACAGGCTGATTGTTCACGTAGAACAGCATGGTGCCGTCTGCGGAGCTCATGTTGCTGACGAGCTTATAGAGCTTCGCGGTGGTCGTGGTCTGGGTGACCGTGGTGCCGTTGCCGTCGGTGACGGTGGTGGTGGTCGTCGTCGTGGCGGTGCTGCCGGGGTTGCCGGTGCCGGGCACGGAGACGGTCATGGGCACGGGATAGAAGAACTTCTGGCCCGTCTTGATGGCGCCCAGATTGCTGGTCTGGTTCAGGGCCTCAAGCAGCTTCTTGTTGGCGTTGTAGTTGACGCCGGCGTTGCTGGTGATGGAGTAGGCCGTGTCGTTGTTGGTCACATTGTGAACCATAACGCCGTAGCAGGTCGTGCCGACAGCGGGTTTGACAGGTGTCGGAATAATCAGGGTCTGGCCTGCCTTCACCTTGTTCCAGCTGGAAATGTCGTTCACCTGCTTGATGAAGGACTGGAACACGTTGAAGTTCACGCCCAGGCTGTTGCACACGCCGGAGACGGTGTCACCCACGGACATGGTGTAGGGCACCAGGTAGTAGCCCAGCAGATCAGCCGTCTGCACGTTGTTGCTCGTGCTGAGCGTGCTGGTCGTGGCATAGGCCGTGTTGCCGGTGGTGGCGGTGCCGGTGATGCCGGTGGTCTGGACCGCGCCGGTGGTCTGCGTGGTCTGGTACGCGCCGTTTGTGATCAGAAGCGCGTCGTTGTCGCTCGCGGGCAAAGTCAGGACTCTGCCGACGGCCAGCTTGTTCCACTGGCCTTCCTGAATGTTGTTGAGGGTCATGATGGCCGACTTGCACGTATAGTAGTTCAAGCCGAGCTTCTGGCAGATCCTCAGAACGTAGTCGCCGTTATTCATCGTATACTCGATGGTGTTGGCGCCGTTCACTGTTGCCGCGGACGCGCTGACGGACATCCCCGGAAACAGGGACATGACCATCAGTACGACAAGCAGCATGCTTATGAACCGTTTCTTCATAATTGCTCCCCCTAATAACTACCCTCTCGGGTAAAATGATTACTGCGCTGTGGACTTGCTGTGAATCGCGTTTGCAAAAGTAAAAAAAGTATTACGATTCGGGTATAATATTACAACAAGTCGCTCTGAATTGCAAGACCTAATCGCAAGAAAATTTCAATAAATTTCAATTTAGTAACGTTTTCCGCTTTCTCTATGTTCTGAAACCCTTGCGCCGCAAGGCTTTGCGGTCCTGCCCCTTGGGAGGGGTCCGGTGACAACGCGCCGCTCTCTCCCGCTGCTTTTGATAATATGACGCGGGCGGCCGCGCTTTGTTCCCGTTTTTTTCCGTGATTTTTTAGCAAGTTGACGACCCTTGTTTTTTGCCGCTTCGGATGGTACACTTATATAAAATCAGTCTTGGAGGACAGCCATGAGATACATTGAAGTGACCGTGAATACCCCGAAGGAGGAGATCGACGCGCGCTGCGAGCGCATGGCCGCTATGGGCGCGGGTGGTTTCGTCATCGAGAACGAGGACGATTTCCGCGACTTTCTCGAGCACAACCGCCAGTACTGGGACTATGTGGACGAGGAACTGGAGAACCGCTTTCTCGGCGTCAGCCGCATCAAGTGCTATCTGACGGATGACGCGGACGGCCTCGCCGTGCTGCGTCAGATCCGCGCCGCCTATCCCGAGCTCACCACCGCCTTTGTGGAGGACAGCGACTGGGAGAACAACTGGCGCGAGTACTACAAGCCCATCGAGGTGGGCGAAAAGCTGGTTGTGGTGCCAGAATGGGAGCAGGCCCCGGACGACGGGCGCATCCCGCTGCGCCTCGACCCCGGTCTGATCTTCGGTACCGGCAGCCACGCCACCACACGCCTGTGCCTGGCCGCGCTGGAGCAATACTGCGCGCCGGAGGTCAACGTGCTGGACCTCGGCTGCGGCAGCGGCATCCTCGGCATCGGGGCGCTGCTGCTGGGCTGCCGCCGCTGTCTGGGGGTAGATATCGACCCGAAGGCACCGGACGTTGTGATGTCCAACGCTGCTCTCAACGCCATCGGCCCTGACCGCATGACCGCCCTCGCCGGGGACATTCTCGCCGACGCGGGGCTGCGCGCGCGCATTGGCGGCGGCTGGCATCTTGTGCTGGCGAACATTGTGGCCGACGTGATCATCGCGCTCTCGGCCCAGGTGCGGCAGTTCATGGCTCCGGGGGCGGTGTTCATTTGCTCCGGCATTATCGAAAACCGCTGGCCGGAGACCGCAAACGCGCTCAAGGCCAACGGATTTGAGATTCTGGACCATCGCTCCGAGGAGGAGTGGCACTGCTTCGTTTGCAGATAATACTATCCCCTAATAGAAACAGCAAAACCTTTCCGGCAGAATTGGTGCCATACTGCGTTGCTTTCCTTGACCATATATCTCCATTATGCTCTGCGGAAGGCGCCTTGTCTGGCGCAAATTCTGCTCGGAAATCTAATTGCACTTTCTATCAGGGAATAGTA
>ONPN01000033.1 GCA_900319695.1 uncultured Eubacteriales bacterium
TCGTCCAGATGCAGGAGCGTGATCTCACTCGGAAATTCCCGCAGCATACTAAGAAAGGCCGCGCCGACGGCGAGGACCGCCGTGCAGATCACCGTCGCGGAGGTAAAGCGGTGCCGCTTTTCGTTGTCCTCCATGCGGAAGACGATCAGCGCGCCGACGATGGGCGGCAGGAGTGAGAGAAGCATCAGCATTTGATCTTCCCTCCTTTCACATGAGCTCCAGCCCGCGGACGATGAGGTCCATCACGGGCGTGAAGCGAAGACCGAGGAAGAGTACCCCGCAGGCGAGCAGAATGATCGCGGCTGTCGCGGTCACGTCCTTTTCGGCCTTGAGCGCGTCGGGCCGGCGGTCGCTCCAGATATTAATGACCGCCGGGAGGTAGTAGAGCGCGTTCAGAATCGAGGACAGGGCCAGCACAAAGAGCGTGAGGGCGATCTTCTCGTCGCCGAAAATCGAGGCGGTCGAAAAGTTCACCTTCGCGGCAAAGCCGCCGAAGAGGGGAATACCCACCATCGACAGCGCGCCGATCCCAAAGCCGAGACCCGCGAGCGGGCAGCTCCACGCGGTGCCTCGCAGGGCGCGCAGCTGCTTGTCATGCCCGACTGCGGAGGCGAGACGTCCCACCGAGACGAAGAGCAGGGGCTTCGTAAAGGCGTGGGCCAGGATCTGAAAGCAGGCCGCCGCGATCCCGGCGGGCGTCCCGAGGCCGATGCCCATGAATACGTAGCCGAGCTGCGCCACCGACGAATAGGCCAGCATCCGCTTGGCGTGGGTCTCGCGCAGCGCCATGACGGAGCCGAGGATCATCCCGCAAAAACCGAGAGCGAATACCGCGTCGTGGATGTGGAAGGAGCGCACGGTGTCGAGTGTGAAGACGCGGCAGTACATCGTCATGAGCAGCACCGCGTAGCCCTTGACGACGAGGCCGGACAGCACCGCCGAGGAGGTGGTCGTCGCCGTACCGTGCGCGTCGGGCAGCCAGCGGTGGAAGGGGAACATGGCGGATTTGACGCCGAGACCCGCTGTCATCATGGCGAGGATCAGGGCGATGACCTTCGCATAGCTCCCGTCCGCCATGAGCTTTGCCACGCTCCCGGTGAGCTGGGGCATGAGCAGGTGACCGGTAATGGCGTAGAGCAGAATGACCGAGAACAGGAACAGGCCCGAGCCCAGCAGGCTCATAAAGAGATAGCGTATCGTCGCGACCAGCGTCGGGCCGGAGTCCTTGATCATCACGAGCGCGCAGGCTGCGATGGTGCTGATCTCGATGAAGACGTAGGCGGTAAAGGCGTCATTCGTGTAAGTCAGGACCAGCAGGCTTGCGAGGATCATGTTGAACATCACGCAGGCGAGGCCCATCTTTTTTTCGTCCACATCCTCGAAGAGCTCCTCCCGCCCGCCGAGCAGCGACAGGCACATGACCGCCGCAAACACCGAGGCGAAGAGCCCCTGCAGAGGGCCGAACTTGATCTCATTGCCGAAGGGGGCGGGGAACTTGCCCATGGTAAAGGCGTAGGAGGCGTCGGCCCTGACAATGAACGATAGAAAGATCAGCGACATGATCGTGACCGCGGCGCTGACCCCGACCGTCAGCCAATACGCCCTTTTCGCGCCCGGCAGGACGGACAGCAATATCGCCGTCACCATGGCGAGGAAAACGCTCAGATAGGGGAGATTCCAGGCAAACGGCATAGACTCACTCCCCCTTCTTCTTCATGGCTTCCAGAATGTCCCGCAGGTCAACGCTGCCGTAGGCGCCGTAGAGGCGCTGGATCAGGGCCAGCGAGAAGGCGCTGACCGAGACGGAGACCACGATGCCCGTGAGCACCAGACCCGCGGGGATGGGATTGACGTAGCGCGAGGGATCGGCCCCGCCGTCGGTGAGGATGGCGGCGGTGCGCCCCGCGATCATGCCGCGGCTTGCCAGCAGCAGGAAGGTAGCGGAGTCCATGATGTTGAAGGACACGACCTTTTTGATGAGGTTCGGATGCAGCATCATGTTCGCAAAGCCCGTCACGAAGAGGATGACCGCCGCGATGGCGAAGCGGTTGTCAATGATGAGACTCAGCATCACAGCTCTCCTTTCGTGTAGAAGGAATAGAAGCCGTACATGGTGCTCATAACGACGAGGCCGACGGCGAGGTCGATCACCAGCACGATGTAGCGGGCAAGATCGCTTTGAATCTGGTTTGCGCCCTGGTAGATGTACACGCCGAACATGACGGCGTAGACCATCAGGCCCGTGATGCGCACGGCGTTGAAGACCTTCGCCGTGAAGAAGCGCCGCACGGAATCGGCCCCGAAGGAAACGGCAAACAGAATGAGCGCCGCGCCCAGAATGGACCCGCCGGAGAAACCGCCGCCGGGGGAGACGTGGCCGTTTAACAGCACACAGATCCCGAAGCACAGAACGCAGGGCAGCAGGAGCTTTGCCACATTCGCAAGGATCATATCGCGCGGGGCCTCCGTCTGCGTGGCCTTTGCCTCGCCGCGCAGCCTGTCGTTCGTCGCCCAGAGCAGCAGCATCACGCAGCACACCGCGAGAAAGAGCACGCAGCTTTCGCCGAAGGTATCGAAGCCGCGGTAGTTCAAAATCATGCCCGCAATGACGTTCTCGGCCCCGGTCTCCTCCTCCGCTGAGCCCACATATCGGCGCACGACCTCGTTGTTCGTCGGGTTGCCGGGGGAAGCAAAGGCGGGCAGGGCCACCGCGCCGACCAGCAGCACAAGCACCATCAGAATACTGATCACGACGGCGCATTTCGTGTACAGGCGCAGAAAGCCGTCCAGCCGCTGCCGGTCGCCGATGGCGGCGGGGCGTTTTTTCTTCGCCTTTTTGGGCTCAAGGGGTTCAAACTCCGCGTGCAGGGGGACGGTTTTTTCGCCCTCGACCCACTTGGTAAAGAAATCCAAAGCGCTCATTTCTCATCCTCCGTTCCCTGCATCTGCCGGATACGGCGCAGCGTGAGGAAAAACAGCACGCCCGACACGCCCGTGCCCACGGCGGCCTCGGTGATCGCAAGATCCGGGGCCTGCAGCAGCATCCAGATCACGCTCATCACCAGCCCGAAGGTGGTGAAGGTGATCACCATGATGAGCGGGCGCTTCTGCAGCGGCGCGGTGACGCCCGTGATGACGAGCAGCAGAAGCAAAATACATTCTACGATCTTCACCGTCTGTCCACCTCCTGATATTCGTGACCGGCGTTTTTGTGGGTTTCCACCTCAGCCCCGGCGATCAGATGGGTTACCACCGGGCCGGTGAGAAACATGAACACCAGAATCAAAACCAGCTTGAGCGCGGCGGAGAGCGACCCCGTCAGGATGCCCACCGCAATCAGGATCGAGCCGATGCCCAGCGTGTCGCCCATGGCGGCGGCGTGCATGCGGTTCATCACGTAAGTAAACTTATAAAAGCCCACGACCTCGGAGAAAAACATAAACAGGCCGAGAGCCAGGAAGGGGATCGCCAGTATCAGCCGTATCATTTCTTCCCCTCCTTTTTCCGGTCAGCGGCCAGCAGCCTTGTCAGCAGCGTCACTGCCGTAAAGCCCAGCAGCGCGTATATGAGCGCCACATCCAGCAGATAGGGAGCCCTGTGCAGTCTGGACAGCAGCACGATCGAGGCCGTCACCATCGTGTTGATGGCGTTGATGGCGACGATGCGGTCGGTAAAGCGCGGTCCCTTTACCACTCTCGGCATCAGGGCCAGCATCAGCAGCGCCAGGATCACCAGCGCCCCGGTCAGGAGCTTGTCTTCCATTAGGCTTCCTCCACCTTCCGCGCCATTTTAAAGAAAGCGCTGTATTCGATATCGACCTGAAAATACTCGTCCAGGGCGTGGACGGCGTACTCGTCCCCCTCCAGACGCACGGTGTAGGTGCCCGGCGTGAGGGTGATGGAATTGGCCACCAGCACGCGCAGCGGCTCCGACTGTACCTTGCCGTGGAAGCTCACCAGCCGGGGCTTCGGCTGGCCCTTGCGGTAGATGAAGCGCAGCACGTCAAAATTTTCGCGCACGATCTCCTTGAGCAGGTACGCCAGATACACCGCGATCTCATCGGCCTTGCTCAGTTTTTTGAAAAACCCCCTGGAACTGTAGCCCATGAACTTCGCGCAGAACAGCGTGATAAGCCCGCTGACCACCGCGCCCATCAGCAGATTGGTCGGCGTCACGCTCCCCGCAAAGATCAAAAACAGGCCGAGCAGAACAACAAACATGGCTCAACCCCTCCGTTGAGTAAAAATAAAACGGCAAAAGCCGCAAAATACTTAAACATTATACTATGGATATTTCACTGTTTCAAGGTCAAGATGAAGCCGAGTGCCGGGTTTCCGGCATAAAGAACCCCCTCCCGCAGAGGCGGGAAGGGGAGAAAAAATATCAAATTCTAAGAGCTCCTTCTGGACGGGAGCCTCAGCTCGGTCCAGAAGCGGACATCGCACTTGCCGTCCGTGTTTTCGCCGACCGCGACGGCAGTGCCGTCGCTTCTCAGGGCGATGGTGGCCTCTTCGCTGCAGTCGATCTCCAGCAGATCGGTCCAGTCTTCCACGGCGCAGGCGTCGTTTTTGCCGCGGTGGCCGACGGCGACAGCCGTGCCGTCCGCCTTCAGACCGACGGAGTGGCGCTTGCCGGCTCCGACGGCGATGATGTCGGTCCAGTCCTCCACGTCACACTGGCCGTAGGCGTTGTAGCCCGCCGCGACCACGGTGCCGTCCGCCTTCACGCCGAGTGTGTGATAGGCCCCGGCAGCGATGGCGATGATGTCGGTCCAGTCCTCCACGTCGCACTGGCCGTTGTTGTTGTAGCCGACCGCCACGACGGTGCCGTCCGACTTGAGGCCGACCGTGTGCTGCCCGCCGATGGCGACGGCGACGATGTCTGTCCAGTCTCTCACGTTGATCTGTCCCGTGTCTTTACGGCCGTCCGCCTCCACTTTTCCGTCGGCGCGTATGGCGAGGCTGATCTGATTTCCGGCGGCAATGGTGATGATATCTTTCCAGCCGCCGACGTTGCGCTCGCCGTGGGCGTTCTGGCCCTTGCTCACGACGGTGCCGTCCGACTTGAGGCCGAGCGAGTGCTCATTCCCCGCCGCGACGGCTACCAGATCACCCCACTCGCCCAGATTGGTCTTCTGCACGTTGGGCTTGCCGGCCACATAGACCGTGCCGTCCTCCTTGAGACCGATGGAGTGCTGGGTGCCAATGCTGACGGTACTGCGCACGGCGGCCTCCCGCCAGAGCTTCTGGCTCAGCTCTGCCGCATCCTCATAGTCGCCCAGCTTGTGGAAAGCCAGCGCCGCGGCGGCAGTCCTGCCGGACTTGCGCAGCTCCTGCGCCTCCTGATAGGCCAGTTCCTCGGGGGAGAGCGTCGGCGTAGGTTCCGGTGTAGGTTCCGGTGTGGGCTCCGGTGTGGGTTCCGGTGTAGGCTCCGGTGTGGGCTCCGGTGTGGGTTCCGGTGTGGGCTCTGGCGTAGGTTCCGGTGTGGGTTCGGGTGTAGGTTCCGGTGTGGGTTCGGGTGTAGGTTCGGGTGTGGGCTCAGGCGTCGGCTCGGGCGGCTCCTCGAGCTTCAGCGTCGGGACGGCCTCCTCAAACGGCGCATCCGTCTCGACCGGAGCCACTGTCTCAATCGGCGCTTCCGTTTCAACGGGCGCTTCCGTCTCGACCGGCAGCTCAGTTTCCACGGGCGCTTCAGTTTCTGCGGGTGCTTCTGTTTCCGCGGGTGCTTCGGTCTCAACGGGCGCTTCGGTCTCGAGCGGGGCTTCGGTCTCAATCGGCGCCTGCGTCTCCGCAATGGGCGGAGCGGAGGGAACGGGTGCCTCCCGGTGCTTAGGCAGGAGCCAGAGCGCCAGTGCCAGCGCCGCGGCCAGCAGGAGCGGGACGCCGACCTTGACCGCCGTCGAAACGCGCCCGCGTTTTAAATCGCTGGGCAGAGGCATCGGGACAAAGTCGGATTCCTCCTCGGGCGGGATGGGGGAGGCGGCCCCGGCCTCACGGCAGATCTCAATGCCCTCGGCCTTGAGGATCTTGTCGTAGATCATCGCCTCGTTGGTATATTTATATTTATGGATCGCCAGCAGCCGCCCGAGGCGGAGCTCCATACCGGCGGGCAGCTCCACGTCCTCCAGATACAGCAGAAGGAGGGGCTTGCTCTTGTCACGCGCGTAGTTCAGCTCGTCCCGGCAGTTGGCGGAGGCAAGGTAATTGGCCGACATCAGCACGATAAAGTAGCTGCATGTCATGATGGTATTGGCGATGTTCTCGTCCCATTCCTTGCCCGGCGTCAGCCCCTCGTCATACCAGACGCGAAAGCCGTAGGTCTTCAGGGAACGGATCACGCTCTCCACCTGTTCCGCGTCCCGGTGGGAGTAGCTGAGAAAGAGATACGGTTCGTCGCCCCGATAGGGGGCCAGGCTCCTGTCTTCAAAAACCATGGCTGTTCCGGCTCCTGTCAAAAAGCATGTCCTTCTGATAGCTTGCCTAATTCATATTAGTATAAGACAGGAAAAGCATGGATGTCAAGAAAAAGCCAAGGCTTGCGCAGGCCTGCGAAATATGATATAGTCTGTCAAAAATCGGACGCAGGGGGCGACGGCATATGACGACACAAGACAGGCCCGTGGCGGTGCTCGCCGGGACGCCGGTGGATACGGAGATGGGCGCGGAGGTCCTGCGCAGACGGGGCCTGACGCCCTTAAACTGCCCGGTCTCCCGCCATCCGCTGGAGCAGGCCGCCTTTCAGGTGAAAAGCGCGGAGAAAAAGCGAGACGTACTCACCGGCATCCTGCGCGGCGCGATGGAGCGGGGCTGCGGCAGCGCTTTCATCTATTGCAACTCTCTCTCCGGCTCGGCGGATTTCCCGGCCCTCTCAAGGGAACTCGGCCTGCGCATCGTCACGCCCATGGACGCCTACGGCAAGATAGCGCGGCAGTACCGCCGCCTCGCCGTCATCGCCTATAACGGTCAGGCCCTCGCGGGGATTGACACCGCCATGGTCCGCGCCAATCCCGGGATCATCCTTCTGCCGGCCGGGACGCCGACCGTCACGCTTGACATCGAACAGGGCCTCGAACCGAACGAGATCATCCGCCGCAGCCACATCGACGCCCTCGCGCGCTGGTTTGAAGCCTGCGGCTGCGAGGCCCTGGTTCTCGGCTGCACGCATTTCCCCTATGTCGCCGACGCCCTGCGCGCCTATACGGATCTCCCGCTGCTGGACCCGGCGGAGGAGATGCTGCGCCTGCTGCTCGCACCCTGAGGAGGTATCACGCCATGCTGAACCACATGCTCGCCGCGGTCAACGCGGTGCTCCCGACCTTTCTGATCATCGCCCTCGGCTTCTTCATCCGCCGCCGCGGTATGGTGGACGAGCGCTCCCTGACCAAATTCAACTCGGTTGCCTTCCGTGTCTTCCTGGCCTGCCAGATTTTTCTGAATGTCTACAACTCTCAGCTCGGAGAGGCCTTTGATCTCAAGCTCGTGATCTTCACGGCAATCGGACTGCCGCTCGCGGGCCTTCTGTCGCTGCTGCTCTCGATCCTTGTCGAGCCCCGGCGCGACCGGCGCGGCGTCATGGCCCAGGGCATGTTCCGCGGCAACTTCGTCCTGCTGGGCATGCCGCTGATCCTCTCCCTCTTCGGCCCCGATGCCGCTGGCCTTACGGCGGTGATGATCGCGATCAACATCCCGATCTACAACGTCCTGTCCGTCATCTTTCTGGAGCTCTTCGCCGGCGGCGAGATCAACACCAAAAAGATGCTGCGCGACATTGCGACCAATCCCCTCATCGACGCGACCTTCCTCGCCCTGCTCTTTAAGCTCCTGCGCATCCCGCTCGACCGCGTCCCCATCCTGATGAGCACGATGGGCTCTGTCGCGGCGGTAGCGACGCCGCTGTGTCTGTTCATTCTCGGCGCCTCCTTTACGCCCTCCAGCATCGGCAGCGGCGGGAAAAGTCTCTGGATCACGGTGGCCATGAAGCTGCTGATCCTCCCCGGCGCGGCCATCGCCTCGGCGGCCGCCATCGGGATTCGCGGCCTCGCCCTCGGCCTCGTGCTGCTGAGCTTCGGCGCGCCCACGGCGGTCACCTCCTACAACATGGCGCGCGAGCTCGGCGGCGACGCGGAGCTTGCGGCTTCCATCGTCGTGGTAGACACGGCCCTGTCCTGCCTCACCCTCTTCGCGTGGATTGTTTTGCTGAAAACGCTGGGGCTCTTTTAAAAAAGTGGAGAGTGGAGAGTGGAGAGTGGAGAGTGGAGAGTGGAGTTGTGGTGTCCGCTTCGCGAGCGGATTAGGATTAAAATATATCTCCATATCGCCGGGCTTGTTAGGCGGGAAAACCCTCGTTTCACAGATTTGCCGGGTAATCGAGGAACACGTCTTTTTTTCGATTGTCGCCGCAGGCGACACCTTCACTCCACACTCCACTCTCCAAACTCCACACCAGTTCAGCCGTCCCCCTTGACAAACGGGGGCGGCTGTGTTATACCATAACTGTACTAATTGACATAGTACAGTTAACACGGAAGGAGGCGGCGGCTTGATCCAGATCAACTACAACGACGCGCGCCCGATCTACGAAAAGGTCAAGGAACAGCTGCGGCGGCTCATTCTCAGCGGGGCCCTGCCGGAGGACAGCAAACTCCCCTCGGTGCGGGAGCTGGCTGTGAGTCTGACGGTCAACCCCAACACGATACAGCGGGCCTACCGCGAGCTGGAGGCGGAGGGGTATATCGTCTCGATCCCCGGCAAGGGCAGCTTCGTGGCCCGCGGCGGCGGCGCGAAGGCGGCGCGGCGGGAGGAGCTGACGGAGCAGCTTCGCGCGGCAGCCTCGGAGCTCGAGGCGCTGGGCCTGAGTCGGGACGAGATCGCGCAGATCGTAAAGGAGGGCAAGCATGATTGAGGTAAGGCAGCTCAGAAAGAGCTTTGACGGCTTTGAGGCCCTGCGGGGTCTCGACATCCGCGTACCGCGCGGCGCGGTCTACGGCCTTGTCGGGCCGAACGGCGCGGGCAAATCCACGGTGATCCGCCACATCGCGGGCGTCTACCGCCAGAACGGCGGCGAGGTGCTTGTCGGCGGCGAGCCGGTGTACGAAAACCCGGCGGTCAAGGCGAAGATCGCCTGCATCCCGGACGACGTTTTCTATTTTAACTCCGCCACGATCCGGGATATGAAAAACTTTTACCGCTCCATGATCCCCACGTTCTCGGACGAGCGCTGGGACAAGCTGCGCGAGGCTTTCCCGCTGGAGGAAAAGCAGACCGTGCGCCGTCTTTCCAGGGGCATGCAGAAGCAGGCGGCCTTCTGGATCGCCCTGAGCTGCTGCCCGGAGCTTTTGCTGCTGGACGAGCCGGTGGACGGGCTCGACCCCGTCATGCGCCGCCAGGTGTGGAGCCTGCTTTTGCAGGATGTGGCGGAGAGGGGGACCACGGTTCTGGTCTCGTCCCACAACCTGCGCGAGCTGGAGGACGTGTGCGACCACGTCGGCATCATGGACCGGGGCAAAATGCTGCTTGAAAGGCCGCTCTCCGAGATGCAGGAGAACACGGTGAAAATCCAGCTCGCCCTGCCGGACGACGCTGCGCTGCCGGAGGGCCTGGACATCCTGCACGAGACAAAGACCGGGCGGCTCAGACAGCTCATCCTGCGCGGCCGGGCGGAGGACGTGAGCGCGAAGCTCGCAGCCTGCCATCCGTTCTTCCTGGATGTGCTGCCGCTGAGCCTCGAGGAAATATTCATCTACGAGCTGGGAGGGGAAGACCATGAGATCAAGAACATCCTTCTTTAATAAGGCTTTCTCCCTGAGTCTTCTGCGCCGCTTCTGGCCGCTGTGGCTGCTGTGGTTCGCGGTGCTGACGCTCGCCATCCTCGGCCCCGCGGGCAACCGGCCCGAGACCTATGAAAGCTACACCGCGTATGTGAGCGAGCTCAACTATGTCCTGCTCCTTACCGGCGCGATCATGTCCGGCCTCTGCATCATCGCGGGCCCGATCATGGCCATGGCGATGCTGGGCTATCTCTATAACCCCAGGAGCGCCAACATGGTCGCCGCCCTGCCGATGAAGCGGGAGGAGGCCTACTTCACCGCCGTGCTCACCGGCCTTGCGCCGATGCTGCTGTGCGAGGTGCTGACCTGGCTTCTGATGCTTCTGCGCTTCGGCGGGATCGAGGGCGTGAACAGCGCCTATATCCACCAGTGGCTCGGCCTTGTGGTCATGGGCAACATCGCTTTTTACGGCATGGCCTGCTTCTGCGGGACGCTCACGGGCAACACCGTGGTGCTGCCGCTGGTGTACCTGGTGCTGAACTTCACCGTCATGGCGGTCGAGACCGTGACCAAGGGCCTTCTCGCTGTGCTGGTCTATGGCTACCACTGGGACGGCCAGATCTTCGACTGGCTTTCGCCCATCCCGCATTTTCTGGACGGGCTCGGCGTGGACAAGGTGGACAGGTTTGACGAGACAAGCATGGCGTACTATGTGGAGGGCGTGCCCTATCTCGCCAGCCTCTGCGCGGTCGGGATTGTCCTGGTCCTCCTCGGAGCGCTGATCCTCAAAAAGCGGCACATGGAGACGGCGGGCGACGTCGTGGCCGTCCCGGTGCTGCGGCCGATCTTCCGCGTCTGCATGGCGGTCGGCACGGGCCTTGTCTTCTCCGCCGCGTTCGCCGACGGCTACTTTGCCAATCTCATGGGCGGGCCGTCTCTCGCCGCCGTGACCTTTCTCCTGCTGATCCTCGGCGCGGCCCTCGGCTGGTTTGCAGCCGAGATGCTGATGAAAAAGACCCTGCGCGTTTTCCGCAGCGGCTGGAAGGGTCTCGCCGTCGTCTGCGTCTGCCTGGTTTTGCCCTTCTTGCTCGCGGAGCTCGACGTGACGGGCTATGAAAAGCGCGTGCCCGACCCGGAGACGGTGGAGAGCATCGGCTATCTCTACAGCGATTACGCGCCGCTGCGGGAGCCGGAGTCCATCGCGGCCTTCTGCGATTTCCACAGACGCCTTGTCGATCACAAGGCTGAAAACGACGGCGCGCGCAGCAATCGTTATACCACGGTCTATGCGCGCTATACCCTCAAGGACGGCAGCGCCCTGCTGCGCGAGTACCATATCCCGAATGATGAGCAAACCCAGTCCGACCCGGATTCCGATATCGCGGCGCTCGAGACCCTCTATAACCTGCCCGAGGCCGTCATGCAGCGCGTGGGCGCGGATATGGGCGTGAGCGCCGAAAACATCGACTATGCCTATGTCACGGTGATGGAGCAGACGAACCGCTCCTCGAAGATCATCACGGAGAGGGCGACGATCGAGCTCACACCCGAGCAGGCCGCGAGTCTCTATGAAGAGGGCATACTCCCCGACGCGCGGGAGGGGAACATCGGCGTCTCGTTTGCCTGGACGAGCGACGAGCGGCGCGCGGAGGAGAGCAACGTGAATCTGAGACTGACGCTTCGCCGGGAGGAGACTGCCGACGGGAGGCGCCCGGGCGCGGCGCCGGACTACGGCTACAGCTCGCTCACGCGCAGTTCCATCAGTCTTAAAGTGCTCATGCGCTCCGGGCATACGATCCGCTGGCTTGAGGAGAATCTGGACCTCACCCCGGTCCCCGCCGAGGCGCTGGAGAAATAAAACAATATCCCGGATTCCTGTAGGGGCCGATGCCCTCATCGGCCCGCCGAGTGTGCGCCCATGTACGCTGCCTGACGGGTCGATCCGGGGATCGACCCCTACGGGCTTCAAAGATGAAACACCTTCCCTGAACGTTTAAAAACTCTTGTTCTTTTGTTCATGCTCCTGTCATAAATTTCGCCTATAGTAACGACGTAGACAAAAGCAGCATAGAGACAAAGCAATATCATCAGCAAGAAGGTTTTAAAAATGTTCGATCCGGAAGAATCCAGACCGGTGAACGACGCCCGCCCGGGCGAACAAACCGACAGAGTCAACGGCGAATATCACTATAAAAACGGCTATACCCAGCGCATCTATTCCGACGCGCATTACGTCCGCGCGGATCAGAGCACCACGCCCCCGCGCTACTATGTCCCGCCCGAGAGAACGGCGCGGGAGTCCCGCGGAGAGCGGCCCCGCAGAGGCGTGAGTCTTGGCGCGGTCATCGCCTGCTGCCTGATCTGTGCCCTTCTGGGCGGTCTCGGCGGCGGCGCGATTATGACCGGCTATATGAACCGGCGCTTCGACGCCATCGAGCAGAACGTCACCAAAATCGAGAAGGAAAACCTTCTCAAGCAGAGCACCCAGGGCAGCGTCCCCGCGGCGAGCACCGCCTACAGCGGCGGCACCCTCGCCCCCGGTGATCTCTACGACATGGCGTGTGAGCAGGTCGTCGGCGTCAGTACCGAGGTCACCTATACCAACTTCTTCGGCATGCGCTCCTCCGCCGCCGTCAGCGGCTCCGGCTTCATCATCACGGCCAACGGCTACATCATGACCAACTACCATGTCATTGAGGACGCCTACAAGACCGGCCTGAGCGTGAACGTGATCGTCTACGACGGTACGCGCTACAAAGCGGAGATCGTCGGCGTCGAGCCCGACAACGATGTGGCCGTGCTCAAGATCGAGGCGGACGGGCTGAACGCCGTCACCCTCGGCAACAGCGACGCCATGCGCGTGGGCGACGTGGTCTATGCCGTCGGCAACCCCCTGGGCGAGCTGGACTTCTCCATGACCACCGGCCATGTCAGCGCCAAGGACCGCCGCATCGTCACCGACCGCAACGGCGGGGCCATCGCCATGTTCCAGTTTGACGCGGCCATCAACTCCGGCAACTCCGGCGGCCCTGTGTACAATGCCAGGGGCGAGGTCGTGGGCATCGCCACCGCCAAGCCCGCAAGCTACGGCGTGGAGGGCATCGGCTTTGCTATCCCCGTTAACGACGCCACCAGAATCGCGAAGGATCTGGTCACCAGCGGCTACGTCACCGGCAAGGCCTGGCTCGGCGTCACGGTCAATAATAAGTATAACGACATGTACGCCCAGTACTACGGCTGGCCCGTCGGCGCTTACGTCGACAGCGTTGAGCGAAACGGCTGCGCCGCCAAGGCCGGTATCGAGGTGGGCGACATCATCACCAAACTTGACGGCGAGGCGATCAGAAGCTATGACGATCTGCGCTCCGCCATCAAGCGCCACGCCGCCGGTGAGACGGTCGAGATCGAGCTCTACCGCGCTGACGCGAGCCGCACCGTCACCCTCACCTTTGACGAGGAGACCCCATCCTGACGCGGCAGATAACATTGCTACTTTTCTTTCTCCTATAAATCCTCTCTTTTCTCCCAAACGAAGGTCCGTGCGGTTCGCCGCACGGATCTTTGTTTTTGGTCGTTTCACCAAAATGCCTTGAGGGCATTATGGTGAAACGAGGAGACACTCGCGCTTATCGCAGCGGGCAAAGGCCCGCTTTGGTCGGCGCGAGGCCTCGCATGGCTCGGCTTAGGGTGTTTTTGCCGAGGCAAAGCCCCGTCAAAAACGGATTTGAATTCTTTTTCCCGTTGCGACGGGAAAAATCAGAGGGGAAAGCCCCTCTGAACTCCCCGACGTTCTGGCGCTTCCCTCTTGATTTTTTGCTGAAATAAGGTACAATAGCCCCGTAAAAAAACAATTCGGGAGGATTATCCAATGACCTACGAAATGAATATTGCCGGTCTCAAGCGCGACCTGCCCCTGTGCAAGCTGACGGACGATCTGTGCATCGGCGCCTTCGTCATGTTCGGCGACGTGGAGCTCACCGAGCACTGCGCGGCGGAGCTTCTCAAGCGCGCCCCTGAGTACGATTACATCATCGCGCCCGAGGCCAAGGCTATCCCGCTGGCCTACGAGATGGCGCGCCAGAGCAAGGCAGAGCGCTACTTTGTCGCCCGCAAGGGTGCCAAGGCCTACATGCAGGGCACCTTTGAGGTCAATGTGCGCTCCATCACCACCATGGGCGTGCAGCGCCTGGTCCTTGACGCCGAGGACGCCGCCTTCATCAAGGGCAAGCGCATGCTCATCGTCGATGACGTGATCTCCACCGGCGAGTCCCTCCATGCCATGGAGGAGCTGGTCACCAGAGCCGGCGGTATCGTTGCGGGCCGCATGGCGCCTTTGGCCGAGGGCGACGCCGCCAAGCGCGACGACATCATCTTCCTCGCGCCGCTGCCCCTCTTCAACGCCGACGGCACCCCCAAGGCCTGAACAATCAAAAAAGCTGCGCCGTAGGGGCCGATGCCCTCATCGGCCCGCCGATCAACGCCTTTGCGCAATGTTTGGCGGGCTGATCCGGGGATCGACCCCTGCGGCGTTTTGTCAGGAGGAAGACATGACGGATTTCAGCTTTGACCGGGTCGTGCGCGATCCGGCCGTTTTCGCGGAGGGGCGGCTGCCCGCCCATTCCGATCATATCGCATTCCGCACCGCCGAAGAACTTGCGGCGGGGGAGAGCTCCCTGCGCCTGCCCCTTGACGGCGTGTGGCGCTTTCACTATGCCGAGAGCCCCAAAGACGCGCCCGCGGACTTCCCAGATGTGGACGGCACAGACTGGGATACCATCCGTGTCCCGGCCCACATCCAGCTTGAGGGCTGGGACCGGCCCCAGTACGTCAACTATCAGTACCCCTGGGACGGCCGCGAGGCTCTGCGCCCCGGCGATGTGCCGACACGCTTCAACCCTGTGGCGGACTATGTGACGACCTTCACCCTGCCGGAGACCATGCGCGGCGGGGAGGTCAACATCTCCTTCCAGGGGGTGGAGAGCGGCTTTGCCGTCTGGCTCAACGGCGTGTATCTCGGCTACAGTGAGGACAGCTTTTCTCCCGCGGACTTCCCTCTCACCGAAGCTCTGCGCGACGGGGAGAACACCCTCTCGGTGCGCGTCTTCAAGTGGACGCCGGGGAGCTGGTTTGAGGATCAGGACTTCTTCCGCTTCTCCGGCATTTTTCGCAGCGTTTTTCTCTACGCCGTGCCGAAGACCGCCGTCCTCGACCTCTCCGTGGTACCCACTCTGTCAGACGACTTCCGGGACGGGCTCGTCTCTGTCAGCGCCCGAACAAAAGGGGAGGGGACGCTGCGCCTCCGCCTCGAATATGAGGGCGCGGAGCTGGCTGTGATCGAGACCCCGATCACCGGCGGCGCCGCCTCCGCGGAGCTTTCGGTCAGCGCCCCGGCCCTGTGGAGCGCCGAGGACCCGGCGCTCTACCGCTTGACTCTTGAGGTGCTGGATGAGACCGGCGCGCTCACCGAGATCATGGCCCAGAACGTCGGCTTCCGGCGCTTCGAGCTCAAGGACGGCCTCATGCTCTTAAACGGCAGACGCATCGTCTTCAAGGGCGTGAACCGCCACGACTTCAACTCCCGCACGGGCAGGGTCCCGGATCGGGAGGAGCTGGAGCGGGACATCCGCCTCATGAAGCGGCACAACATCAACGCCGTCCGCACCAGCCACTACCCGAACGACAGCACCCTCTATGCGCTCTGCGATTTTTACGGCCTGTATGTGATCGACGAGACAAATATGGAGACCCACGGCACCTGGCAGCTCGCCGCCTATAACCCTGCTTTCGCGTGCGATATCCTACCCGGCACGCACCGGGAGTACGAGCCCCTGCTTCTCGACCGTGTGGAGTCTATCTATCAGCGGGACAAGAACCACCCCTGCGTGCTGATCTGGTCCTGCGGCAACGAGTCCTGGGGCGGCCCGGTGATCGATGCGATGAGCCGCCGTTTCCGGAAGCTGGACCAGCACCGCCTTGTCCACTACGAGGGCGTCTTCCATGACCGGAGCTGGCCCGACATCAGCGACATGGAGAGCCAGATGTATACCCCGGCCGCACAGATAGAAGCCTGGCTGCATGACAACCCGGGCAAGCCCTTCATTTGCTGTGAATACAGCCACGCCATGGGCAACTCCTGCGGCGCGCTGCACAAGTACACAGAGCTTGCCGAGCGCGAACCCCGTTATCAGGGCGGCTTTCTCTGGGACTGGGCCGATCAGTCCCTCGATTGGCAGAACGGCGCCGGTCAGCGCTTCCAGGCTTACGGCGGAGACTTCGGCGACCGCCCCACCGACTGGGAGTTCAGCGGCAACGGCCTGGTTTACGGCGGCGATCACGCGCCCTCGCCCAAGCTGCAGGAGGTCAAATGCGACTATCAGAATATCTCTGTCAGCTTCGGCGCGGATTCTTTTACCGTCAAAAACCGCTTCCTCTTTACCAACACCGACCGCTTTGCCGCCTCCATCATCCTTTTGAGCGAGGGTCGGGAGCGGCAGCGTCTGCCCCTCTCCGTCGCCGTCCCGCCGCTCGGCGAGGCGACCTGCCCCTTCCCGGAGCCTTTGAAGCGGGAGATCGCCGCGCTGCGTGAGACCGCGCCGGGGGATGAGCTCAGCGTCATCGTTTCCTTCGCACTCCGTGAGGACACATCCTGGGCAGAAGCAGGCCACGAGATCGCCTTTGGGCAGACTGTCCTGCCGAGAGAAAAAACAGAGCCCGCCTGTACCCTCCCGCTGGAGATCACGCAGGGAACCTTCAACCTCGGCGTCCGGGGCGAGGGCTTCTCCGTCCTCTTCTCCTCACTGCGCCCCGGCCTGACGTCCTATGTCTATGCCGGGCGGGAGCTGATCGAACAGGCCCCCATGCCGAACTTCTGGCGCGCCCCGACCGACAACGACCGCGGAAACGCCATGCCGCAGCGCTATGCCCAATGGAAGCTGGCAAGCCTCTATGCCGCGGCAGAGAACGTGCCCGCGATCGAACCGCGTGAGCACAGTATCCGCGTGAGCTACCGATGCAAGCTGCCCACCTCGCCGGAGGCCGCCTGCACCATGAGCTATGAGGTCTTCGGGGACGGCCGGGTCAAGACAGAGCTGGACTATAAGGCCGTGGAGGGACTTTCGGATATGCCGGAGTTTTCCATGCTCTTTCGACTTCCGGCGGAACTTGACCGATTACAGTGGTACGGCCTCGGCCCGGAGGAGACCTACGTCGACCGCCAGCGCGGCGGGAAGCTCGGCGTCTGGGAGGGCGCTGTCAAGGATCAGCTCGCCCGCTACCTCAGACCCCAGGAGAGCGGCAATCATATCGGCGTGCGCTGGCTCCGCGTCACCGACGAAAGGGGCCGGGGCGTCGAGTTTTCCGGGGACGAGCTGTCCGTGAATGTCCTGCCCTGGACGCCGCATGAGCTGGAAAATGCCCTCCATGCGCATGAGCTGCCGCCGGTCACAAAGACGATCGCCCGCATAGGACTCATGCAGATGGGCGTCGGCGGGGACGACAGCTGGGGCGCGCGCACCCATCCCGAATACCTTCTGCCAGCCGGAGAAGACTTGCACCTCAGTTTCACCTTCCGAGGCATATAAACGTAAAAAACATGCGGAGAATCTGCGGATTCTTCGCATGTTTTTGGCAAATTTGAGTGGTATCAGTCGACGCGCTCGCCGCCCCAGAAGAAGAGGGCCACGGTGCCGGGGCCGGTATGGGAGCCGATCAGACCGCCGATGTTGTTGATGAGCACCTTCCCGTTGAGCTTCGGGAACCTGGCCTCCACAAGCCTCGCCACCTCCTCGGCGTCCGCCCGGCAGGCGGACATGGAGATGAAGCATTTCCCGTCGTAATCAAGGCCTTTGTCGGCGTTTTCAACCATGCGCTGCACGATTTCCTTGATGACGTTCTTCTTCGTACGGACCTTCTTGCGCGGGATGAGTCGGCCGAGATTGTCCATGTTCAGCAGGGGGCAGATCTCAAACACGCCGCCGAAGAAGGCCGCGGTCTTGGAGATGCGCCCGCCGCGGACATAGCTGGACAGGTCGGTGGAGAAAAACCAGTGGTGCAGCTTGAGCCGGTTTTCCGTGATCCAATCGGCCAGTTCTTTGGCGCTGAGTCCGCTGTCGCGCATGGCGGCGGCGGTGTCCAGAATCAGTCCGTAGCCGGAGGAAGCGCCGAGAGAGTCGATGACGTAGATCTCCCGCTCCGGGAAGCGCTCCATGACGATGAGGGCCGCGTTGGAGGCGGAGTTGTAGGTGCCGGAGATGCCGGAGGAGAGGGTGACGTGCACAATGTCCTTGCCCTCTTCACACATGGCGCTGAAATAGTCCACATACTCCGAGATGTTGATCTGGGAGGTTTTGGTCACAGCGCCCTTTGCCATGCGGGCGTAGAACTCGTCGGCGGACAAGGTCTGCCCCAGATCGTCGGGGTAGAGCACATCGTCCATCATATAGTGGAAGCAGATATAGCGGACGCCGATGCGCTCAAAGTGCTCCTTGCTCAGGTCGGCGGCGGAGCAGCCGCTCAGAATATAATCAGCCATAGCGGTGTTTCCTTTCCAGATGATGGGCCTATTGTACCCGAAAAAGCGCCGACAGGCAAGCAAAACGTACTCTACGAAATCGGAAAGCCGACTCTACAATTCGTAGAGTCGGCCTGTATCAAGGCTTTGCGGGCTTTTGCCGCCTGGGCTTTTTTCGGATGTTGCACCCCAGGAAGACCAGCGCCTCCGCCGGGACGGCGATCAGGAAGAGCTGCCAGTTGTTGCCGAAGGGCAGGGTCAGCACATAGATCAGGATAAACACGCTCAGCACCAGGGCGGCCAGCATGTACTGCAAATGCTTTAATCTGTGAAAGTACAGGCTCAGCCCGAGATAGACCAGGGTCGACGCGGTCAGCGCCACAAAGAAGGCCTGCCACAGAAAGTGTCCCAGCCACCACAGCACCACAAAGCCGGTCAGCGCCATGGTCCACACGCCGACGATAGCCACCGCGTAGATCATCTCCCGGCTGTACTGCGGCCCCTCATCCTCCTCCTGTTCGGGAGGGACCCAGGCGTCGTGAGAGGAGAGAATGTAGTCCACGGTCACGCCGAAGATCTCCGCCAGACGGGTGAGGACCCAGGCGTCGGGGATGGCCTCGCCCCGTTCCCATTTGGAGATGGACTTGTCCGAGTAGTTCAGCTTTGCGCCGAGCTCGGCCTGCGTCATCCCGGCGGCGCTTCGCAGGCGGATCAGGTTGCTCGCGCAGATGAGCTTGAGTTCCGACAGCTCGATGGGGTTCGACCTCCTTCCTTGAATGGAATAATTTGTATTATTGTATCACAAACAGAGGCAAATTCAAGAGCGCTCAGCACAGATGCGGTCTGCGGCCGGACTCCAGCTCGGCCCAGAGGGGGGAGAGGGAACGCAGCTCATGGACGGCTCTCGGTACGACTTCGAGGATGTGGTCGATCTCCTCCATGCTATTGTATTCGCCCACCGACAGGCGCAGTGAGCCGCGGGCCAGCTCGTGCGGGACGCCGAGACTCAACAGCACGTGGCTGGGGTCCAGGGAGCCGGAGGCGCAGGCACTGCCGGAGGAGGCGCAGATCCCCTCCCGATCCAGATATAAAAGCAGGGTTTCGCCTTCCACGCCCTCAAAGCAGATGTTCACCGTGCCGGGGACGCGGCTTGTCAGGCTGCCGTTGAGACGGCTGTGGGGGATTTTCCCCAGCCCTTCAATGAGACGGCCGCGCATGGCGATGACTTTTTCGGCGTTTTCCTCCATGTGGGCGCAGCTCTCTTCCAGCGCTGCCGCCAGCGCCGCCGCGCCCGCGACGTTCTCGGTCCCCGCTCTCTTGCCGCGCTCCTGCGCGCCGCCTTCCAGGAAGGAGTAGAGCGGGATGTTTTTCCGGCAGTACAGCACACCGACGCCCTTGGGGGCGTGGAACTTGTGGCCGGAGAGACTGAGCAGGTCGATATTCATCGCCTCCACATCGACCGGGACGTGGCCGACCGCCTGTACGGCGTCACAGTGGAAGGGGATACCCCTCCCACGGCAGAGAGCGCCGATCTCCGCGACGGGCTGGAGCGTACCCACCTCGTTGTTGGCGAACATGACGGACACACAGCAGGTATCCGGGCGCAGCGCACGTTCAATGTCCTCCGTGCGCACGACGCCGTCTTCGTGTACGTCCAGCAGCGTCACTTCAAAGCCCTCCTTTTCCAGGGCTTTGAGCGTGTGCAGGACGGCGTGGTGCTCAAAGCGGGTGGAGATCAGGTGCTTTTTGCCCTTTCTCGCCCCGGCTCGCGCGCAGGAGACGAGAGCCTGGTTGTCGCTCTCGGTGCCGCAGGAGGTGAAATAGATCTCCTTCGGACTCTTTGCCCCCAGGAGCCGCGCTACGGTTTTGCGCGATTCTTCCAGCGATTCCCGCGCCTTCTGTCCAAAGGCATAGAGGCTTGATGGGTTGCCCCAGTCCTCCGTCAGAAGGGGCAGCATGGCGTCCAGAGCGGCCCTGCTCACACAGGTGGTGGCGGCGTTATCGGCATAGACAAACATGGCGAATCCTCCCTCGGCACATAATCAGCGCTTGCTTAAGGCAACACCGCACAATCCGCCTTCGGCATCTTCCGGAAAATTTGCGCCCTGATTTCGCCACTTTTTCTTGAGGTACACAAAGTAAATCCCCATGCGGTAATGCCGCACCACGATGAATAAAAGCTGATTCATGGGGATTTACATGTGCATGAAATCCGGTTGCCGCGTGAGCGGCGAGGA
>ONPN01000046.1 GCA_900319695.1 uncultured Eubacteriales bacterium
CTGATAAAGGCACTTTTTCGCAGATGTACTTTGTGTACCTCAAGAAAAAGTGACGAAATCAGGGCACAAATTTTCCAGGAGATGCCGCAGGCGGATTGTTCGGTGTCGCCTTAAGAAAAACATCGCGGTTCCCGGCACGTTTGCCGGGAACCGCGGTTTTTCTTCGGGACAGAGGACAGCATCAGAAGGTCGGGCACCATTCCTGCCAGTTCATAGTGTTGCCCTTGACGCGCGATACCAGATCCAGCGTGTCGTCACCGAAATCATAGCTTTCGCACAGCTCGCCGAAGCCGATCTCGTCGCCAAACCAGATATCGCCTTGCTTGAGCAGGACGTGGTAGCTTGAGGCCGGGAGATAGACCTCGGAGGTATCGCCCTGGCGCACATAGAAGCGGGTGTTCAGGTTTTCGTTCTCCACATCGGTGATGATCATCTCAAACGGCCCGCTCTCAGCGGTCGCCCTCACGCAGTTTTTGCCGTAGAAGGGGAAGTTTCTTTCAATCTCACCCGTTTTCGGTTCCTTGTCCTTGAGCGCGGTTTTGATCTGCGCCATCATCTCGTCGCCCTTCTGGGACGCGTCGCTGTTGGGGTACTCGGCCTGGCAGTCAAGGATCGCCAACGCAGCCTTATAATACTCGCCCGCGTCAAAGAGCTTTTGTGCCTCGTCGATGGCGACCTGCGCGCCTGTGTCCTCTTCTGACACGATCGCGTCCGCAGCCTTGACCGCTGTCTCAACTGCTGCGTCCAGCACGGCATCCTCGCTCAGCCAGAAGGGCAGCGGGTCCTTTTCACCAATGTCGATGAGGAGCTGATCCGGGAGTGCGTCTCCGTCGCTGGGGAATTTTGTTGTCATCTTATAATTCTTGGCCCCGGCCGGCAGAGATTTGACGGTTTCATTCGTGAAGAGCTTGGTCTTGAGCTCCATGCCGGAGTCCCCGTAGGTTATGATCAGAGAAGGAGGATCCTCATCCTTCCATTCGGTGATCCCGTCGATGGAGACGGAGAGCACAAGCTTGCCGTCCTCGATTTCCATCTTCAGCAATCTGAGGTTCAGCGGCAGCCCGTTTTTCTCCAGATGCAGTTCGGCCAGCGGGGCAGTCTCCTCGGCGAAGGCGGAGCCGCCAAAGAGCGCGAGCAGGAACGTCAGCAGCAGGAAAAGCGCAGTCAAGCCGCAGGTTTTTTTGTTGTACATATCTGTTGCCCCCTTTTCATAATGATGTCGATTGTATTCATAATACCTGACGATACTATTATAGTATACCGAGATTACCTTTTCAATAGGTTGATTTTTATTTGGCGCTTACCTCTGACAATCATTTCTGGCTCCTTGACAGATACCTCAAAAACATGTATTATTCTACTGTTGAATCCGGGGGCGCTTTAGCCCCTTCTGTCGGAAAGGAGGGCCCTGTATGAAGATCGGCGCCATGGAATTGGTGGTCATCTTTATCGTGGCTTTACTGGTGATCGGCCCGGACAAGCTGCCGCAGTACGCCCGCAAATTCGGCGCCGCGCTCAAGGAGTTTCGCAAGGCCTCCTCGGGCGTGACCAAGGAGATCCGCGAGAGCGTCATTGACCCGCTGGAGGAGGCGCAGAAACCTCTGCGCGAGGCGATGGAGCCGCTGGAGGGCATCACCAAGGATCTCAAGAGCGAGCTGACCGGCGTGGAAAAGGAGCTCAAGAACATCGGCAAAACCAAACCCACAGAGAAAAAGTCTGTCGCGTCTGTGGAGGAAAACACCCCCGCGGAAGAGGCAAGCCCCGCTGCCGAGGAGGCAGCACCCGTATCCGAACCCGCGCCCGCACCGGAAACCGGGGCGGAATCAAGCGATAACAAGGGAGGAGAATCCGCATGAAAATCGGTATGCAGGAGCTCATTATCATTCTGGTCGTCGTCATCATCATTTTCGGGCCCACCCAGATCCCCAAGCTGACCAAGATGTTCGGCAAGAGCGTCAAGAGCTTCAAGGACGGCATGGAAGAGGCTGAGGCCGAAGAGGTCGCCGAGGGCAAGAAGGCCCCCAAGGCTAAGAAGGCCGAGAAGGACGCCGCTTCCGATGAAGACGAAGGATAAGAAAAGCGCGCCCAATCCCGACGGGAGCATGAGCCTGTCGGGCCACCTCAAGGAGCTGCGCAACCGCATCCTGATCTGCGTGATCCTGCTGGTGGCCATGTTCGCCCTGTGCCTGAGCTTTGCGCCCCAGATCGTCACCGCGCTGACGGACATGGGCGAGAAGTACGACTACGTCTATGTCTACATTGCGCCGCAGGAGCTGTTCCTGGTGTACATGAACGTGGCGCTGATCGGCGCGCTGGTGGTCTGCTTTCCGGTGCTGGCCTATCAGGTCTACGCCTTTTGCAGTCCCGGTCTGAGCTCCAAGGAGCGGGTGTATATCTCCGGCGCGCTGATTGCGGGCGGCCTGTGCTTTCTCGCGGGCGTGGCCTTCGCCTACTTCATCAGCCTGCCCTTCATGCTGCGCTTTCTGATTCAGTTCACGGGTCAGGTGGACGTCGCCGCCTCCATCAGCATCCAGTCCTATGTCAGCTTTCTGCTGACGGTGTTTGTCATCTTTGGCCTGGTGTTTGAGCTGCCGGTGGTGTCGGTGCTGCTGACGGGGCTCGGCCTTGTGAAGGCGGAATGGCTGGTCAAGGGCCGCAAGGTCATGGTGGTGCTTATTTTCGTGCTGGCCGCCATCATCACCCCGCCGGACATCGTGTCACAGATCATGGTCGCCATCCCGATGCTGGGGCTCTATGAGCTGAGCATCGCGCTCAGCCGCATGGTCGGCAGGGCGCGGAAGACCGCCGCGGCGGAAGCGGAATAAAGAAAAACATGAAAATCAGCCTCGAAGAGACGATTCTTCAAGGCTGATTTCTTTATATTCTGCTATTTTGTCAGCATATCGTAGCGCTCGCGCAGACGGATGAGGGCAAGCTCGAAGTCCTGGCGGTTCTTGTGGAGCATGGTCTGTAAAATCAGACCAGAAAAGATGCTCTGGATCATGGCGATGGTGATGAAGCCGCTGACGATCAGGGTCGGGAAGCGGGCGACCAGGCCGGTTTGGAAATACTCGATCAGCACCGGGATAAAGAGGATCGCCGCGATCACGCCGAGAAACAATCCGAGTATCCCAAAGTACGCAAAGGGCTTGTAGGTGCGGAAGAGTCTTGCGATGGTGCGCAGGACCTTGAAGCCGTCGGAGTAGGTGTTGAGCTTTGACTCGCTCCCCTCCGGGCGGTCGCGGTACTGGATGACCACGTTTTCGATCTGCATGTTCTTGTCGATGGCGTGCAGGCTCATCTCCGTCTCGATCTCAAAGCCGCGGGAGAGCACCGGAAAGCTCTTGACAAAGGCGTAGCTGAAGGCGCGGTAGCCGGTCATAATGTCCCGGATGCCGCTTTTGAAGAGGGCGTTGATGCTCCAGCGCACCAGACGGTTGCCGAAGTTGTGGAAGGGGCGCTTGTTCTCGGTAAAATAGGTGGCGGAAAGCCTGTCCCCCACCACCATGTCGGCCTGGTGGTTCAGCACCGGCTCGACCATCCGGCGGGCAAAGTCGGCGGGATAAGTGTCATCCCCGTCCACCATGAGGTAGCAGCGGGCGTCGATCTCGCGGAACATGCGGCGGATGACATTGCCCTTCCCCTGCTGGTATTCATGCCGGACGACGGCCCCGGCGCGCGCGGCGATGGCGGCGGTGTCGTCCTTTGAGTTGTTGTCATAGACGTAGATCACGGCCTCCGGCAGCGCTTTTCGGAAATCCGTGACGACTTTTTCAATGGTGACGGCTTCGTTGTAGCAGGGGATCAGGACGGCGATCGTATCCATGGCGGCCTCCCGTTATTCATATTGTTTTTTTCAGTATACCACAGCTTTCCCCGCTCTTCAATCACAATCGCCTTGAAAGAGCCCTTTGAGACATGATATAATGTCTTAAACAATCACGTTGGGGAGTAAGACAATGGAGAAACGACATGGAGACAAAGGCTTTTGGACGGCGCTCGGTCTGGGGCTGCTTGTGTTTTATCTGGGCTTTGCCCTGCTGGACGGCCATGGGCTCTATCCCGACTCTGAGAGCTATATCGGCATGGAGGTCGGGCGGGAGCCGGTCTACGCCCTGTACCTGGCCCTGTTCCGGCTCTGCTTTGGCAGATTTGGGGAGGGCGCGTGGCTGACCGCCGCGATGCTCGGTCAGAGCATGTTCGCCGCCTGGGCGGGCTGGTTCTTTGCGCGGCGCTGCGCGGCGCTGTTCGAGCTGCGCCGTTTTGAGAGCGCGGTGATCGCTCTGTGCACGCTGCTGCCCTCGCTGATGTGCCGCTTCTTTGCCAACCGTCACGCCATGTACAGCACCTCCATCCTGTCGGAGAGCCTGGCCTTTCCCCTGTTCACGGTCTTTTTTATCGTCCTGCTGTGCTGGGCGCTGGGAGGCAGACGGCGTGAGCTGCTGGGGGCGCTGCTCCTCGCCCTGCTGCTCTACTCGACGCGCAAGCAGATGGTCATTACGCTGCCGCTGCTCGTCCTCGCAGGGCTCTGGCGCGGCGTGCGGACGCGGCGCTTCCGGAAAACGGCGCTTATGTCCGTGCTGCTGGCCGCGGCAGTGCTGATTACGAATGCCTTGCTTGACCGTGGCTATAACTATGCCCTGCGCGGCGAGGCCCTGCGCCACACGGGCGACATGCGCTTTATCTCCACGATGCTGCTCTACACCGCCGAGGAGGAGGACGCGGCGCTGTTTCCCGACGAGGACACGCGGGCGCTGTTTCTGGAGGTTCTTGACGCCGCAGACGAGAAACAGTACCGGCAGCGCTATGCACCAACGGACTGGTTCGGCCGCTCGCTCTACTTTATGAACGTCTATGACGGGATTCAATTCCTCTGCCTGCGCGACACCATTGAGGCGAGGGCGGAAGAGCGCTTCGGGGGCGATGAGCTCGCGATGGCGCTGGAGAAGGATCGGGTTTACACCGCGATCAACGCGGCGCTTCTGCCGGTGAGCGCGGGACGGCTGGTCGGTGTGGTGTGCGACAGCTTCCTTGTGGGCCTGGTCTCGACCGTGCTGGCCCAGCGCCGCCTGTTCACGCTGCCGGCGCTCGGACTGTACGCAGTATTTATTTTGCTGCTCGTCCTGAATATCCGCAGAAAGCGCGAGGGGGAGGCGGCCTTCGGCGCGCTGACGCTGCTGTCCATCCTCGGGAACGTGGCGCTGGTGTCGCTCACGATCTTCTGTCAGGCGCGCTATACGCTGTACAACATGCCGATGTTCTATGCGGGGGCCTTCCTGTTGCTGCGCGGCACGCTGTCAAAAAAGACGGGCGTGGATAAAAACGGCAATTGACGGCTCGTCTGCAATCCTGTATAATAGTTGAGTCAGGTGCGATAAACATCAATTTTTGAATGAAAGAAGGAGATTCCTATGGGCAAGAACATTTCCCGCAGAGATTTTCTGAAGGGCGCTCTGGCCGGTTCCGCGGCTGTCGCGCTCAGCTCCGTCGCAGGCGTCACCGCCTTTGCCGACGACGCGAAGGCCCTCTACACCCCCGGCACTTACACCGCTTCCGCCAAGGGCATCGCGAGCGACGTCAAGGTCACCATGGAGTTCAGCGAGACTGAGATCCTCAGTGTTGTGATCGATTCCTCCGGCGAGACCCCCGACATCGGCGGCAAGGCCGGCCCTCTTCTCGAGAAGGCCGTTCTTGAGGCCCAGAGCCCCGACATCGACGCCGTCTCCGGCGCGACCGTCACCACCGACGCGGTCAAGAAGGCCGTCGCGGACTGCATCTCCCAGGCCAGCGGCAAGGCCGTCGTTGTCCAGGAGGCCGCCCCCGTTGTCTCCGACTGGCTGGGCCAGGCTCCCGAGGTCGCCGAGAGCGACATCACCGAGACCGTGGACACCGAGGTTCTGGTCGTCGGCTGCGGCACGGGCGGCTGGATCGCCGCGATGACCGCCGCCGAGGAGGGCGCGAAGGTTCTGGTCGTTGAGAAGGCCGAGACCCCCACCAAGATCAAGGAAGACATCGGCGCCATCGACTCCAAGCTCCAGCTTGCGAGCTTTGAGGAGTTCCCCGAGTTCAAGATCGACAAGACCGAAGCTATGCTCGAGATCGTCCGCTACGCCAGCGGCTACGCCGACTCCGATCTGATCAAAGTCTGGGAGGACAACTCCGGCGAGCTGGTTGACTGGCTGACCGATATTCTTGAGGGCACGGGCCACTGGTTCATGCAGTTTGAGGGCGGCGTCGGCAACCTGGAGCACCCCGATCACACCAAGGCCTACGCCACCGGCCACAGCCCCCATCCCACCGAGGACAAGCCCGCCGACGTCGATCTCAACTCCGACATGACAGAGTTTGTGACCAGCCGCGGCGGTGAGATCCGCTGCAAGACCAGCCTTGTCAAGCTCGAGCAGGACGCGGACGGCAAGGTCACCGGCATCATCGCCCAGGATATGGACGACAGCCACTACATCCGCATCAACGCCTCCAAGGGCGTCATCATGGCCACCGGCGGCTACGCCAGCAACGGCGACATGATGCTGGCTCTCCAGCCCCAGACCATGAAGATGAAGATCAACGTGCCGATGGGCTCCAAGTCCGACGGCGCAGGTATCAAGGCCATGCTGTGGGCCGGGGCCGAGATGGATCCCTGCCACGCCTCCATGATGTTCAACCGCTGCTCCTGCCTGCCCACCGAGACCGCAGGCTACAAGACCAACGGCAAGTGGTACTGGTTCGGCGAGCAGCCCTTCCTTAAGGTCAACCTCAACGGCGACCGCTTCTGCAACGAGTCCGGCCCCTACGAGTTCATGCTGCACTCTATGTACATGCAGCCCAAGCACACCTACGTCGACATCTTTGACGCCAACTGCAAGCAGTATGCCGAGCAGTTTGACGAGGTCGGCTGCTGCCGTCTCTTCCCCTTCCCCAACGGTGCGATTTCCAACCGGCCCTTCGACGTGTGCTGGAAGGATATGACCGAGGGCGAGAACTCCCACCTGGCGCTCGGCTATCTGCAGAAGGCCGACACCATTGCGGAGCTCGCCGAGAAGCTGAACATCCCCGCCGACGAGCTGGAGAAGACCGTCGCCCGCTACAATGTCCTCTGCGCCAAGGGCGTGGACGAGGACTACGGCAAGCCCGCCCACCGCATGACCCCGGTGGACACCGCTCCCTTCTACGGCATCCGCACCGGTGCCTGGCATCTGACCACCCTTGACGGCTGCCGCATCAACACCGACATGCAGGTCATCCGGGAGGACGGCACCCCCATCGAGGGCCTGTACGCCACCGGCGACTGCACCGGCGGCTTCTTCGCCAACAACTACCCCAACCTCTTCACCGGTCTCGCCTGCGGCCGCACCATGACCTTCGGTCGCCGCGCCGCCAAGATCGTCGCGAAGAAGTAATCCTGGTTTTTCCCTTGAGTAAACGCTGATTAATACGCCTTCGGCGCCTGTCGGCAAATCTTCCCCAGCTCTGCGTTACAAAAACTTGAAATACACAAAGTATTCCTGCGTTTTTGTGCCTTGATCTGATAAAGATTTGTTCGACATTCGCTCTCGCCGTATTTAATCATCGTTTACTTGAATCCGGCGCCGAAAGGCGTCGGATTCTTTTTATTATACTATATTGCTAAAAAAGAGCTCTGTTTTTCGGCAACAATATGCTTGCAAAAATAAACAAAATACAATATTATATAGATGTATCCCTGCGCCCATTTGAGGTTTACAGGAATGTATGAGAACAGGAGAACATCATGGATAAGAAGCAGAAACGTGAGAAGAGACTGAATCTGATCGGCATGAGCTGCGGTCTGTTTCTGGCCCTGCTGCTGGTGATCAACGTCGGCTCTGACGTCGTCGCCCGCGCGGCCAGCGCCAACGCCAAGACACTGACCGCCAGCGCCCCCGGCAAGGTCGGCGACGTGACTGTCGAGGTCAAGGCCGACGCCAAGAAGATTTACGAAGTCAAGGTGATCGAGCACAACGAGACCGAGGGCATCGGCACCATGGCGGTCGACGCCATCCCCGGCCTGATCGTTGAGAAGCAGAGCCTGACGGTCGACGCCGTCTCCGGCGCCACCATCACCTCCGACGCCATCCGCGACGCGGTTGCCCTCGCCCTGCAGAGCGGCGGCCTCAGCAGCGAAACCTACGGCTACGCGGCGCCGGAAATTGCCGCCAAGCCCATGGCCCACAAGGTGGAGACCGGCACCGGCGTCAAGCTGCTGCACGCGGTCGACTGGAAGGATCAGTACCCCGACCAGTACAACACCTGGCTGATGACGAGCGAAAGCGACGACATCGACGATTACCTCGAGGTCTATCCCATGCTGCGCGGCCTGTATGAGGGCTACGGCTTCGCCATCGATTATGGCTCCGCCCGCGGCCACTACTACGACGTGCAGGACATTGAGGCCACCGGCCGTCCGCACCCCCTGGCCAACTGCTGGACCTGCAAGACTCCCGATTTCACCCACATGGTGAACGAGGAGGGCATCGAGGCCTACAAGAAGGACTGGACCGAGGTGCAGTCCCAGATCACCGAGGGCATCAGCTGCTACACCTGCCACGCCAACACCCCCGGCGAAATCACCATCACGCACACCTACTGGATCGACGCGGTGGGCGACGACTTTGACAGCATCGCGCCCGCGGATCTCGCCTGCGGCCAGTGCCACAACGAGTATTACTTCCACCCCGAGACCAAGGCGACCACCATCGCCCACAACAGTCTCGCCTCCATGGACCCCGCGACGATGCTGGCCTTCTTCAACGACGGCTCCAATTTCCCGAGCGGCGAGCCCTTTGCCGACTGGACCAACCCCCGCACCGGCGTCAAGCAGATCAAGGTGCAGCACCCCGAGTTTGAGACCTATCTCGGCGCGGGCAGCCCCCATGCCGGCACCTTCACCTGTGCCGACTGCCACATGCCCGATGCGGTCAATGCAAACGGTGAGGCTTACCACAGCCATAACCTGATAAGCCCGCTGGATAACCCCGAGCTCATTGCGAACACCTGCTCCGCCTGCCACTTCGATCTTGTGAAGGAAGTGCATGACCTCCAGGCCAAGGTTGAGACCCGCACCTATACGGTCGGCTACCGTCTTGAGTACCTGACTGAGCTGCTGGCCCAGGCCGTGGCGAGCGAGAAGTACACGGACGAACAGCTCGATCCCATCCGCTCCCTCGCCCGCGACGCGCAGTTCTATTGGGACTTCGTGTTCGTGGAGAACGCCGAGGGTGCGCATAACCCGACGCTGACCTACCAGTGCCTCGACAAGGCAGACGAGCTCTGCGCGGAGGCAACCTCTCAGATCCTCGCGCTGACCCGCTGATTCCATAACGAAACACACAAGCTGCCCGCCCGAAGGGGCGGGCAGCGAGGCAAATCCGTAGGGGCCGATGCCCTCATCGGCCCGCCGTTCCGCTCCGTTGCGGCCAGTCGGCGGGTCGATCTGGGGATCGACCCCTACGTTTTTAGGGGGGCTTGTCCATGAAAAAAGTATTCAACTACCTGCGCTCCATGCGCTTCGGTCTGCTGCTGCTCGGGCTGATCGCGGCCTGCTCCGTGGCGGGCACCGTGATCCCCCAGGGGCGGGAGATCGCCTGGTACGCGCAGACCTATCGCTCCTTCCATGGGGTGATTCTGCTGCTCAGACTCAACCGCGTGTTCGAGAGCTGGTACTTCATCGCCCTGCTCGTGCTGCTCTGTCTCAATCTCAGCCTCTGTTCCCTGCTGCGCATCCGCAGCGTGGTGAAGGCCGCAAAGGGCGAAACAGAGCGCGCAGCGAAGCTGCCTGTCACCGTCCGGCTCACATCCGAGGGCGTTGAGAAACTGCGGGAGTATCTGGACGCCATGCACTGCAAAAGCGAAGTTGTGAACGGCGCGACGGTCTACCGCAAGCACGGAATCGGGCGCTACGGAACCTTTATCACGCATCTGTCCATATTGCTGACGGTCGTGTTCGGCGCGCTCGCCCTCTATACCCCGACGGTAGTCGACCGGGACTGCATGCCAGGAGAGTCGATCTTTCTCGAGGACGGGACGGAGATCCATGTGGCGGACTTTCGCATCGCGGACGAGACCGGGCGGCTCGACTATCAGAGCCATGTACAGGTCACGCTGCCGGACGGGCGGCGCAGCGAAGTGGCCGAGCTCAAGGTGAACCACCCCTTCTCCTTCGGGCCGTACAAGCTGTTTCAGCAGACCTTCGGCACGACGGGGGCCGTCACGGTCACGGACCTCGACGGCAGCGAGTTTGTGACCTATGTCAGCCGCGGGGACGCGCTGATGATCGACGAGGGCAACAGGCTGGTCATCGACACGCTCTACCCCGACTATGCCGTATCGCCGGACGGGGAGCTCACCTTCGATACGATCACCACCGGGGCTTATCCGAATCCGATCTATACAGGGCTCATCATCGCCGACGGGGAGCGGACGCCGTTCTACGCCCTGCCGGGGCAGACGCTTGAGCTGACGGGGGCTCGCTTCACCTTTAACGCGCCGGTGGACTACCCCGGCATCCGCGTCAAGCATGTCTCAACCCTTGTGAACGCCCTGCTGGTGGCCGCCTTCACGCTGATGATCGTCGGGCTGTATATCACGTTTTTCTACGAGCCCGTCCTTGTCAAGGTCGACGAGTCGGGTTATACTGTAGCCGGGCCCAAGCCCGAGCGCATGCGTGTGGAGCTGGGCGAGGAGCTGCGGGCGTATGAGTGTGGAGAGTGAAGAGCGGAGTTAAGGCGTCGCCTTCGGCGACGATGGAAATGCAAGGGACAGAGAGAGGGATTTAATTGAAAACAATGTTTTTTATCGCGCTGGTGAGCTATGCGCTGGCGGTGGCTCTGGAGTTTTCCGGGACTGCGTTTAAGAAGGACAAGCTGCTGAAGGCCGCGTGGTATGTGTTTTTAGCAGCCTTTGCCGTGCACAGCTTGTTTATCGTCTGGCGCGGGATCGCGGCCAGACGGCTGCCGCTGTCAAACCAGTTTGAGTTTGCCAATGCCTTTGCCTGGGGCGTGGCACTCATACTGATCGTGATGCGCGGCAGGCTGAAAACCGACTGGCTCTCGGTTGCGGCGATGCCGGCTGCGCTGCTGGTGATGGTCTATGCCTCGCTCCAGCCCATGGAGATCAAGGACCTGATGCCCGCCCTGCGCAGCGCCTGGTTCGGCGTACACATCGGCTCTGCGGTTTTGAGCTACTCAGCTTTTGTCATCGCCGGCAGTATCAGCCTGCGCTATCTGATCGCCGTGAAGAAGGGCAGCGCGGACAAAAAGGCCCTGGATCAGATGGACTATTTCAGCTACCGCATGGTGGCCTTCGGCTTTCTGTTTCTGACGGTGGTCATCCTCTCCGGCGCGATCTGGGCCGAGCAGGCCTGGTCCGCGTTCTGGACCTGGGACCCCAAGGAGGTCTGGGCCCTGATCACCTGGATCATCTACGCGGTGTATCTGCATCTGCGGCTGCGCATGAAAAAGCGAGGCACGGCCATGGCGTGGTTTCTTGTGATCGCGGTGCCGGTGGTGTTCTTCACCTTTGCCGGCGTCAACACCCTGATGCATGGGCTTCATACATATGGATGATCAAAAAATGGCCGCCCATTGAGGGCGGCCATTTTTTGATCAAGATTGAATTACTGCAGCTTATCCAGATACTCAACGATCCGCCGCACCGTGTAAAGCTGGGCGGCGTCCTCGTCGGTGATGGAGATGCCGTACATATCCTCGAGGGACATGATCAGCTCAACCACATCGAGGGAGTCGGCGCCGAGATCATCAATGAGGTTGGTGTCCGGGGTGATGCTTTCGGGGTCAACCTCAAACTGCTGCGCGAGAGCGTCTCTGACCTGTTCAAAATTCATTGCATATTCCTCCGTGCCAATGTTTGCTTTTGCATCGTACTACAAATACCGTCAGGATGCAAGAGCGGATTTGATTATTTACGGTGTTTTTACAAAGATTGAGGGGATCGATGAGTGAGACCGCCCAAGGCTGTACGGCAGTCCCAGGTTTCATTGTAATCCCTCGTCCATATCAATATGCCCGGCTTATACTGATTTTCATTAAAAAGTAGACAACATCTACTTTTTATAGCGCCTTGTGGCGCGTTGAAAATCGTATGAGACGTCAGTTGCGTCAGCAACTGTATGCCGCCGCAGGTGGCATCTTTTCAATAAAAAGACATCCCCGGTTCTCAGAAACCGGGGATGTAGAATAGCGCAAGTTTCGCGTCTCGCATCCCCACCGATTCAAAGCCTCTGCTTTGAATCGGAAAGGAAGAAGGAAGCAACGGATATGCAGTTTTCGCGGCTCTTACGCGAACCGCGGAAACGGAATGGAGTTGCTTTCTTCTGACGTTATGCCCACTCGCGGCTCTTGGGCTTGTTGTCGGGCTTCTCGGGCTTGATGTAGGAGACCACGACGCGGCGGTTTGGCTCGACGCCGGTGGAGTTGGTGGTCACGCCCTCGTAGTTCTGGAGCGCGGTGTGGATGACGTGGCGCTCATAGGAGTTCATTGGCTCCAGTGCCATGCTGCGCTTGTACTTGATGGCCTTCTCCGCCATCTTCTCGGCTAGCCTGGTGAGGGACTCCTCCCGCTTGGAGCGGTAGGCCTCGGCGTCGACGGAGATGTGGAGGTGCTTGTCGCTGTCCTTGTTGACGACATAGTTGGTCAGGTGCTGGATGGCATCCAGAGTCTCGCCGCGGCGGCCGATGATCGCGCCCATGGCGGGGCCGGTGAGGTTGACGTTGACGCCGCCGTTGTCGCGGGGACTGATCTCCATGTCGGCGCTCACGCCCATGCGCTCAAGCAGACCGGTCAGGAAGGCGCGGATCGCGGCGTAGTCGGCGTTCTCGTCGGCGACAGCGGCAGCGGGCTTCTCGGCGACAGGAGCAGGCGCGGGCTTTTCGGCCTTGGGCTGCTTCTTCTCCTGCTTTACGGGAGCGGGCTTCTCAGCCTTTACGGGAACCTTTTCGACCTTCACGGGGGTGGGTCTCTCCGCCTTCTGGGGCGCGGGCTTGACAGGCACGGGATCGGGGACCTCATAGCTCACGGACACGCGCGCGGGAACCGCGCCGATGCCGAGAAAGCCAGTCTTGCCCATCTCGAGAATCTCCACCGACACGTCGTCACGGCTGAGACCCAGCTCCTTGAGGGCCTCCTCAATCGCCGCGTCGACCGTGCGGGCGGATTTTTCCAGTTTTTTTATCATATCTGTCAGACTCTCCTGTTTACTCTTGTTCGGTGCTCTCGCCGACGGTCTCTGCGGTTTCGGCGGCGGTCTCGTCGACGGCCTCCTCCATCGCGGCGGTCTGCTCGACGGCGGCGCTCGTCACGTCCTCAAGCTCCTCGTCGATGGACGGGGCATCCTCGGACGCGGCGGCAGCGGCCAAGGTCGCGGCCTCGGCGTTCTCGGGATTGCTGAAGCGGTCGGGGACGTAGGCGCGGCCTCTCGCGTAGCGGCGGTTGCCCACCTGAGAAGCGGGCTTCTCGGCCTCCTTGATGCCGAGGCGCTCGCGCCTGGCGGCGCGGTCGGCGCGGTCAAGGGCGGCCTTGCGCTCGTCCTGCTTCTGCTTTTCGCTGGCCTGGAGCTTTTTCTTGCTGGTGTTGGTGTTGAGGGGGGTCTTTCCCTCGGCCTTCAGGCGCTCATACTCGGCGCGCTTGGCCTCCATCTCGGCTTCCTTCTCGGCGCGCTGGGCCGCGCGGACTTTGTCCTCCTCTTCCAGCTGCGCCGTGTACTTCTTGGTGAGGAAGTAGTCGCGCGCCATGCCGAAGACGGAGTTGGCGATCCAGTAGATGCCCATGGCGGCGGGCATGATGAAGCAGATCCAGACGCTCATCAGGGGCATCATCATGTTCATGCTCTTCATGGTGGCCTGGGACTGGGCGTCGCCGGTGGAGGGGCTGGAGGCGGAGCTGACCTTCATGGACAGGTAGGACAGGCCGGCCGAAATGAACGGGATGAGGAAGAGCCCGAGGGCCGGGCCCCAGACAGAGGGATCGGACCAGTCAGTGTGGGTGAAGAAGTTCCACTCCGGCTGATCGCCGAGGTTCAGGCCGAGGAAGCTGAAATCGAGGTCGATGAGGCCGTCGATCTTCCCGGCGAGGTTGGAGGTCACGTCGCCCCAGTGCTGGTGAGCGAGGTTTGCGAGCTTGATCTCGGCATAGGCCTCGGCGCGGGCGCCCGCGTCGACATACCAGCCCTGCGCGATCATAAACTCCTTGAGTGCGTCCACCACGGAGTCCGCGGCGAACATCATGCGGGTAATGGGTCTGCGGATGACGCTGTACAGCGCGATCAGGATCGGGAAGGGAATCAGGGACCAGAGGCAGCCGGACATGGGGTTGATGCCCTCTTCCTGATAGAGCTTCTGCATCTCGGCGTTGAGCTTCTGCTGATTGCCCTCGTGCCGCCGCTGCAGCTCCTGGATCTTGGGCTGGAGGCGGGAGGTGCGCATCATGCTCTTCTTGCTCTTGGCCATGAAGGGCGTCATGATGAGGTTGACCAGCAGCGCGAACGCGATGATGGCCAGGCCGTAGTTGCCCGTCGCCTCATAGATCTTGACGAGCGGCCAGGCAAAGATCCTGCAAATTAATTCGCCCATAGGGTTACTCCTTTATATAAGGATAGGCTTAGGGTACGGGGTCGTAAAAGCCGCGCCGCCCGTGATAGAAGGGGTGGCAGCAGCAGATTCTCCGGAAGGCCATCCAGCCCCCTTTCAGGGCGCCGTATTTTTCGATGGCCTCCACGGCGTACTGGGAACAGGTCGGGGTAAATCGGCAGCAGGGCTGGCGCAGAGGCGAGATGGCGCGCTGGTAAAAGCGGATCAGGGCAAGCAGAATGGCTTTCATTCGGCATCCCCCCGCAGAAGGCCCAGCTTTTCACAGGCGGTGAGATAGGCCCGCTCGAGCTTTTTGTACTCCGTTCCCACCGCGCGGCTGCGCGCGACGAGCACGAGGTCAAAGCCGGGCTTCAGGGCCGCGCCGTTGAGGCGCACGATCTCCCGCAGACGGCGGCGCACGCGGTTTCTCACCACGGCGTGGCCGAGCTTGGTGGACACGGTGTAACCCGCGCGATTGTGGTCAAGCCGGTTTTTCCGGCAGTACAATACCAGATACGGCGTTGCCGCGCTCTTGCCTTTGGCATAGAGACGGCGGAAATCGCTGTTCTTTTTTAAGGTATACCTAACCTTCACCGTTTTCCTCCGCACAAGCGCCTAAGGCAAGACCGCACAATCCGGCGAGAGCGAATCCTGAGAAAAAATGAGTTCTGATGAAGTCAGGTTTTCGCAGACATACTTTGTGTATTTCAAGAAAAACTGACAAAATCAGGGCGCATTTTTTCCGGGAGGCGCCGAAGGCGAATTGTGCGGTATTGCCTACAGGGCGGATCGCTCCGCCCTCAAACGATTTTCGATGACCTGTTCACGGTGCGCCTCAGGCGCTGAGCTGGGCTCTGCCTTTCGCTCTGCGGCGGGCAAGGACCTTGCGGCCGTTCGCGGTCTTCATTCTCTTGCGGAAGCCGTGCTCTTTCTTGCGCTGGAGCTTCTTGGGCTGATAGGTACGCAGCATGGGGTGCACTCCTTTCTCCGGGCCAGAGGGCCCATGTAATACTCAACATCCCCGGCTCAGAGCCGGAAAAGTAGTTGACAAAACATCTGCGGTGTTTCCCGACGCGACGTTTTCACGCGCAAAGAAGCACCCGGCGGCAGGGGCCGCCGAGTGCTTATTATAAAGGAAAACCTTACAATTTGTCAACAAGAATATTTGTTTTTCCCAATCACGCCAGATCCTCGCCGCGGAGGTATTTGCCCATGGGCTTATAGAGCAGCGCGCCGATAAACAGGCACAGCGCGGTGTTGATGAGGATGAAGCTGCCGTTATAGAGCAGGGAATAGAACCAGGGGCTGGTCATTGTCATGCCGAAGAAGGTCTCGGGCATATACTCCGCCCAGACGGTAGCGCCCACCACATAGTGCACCAGAAAGCGCGCAAAAGCGCCGACCACCATGCCGATGAAGAAGCCGCCCTTTTTGCCCTTGAAAAGTCCCGCAAGCCCCAGCATGGTGAAGGCCACCAGATAGTCACCCAGCATGGACTGCCAGCCCCAGGCATAGGCCCCGTCCAGGGTGAGCTGCAAAACGCCGAATACAAAGCTTGTGAGCATGCCGGGCCAGAAGCCCCAGCGCGCGCAGTAGATGAAGATCGGCAGCATCGCCAGATCCACCGCCCCGCCCTGGGGCAGCTCAAAGAGCTTGATGTAGCTGAGTACCTGGGCCATGGCCACAAAGATCGCTCCCTCGGTCAGGCAGCGCAGTTTGAGATTTTTCTTCATGTGTGATTCCTCCCCAAAAGATTTGTTGGGAAGCGGAGCAACAAAAAACACAGGCTCAAAAAACGAACCTGCGGTTTCCGCGCTCTGTTTCCTACGCCGGCATTATCCGGATCAGGTTCCAGGGTTTCAAGGCTCGATTACCTTGTCTCAGCCGGAAATATCCAGCGCCCCTTTCGATTGTGTCTGCATTGTATCACCGGCGTCCAGCGCTGTCAAGAACATGCGGAACTTTTTGCGCCGTCCGCCGTCTTGATAGGCAGAACCGCAAAACAGGGTTCTGTACATAGACTGATACAGTCAGGAGGATTCCGATATGAAACAGATTCAGAAAACCGTTGTGTGCGCCATTCTCGCCATTGAGCTTCTCATGGGCTTCTGCGCCTCCGGCGCGGTGTCGTTTGCGGAGACGCCCGAAGTTCCGGCGGCTTTACCGGCGGAGGTCACGGTCTCCGCGTCCGGCACAGTGCGGCTGGTTCCCGACAAGGCGTCGGTCGCCTTCGGGGTCACGACCGAGGAGGCATCGGCAGACCTTGCCCAGAGCAAAAACAGCGAGGCTGTCGACAAGGTCATCGCGGTGCTGACCGAGCGGGGCATCGAAGAAAAGAGCATCCGCACCACAAACTACAGCCTGTATCCCCAGTACGACTACTCCGACGGCGTCTCCCGCATCATCGGCTACAGTGTCTGCACCACACTGCTCATCCAGGATCAGGACATTGAGAGCGTCGGAAAGCTCCTGTCCGACTGCGTAGCGGCGGGCGTCAACCACGTCGACCAGGTCTCCTTCCTGTGCAGCGGCTATGACGAGGCATATCAGGGGGCCCTGGCCGAGGCAGTTCAGAACGCGCGGGTGAAGGCTGAGGTGCTGGCCAAGGCCGCTGGGAAGACGCTCGGCGAGGCCGTGTCCGTCACGGAGGGCTGGCAGGACAGCTCCGCCCGCTACGACAAGGGCGCGGTTTACCAATACGCGGCGATGGATTCCGTGGCCTCCCCCTCCTTCATGCCGGGAGAATCCGAGATCAGCGCCAATGTCACCGTGACCTATGCGATGAAATAACAGAAAAAGCACCAAGAACCCCCCGTGGGACGCTCCGGATTCTTTCCGGGTATGTCCCGCGGGGGGCAGTTTCATGGATTTTCAAACGTGCTGATGGGGCGGCGCTTGTGGGCGCTGCGGCTGTGATAGCGGTCGATGATGGCCTTGTCGTGCTCGTTGACCTCGCCGCGCAGGAGATAGGCGTCGACGGCGGCATAGCTCACGCCGAGCTCCTTCTCGTCCGTCTGGCCCTCGTAGAGCCCGGCGGAGGGGGCCTTCTCCACGATGGAGACCGGGGCGTTCAGATAGCGCAGGAACTCAAAGATCTCAGTCGCGCAGAGATCGGAGATGGGATTTAAGTCGCTGGCCCCGTCGCCCCATTTGGTGAAGTAGCCGAGGTGGATCTCGCTGCGGTTGCCGGTGCCCGCGACGAGGCGGTTCTCCGCCGCCGCGATCGCGTAGAGCGTCGTCATGCGCAGGCGGGGCGCGATGTTCGTCAGGGCCATATCGTTGAGCGCGGCGGCGCCCTCCAGGGCCTTGAGCTCCGCCTCGCGCACGGCGGTGAGGTCCACGGTGCGGCACTCGATCCCGAACCGAGCGGCGAGGGCGTTGCCGTCGTCTTTATCCTGGCCGTAGTTCTGCGTTGAGGCGCAGGGCATGATGACGCCCAGGGTGTTGTCGCAGGCGGCCTTGCAGAGGATGCCGACCAGGGCGCTGTCCTTGCCGCCGGAGTTTCCGAAGACGATGCCGTCCGCGTGGGCCTCGGCGAGCTTTGCGCGGATGTAAGCCACGCGCTTTTCAAATTCTTCCCGATAGTTTCTCATTAGTCTCATCACTCCTCAACGTACAACGGATCGTTCCAGGTAAAGTTATAGGTCGTGTAGGCGTAATCCTCAAACTGCTCGCGCAGCTTTTCGTAGCGCGGGTGGAGCTTGTCCACATAGGTGTCGATGTAGTTTGCAAGCTCGATATAGCGCCAGCGGCCGCCCACCGGATCGTCATAGACCGTAAGGTCGATCTCGCAGTTGGGCGCGCGCCGGTGGAACTCCTCCACCTGCTCGGCCGGGACGGGGTTATACGCGCCGATCCAGAGGCGCTCCAGCCCCGTCAGGGGGTAGAGCGGCGTAATATCCGTCAGGGAGGGGCGCTCGCCGTCCCCGTAGAAGTCGTAGCCGATGCTGGCGATGTTCAGATGGCGCAGCTTGTCAAGTCCCGACAGCGGGCGCAGATCCGAGGCGTAGCTGTTGGAGAGCTCCAGATATTCAAGCTCATGGCAGCTCGCCAGCGGCGTGAGGTCGCGGATATTGCACATGGAGAGGATCGCGACCTCGAGCTTCGGCATGCGTGAGCAGAAGCCGATATCCGTCAGCATGGTGTTGTGGCCAAGGTCGAGATACTTGACGTCATGGCAGTAGTAGAGGCCGTCCACGTTGTCGTTGGTCAGCATGCCGCCGCGCGAGGCCATGGAGGCCAGAATGCGCTCGGTATCCGTGCGGGCGGTGTAATTGTCGCCGAAGAAGACGCGGAAGACCACCTTGACACTCGGGTGGCGGAGATTGATGTCCTCGAGCCGCTTCACGTCCAGGCCGCAGCTGTCCATGTCGACATAGGTGAGCTGGGGCATGTAGTTCATGACCTCGTCGATAAAATTGCCGTTGTCCTTGACGGGGACGCGGTAGAGGTTGATGGTGGTGTTGGAGAGGTCGCAGTCGACGCCGTAGAGCTTGAAGGCGTATTGGAAGGCGGGCCTCGGCAGGATCTGGCGCAGTCTTGAAATATCGCTCCAGGTGAGCACGCCGCCCTCGGCGCCGAGCTTGACGCTCTCAATGCCGGGCAGCAGGGCGAGCTTGCGGGCCGCTGCCTCGCAGTCGGCAACGGACATGGCGCTCAGATCAGCGGAGCGCGCGTCGGTATCCAGCACGGTCCCGTTCGGGAGCGTGACGGTGTAGCGGGCGCTCACCTGCGGGTGGGCCATGGCCCAGTTGGCGGCCTCCTCCTCGTTCTCGCTGCCGCTGAGATCGACGGCGCGCAGGGCGGGCAGAGAATCAAGCAGGGCGGCCTCCCCGGCGGCGAGGCGGATCTGCAGCGACTCCGTCGCGACGTCCACATCGCCGGCGGCAAAATGCACGGGCGGGATCGGCGTCGGCTCCGGCGGGGTCTGTTCCCTCTTGCCGCAGGCGTTGAGAGCAAGGCAGAGGATAAGAACAAGTGCGATAAACAATTTGCGAAAATTCATGGTTCGCTCCTTTTTATTCAGAGGGGGCAGCCGCATTTGGGCCGTCGTACAGCGGGTCGTTCCAGGTCAGGGAGAAGACGTCGTCGTCATAGTAGTCAAACTGCATGCGCAGCAGGTAGTAGCGGGGTACGATGTTGCCGTCCCCGTCCCAGCGCCAGTGTCCGCCGGTGGGATCGTCATAGACAAGGGTGTCGATCTCACAGTTTGGGAGGTGGCGGCGCAGCTCCTCTGCCTGCTCGTTCGGGACGCGGTTCATGCTCCCCAGATACAGGCGCTCAAGCTGGGTCATGCCGAAGAGCGGAGAGACGTCCTCAATATCCACGATGCCGGCGATGTTCAGGTGCTTGAGCTTATGCAGCTTTGCAAGCGGGCGAAGGTCCGTGCACTCGGTGCCGAACATCTCGAGGTATTCAAGCTCCGGGCAGTTGGTGAGGGGCGTGGCGTCCGACCAGCCGCACATGGCGAGGATGGCGGTCTCCAGCTTCGGCATCTGCGCGACGAAGGAGATATCCGTCAGCTGCTGGTTGTGGCCCAGGTCGAGGAACACGACGTCGTGGCAGCAGGCCAGAGCCTCCGCGTCCCAGGGGTAGATCATGCCGCCCGCCGACGGTCTGGACGCGAGGATGCGCTGCACGTCGGTGCGCACGCTGTAGTTCTCGCCGAACCACACGCGCCAGACGAATTTCACGTCCGGGAAGTCCGTGCGCAGCTTTTCCATCTCCGGATTGGGAATGCCCGTGGTGTCCATGTCCACATAGTTGAGCTCGGTCATCAGAGGGATGACCTTCCGCAGCGCTTCGGCGTTGTCATCGATGGGGATGTGGCTGAAGTTGAGGGAGGTGTCCGAGAGATCGCAGTCCTTGCCGTAGAGCGTAAAGCCGTAGCGGAACGCGGTCTCCGGCAGCAGGGCGCGCAGGCGCGCGAGACTCTCCCAGGTATGCGCGCCGCCCTCTTTCCCGAGGCGGACGTTTTTCAGATCCGGCAGCAGGGCGAGCTTTGCGGCGCAGGCCTCGCACTCGGCGGGAGACAGGCTGCGCATGTCATAGCTCTGTGTGCCGGAGTCGATCACCGTCCCGTCCGGCAGGGTCACCGTGTAGAAGCATTCGATCTCCGGGTGGGCCTTGGCCCAGGCGGCGACCTCCTCCTCGTTCGCGCTGCCGCTCAAATCAGCCGAGCGCAGGGCGGGCAGGGACGCGAGCAGCGCGGTCTCCCCCTCGGCGAGAGGAAGGCGCAGCTCCTCGCTGTCCGCGGCAGCGCTTCCGGCGGCGAAGACCACCGGCGGCAGACCTGGCTCCTCAGTCGCGGCCGGCGCGCCGCTCTTCCCGACGCCGCAGGCGGTCAGGAGAGAGCAGAGCGCGAGGAGGGAAAGGCTGTAAAGCAATTTTTTCTTAGACATGAAAGCTCCTTAGAACGGGGACGTATCCTGGAAATCGAGAACGTCCGGATCGGGTACGACCTCGCGGGGACAGCTTACGTCGTAGAGCGGATCGTTCCAGGTGAAGGCGAAAGCCCCCTCCTCATAGCCGCCGAACTGCTCACGCAGCAGCTCATAGCGCGGATCGTAGCGGGGGTTGCCCATCTCGTCGCCGTGCTCGCTGAAGCGCCAGTACTCCTCGGTGGGGTCCGGCGTGGTGTCGTTGACGATACAGTTGGGGTGCAGGGATCGGAAGTGCTCGACCTGCTCCGTTGAGACAGGGTCGTGCATGCCGATCCAGAGTCGTTCGAGATCAAGGCCGTAGAGCGGTGAGATGTCCGTCACGGCGAAGTTATAGCAGATGTTGAGGTGCTTGAGATTGTGGCAGTTGGCCAGGGGCGTCAGATCGTGGAGCCTCGTGGTCATGGCCTCCAGGTACTCGAGCTTCGGGCAGTTGGCCAGCGGGGAGAAGTCCTCCACGAAGGTCATGCCGACGATCAGCACCTCGAGATCGGGCATGTAGCGGCAGAACTCAATGGTGTCCAGATAGTTGTTGTGGCCGAGGTCCAGGTACTTGACCTTGGTGCAGTATTTGAGATTCTGCACGTTGTTGTGCGCAAGCTCCCCCGCTTTGCCGGGCATGGAGGCCAGGATGCGCGTCACGTCCGTGCGGGCGGTGTAGTACTGGGCGAAGTTCACGCGCCAGACAACTTCTGTATTCGGCAGACTGTCGCGCAGGCGCGCCATGGCCTCATTGGAAACACGGCAGCTGTCCATGTCCAGCAGGCGCAGTCTGCTCATACAGGCGGTGACCTTGGCGACCAGCGCCCCCTCGTCTTCCATGTGGATATACTTGAGATCCATCACCTCGTCGCTGAGGTTGAAGCTGCGGTCGAACATGGTAAAGGCGTAGTCGATCACGGCCTGTGGGGCCGCGTCGTGCAGGAGCTTCAGGCTCTCCCAGCTCAGGGGCGTCGCCTGCTCGCTGCCGATGCGGATGGTCTGCAGCGCGGGCATTTTGCCGAGCGTGTCCGCGATTGCCGCCGCGTCCGCGTCCCGCAGTCCCGCGAGGTCGACAGAGGTGTCGGAGGCGCGATAGGTTTTGCCGAGGATTTGGAATTCCGGCTCCGGCGTCGGGGTCGGCTCCGGGGTAGGCGCGGGCGTCTCCGTCGGCGCAGGCGTTTCCGTCACGGCCGGGGTCTCAGGCTCTCCCCCGCCCCCGCAGCCTGCGAGCAGCAGGCACAGCGTCAGGCAGAGCAGCAGAACGGGAAAGCGCTGTTTGTTCAGTATCATAGTCCGTATACCTCTTTGCCGAACTTTCCGCGGAATTCCTCCGGGGCTTCGAGGTCGCAGTAGGGGTCGAGCCAGTAGAAGCTGTACTCCTGATAGTTGTAGCCCATCTGGTTGCGCAGCAGCTCGTAGCGCGGGACCCAGTAATACTTCGGCTCCTCCGGATCGTAGCGGGTATAGCGCCAGTATTCCTCCGTGGGGTCCTCGGTCGTGGTGTTGATGGTGCAGCCCGGCGCGACGGACTTCATTTGTGCCACCTGATCGGCGGGCACGGGCGTCTTGCAGCCGATCCAGAGGCGTTCCAGCTCGGTCATGCCGTACAGCGGGGAAATATCCGTGATGTTGGGGCAGCCCGCGATGTTGAGGTGGTGGATCTTCGTGCAGCTCGCGAGAGGACTGAGGTCCTTGATATTGGTGGAGTTGAGCTCCAGATACTCAAGGTTGGGGCAGTTTCTGAGGGGGCTGATGTCCGTGATGGCGGTCATGGCGACGATCAGCACTTCGAGCTTCGGCATGGCTCCGAGGAAGCTGAAATCGGCCAGCTCGTAGTTGTGGCCGAGGTCAAGATACTTGACGTCGGTACAGTATTTCAGCACGGAGGCGTCGTAGATCATGCCGCCGACCGTGGGCTTGGAGGCGAGGATGCGCTCCACGTCGGTACGCACGCTGTAGTAGTCGCCGAACCAGACGCGCCAGACGATCTTGGTCTGGGGGAAGAGGTCGCGCAGACGCTCCAGGGATTCGTTGGAGACGTCGGTGCTGTCCATGTCAAGGTAGGTGCAGTTGTTCATGCAGGAGAGCACGGAGTACAGCGCGTCGCCGTTGTCGGTGATCTTCACGCCGCGGTAGTCCAGCTTCTCCGTGTCGAGGTCGACGTCCTTGCCGTAGAGCGTAAAGCTGTAGTGGAACTTCACGTTGGGCTGCACGGATTTGAGCAGGGCGATATCCGCCCAGGGGATCATACCCGCCGTCTCGCTGCCGAGCTCCACAGTCTGCAGGTTGGGCATGCAGGAGAGCATGACAGCCAGCTCCTGCACATCTTCGCGGCGGGCGTCGTGCAAATCAAGGCTTGTCGCGTCGCCGTCGAAGACACGGCCGCCGATGAGGGCGGAGAAGTGAAACTCAGCGTGCGGCAGGACTGCCCGGATGGTCTGCATGTCCTGGATGCCGAACTGTGCGCCGCCGACCTCACCGAAGCGCAGCCGCTGCACATCGGTCATAAAGCTCAGCGCGTCAAGCAGCGCGGGGACCTGATCGCTTGTCAGGCGCGTCAGGTCGAGCTCCTGCGTGTTGCTGTCCACGATCTGGCCGTCCGGCAGGGGGATTGAGAACAGGACGTTGACCTCCGGGTGCGCCTTGGCCCAGGCGGCCAGCTCCGAATAGCAGTCGCTGCCGCGGAAGTCCACGCTTTTCAGCTTCGGGAAGTAGGCAAGCTGGGCGATCTCCCGCTTGGTGATTTTGGCTTTGAGAGTCTCCGTATCAACGGAGAGGCGTTCGCCGCCCAGTTCGATCTTGACGCTGCCGAACAGCGGAGGGATGATCCACGGCGCCTCGTGATAGATGCCGGACATGCCGAAGATCAGCGCGCCGCCTATAATCAGCAGGGCAAGCAGCCGCTGCATCGCTGTCTTAAAAGTCATACTCTCTCTCCCCTGGGTTATTTACACCCGCGCGTCCGAAAAAGCGCGGCTTTGAAATCACGTAGCAATAAAAAATTATATCATTCACAGACGGGTTTTGCAAGCCAAAGAGCGGCATAATCGCGCAAAAAATGCCGCTCTCGCAAACAAAAACGGCGAGGGCGAAAAATTGAAAAAGAAAATTTTGAAAAATTGCTTGACAAATCGGAATCCGTCTGCTATTATAACGACGCTGTGGCCGGGTAGTTCAGTCGGTTAGAACGCCGGCCTGTCACGCCGGAGGTCGAGGGTTCAAGTCCCTTCTCGGTCGCCACAGATATGCCCCTTTTATAAGGGGCATATACTTTGCTGCTATAGCTCAGCAGGTAGAGCGCATCCTTGGTAAGGATGAGGTCCCCAGTTCGAATCTGGGTAGCAGCTCCAGTAGCAGCTCCAAAAGAGACACGATTTTGCATGAAATCGTGTCTCTTTTTTGCGTTTTGGGGAAAAATCGGAACCTGCGGAACAGCCTGACCCACACGCCGACCCACACGGGCAAAACCCGCAACTTGAGGTGTGCCAACGGTTTGCGGCATCGCTGTGGGTCAGTTTTTTATAAATGGCACTGTATTTAGGCTTTGGCGCAGTCTTCGATTTCCGCCTTTAACAAAATCTGATCGCGCCGGGGAAACGAGCTTTGCACTCCTCCCCGGTGCTTTTCTTTGTTTTGCGACGCAAACGGTGAGGCCGCTGTTATCTGAGTGCCTCCACTGACCAATCCTGATTTTGCAGCATTGCGCGTCCTACGCCGATCAGGTCAGCCGTGTCTTCGCGCAAAAGGCTCTCCGCTTCCTCGGCGGTTTTCACTCCGCCTGTGAGGATTACAGGAATCTGAACATTCTTCTTTGCCAGAATACTCAGCTCCGAGAACCAGCCGGGCTGTGTGTTGTCCTTCACGGTAAAGCCATTTAAGCCGCCGGAGATATCCAGCATATCGGCGCCTGCCTCCGCAAAGATGCAGCCTGCCTCGGGAATTTCCTCTTTTCTGCTGCCCCCGGCCATATAGTCGTATGCGCCGAAGCGGATCGCAATCGGGAAATCCGCGCCTGCTGCGGTTCGTACAGCTTTGAGGATCTCCACATGCAGTCTGGTTCTGCCATCCAGTGTTTGTCCGCTGTATTCGTCTGTACGGTGATTGGTGAGCGGAGAATAAAACTGATTGAGCAGATAGCCGTGTGCACTGTGAATCTCCACCCCGTCAAGCCCGGCCTCTTTCACGCGCAAAGCCGCACCTACAAAACACTTCTTTACAGCCAATGCCGCTTCGCCTGCGGTCCTGGTCATCATTGTCTGTGCGAAGGGATCGGTGCGCCGTTCAGCTTTGCTGTGACCCATGATATTTCAGACACAGCATCGTCATATCGTCAAATTGGGGCACATCTCTGGCGAAAGCATCAATCTGACTGCGGATATGATTCACCAGCGTCTGCGGATCAGACGATGGGGAGTTGTCCGCCGCCTGGACTACCCGATCCTCTCCAAATAGTTCATCCTGGATATTGGTCGCTTCTGTGATACCGTCAGTATATTGGAAAATCATGTCTCCTGGCTGCAACTGGATACATTGATCCCGGTATTTTACAGGATGTAAAGGATCTGCCGGCACACGCGGGGAAAACACAGCAAGCGGAAGACCTGTCTTTTTAGGTATAAGCTGCCATTTCCCCTCACTGTACAGCATCATCAGCTCATGGCCGGCATCGGCAAAAGTTAAACTGCCGGTGGAAATCTCCAGAATGCCAAACCAGACCGTAACAAACATGTTATCTTCGTTGTCCGCCGCCAACTGTTCATTGATCTTTTCCAGAACACCGGCCGGGCTGAAGCCCATCTGTGCGGCAGATTTCAGCAGGGCTCTGGTTATCATCATAAATAACGCAGCAGGGACTCCTTTCCCGCTGACATCCGCCACCGCCATGGCCAGGTGATCGTCATCAACGAAAAAGAAATCATAGAAATCACCGCCTACCTCTTTGGCAGGATTCATGGAAGCGAAAATATCAAACTCTCTGCGGTTCGGAAATGGCGGAAAACTATTTGGTAAAAAATGTGCCTGAATACTGGAGGCCATGCTAAGTTCTGTCTCGATGCGCTGCTTCTCCTGTATATCCCGCGTCCTATTCTGCTCATATTCATTGAGTTCCGATGTCATAAAATCAAAGGATTTTGATAAAAACCAGATTTCATAACCGCCCTTCACCGAGAGCGGCTCTGTTTTCTTGTTTCCATCTGCGAAAAAGCCTTGGATATAGCGGGAAATCATAAAAATGGGCTTTAAGAATGCCCGATCAAGCAAAATAAGCAGGACCACCAGCGTTACAAAATATAACAGGAGCACCGGAACCAACTCTCGAATCGAATTCTTGATGGTTTCAGTCTGCTGTTTCTCCACATCAATGTCCGCTCCGATCAGCGCCAGCACCTGTCCATCCGCGCCTTTATACGGATAAAACCAGTCGAGATTGTGTCCGTAGCTGTTGTTCTGCTCGGAATATCGATCGGTGAACTCTCCCGCCAGGGCAAGCAGTTCCGTTTCCGTCAGAAAGCTGCTGTCAGACCATACACTCGCGCCGGGCCAACCAAGGGTCTCCAGCACAATTTTGTCCTCTTCGTCCGACGAGGCGACGGCTATCACAAAAGAACGGGTGCCCTCGTTCGTATCAATGGTCTCCACATACAGATTCTGAAGATTGAAGGCCCGGCAAAGGATGCGCATATCCGTCCGTACACTTTGATAAAGCGCCGTGTTGTCAGGATCGCTCAGCTCTCCCAGTCCGACATCATCCAATACGTGGGCAGTGAGCGTGAAGATGCCTTTCGCACTCTCATAACCCTCCCGTATTGCCTTTTGGCGGCTAAATAAATAGATCGTCGGGCCATAAATGAGCATGGCACAGAGAAGTAAAAGAGTAAAAATCCGAATGACGAGTTCCTTCAGCCGAACGCGCTCGATGAATATGACGCAGTTGGCCATGAGCACAGCCATGACCGTAACAGTATAGGCTATCGCGAACTGCGGCTGATAGGCGGTGACCATAAAGACGACAACAGAGACTGTCGCAAATATCATTACGGAGGCTTTCTTCCATTTCTCAAGCTGGGAGCGAGCGGTTTCAGCCGCCAGAAGAATAAAGACAATCAAGATATAGCCAGAGCCTATCGAATAGCCCCATGCTTTTTCAAACACCCCGTCCGAACTGACACGGAACAGCACAGGCGTAAAGAAGTTGGTCAGACACAGCATCTGGGTAAACAAAAGCAGGCCGCGCATGACAGCATACAGCCGCTCTGGCCGCGCACCTGCCGGCCGAAGCACAGCACAGGCATAGCGCCAGAACAGATACATGAGTGTATTCACAGTCATATAAAATGAAACAGAGCTCATCAGGTTAAGAAGCCGCATAGCCGGATTGCCGTCCGCAAACCACATCAGCGCGTCCAGAAACAGGACAAGCGCATTCACAAAAAGCAAGGAAGAAAACGCAGGCCAGATCCGAACCTGATGGTTTTTCACCGAGATACAGCCGTAGCAGAGCAGGGCGCACGCAAGTGTCCCCAGCATATCCATGCTGAGATTGAATACGTCCGAGATCGCCGCTGTATAAAGGCGTTTATGAAGGCACATGCCGACTATCCCTGCCGCCATCAAGCAGATTACGGCAAAGCCCGCAGCTTGTGTCCATTTTTTTCGGTGGAGCATCATCTCTTCATTTGGCAGGACGATACAATCACGGTCAGGATCAAAAGCAGCAGGAAGAAGCCTGCCTGTGCCCCAAAGCAAACCCAAATGTCATGCATCGTCCCAGTCTGCGCGCCAGAAAGAATGTCGATTGCTTTCACATACCAATAACCGGGAAGGAGCTTCCCCACGGTAAGGACGCTGCTGTCCAACATGCTCTGTGGGAGAAATGCCCCGCACAGGAAACTCATCCCAAGACCAACGATCTGCGAAATCATCCCGACTGCCATCGTGCCAAGACGGAAGGAACACAGGAAGATAGAGAACATGGCTGTCAGAAGGGCGAAGAGGAAAGCGTCACCCACTGCAAGTGCGCAGTTCATGCCTTTATAGAATCCGCCATAGAGGATCATGCCGCAGGCCATGAATGTCAGCCAGATCAGCACGACCATCACAGCACTTCCCAGAAAGGTCTGGGCGATCGCGGATGAGGTGCTGACGCTAGAGCATTGAATACGCTTTTGCTGATCGCCGCTGTTCAGGCTCAGCAGGATCGGACAGAGCGCATTGGTGATGACAGCAACAAAAATATACGTCAGCAGCCGGAAGAACACAGAGAAGCTCTCTGTGAAATTTTCATCCTTAATCTCCTTGGCAGGATCGGCGACGATCTCCACCGGGATCTCACGGGCAAGGTCTTTTTCAGCCTCCGGGATTGCCTCGGGAAGTTCGAGCCCCAGCGCCATCCTGGTGCGGACCGAGCGGACATAGTCGTTTAAGTACAGGCTCATCATGGCAGCGGCGTAGCTGTCGTGCATATGGTAAGTCTCAAATAGCGTTTCCTCCGCCGTATCCTCATCCGCATTCAGCAAACGCGACTCATAACCCGCTCGAATGACAAGCGCGTAATCCACGATTTCGTAGTACATGGCGTCCAGAATCATCTGCCGGTCATGCGGAAGCTCCACGATATCGTTATTTGCTGCCAGGTTTTCGATGAGCCGACGGCTTGCCTCGCTTTGATCTTCGTCATAGATGTACAGGCTCAGGGAGGTCTCCTCAAAATTGCTTTGCTCACGGGTAGCCCTTGTCATGGGAAAGCAGATCGTCATAAACACGGCGAGGAACAGTAGTGAGATCCCGATCTTGGAACGGGCAATCTTGAAAAACAGCTTAAAGACTTGCATACTGTCTCCTCCTTGTCAGAAGAAATCCCAGCAGAACAAATACCGCCGTAAAGATCAGCATGGCCAACAGCTTCCCAAAATAGCGTGTCAGGTCCGCGTCGACACTCAGATAATACAGGGAATCGCAGACGACGGCCGCCGGATTGAGCGCGTTGACAATCGGCGACCTGGTAATCAAAAGTCCCTTGATGCCGGGAACCATCGCTCCGCTTAAAAAGCAGAGCGTCATGTTCAGGGCCATAATAATGCCGGTTTTCGCGCCCTGGCTCCATTTCCCGATGCCGCCGAAGCAGAAGCCCATCGCCACGCCCATCATGCCCCCGCAGACGCCTGTGAGGTAGACCCAAGGCAGGCGGTCGCCAAAATCAACCTTCAGCACAAAGACCAGGAAGGTCACGGTTACGCTCACGCAGGCAATCTCCGAGACGAAATAGCCCATCAGGCTCGCAAGAACAGCGATTAGTTTCGGCGTCCCCGAGCAGCTGCGCCTTGCGCCGACGGCGGAGAGGTTTGCCTGATGGTTGACCGCGATTGAGAGTCCCGCCAGGGAACCGAAGATCGCGACCATGGCGATCAGGTTATACATGTAGCTGGCAAAGGGATCGGTGTTTCCCTTTGTCAATTCCAGATTCGTGACAACCGGCGCGTCAAACTCCATGACCTTCGCGGCCTTTTCGCTGTTTCCGCCTTCGCCCGCGCCGTTTTGCCGCGCAAGCTCCCGCCCCATGATCTGGAGGTTCGCGTACATTTCGGCCATCTTTTTAATCGTGGTCTGCGCCACACCGCTGCCCTTCACCTTTAAGGAGAGACGGGTTTCCGGGATCAGCTCGCCGCCCTGATACATCCCGACAAACTGCTCCAGATATCCTCTATCAAGCCAGCTCAAAAATTCCGTCCAGCTCTCATCCTCCGTGTCCGTATCAGGAAGTCTGCCTTCTGTCAGATACTGCCTGATAGCGTCCATGGCGGCGGCGTTCTGCTCCGCGCTGAGAACAGGTGCTGATTCTTCGCCCTCAGGCGGATCAATGACAAGGATACCCTTGATCTCGCCGCTCTCCAGCAGAGCATAGGCTTTCTCTTCATCACAGTAGGTTGTGTTCAGAATCGGGTTTTTGGCCTCCGCCATCGCGTCCATAACGAGATGGAAGATCACGTCTTCCTTATGCTCCACAACTGCGGCGGGCACGGCGGAAAAGGAATTCTTTTCATAGATGCTGCCAAAGGTGAATTTATAGAGAACGCCCATCACGAGTGGAAACAGCAGCAGCCACACAATGACCTGCCTGTTCCGGAGATTCTGAAGAATCTCGTATTTTACAGCATTGAAAAACATCGTGTTTCCCTCCGCCTCACTTTTTCTTTTTTGCGGTCGGCTCTTCCGGCCGCTCATTTTTATCCCGCAGCTCTTTGCCGGTAATTGTGAGGAACACATCGTTGAGCGTGGGCAGCTCCGAATAGACGCGCCCAAAGTCAAGATTCTCGCTCCGAATGAGCTCCATGATCTGCAGAAGATTGTGCCTGCCGCCGGCGCAGCCCACTGTGAGTTTTCCATCTGCCCAGTTTACGTCATTCACATGGGTGAGGCTGCGCATCTTTTGGAATACGGTGCTGTCCGGCTCAGCCATTTCGACGTAAATGGTCTCCGTGTTTTTGATCGTGCGCTTGAGCTCGTCCTTTGTCCCCTCGGCGATCTTCTTGCCTCTGTCCATGATGCAGATTCTTGTGCAGATCTGTTCGACCTCCTCCATGTAATGCGAGGTATAGATTACGGTCGCGCCCCGCCTGTTAAGTTCGACAATCCCCTCCAGGATCTTGTTGCGGCTCTGCGGATCGACCGCCACCGTCGGTTCATCGAGGATAATGAGCTCCGGCTTATGCGCGATGCCGCAGGCAATATTCAGACGGCGCAGCAGGCCTCCCGAGAGCTTCCTGGGCCGGAATTTCACGAAATCCTCCAGGCCGACAAACGCAATAGCCTCGTCAACACACTGTTTGCGCTGCGCCCAGTCTTTGATGTACAGGCCACAAAAGCAGTCCACGTTTTCATAAACGGTCAGCTCGTTAAGTACGGCCACGTTCTGCGGAATGATCCCGATCCTGCTTTTCAGATCATAGCTCACAGGCGTCATCGTTTCTCCAAAAATCCGGATCGTCCCCTCGTCATAGCTCAGCAGGGAAAGGAGACAGCTGATCGTCGTGGTCTTGCCGGACCCGTTTGGCCCCAGAAGGCCAAAAATCTCGCCCTCTTCGATCTCAAGATTCAGATGATCCAGCGCCCTCAGTTCGGCGTAGTTTTTTACCAGATTTTCAATTTTTACAACGGTTTTTCCCATGTCTTCCTCCTTTTTCCTCTCGGCGCAAAAGCATCGTACATCAAGTTTCGAATTTGTTCGTAACAGAGTATTTGCAGCCCTATTATAATGGATAATCTGCGATTCAGGGGCACCGCTTGTGCCGAATTTCCTACCGCTTACTCCATATTGCTTGCGTCTTCCGAGGTTATTTTATATATTAAGTTTAATAGATCATTATGTGGCCTGCGTTTTTTTGTGAAATATGAGTGAAACGAGAATGAGATACCATCAGGAATGCCAAGAAGCATATATCTCAGCGCAATGTCCCCTGTTTGCCTGCCGGGTCTGCCGGACGAAAACAGGCTGGGAGCATCAGCGCTGGTGTGCGCTTTCGGATGTGCTCAGGCCGACGTGCGCTGAATGCCGCTATTGGGAGCAGCGCCTGGAAACATGCGGACATCCGTTACACAGAAAGTTGGGGATCACACATGAAAACCATTCGAATCCGATTTGAGCAGAACCCCGCTCTTGACGATATAGAGGTGCTGATCCGCGCGGCAGAGGAGGACCCGCAGATTTTGGCGATGATCCGGCACCTGTCTGACACGTCATTGGAAAGCATTCCCGTTTATGACCGAAATGAGGTGCGGAGAATGATTCCGGTCAAAGAAATTGTCAGTATCAACGCCAACGGAAAGCTGATCAATGTCGTGACCGATAATGACAACTTCTATTTGCGACAGCCGCTGAAAAACCTTGAATGCACTTTGGATGAGCGCCGTTTTGTAAGGATTTCCCGCTATGAGATCGTAAATATTTCAAAGGTTACAGGCTATGATTTCACCATCGCGGGCACACTTCGGCTGGAGCTGGCTGGGGGAATGGAAACCTGGGCTTCCAGACGATGTATCCCGCAGATCCGCAAGAGACTATTGGGAAAGGAATGAGCGGCATGCGGAAGAAAGTATTGATACATGGCGGGATAGGCTTTTTGGTCGGGATGGTGTTGGTGATGCTCATTCCCGCCATCTCCAATCTCGCAGAGGACGGCACGGCGAGGCTGGTCAGTTCCTCACTCATTGCCCGCGTGGGAAGCGCGCAGGCAGCTTTTGTAATGTCTCTTCTCATGTATGGGTTGTACGGCTCGTGCTGCCTCGGCGGGATGCTGCTGTATGAGATCGAACGTTGGCCTCTCGCCCTTGCCACCGCCGTACACTATTTCGGCATTGCGCTGGGTTATTGGCTCGTCTCCCTGCTCCTTTGCTGGGAGTTGACATGGAGGGAACTACTGTTCATCGAGGGGCTGATGGCCGTCGGCTTTGTTCTGATCTGGCTCGTGCTGTATCTGCGCTACAAGGCGGAGGTGCGGGAACTGAATCATCTGAATGAAATGGAACAACGATTCCAGCCGGATGACACCTGTCAACGTTGACGATAATATCCGCAAAAAAGGTGCTCTCAAGTGTGACATTTTTGTGTCAAAGCCTGTGCTACGCTAAAACTGCAAGGGCAAAACCAAAATCTGCCGGATATGCCCGGACGAAAAAGCGTCTTGGCAACCATCTCCAATGTTTACGGAAGTGTATCCCTCACCGCCGCCTGGCACTTCAACGGCACCTGCAGCGGCATCCCCATCGGCACCGTCTATGCGAGCGGCATGGCGAATATTTAAGAAGAGCACTACAAAATCGTGCAAAGCTGCAGTGTATAGATCCTTATCATGAGAAAAACCAATTAAAGAAATGAAAAAAGGAGCAATCAACATGAAGAACAGTCCCTACAGCGAAATGGTCAAAAAGTACAGAGAGCAAGCGGTTGGAGCCGAAATGGCAGCTCTCTCCGATCGGGATCTGGAGAGGGTTGCCGGCGGCGTGGGCGGCGCAGACGAGGCTACTTGCCCGGTCTGCGGAAAGGCTATGCGGGTTGACAAGAGCTTCGGCGACCCTGTCTGGTTCTGCGACAAATGCGACGTAACTCAGATCGCTTCCGACGCGGAATTTATTGAGATCGTAAAATATATGGAGAAGCTCGGCTGTCCCGTCGACTACCCCGTTTGGTGGAACCAGATCAAGTGATACTCCGGATAATAAATATAGAAAAAGGAGAACGCAACATGAAAAAAACAATCGCATTCGTATTGATGATCTGCATGCTGCTGTCCATGCCGGCCTTTGCCGCAGCGAACGCTCCACCCTTTGTCGGGAATTGGAAGATCTATTCCATGGAGGGCGACATGCCCGTGCCGCATGAACAGCTCACAGGCACCTTCATGGACAACATTGCCGCGACATTAAGCGCGGACGGAAAACTGAGCGTCAGCATGTTCGGCGAGGTCATCGAGGATGTCTGGACCGACAACGGCGACGGCACCGGCATCTTCAACATCAACGGATACTCATGTCAGATGAGCGTGCGCAACGGCTTCCTGTGGGTTGACATGGGCGCTGACATGTCTAATTCTTTTTACGTGTTTGAAAAGAGTGAGCAGTCCGCCGGGGAACTGGCCGGGTCGACCGAGATTGACTGGAGTGCCGTTCAGACGGAATACAGCTATCATATGCCGGAGCAGGAGAAAAGCGACTCCCTGCTTGCGGGGCAGTGGCGCTTTTACTCCCGCGAGAGCAGCGACGGAGATGTCCCGCACGAGGCGCTGGCGGAGCTCAAGGAGCAGGGCCTCGACTATGCGGGCGAGTGGACCATCAGCATCCAGGATGACGGCTGGTTTAAGATTAATGACTTCAACGGCTTTGAGCAAAACAACTGGACAGACGCCGGCAACGACACCGGCTCTCTTAATCTAAACGGTGAAAACTGCACGTTCTCCATTAAAAACGGTCTTCTGGTTCTGCGCGCCCCCGACAGTGTGACCAGATACGAAAAGATAGTTCCCATCGGCACGACCGGGTACTATGTCGTTGTTCCAGCGGATTATGTTGAGGGCGCAGTCACCGAAAGAGAACGGCAGGACGACATGGTCGCTTATTACCGCAGCGAAGCGCATCTGATGGATTTTGACGTGTATCAGTTCGCGGCCGAAGGCCGCAGTCTTGCGGAGTATGCGGCCGACGAGGCGGAGGAATACGGTGCCGCTGGTATTGAAGACGTAACGGTCAACAGCATTTCGCTTGCTCTGTATAAATCCGTGGAACAGTACGACGATAGTTTTTTCCGGGTGGCAAACTATCTCTTTGAGGCGGGGGATGATTTCGGTGAACTGTCCTTCTGGCTGGACGGTGAAGACGCTGAGGCGCTGGCCGGGCAGATCATCGGCAGTCTCTTTGAAAAGCAGGAGCAAAAGGACATCCGCGGCATGGTCGTGGAGAAACTGCCCAGCGACTTCATTGACCGTTACAGTGTACGCGGCTATGATGGAGAGCTCTACGAGGGCGAGTACATCGGCTTTGAGGCTCTGGACCCGGGGGCCGAGGTGACACTCTCCAGACGCGGTTCGGATTGGTGGATTGAAAAGGAGGATGACTGGTCCTGGTCTCACGACGAGCCGGCGCTCCCTGAGGGCGTGTACACCACGGCGGACGGGATCGTGATCGACGAGCTGAGTGTGCGGCTCGCCGGCGGTCGGATCTGGAGCTTTGGCTACGCGCTTCATAATCCCAACAACGAAACCATGTATTTTGACCCTTCCCCCTTCGTATTGAAGACCGCAGACGGCACGGAAATCAGAACGGCGGCCCCCTATGTCTCCGCCGATGAGATCTGGGCCAACAACGTAACGCGCGTCTCGACCACCATCATGTCGCCGGAGCTTGTGAATCTCGGAGACGAGATTTCCTTCTGGTATAACGGGACCTTCCTCGGTACAGTGATCTCGCAGGAGTTTTGAGAAAATTCGTGTATATAAAGAAGGAGAAATGTATAATGAATATCAAAATTCTCAACACGATCATCCCTGCTGCCTCCGTTGTGATTTTCTTCGTTTGGGGCTGGATCGAAGGCGGCAATGAGCACAGTTGGATCATTTTCATGATCGGCGGTGGACTCATGGCCATTCTGTCAGTAATCGACAAGAATAAGAAGCAAGAGGCAGTGAAGAAAGACGAAGACGACAGAAAATAGACTGCAGAATGACGTTTTGAGGAGAATACATATGAAAAGCAGAAACACTCTCAGTCTGTTTCTTATATTCGCCATGCTGATCACGTTAGTTGCCTGCACCGGCGGAACCGCCTGGGCTGCCGGGGCCGACGCGGAGATTGACACGCAGATCAACCTCATCTTTACGCAGCTTGATAAACTGCTGCAAAAGGACGGCGAACAACCGTGGTATTATTCCGTAACAGATCTCGATCACGATGGATATGTAGAGTTTATCGCGGCGTCCCAGCACCCGCTGGATCGCTCCGCAAACGTAAGAGTCTGGGAAGTCAGCACCGACGGAAGCGCGCTGACGGAGTGTGTTCTCGTCAAAAATCCGGATGAATCCTTCCCGGATATTCTGGCGGACTGTGCCGATACCTTTTATGAGGCCGGAACCGATACCTGGTCCTATTTGTTCTATGACAATGTTGTTCTCTCCGCCAATGAAGTCTACACCAGCAAAAGCGCCTATCATCTGAAGGACGGGGCGATCAGCTACCAGGCTTTTGCGGTCGAGCATGCGCTTGTTGAAAACGGCTGGAGAAGCGTCTCCCACACGGATGCCAACGGTATTGCGATCTCCCAGGAGCAGTATAATGCAGCCGGCGTGAACTCCTTCCCCGGCGCAGAGCGATGCAGTACCAATTTCGACTGGTTTACCGTCAGTGATATCGGCAATCTCTCGCGGCTGGCGGACAGTTTCGCGGTCTTTACAGGCAGAAAGGCTCCGACAGAGGTCTTCCCGGTTCCGAAGCCGGAGGCCCTGCAGAAACCGGCAGCTTCGCCGGCACCTTCCGCGCCTCCTGCTCCGGCGCCGACGCCTGCGCCGGTTTATCTCAGCATTACCAAAAATCCCACCAATGAAAACAGGCGGGAAAATGAGACGGCGCTGTTTGTCTCCTGCGCAAACGTCTATGAGTCTCTTTCCTGGACGATGATCTCACCCGACGGAGGCGAGTATACGGTGCAGAGCTTCCGAAATCGTTTCCCCCGGGCCAGCGTGACCGGCGAATACAGCACCACCCTGAGTATCGAAGATACTGCCGTGGACATGAGCGGATGGGGCGCTTACTGCACCTTCTATTACAGAGGCCAGACCGCGCGGACTACAACAGCCTGGCTTTATGTGAGTGAGAATAAGCCGCAGCCCACGCCCGGAGGCACCTATTCCGGCACTGTCGTTGACTGGACCTACAACACAGTGATGATCAACGTGGAGGGACAGGTTACGGCAACGATCTCCCGGAGTCTTTGCGATGTGGACGGCGACCTTTATTATGGCGCACCTGCTTCGGTCGATTGGAATGGGGTCAGTATCACCTACTGCTTCATCTGGGGCAGCCATCCCTCCCCGGAACCGACCTACGGCTCTATGGGCGGCAACATCTATCAGGATACGGCATACTCGGTTTATGTTGTGCTTCAGGACGGAAGCGCCTGGCATCTTGACGCCAGCCTTGTCAGTGTTCCCGACGGCGTCTCGATTGACGGCGCGAGCTGTACAGTCTACTACACCGGTTATCCAAGCGACAGCACCATTTACCTGGTCGAGGTCTATGGCTATACGCCCATCTATCCCGATGAGCCATGGTATCCTGATCCCGAGCCGTGGTATCCCGGCAAGCCCGATCCGTTTTACCCCGGTATTCCGAAATACATCTCCTGTCCAAATTGTGGGATCGACGTGAGGGCAGATCTGAGCATTTGCCCGTATTGTGATACAGTACTCTGGGACTACTGACCCGATTAAAGAAGGAGACGAGAAAAATGGACACTGGAAAAATCATGCAAATGGATGAGCAACTCGAAAAAGTCCCTGGAGGCACTGTTCTTCCCTATGTCGTTCAGCCGGGCGACAGTCTTAGAATGATTGCGAACAAATATCATATACCTGTGCAAACGGAAAGGCGATCACGTTTGACGGCATTAAGAAAACCGCTTCTCAAAATGGTTTTAAGATGGAAACCTCAATATACAGTTGCAAAGACTGTGCGGGCTGTCCAATGAAGGGAAAATGTATCCGCGCCTGTGGAAGTAAAAAGCCGTTGGAAGAAAGAAACAAGGTTATCTATGTCTCCAAGCGCTTTGCCAGACAGAGAGAAACGATGGAAGAACGCATCAGCACTTACGAAGGAAAGCTGATCCGAGTAAATCGCAGCATCCAGGCCGAGGGTGTTTTTGCCATGACCAAGGAAGACATGGGGTTTCGTAGATTTCTTCTGCGCAGCGCGGTCAAGGTTGAAGTGGAATGGACTTTGCTCAGCTTGGCATACAACGTCCTCAAACTTCATCATAAGATTCAAAAAGGCCGCTTGGGAACGGGCCTCGTGGTTCCCACGAGTTTTCCGGCGGGGCTGTAGTATACCAGGCAACTGAATATGGAAAAGCCATCTGGGAGCGCCGCTTTTTTGTGGTACTCTCTGGATGGTTTTTCACATTTTCGGTGGCAGTTGTGCTTCGTAAAGCCTTGTTTTCCACAATCTACGCCAATTCAAAGAGGCGCTGCCTCTCAATAGCTCCTTTTGCTATTTTGAGACAACGCCTTTGCTTAGCTTCATCAGATTCAAATCTTGCCTCCCCCCGTCGGGGGGAGGTGTCACGAAGTGACGGAGTGGGGAAAGTCGCAGCACCCCGCCCCCCTCTCAGTCACGGCGCTTGCGTGAGACGCGCCGCGACAGCTCCCCCCAACGGAGGGGGGAGCCAAGCTGCGCGCCGCGGGGGAACAGTTTGCGTCTGCTTTCTTTTACACCTAAACCTATTTCCTCTCCGCTGTCAATTCCTGATACATCTTCATCAGCTCCGCGACGCATTTGGGCTCGGAGTTGAGCCTGCCCCAGAAGCCGTAGGCCTGCATGACCGCCTTGTCGTTTAACTGGTGGGCCTTGCGCAGCTCCGGCGGCATGGTCAAGGATCATATTGTAGGGGAGGGGCTTGCCCCCTCCCGGCAGAATGAGGTTTGTTCTGCGTATTCGCCCGGGCGAATTTGAGGAAATGCATGTCATACCTTGCCAAAAACAGCATTCGCTTTTGCGATTCGATCATGATAGAGATATCAATTCGATCTTGGAAGCGGGATGTTATTATTAAGGTAATAACTCCAAGGCTGTCCCTGCGTGTTGAAATTTACATT
>ONPN01000035.1 GCA_900319695.1 uncultured Eubacteriales bacterium
GGGGCCGATGCCGTTGCACTGGATGTTGTACTCGCCGTACTCCGAGCAGATGTTGCGCGTCAGCATCTTGAGGCCGCCCTTGGCCGCCGCGTAGGCGGACACGGTCTCACGGCCGAGCTCCGACATCATGGAGCAGATGTTGATGATCTTGCCGTGGCCCTTCTTGATCATGCCGGGGATGACGGCCTTGGAGACAATGAAGGGGGCGTTGAGGTCGATGTCGATGACCTGGCGGAAATCCTCGGCGCTCATCTCGATCATGGGAATGCGCTTGATAATGCCCGCGTTGTTGACGAGGATGTCAATGACGCCGACCTCCTCCTCGATCTTCGCGACCATCTCCTTGACTTCCTCTTCCTTGGTCACGTCGCAGTAGTAGCCGTGGGCCTCGATGCCCTTGTCGGCGTAGGCCTTCATGGCGGCCTCCATGTGGTGCTCACCGCGGCAGTTGAAGCAGATCTTCGCGCCCGCGGCGGCATAGGCCTCCGCGATGGCAAAGCCGATGCCGTACGCGGCGCCGGTGATGAGGGCTACCTTGCCTTCCAGGGAAAATGCTTTCATGTCCATTTCGGGTTTCCTCCTTCTTATCTCTGCACGCGGCCGCTACCGTCGCCGCCCATGAGCTTTTCGACCTCGTCCACGGTGACGCGGTTGAAGTCGCCCAGGATGCTGTGCTTGAGGCAGGACGCCGCCACCGCAAACTCCAGCGCCTGCTGGCGGTCGGCGTAGTGGGTCAGACCGTAGAGCAGGCCGCCGCCGAAGCTGTCACCGCCGCCGACGCGGTCGACGATGTCGCGGATCTCATAGCGCTTGGACTCATAGAACTTCTCGCGGTCGTTGAGGCAGGCGGCCCAGCCGTTCCAGTCGGCGCTCTTCGACTCGCGCAGGGTGATGGCGATCATCTTCATGTTGGGGTAGGCCGCGAGGACCTTGTCGCCCAGGGCTTTGTACTTGGCGCGGTCCAGCTCGCCGGATTCAACCACGACGTCGGTGGTGATCTCGAGGGACTTCTGTACGTCCTCCTCGTTGGCGATGGCGACGTCGACGTAATTGGCCAGCTCCCGCATGACCTCGGCGGCGCGCACGCCGTACTTCCACAGGTTCTTGCGGTAGTTGAGATCGCAGGAGACGGTGATGCCGCGCTTCTTGGCCTCCTTGACGGACTCAAGGCTCAGATCCTTGGCGCTCTCGGAGATGGCGGGGGTGATACCGGTGATGTGGAACCACTCGACGCCCTCAAAGGCCTTGTCCCAGTCGATATCGCCGGGGCCGGCGAGAGAGATGGAGGAATAGGCGCGGTCATAGACCACCTTGCTGGGGCGGGCGTTGGCGCCGGTCTCAAGGAAGTAGATGCCGAGACGGCCTTTGTCGGAGCGGACAATGCGGCTCGTATCGACGCCGAACTTGCGCAGCTCTTTGACGCACTCGTCCGCGATGACGTTCTTCGGCAGGACGGTCAGGAAGGCGACGTCCTGATCATAATTGGCAAGGGACACCGCGACGTTGGCCTCGCCGCCGCCGTAGGTGGCCTCGAGCATGGCGCTCTGCATGAATCTCTCAAGTCCGGGGGACTTGAGGCGGAGCATGACTTCACCGAAGGTCAAAAACTTCATTCCGTTTCTTCCTCCGATCAGTATTTCTGCAGGAGATGCACGGCGAAGCCGCCGATCTCGTCCTTGAGGTAGACGGCGTGCAGGCGGTCGCCCTTGTACTTGGCGGTGCTCATGTCGACGGTGAAGCCGCGCTTTTCGAGCTCCGCGATGCCCGCTTCCATCTTGTTGGTCTTGATGGCGATGTGGCCGTTCTTGCCGAGGAAGGGGCCCTTCATAACTTCCACGGCGGTGCCGGCGAAGTTGGAGGAGTTGCCGGGCTTGACGGCGAAATCAAAGGCTTCCTGGAACTTTTCGGCGACCTCCATGGCGGCGTCGGGGTCATCGCAGTTGATGCCGATATGGGCGAGCTCAAAGCCGAGCAGGGCCTTGCGGGCCTCCGCGCAGAGCTGGGTGACCTTCTCGAAGTTGCCCTCGTTGATGTCCTTCTTGGGCACGGGCCAGCTGCCGCCGACCGCGTGGATGATGGGAGAGACGGCAAACTCCGCGATGTTGTCGTTGTTGACGCCGCCGGTGGGGATGAACTTGGTGCCGGGGAAGGGGCCGGAGAGGGACTTGAGGGCCTTCAGGCCGCCGTAGACGTTGGCCGGGAAGAACTTGATGACCTTGAGGTCGTGCTTCTTGGCCATCATGATCTCGGTCGGGGTGACGCAGCCGGGGGTCACGGCGACGCCGTTTTCCACACACCAGGCCACGGTCTCCTCGTCATAGCCGGGAGAGACGATAAACTTTGCGCCGCACTCGACGGCGAGCTTGCACTGCTCGAGATTGATGACGGTGCCGGCGCCTACCAGCATGTCGGGGACCTCCGCCGCTACCGCGCGGATCGAATCCGCCGCGGCCGCCGTGCGGAAGGTGATCTCCATGACGTCGATCCCGCCGGCCAGCATGGCCTTTGCGGTGGGGACAGCGTCCTCCGCCTTATCCAGAACGACAACCGGGACAACGCCCGCCGCCGCCAGTCTGCTCAATACATCCATGATCGTGACACTCCTATCATTTAGATTTTATTGAATTTTTTTGTTTTCTTGGGTATACTTGTGTCAAAATACGCGGCATCGGAGGTTTCCAATGGACAGCAAGCGCGATATGATGCAGAAAATAGAGGCTCTCTATCAGGACAGCGCGATCCGGGAGCGGGCATACTATCCCGATTTCCGCCGCGCCTGGTGGAAGCTCCTTGCGGCGGCGTGTGAAAACGACACGCTCTATTTCCCTCTCGACGGGGCTTCCGTCGTGACGGTCCCCTGTACCTACGGCGGTCTCGACTTCGACTTCCATTTTGACCAGGCCAAAATGGCGGACTGGTACGATCAGGAGGTCCGGCGGGGCAAGCGCGTCGTGTTTGTCCCGAAGCGCGTCAGGCGCAGCCGCAGCGGCGCGCTCAGCTTTCACGACTCGCCCTGCATCGCCCATCCGGAATTTCCCGAGAGTTCGCTTCCGGAGTCCGACCGGAATATCATGGCCTGCGCCATGCCGGGGCTGCCGCCAGAGGTGCATATCGTCTACGGGAACAAGTGGATCGAGAAGCGCCTGAGCCCCATTCTGCAGAGCTCGCTGCCTCTGTTTCTGATCCAGACGGACTATGTGCCCGCCTTTCTCGCCTCGCCCTTTGAGATCTGTCTCTACCTCTTTCTGATGGACTACTGCATCATCAAGTCCGATTACCAGAAGGTGAAGGACAAGGATCTGCGGGGCTTTCTGCACATCTTTAAGCCCAATCCAATGCTGAAGATCAAGGGGCTGCTATGAAAGCTGACGCTTCCATAGTAAAATTGATTCAAACGCGTCATTCTCGCCCCTGCGGGGCAACCGAATGACATGCGTGAAAATCCCCATGCCGACAGGACTTTCATGTATCGTGGTGTAGCTTTGCTGCATGGGGATTTACTGTGAGTTATCTCAGGTCGGGGACAGCGATGTTGTCCATGTCGTCGAAGGCCTGGTTCTCGCCGCCCATGGCCCAGATAAAGGTGTAGGCCGCCGTGCCGGCGCCGGAATGGATGGACCAGGAGGGAGAGATCACGGCGTCATAGTTCTGCATGACAAGGTGGCGGGTCTCCTGGGGCTGGCCCATCATGTGGAAGACGACGTTCCCCTCGGGGATGTTGAAGTAGGTGTAGACCTCCATGCGGCGCTCATGGGTGTGGGCGGGCATGGTGTTCCAGACGCTGCCCTCGGCAAGCTGGGTCAGGCCCATGGAGAGCTGGCAGGTCTCCAGCACGTCGGGGTGGATGAACTGGTTGATGACGCGCTTGTTGCAGGTCTTGGCGTCGCCGCAGGGGCGCTTGTTCGCGTCGGCGAAGGAGAGGAAGGTCGTCTTGCAGGCGCGGTGCGCGGGCGCGGAGACGAGGTAGAAGCGCGCGGGGTTCTTGGGATCGTCGCTGCCGAAGAGGACTTCCTTCGTGCCCATGGTGATATAGAGGCAGTCCTCAAAGCCGAGCTTGTAGCGCTCGCCGTCGGCCTCGATGAAGCCGGGGCCGCCGAGGTTGAAGACGCCGGCCTCGCGGCGCTCGAGGAAGAATTTGGTGCCGAAGTTGGCCCAGACGTCGATGCCCTTGTCGATGGGCAGAACTTCGTTGACGGGCATGATGCCGAGCACGACCATGCGGTCGACATGGGAATAGGTCGCCTGCACGGTGTCCGGCTGATACAGGCCGGTGATCAGAAACTCTTTGCGCAGCTCCTCAGTGGTGTAGCGCTTGACGTCGTTGGGGCCGGTGGAATAGCGGATGTCCATAAAAGGGGTTCTCCTTTATCATATCAAAATTTGACCGGACAGGGCGGGGTTCGCCCCGTCCGGTTTCTGCATTACGGGATAAAACGGATTACACAAGCTCGAGCGCCTGCGGGATGGCCATGGTGAACCAGGGCACATAGGTGACCAGCAGGAGGCTCGCCAGGATGACGATGAAGAAGGGCAGCAGCATGCCGATGATCTGCTCGATCTTGACCTTGTGGGTGCGGCAGCCGGCAAAGAGGATGGCGCCGACCGGCGGGGTCAGGGTGCCGACGCAGAGGTTCATAACCATCATCAGACCGAAGTGCACCGCGCTCATGCCCCAGGTCTGGACGATGGGCAGGAAGATCGGGGTGAAGATCAGCACGGCGGGGGTCGGGTCCATGAAGCAGCCGACCACCAGCAGGATGATGTTCATAATCAGCAGGATGAGGTACTTGTTGCTGGTCATATCCAGCAGGGCGTTCGCCACCAGGGCGGGGATGCCGGTCTTGGTCATGACATAGCCCATGATGCCGGACACGCAGACCAGATACTCGATAACGGCCGTGGTCTTGACGCTGCTCCAGATGATGAGGGGCAGGTCCTTGAGCTTGACATTTTTGTAGATGAAGCTCAGCACCAGGGAGTAGACCACCGCGATGGCGGAGCCCTCGGTCGCGGTGAACACGCCGCCGAGAATACCGCCGATGACGATGACGATCATCAGAAGGCTCGGGATGCCCTCCCAGAGGGTCTTCATGACGAACTTGAAATCATAGCGCTCGGTGCTGACATAGCCGCGCTTCTTGGCCATGACGCCAGCCACGATCATGCAGCCCAGGCCCCAGAGGATGCCGGGGACGTAGCCCGCCATGAACAGGGCCGCAATGGACACGGAGCCCGCGACCGTGGAGTAGACGATCATGATGTTGGAGGGCGGGATCATCATGCCGGTCGGGCCGGAGGCGATGTTGCAGACGGCGGTGTATTCGTCGGAGTAGCCCTCCTCCTTCTCCATGGGGCCGAGGATGCCGCCCATGGCGACAGCCGCCGCGACGCCGGAGCCGGACATGGCGCCGAAGAGCATGTTGGCAACAATGTTGGTCTGGGCCAGGGCGCCGGGGAGACGGTGCGCCACGAGCTTGGCGCAGCCGACAAGGCGTCTCGCGATGCCGCCGGAGTTCATCAGGTTGCCCGCGAGGACGAAGAACGGTATGGCCAGCAGCGAGAAGGAGTTCACGCTCTGGAACATCTTCTGCGCCGCGACGATCAGGGACGCCTGCTTCGGCATGATGATATACAGCGCCGCGAAGGAGCCCATGCCGATGGACAGGCCGATGGGGAAACCGAAGGCCAGGGTGACGAAGATCAGCAGGACCATTACGAGGCCGGCTAAAGCGGTTGTTGTCATCTCTACTTACCCTCCCCTGTCATGCGGTCCCGCCCAGGGGATCGCCGGTCTTGCGCTTGCCAGCCTTATATTCACGGATCGTGCGCACGGTGTTGTAAACCGCGTAGAAGCAGGTGATAATGCCCGTGAAGGGAATGGACGCATACATAACGGACTTGGAAATGTGGAGGGACGGGTCGATCTGCTTGACCTGGCTCTTGGCGTAGAGCCAACCGCCGTAGACGCAGACGATGCACACAAAGCAGAACAGGCAGATATTGGTCACGATCTCCACGATCATATTCATCTTCGGAGGGAACTTGTCCTTGAGAAGATCAATGGTCAGATGTTCGCGCGAGCCATAGACGTAGGCGCTGCCGAACATGATCATCCACACGAAAAGAAACTGGGACAGCGCGTCGGCGATCGCGCTGGGGGCGCTGAAGAAATAACGGGTGATGACCTGATAGGTGGTCATGACCGTCATGATCGCAAGGCATATCGTTCCCAGTACAGCGAGGACTTTGTCAAAAACGGATTTGATTCCGTTCAGAACTTTCATGGGAAACCTCCATTTTTGAAGATAACGCCCCACAGCGCGCTGTGGGGCGTTATCCTGTTTTAGCTCAAGAGTTGACTGTATTCAGATGTATGCCTTACGCGGTCTCGCGCAGGGACATGATCAGCTCGTACACGCCCTTGGTGATGTCGGTGCGCTCGGCAACTTCCTTGATCTGGTCCTGGCAGTTGGCCTGGAAGGCGGGGATGTCGGCCTCGGAGAAGGTGACGCCCTGGGCCTCGGCCTTGGCCTGGTACTCGGAACGCAGCTCGTTGCAGAGCTCGTAGCAGACGGGCATGGACTCGGCGCAGACCTTGCGGAGAGCGGCCTGGTCTTCCTCGCTCATGGAGGCGAGCACGTCGTTGTTGATGATGAGCTCATCGGGCAGGAGCAGGTGGCCGGTGTAGTTGTAGTAAGGAGCAACCTCATACTGCACGAGGTCGACGTAGGTGATGATGTTGTTCTCAGCGCCGTCGAGCTGCTTGGTCTGGATGGCGGAGTACACATCGCCCTGGGGCATGCCGACACCGACACCGCCCATGTTCTCCATCATGGTGTAGTTGGTGGGCGCGTCAATGATGCGGATCTTGAGGCCCTTCAGCTCTTCGGGAGTGGTGACGGGGCCGTCGCGGGTGTAGAGGTTGCGGGCGCCGAGGGAGTAAGCGCAGAGAACGGTGAAGCCGTGCTCCTCGGTGGTGGCGAAGAGGTCAGCCAGACCGCCGGACTCGAAAACGCGCTCCTGGTGGGCGATGTCGTCATAGATGTAGGGGGTAGCGATGACGGCAAAGTCGGAGGAGAAGGGCTCGATAACGGAGTTGCCGACGAGGGACATGTCGAGCGCGCCGATCATGAGCTGCTCGATGGTCTCCTGCTGGCTGCCGAGGGAAGCATCGGGGTAGATCTTGAGGGAGTAGCGGCCCTCGGTGGCGTCATAGAGGGCGTCGCTCAGGCGGCGAAGGGTCTCGCACTCGGGGTTGGTGCTGCTCTGGTTGAAAGCGCAGCTGAGCTCGGTCTTGCCGACCTTGGTTCCGGACGGCTCGTCCGCGTAGGCGGCAGCGCCGAGGGCGAAGACCATGACGAGAACCAGAAGCATTGCGATGAGTTTCTTCATGTTTGTTCCTCCTAAATTTGTTTTTTATGTCGAGCATTTCTGCCGGACTTACGAAAAAAGTATTGGTGATTTTCGCTAAAATCAAGAGGTTAAAACTATCAACATCGACGGAAACTGTTGTTTTTGTCAGGGTATCAGTTTCGGAAACCGGTTTCCATAACGGGAAAATAAAAAACAGTCCGGGAACTGAGGTGCTTTTATCATAGCATCATGTCTGCTTTTTGTCAAGCCGTGGCAGCGGCGTGCGCCGGACAGCGGGGGAGAAGGGCTGCGCCTTTTCCTGCCCCGCTGGGAGAGGAAAAGGCGCCAAGGCCCTGTTTGTCCGGGCTTTTCACCGATAAAAATGAACATGTAATATTTTTAGAATTTCAATCATATATGCATCATACCGCGGGGCGGGACCGCAAAGTGCTGAAAAACGTGCGTTGGCTTCCTGTTATGTGCGGTTTTTCTGGTAATCGACAGCATCCGTTCATACACCGCCGCCCTAAAAAACTTCCCTCAGAGGGGGAAGGCTTTGGAGATTTATTCCCTCTCCCTCACAAGCGAGCCGCGCATGATGAAGGCGGTGGGCAGCTCAATATCCATGGCGGGGGTGCCGGAGACCCGCTCGCCACGCAGGCGCTCCAGCAGGAGCTCCGCCGCTGTGGAGCCCAGGCGCTCCGTCTCCTGACGGATGGTGGTGATGCCCGGGGAGATCAGGGAAAACCAGCTCCAGTCATCAAAGGTGCAGAAGCCGAAGTCATAGCCCGGGGTGATGCCCGCCTGCTGCATGGCGCGCAGGATGTGGATGGCAGTCACGCCGTTGACCGAGAGGACTGCCAGGCGCTCTCCCCTGTTCTTTTCCACGAAATCCCGGATGCAGCGCAGACAGTCCCCCTCGATGTCCGCGGAGAATTCGTAGAGAAAGGGCTGCGCCCCGTCCCGTCTGCCGGAGAAGGCGTTGAAAAAGCTCTCCCGGCGCTGGATGCGCGGCATGACGCTGTGGATCACCTCGGTAAAGAAAGCGATCTTGCGATAGCCGTACTCGAGCATCATAGCCACACAGTCGGCGGTGGACTTCTGATACTCGCTCGTGACCGTGTCGAGCCGCCCCTGGCGCCTAAGGCTGCGGTCGGCCAGCACGACGGGCACGCCTCGCTCGTTCTGGACAGCGATCAGAAACTCGTCGTTGCCGCCGGTGGTGTTGACGATCAGGCCGTCGACCCGGTTTTCCAGAAAGCCCTCAATGGCGCGCACCTCGCGGCGGGAGTCCTCCTTGCTGTCGGCAAAGAGCACCTGATAGCCCGCGGCCTCGCAGGTCTCGGTGATGCCCTTGAGCAGGAGCCCGGCGAAGGGGCTCGCAATGTTGCCGATGCAGCAGCCGATGAGCATGCTGCGGCTGGCCTTGAGGCGCTGGGCCGAGCGGTTCGGGCGGTAGTTGAGCTCGGTGATGACCTGCTCGATGCGCTGCCTCGTCTCCTCGGAGATGTTTTCGTATTTGCGGTTTAAGTAGCGGGAGATCGTCGTCTTCGAGACGCCGCAGATCTTCGCCACCTGGTCGATCGTGATCTTGTTGTCCATGGCGTTGTACTCCTGTTTCAGTCAGACAGTATTTTACCAGAAATCCCGCTCACGTCAATCACCCCGCGTGAAAAAGGATGCGCCCCGCGCCGGAACAGCTTCCGGCGCGGGGCGGGTTTTATGCGGTTTTAAGCGATCACAGATTGACGTCCGCGATCTTCTCCTCCTTGATGCCGTGCTTCTCGGCATAGCCGGTGAGGATCAGGGTCAGCGCGCCGTCGCCGGTGACGTTGCAGGCGGTGCCGAAGCTGTCCTGCAGGGCGAAGATGGCGAGCATGAGGGCGGTGCCGTCGGCGTCAAAGCCGAGCACGCCGGTGATGAGGCCCAGGGAGGCCATGACCGTGCCGCCCGGGACGCCGGGGGCGCCGATAGCGAAGACGCCCAGCAGCATGCAGAAGAGGATCATGGTGCCGGCGGGGGGCAGCTGGCCGTACAGAACCTTGGAGACAGTCATCACGAAGAAGACCTCGGTCAGCACGGAGCCGCAGAGGTGGATGTTGGCAAAGAGCGGAATGCCGAAGTCGACGAGGTCACGGCGCAGGTTCTTGCTCTTTCTCGCGCACTCGAGGGCGACGGCCAGGGTGGCGGCGGAGGACATGGTGCCGACGGCGGTCAGATAGGCCGGGCCGTAGTGCTTGATGACCTCGACGCCGGAGCGGCCGGAGTAGGCGGAGGCGACGCCGTAGAGGACGGCCAGCCAGATGTAGTGGCCGATCATGACGATCACGATGACGGCGAGGAAGACCGGGAGCTGACGGGTGATGCTCCCCTCCCAGGCGAGGCCGCAGAAGGTGGCCGCGATGAAGAAGGGCAGGATGGGGATGATGATCTTCTTGACGATGTCAAGCACGATGTTCTGGAACTCCTGCAGCACGTTGCAGGTGAGCTTGGACTTGGTCCACACGGCGGCGAGGCCGAGCAGGACGGAGAAGACCAGCGCGGACATGACGGGCATGATCTGCGGGATGTCAAGCTGGAAGGCGACCGCAGGCAGCTCGCGCAGGCCCTCGGGGTCGGTGATGATGTTCAGGTGCGGGATGATGGCAAAGCCCGCCGCGGTGGACATGAAGGCCGCGAGGATGCTGGAGACATAGGCGATGATGATGGCCACGGTCAGCATGCGCGTGGCGCTGCCGCCGAGCTTGGTGATGGACGGGGCGATGAAGCCGATGATGATGAGCGGGACGCAGAACATGATGAGCTGGCCCATGATGTACTTGGCCGTGACGACCACGACCATGGCGCTCTGCGGCAGGACGAGGCCGAGCAGGATGCCGGCGACGATGGCGATCAGCAGGCGCGCCGGAAGACTTTTCAGAAACTTCATAATACTTTCCTTCCTTTTCTCCTGGTTTTTCAATTGTTTATTCGGTCATCATTTTGATGATCTCAAGGTCGGTCTCACGCATGCCCTCGCGGGCGAGGCGGCCGAAGTTTGCGATGGAGTTCTCCACGCCCTTGACGACTAGGCCGTCGCCGGCGTAGAACTGCTGGCCGTTTTTGAACATGTCGTAGCCGAAGATGCCGGTCTCGACGGCGGTGGCGATCTTGGCGGCGCAGGACGATTTTGCCCCGTCGCAGACGATGCCGGAGGTGACGGCCAAGGCGTTGACGATGGTGTGGGCGATGTCGCGCTCGTTGCCGCCATAGAGGTAAGCGATGCCGCAGCCCGCGCCCGCGCCCGCGCTCACCGCGCCGCAGTAGGCGGAGAGGCGGCCGATGCTGCTCTTGCAGTGCAGGGTGATGAGGTAGGAGATCAAAAGAGCCCGGTAGAGCTTCTCCTGAGTTGCGCCCAGCCCCTCAGCGTAGACGATGACGGGCAGCGACGCGGTCAAGCCCTGGTTGCCGCTGCCGGAGCAGATCACCACGGGCATCTCCGAGCCGTTCATGCGCGCGTCCGAGCCCGCCGCGGCGTAAGCCTTGGCGCGGGTGCGGAGGTTGTCGGCGGTCGTCAGCAGAACCTTGCCGATGTTCGCGCCGTAGTCACGGTGAAGGCCCTCCTCCGCGATGGCGGTGTTGAGCTTGATCTCGCGGTCGAGAAGCTCCCGCACGTCGTCCAGCTCGCAGGTGGTGGCGAAGTCGTAGATGTCCTCCACCGTGAGCAGGGAGTAGTCGGGCACGTCCTCCTCTTTCGTCTCGGCGCAGGCGCTCTTTTCGAGCAGGACCTTCCCGTCGCGCTCGATGAGCACGATGTTGGTGTGCTCGTTTGCGATGCGGACCTTCGCGTAAGACTCGCCCTTCCGGACGGTGACGATCATGTCCAGGAGGTTTTCCGACTCAAGGGCCCTGATTTCCGTCGGGGTCTTCGCCATATAGTCGCCGAGCTGCGCCTTGGTCTCCTCGCTCACACGGGAGACGACCTCCAGTCCGGCCTTCTCGTCGCCGCCGAGCACGCCGATGCAGGCGGCCGCCGCCATGCCGCGCCTGCCGCCCGTGTTCGGGACGACGACGCTCTTGACGTTTTTGATGATGTTGCCGCTGGCCTCCACGGTGATCCTGTCCGGCAGGGCGCCCAGCGCCGCGCGGGCGGTCGCCGCGCAGTAGGCCAGGGCGATCGGCTCCGTACAGCCCATGGCGCAGATCATCTCGCGCTTGAGGATCTCCACATAGGTTTTGTACACGATGGAGTTTCTTTCCATAACATCCCTTCTTTTTCTCTCATATAATGACAGCAGGAAGGAGCAACGCGCCTTCCTGCCGGTATTGTACTCTTTTCCGCCACATTCGTCAACCGCTATCCGTCAGTCCTCATAGCCGTCCATACACGCGGCGGCGGGTAAAAATAACCATTTGTATACTTTTGTCACTTTATCGGAGTCTGTCAGGCCGGATGGCGACGTCAGTTTCGCTGGCGATTGTTCCGCATTTCTTCATTTTGCCGCAAATCTCAGTCTAAAATATTTGCTCTTTTCAGGTGTCAAATTGTTTACATAAAATTACGTCGCCACAATATAGCAAATAGTTATCAACACTTTCAACAGCTTTTTCAACAAGCCGAAATGCGCGCAGGGCCGGGAAAAACGGGGAAAAGCGTCAAGAATTGTCGATGCCGCAAAGTGGATTTCGTTACGAAAAAGAAACAAGTCTGAGTCGACATAATTCAATATTTGTACAGGGCCATCATGCCCGTGTCCGCGATTGATATGTAATCCTCGTCGGCCACAATGATGTGATCCTCCAGGCGGATGCCGACGGTTTCCAGGGCGTTATAGAGGCATTTGGTGAAGAGATCGTCCTCCCGCGAGGGCAGGGCCAGGCCGTCCGGGTGGTTGTGGGCTATGATGACCGAGCAGGCCTTGACCTTGAGCGCCTTCTCCACAATACGCCTCACACTGGTATCAACGGAGTTCACCACGCCCCGGCCCATCTCCGCACAGCAGATCACCGCCCGCTTGGAGTCGAGACAGAGGAGATACACAACCTCGTCCCGCTCGTTCATAAAATACGGCAGCAGGTACTCCCCCGCATCGTCGGACGAGCGGATCTGCCGTATCTCCCGGGACTTCGACAGGCGGCTCTTCTTCATGATCTCCGGAACCAGCGTGAGCAGAGAGGCCGCATAGGCCCCGATCCCCTCCACCTCGCACAGCTCCTCGGCAGAGGCGGAGAACACGCCGTCCAGGCTCCCAAAGTGTTGGAGCAGCAGATGGGCAAGCTCATTGGTGTCGCGGCGCGGGACGGCATAGAAGAGCAGCAGCTCGAGAGCGTTGATGTCGTTCATGCCCGAAAGCCCGTGTTCCAGAAAGCTCTGCCGCAGTCTCTCCCTGTGCCCGTCGTGAATGCCCATGTGCCGCTCACCTCTTTTCTGTCGTCAAATATCCATTGTCGCGTATGCGTTGAGATCGCTGCCGGCGCGCACGCCCGCGAGATACTCATAGTAGCCCTGTGCGCCCACCATCGCGCCGTTGTCGCCGCAGAGCTTCAGCGGCGGGATATAGAGCTTCTTGCCCGCCTTCTCGGCCTCTCGCTGGAAGTCGGCGCGGATGCGCTTGTTGGCCGCGACGCCGCCCGCCACGACGATCTTGTCGTAACCGAGCTCAGCCGACGCCTGCATGGTGCGCGGGACGAGGCTGTCGCTTACCGCCTTGGTAAAGGACGCCGCGAGAGACGCGCGGTCGATCTCCTCGCCCTTCTGCTCCGCGTTGTGGACAAGGTTGATGACGGCGGTCTTGAGGCCCGAAAAGCTCATGTCGTAGGGGCTGCCCTCCACATGGGCGTTTGGGAACACGTACTTGGTGTCGTCTCCGCCCTGGGACAGCTCCTCAATGGGTCTTCCGCCGGGATAGGGCAGGCCGAGGACGCGGGCCGTCTTGTCGAAGCACTCCCCCGCCGCGTCGTCGCGCGTGCAGCCGATGATCTTCATGTCGGTGTAGTCCCGCACATCGACCAGCAGGGAGTTTCCGCCGGAGATGGCGAGGCAGAGGAAGGGCGGCGTAAGCTCCGGATAGGCCAGGTAATTGGCCGCGATGTGGCCGCGGATGTGGTGCACCGGGATCAGCGGCACGCCCAGCGCCGAGGCGCAGGCCTTGGCAAAGTTGACCCCCACCAGCACCGCGCCGATGAGGCCGGGGGCGTAGGACACGGCGACGGCGTCGATGTCCTTCTTTTCGATCCCGGCCGCCTCGATGGCGCGCCGGGCCAGGATGGAGATGGCCTCCACATGGCAGCGGGAGGCGATCTCCGGCACGACGCCGCCGTAGACCGCGTGCAGCGCCGCCTGGGAGAGGATCTGATCGGTAAGCACCTTCCGGCCGTCCTCGACGACGGCGACGGCGGTCTCGTCACAGGTGGATTCAAAGGCAAGTATTTTCAAAGCGAATACCTCTATCAATCTGTCAAAAATATTTCGTCATAATGAGCGCGTCTTCCTTCGGGCGCTCGTAATAGTTTCTGCGCAGACCGACTTTTTCAAAGCCGTGCTTTTCGTAGAGCGCGATGGCGGGGACGTTTCCGGCCCTGACCTCGAGACTGACGAAGGCGAGGGCGTGGGCTGCGCAGAGCCCGCATAGTCTGTCGATCAATGCGTCCGCGATCCCCTGTCGCCGGTAATCGGGGCCCACGGCGACGTTGGAGATATAACCCTCGTCCAGCACGAACAGCATCCCCACATAGCCGAGGACGCGGCCCTCCGCGTCGACGGCGGCGATAAACTCATGCTGCGCGTCTTTCAACTGCGAACACAGCGCCTCCGCCGTCCAGGGCAGGGAGAAGCAGGCCTGCTCCAGCGCCTCGATCTGCGGGATGTGGGCGCTCTCCACGTCGCGGATGGCAAAGTCCATCAGTGCGCCTCCGCCCAGCTGTGGCCGATGTGGGCCTCCGCCGTGAGGGGCACGGAGAGCTGCACCGCGTTCTCCATCTCCCGCTCCAGAAGCTCTCTTACCCGCTCGGCTTCCTCCTGCGGGCACTCGACGATGAGCTCGTCATGTACCTGGAGAATGAGCCTGGCCGAGAGCTTTTCTTCCTTGAGCTTCCGGTGCACGTTCACCATGGCGAGCTTGATGATGTCCGCGGCCGCGCCCTGCACGGGCATGTTGAGGGCCACGCGCTCCCCGAAGGAGCGGACGTTGAAGTTGGAGCTCTTGAGCTCGGGCAGGTAGCGTCTGCGCCCGAACATGGTCTCGACATAGCCGTCCTCTTTGGCCTTCTTTTTGATGGACTCCATATAGTCGCGCACGCCGTGGTATTTGTCGAGATAGGCGTCCATATAGGCCTTGGCTTCGTTGGGAAACACCCCGATGTCCTGGGCCAGGGAGAAGGCCGAGATACCATAGACAATGCCGAAGTTGACCGCCTTGGCCCGGCTTCTGAGGACGGGCGTGACTTCTTCGACGGGGACGTTGAAGACCTTGGAGGCGGTGACGGTGTGGAAGTCCTCACCGCTCAAAAAGGCGTCCCGCATGGCCTCGTCCCCGGAGATGTGGGCCAGCAGCCTGAGCTCGATCTGGCTGTAGTCGGCGTCCACCAGCACCATGCCGGGGCCCGCGACAAACATTTTTCTTATCTCCGCGCCGAGCTTCTTTCTCACCGGGATATTCTGCAAATTGGGCTCGGTAGATGAGAGCCGCCCCGTCGCGGTGACGGTCATCTGGAAGCTCGAGCGTATGCGGCCGTCCGCCTCGATGACCTTCAAAAGTCCCTCGGCGTAGGTGGATTTGAGCTTGGTGAGCGTGCGGTATTCCAGCACCTCGTCCACGATGGGGTGCTTGCCGCGCAGCTTTTCCATCACGTCGATATTGGTGCTCCAGCCGGTCTTGGTCTTCTTCCCGGAGGGCAGCATCAGCTCCTCGAACAGTACCTCCCCGAGCTGCTTGGGGGAATTGATGTTGAATTGGTGGCCAGCGTGCTCCCAGATGCTGTTCTGGAGCCTGTCAATATCCGCGTTCAAACTCTCCCCGAAGTCGTGCAGGGCCCTGCGGTCAACAAAGAAACCGGCGAGCTCCATGTCGGACAGGACGAGGCACAGCGGGAGCTCGATCTCGCAGTACAGCTTTTCCATGCCGTACTCTTTGAGCTTCGCGTCAAGCACGCCGTAGAGTTCCCAGATTGCCCGCGTGCCCGGGAGCTCCCGTCCAAGATAGCGGGCGGCGACACGGCTTAGCGGGTAATCCCCCTCGTTTGCGTCCAGCAGATAGGCCGCCAGCGCCGTGTCAAACACATAGCCCTCCCGGCTCAGGTTTTCGCGGGCGAGGACATTCATCTGCTCCTTGATGTGGTGGCCGAGCTTCTTTTTGTTGGGGTCGAACACCGCCTTCAGCAGCGCGTCATACCCATCCCCGCAGGCGCTCCAAGAGGCCGTATAGATTGTCTTTCCGTCGCAGAGCTCAAGGCTGTCGAGCTTTTCCCCGATGTCCACGGCCAGCATCCCGGCCGCCCCGATCGCTTTCAGCAGCGCGTCGAGCTGCTCCTGCGTTTCGACCGTGACAGCGGGCCATTCCTCTGCCGTCTCCTTTGCCTCGGGCGCCGCGGCGCTCTCCGCAAGGCCCCACTTTTCGATGAACTTCTGAAAGCCGAGGCGTTTAAACAGCCCGTACAGGGCGTCGGTATAGCTGTGATCCCAGCGGTTTTCCGCCGGGTCAAAGTCCATCGGGACCTCTTTCAGAATCGTCGCCAGCCAGTAGGACAGCCTTGCGCTCTCCTCCCCCGCGGCGAGCTTCTTTCGCACGCCCTCCTTGATCTCGAGGGCGGAGAGATCGGCGTAGATGTTTTCGATGGTGCCGTATGTCCGCACGAGCTCCATCGCGGTCTTCTCCCCGACGCCGGGCACGCCCGGGATGTTGTCGGAGCTGTCGCCCATGAGGGCCTTGAGGTCGACCATCAGGGGTGGCTCAAAGCCGTATTCCTCCCGGAAAACGGCGGGGGTATAGTTTATGGTTTCGGTCTGGCCCATGCGGGACTTGACGTTGCAGACCGTCGTGGTGTCGGTGATGAGCTGTAAACTGTCCTTGTCGCCGGTGACGATCACGCAGTCCCAACCCTGCTGCGCGCATTTGACGGAGACGGTGCCGAGGATGTCGTCCGCCTCGTAGCCGGAGAGCTCGTAGCGGCGTACGCCCATCGCGTCGAGCACCTCCTTGAGTACCGGCATCTGGGCGGCCAGCTCCTCGGGCATGCCCTTGCGCGTCGCCTTGTAGCCGTCGTAGGCCCGATGGCGGAAGGTGGGCTCCTTGCGGTCAAAGCTCACGCACAGGGCGTCGGGCTTCTGCTCGTCCAGCAGGCGCTGGAGGATATTCAAAAAACCGAAGATCGCGTTGGTGGGCGTGCCGTCCGGGGCGTTGAGCGGCCGGACGCCGTAGAACGCGCGGTTGACGATGCTGTTGCCGTCGAGGATCATAAGTTTCATGGGCGTTTCCTCTCCTTACTTCTCGCCTCTCAGGCGGATGATCTCGTCTCTGAGCTGGGCGGCGATCTCGTATTCGAGCATCTGGGCCGCCTTCTTCATCTGGCTCTCGAGCGAGGCGATGAGCTCTTTCCGCTCGCGCTCGGTCATCTTCACGCCGTTTGCCTTGAGCTTGGGCGCTGCGTCGGTGGAGATCTCCAGCAGCTCGCGCACGCTCTTGACGATGGTCTGCGGAACGATGCCGTGGGCCTCGTTGTAGGCCATCTGCTTGGCCCGCCTGCGCTCGGTCTCGGTGATGCAGGCGCGCATGGAGGGCGTGACGGTGTCGGCGTACATGATGACGAAGCTGTCCGCGTTTCTTGCCGCGCGGCCCACGGTCTGGATGAGGCTGGTCTCGCTTCTGAGAAAGCCCTCCTTGTCCGCGTCGAGGATGGCGACAAGCCCGACCTCGGGGATATCCAAACCCTCGCGCAGGAGGTTGATGCCCACCAGCACGTCAAACTCCCCGAGGCGGAGATCGCGTATGATCTCCATGCGCTCGATGGTGCTGATGTCGTGGTGCATGTAGCGGCAGCGTATGCCCGCGCCGGTGAGATAGGCGGACAGATCCTCCGCCATTTTCTTGGTGAGCGTCGTGACCAGCGTGCGCTGGCCCTTGTCGATCTTGCGGTTGATCTCCCCGATCAGATCGTCGATCTGCCCCTCCACGGGGCGCACGAAGATCTCCGGGTCCAGAAGCCCGGTCGGGCGGATGATCTGCTCGGCGATCTGTCCGGCCCTCTCCCTCTCATAGTCGCCGGGCGTGGCCGAGACGTAGACCCGCTGGTGGATGCGCTGGGTAAACTCGTCGAATTTGAGAGGCCTGTTGTCGAAGGCCGAGGGCAGGCGGAAGCCGAACTCCACCAGCGACTCCTTCCTCGCCCGGTCGCCCCGGTACATGGCCCGCACCTGCGGCAATGTGACGTGGCTCTCGTCCACAAAGAGCAGAAAGTCCTTCGGGAAGTAGTCCAGCAGCGTCATGGGAGGGCTGCCCGGCGCGCGGTTGGAGATGACGCGCGAGTAGTTCTCGATGCCGGTGCAGTAGCCCAGCTCCTGCATCATCTCGATGTCGTAGTCGGTGCGCTGCCGGATGCGCTGGGCCTCGAGCAGCTTGCCCGCGTCGGTGAAGTATTTGACCCGCTCGTCGCACTCCTGACGGATACGCTCGATGGCGGAGGCCATCTTCTCCCGTGTGGTGACATAGTGGCTCGCCGGGTAGATGGCCGCATGGTTTACATAACGTGTTGCCGCCCCGGTGACGACGTTGATCTCGCTGATGCGGTCGATCTCGTCCCCGAAGAACTCCACGCGGATGGCCTTGTCGTAGGAGTAGGCGGGATAGATCTCCACGGTGTCGCCGCGCACGCGGAATTTGTTGCGCTCGAAGGCGACGTCGTTGCGCTCGTAGCGGATATCGACCAGCTTTTTCAGAAGCTCGTCGAAGTCCCTTGTCTGGCCGGGGCGCAGGGAGATGACCATGTTGGCGTAGTCGATGGGGTCGCCGAGGCCGTAGATGCAGGACACGGAGGACACGACGATGACGTCCCGCCGCTCAAAGAGGCTGGACGTGGCGCTGTGTCTGAGGCGCTCGATCTCGTCGTTGATGGAGCAGTCCTTCTCAATGAAGGTGTCCGTATGCGGGATATAGGCCTCCGGCTGGTAGTAGTCGTAGTAGGAGACGAAGTATTCCACGGCGTTTTCCGGGAAGAACTCCTTGAACTCGCTGCAAAGCTGGGCGGCGAGGGTCTTGTTGTGGGCCAGCACCAGCGTAGGCCGGTTCAGGCGCGCGATGACGTTTGCCATCGTGAAGGTCTTGCCGGAGCCGGTGACGCCCAGCAGCACCTGCTCGTCGATGCCGTTTTCGATCCCGGCGACAAGGGCGTCGATGGCCTCCGGCTGGTCGCCGGTGGGCTGATAGCTGGAATTGAGCTTGAAGCGGTCCATAAGCGTCCCCCCGCATGTAATGACTGATTTGATTATTATATCACATCACACCGCGTTTCACAAGGCGGGACAGAGCATCTTTTTCCCGCAGACGCAGGAAAAAGGAAGGTATGATTCCGTAGGGGCGGCCCTTGCGGTCGCCCGCGCGGTATATCCTTCAAAACTCAAAAACGTATGGCGAACTCGCACATTGTACGAATTTGCCATATGTTTTAAAGATAATTGTTTTGTTTCGCCGCCGGGGCTCGTCATGCCTCCCCTGTAAGGGGAGGTGGCCGCAGGCCGGAGGGGTTGACCCCTCAGTCACGGCGCTTGCGGGGGACGCGCCGCGACAGCTCCCCTTTCAGAGGAGCCATATTAGCCCACGGGGACGAAGGTCACATTGGACTTGTCAAGAAAAGTGCAGTGTTTTGCAAGTGCAATCGAAAAAATGTCCGCAGGGCCGGGATTGACAAAAACGCCCGCCTGCCCTATAATAACAGTGAAGAGCGAACCACGCACACGGTTAGCTCCTCAACAGTTCAAGAAAGATTGTGGCAAAGCCACAAAGTCAATCGTCACTTGTCGGGAGCGGCGGTTGACTTTTTTACGGGCTTTGCCTTTCGGGAAGTTTCCTTCACAAGAATTGTGATCGTCCACTTCTTGATATGAAAGGTAATCCGCATAAGTACTCTCTTCACCGTCCCCTTGCGGGGATTTTTATTTTACAGGAAAGCAGCTTTTTCGTCAAGTTTTTTGCGGTGGCCAGCGGCTTACGCCTTATGAGACAGGCGCTCCCCCGCTATTCGATTCTGATGATCGCCGTGGCCTCCTGGGAGACCCGGCCCTCGCCGTCGATGGCGCGATAGCCGAAGTAGTCCCGGCCCCGCTTGTTCTGCCGCGGGGTATAGACAAAGCGCCCGTTGTCCAAAAGCCGCAGCTCCCCCTTGACGGGCCGCGTCGTGATTGCGAACGTGAGCGCGTCCCCCTCCCCGGCGCGGGCGGTCAATTGCCCCGCAAGCGGCGTATTGCGCCGCGTCACAAGCTCCAGATTCTCGGCCTGCGGCGCGCCGCTGTATGCCTCCGCCGCGAGCTCCACGCCGAAAAGAAGCATCAGAAACAGCGCCGCAAAGGAGATCACCGCCCGTTTCCAGTTGTCCATCCGTATACCCTCCTGTGTGTTTTTGCATAGTATCTGCGCTTTCGGAGGTTTTAGTCAAGAAAGGCTGGCGTTTTGCCACCGGCTGTGATATGATAAATTCATTCTTCACACAAAGAGGTACACACTATGGAAATCAACGCCCCCGCGCTGTGGCTCAACGACTTCTTTGCCGGTTTTGACGAGTCGATCACCCTGGCCGTCCACAAGCTCTATACGCTCGCAGGCGGCTTCTTCACCCCGTTTTTTGAAGGTGTGTCCGTTCTCGGCAAGGGCGGCATCTTCCTGATCCTGCTCTCGGCCCTGCTGATGCTCTACCGCCCGACGCGGCGCTTCGGCACGTCGATGCTGCTGGGCCTCACGATCGGCTTTGCCATCACGAACCTGTTCTTGAAGGTCGCGATCGCAAGACCCCGGCCCTATACCGACACGGACAGCGTCTTTTATCAGTTGTGGCTGACGGTCAACCAGCACACGGAGAGCGACAAGAGCTTTCCCTCCGGCCATATGACCGCCGCCTGCGCCAGCATGATCCCGCTCGTCATCCTCGCCAGGCCCTGGCAGAAGATTCTGGCCGCTCTGTTTGCGATCCTGATGGGCCTTTCGCGGATTTACCTCTGCGTCCACTTCCCGAGCGACGTGCTCGGCGGTCTGATCGTCGGCCTCTTCGCGGGCTGTATGGCGGTGCTGATCGCGCAAAAGCTCCCCCGCGGCTGGTATCAGTGGGATTTTGCAAGGAAGAAGCAGCCCGCAGGCAAGCATGAAATACAATAAATATCGCCCCGCCGCACAATGCGGCGGGGCGTAGTTTATTTCACTCTCAGCCTCCGAACCAGCTCCTCGTCGCTCTCGACGTTGATGGTCCTGTAGTCGGTGTAGATCACCTTGCCGGGCAGGGCGCCGGAGGGCTTGCGGACAAATTTGACCATCGTGTAGTCCACCGGGAGCTTCCCGCCGCCGCGGCCCTGGGAGTAATAGGCCGCAATGACCGCCGCCTCCGTGAGGCAGCGCTCCGACGGGGCCTCGCCCTCGCAGCGGACGATCACATGGCTGCCGTGGATTTTCTGCGTGTGCAGCCAGTAGTCCGTGCGGCGGGCGATTTTGGTCGTGAGCTCGTCGTTTTGCAGGTTGCTGCGCCCGACCAGAATCTCCCGTCCGTCCGTGGACAGGAAGCGCAGCGGGGCCTGGGCCCTGTTCTTCTCCTGCTTTCTGCCGCCGGAGTGCTTCACATAGCCTGTCTCGATCAGCTCGCGCCGCAGATCGGACAGATCCTTCTCCGTCTCCGCAGCGCCGATCAGCTCCAGGACGCTGCTGAGATAGTCAAGCTGCTCCTCGCCGTCCGCGATCAGCTTCGTCAGATGCTCGGACGCCGCCTTGCGCTTGTTGTAGTCTTTGAACATGGCGGCGGCGTTCTGCTGCGGGGTCTTGAGCGGGTCGAGCGCGATCTCGATCTCGGGGCAGTCCTCCTGATAATAGTCCTGGCAGACGAGCCTTGCGTCCCCTTTTTTGAGCTTATACAGGTTGGCCGTGATGAGCTCCGCCGTCTTGCGGATGCTCTCGCGGTCTTCGCTTTTGGAAAGCTCCGCGCGCTGGGCGATCAGCTTTCGCTGCTGGCGGTCGCGCAGGGTGCGCACGGTCTTCTGCAGCTCATGTCCGCGCCGCCGCTGCTGCTCCAGCCTGTCGCGGCCGGAATAGAACTCGTCGAGCAGAGCGGAAAAGCTCTCGCATTCCTCACAGCGAAGGCGATCCCCGTACTGATTGAGACGCATGAAGCTGAAGTCCGCGGGCTTTTTCCCGTCGTAGTAGAGACAGGGGCGCAGCTCCCCGGCCCGGACGCTCTCGCAGAAGGCGTCCAGAATGAGCGGCAGGAGCGTCCAGTCGCCGCCGCAGCGGAAGGCGAGCTCCCGGCACGCAAGTGGCGAGAGGCCCGCGAAGGAATCCAGCAGCCACTTGTCGATAGGCCGTGACTTGTCCGCCGCGTCGATCATCCCGCGCAGCGTCAGCGGCTCGCATGCGAGCAGGGCGGGCTTCTCCTGTCTCGGCGGCTCGCGGTAAAAGAGCCCTGGCAGCATGCGCCGCAGCGCGTCCCCGCCGAAGTCCATGCGCCGCATACAGTCCACGATGCGCCCATCGCTGTCCACAAGGATGAGGTTGGCGCTGCGGCCGATGAGCTCCGCGACCAGGGTCTTGCGCCCCTCCACGCCGAGCTCGTCCCGGGTCTCAAGCTCGATGTTGAGCATGCGCTCAAAGCGCGGCTGCGTGACAGACAGGATGCGCGCGCCGATCAGGTGCTTTCGCAGGAGCATACAGAACATGGGCGGCTCCGCTGGGTTTTCAAAGGGCATCTTCGTAAAGTGCACCCGTGCGTTCCCGGTCCCGGCGGCAATCAGCAGGCGGCGGTTTTCCCCCTTTGTGCGCAGGGAGAACAGCACCATGTCCCGCTCCGGCTGCTGAATCTTGTCGATCTTCGCGCCCTCCAGCTCCGCCGCCAGCTCCGTTGCCAGCGCGGACAGGCATATCGCGTCAAGGGGCATGTCTCATTCCTCCATAATGGCGTTAAAGAGCGCTTCGACCCGCTCCGTCCTGCCCTGTAAGTACAGCCACCCGAAGAGGGCCTCGAGGCCCGTCGCCGCGTGGTACTGGGCGATCTCCGCGTGGTGGGGCGCGGAGTTGACCTTCGTGTTGCGCCCGCGCTTGTAGACGGCAAGCTCGTCCTCGGAAAGCAGGGGCAGGATCTTCTTCACGGCCTCGGCCTGGGCCTCCGCCCTCACCTTCTCCACCGTCAGGCGGTGGAGCTTGACGACGGCGGCGTTTTTCTCCCGGCAGAGCATGGAGCGCACCAGCAGCTCATAGACCGCATCCCCCACATGGGCGAGGGCCAGCATGTTCAGTTGGTTGACCTCCCGCTCGGAGAGCTGCGGGAAAAGGCTTTGCATAGGTATTCCTCCAAAACCGCTCGCAGGGGCCGATGCCCTCATCGGCCCGCCGTTTTGCGCCTGTGTGCGTCGCTCGGCGGGTCGATCCGGGGATCGACCCCTACGGGTAAAAATCAATTCTCAAACGATGCGTCGGCGTCCTCGCTCATACCGGCGGCAAGGGCCATGTCGTCCCCGCCCAGACCGTACTGGCGGCGAATCTCCTCCCAGCCCGCGCGGTCCACGATCACGGAGCGGGGCTTCGCCCCCTCGTAGGGGCCGACGACGCCGATCTCCTCCATCTGGTCGACGATACGCGCGGCGCGGGAGTAGCCGAGCTTGATGCGCCTTTGCAGCATAGACACCGAGCAGGACTTGGTCTCCAGCACGACCTCCACCGCCTGGGGCAGCATATCGTCGTAGCCGGAGCCGCCGCCCTTCTCCTCCTTGGAGGAGGCGCCGGAATCGCCGCCGTTCTTGTCCTCGGCCGCCTTGTTCATAAACTCCTCGATCTCGGTGTTGTGCTGGCTCTCGCCGGTGTTCTCCTTGATGAACTGGATGATGTCCTCTCTCTCCTCGTCCGAGACATAGGCGCCCTGGATGCGGATGGGCTTGCCCACGCCGACCGGGGAGAAGAGCATGTCGCCCATGCCGATGAGCTTTTCCGCGCCGCCCTGGTCCAGGATGATGCGGCTTTCGAGCGTGGACGAGACGGCAAACGCGATGCGCGAGGGGATGTTCGCCTTCATCAGGCCCGTGATGACGTCGGCGGAGGGACGCTGCGTGGCAATGACGAGGTGCATGCCCGCGGCGCGGCCCATCTGGGCGACGCGGCAGATGCTCTCCTCCACGTCCTTGGAGGCGATCATCATCAAATCGGCCAGCTCGTCGATCACGATGACGACCTGGGGCAGCGTCGGCTCACCCGCCTTGAGACAGTGCTTGTTGTAGTTTTCCAGATCGCGCACGCCGACCTCGGAGAAGGAGCGGTAGCGCTTGAGCATCTCGACCACCGACCACTGCAGAGCGCCCGCGGCCTTCTTCGGGTCGGTCACGACGGGGACATAGAGGTGCGGGATGCCGTTGTAGATGCCGAGCTCGACCATCTTCGGGTCGATCATGATGAGCTTGACCTCGTCCGGCCGCGCCTTGTAGAGCAGCGACAGGATCAGCGAGTTCATGCACACGGATTTGCCGGAGCCGGTGGTGCCCGCGATCAGCAGGTGCGGCAGCTTTGCGATGTTGCCGACAATGCCTTCGCCGCTGATGTCCTTGCCGATGGCGAAGCTGAGCTTGGACTTGGCGGTGGCAAACTTCGGCGTGTCGATGATGTCGCGCAGGCAGACGGTGCTGACGATCTTGTTCGGCACCTCGATGCCGACGGTGGAGATTTTCTCCGGGATCGGCGCGATGCGCACGTTCACGACGCCGAGGGCCAGGGCGAGATCGCCCGCGAGATTCGTCACGCGCGAGAGCTTCACGCCCTGCTCGAGCTCGATGTCATAGCGCGTGACTGTGGGGCCGCGCGTCACGCCGACGATGCCGGCTGCGATGCCGAAGCTGTGCAGGGCCCCCTCGAGGCGCTCCTTGTTGACCAGGATCTCTTCCCGGGAATCGCCCGCGGTCGCCGTGCTGCTGCGCAGCAGATCGACCGGCGGGAAGGCGTAGTCCGGCGCGTCCTCGGTGGCCTTGATGGCGTTGGAGACGGCCTGGGTCTCGGCGCTGAGTTCTTCCCGGCTCATGCGCTGCTTCGGTGGATCGGAGATCTCGGCGGAGACCTTGGCCGCGCGGGCGGGCTTCACGCTCACGCCCTTGTCGGCCTTCTTCGCGCGCGTCGACGCCTTGGCCTCGTCGTAGGCCTTGAGGTCGATACCTGCGATGGCGGCGGCCTCCTCGGTGCTCAGGGGCTTGACGTCCTCGGTCGGCCGCTCGTTGATGACGGTAATCTTCGGAGCGCGCCGGGGCTTCGGCTCCGGCTCCTCCGCGCCGGGGAAGCTGTCCTTGTCGATCTTCGGCTGTTTTGCGGGTTTCTCTTTCAGCAGGCTCATGGCGTCGTCGTCCCCGAGCGGAATATCCGCGCTGTAGGCGGCGTCACGCTGCACGCGCTCGATCCGGCGCTGCTTGCTCGCCTGGATGTTGTTCGCGACGGCGGTGATGGGCGTGAGGGAGTTTTCGTACAGAGAGGGGTCATACTGGCCCTGCATCTGAATCTTGACCTTTTCGGCGGTCTTCTTCATGCTGCCGCTGCACGCATAGACGCCGCAGACCAGGGTCAGCACGATGAGCACGGGCAGAGCCCCGTAGATGCTCAGCGCGCTTTCCAGCCCCACGGCGAGCAGGCCGCCGAAGACGCCCGCGCTGTCAAGGTTCTGGCCGTGCTCGAACAGGAGATCGGCCATATCCATGATGTCCGCGCTTCCGAAAGCGTACTCCTTTTCCAGCAGGCTCACGATCGCGGCGACGAAGATGGGGACCACAAACGCGCAGAAGCTCCTGAGCGCGACGGGTCTGCCCCGGTGGAAAAACAGGATGTATGAGATCAGCAGGAAGGTCGGCGCGGCGAGCCAGTAGCCCCAGCCGGCAAAGCCCTTGATGAGTCCCGAGAAGAACTGCACAAAGGCCCCCTCGTCCCGAAAATAGCTGATCGCGATCACAAGCGTCAGGAAAAGGAAGAAGACCCCGCCGATCTCCCGGCGGATCGGAACCACCGGCTCGGGCGGCATCTCCTGCTTGGGGCTTTGCCTTTTCGCGGGCGCTTTCTTCGTTGTTTTCTTGGATGTGCTCTTACTGTTTGCCATGAATATGTTTCCTTTCCAGGGTCAGAAGATGAGATGCAGGATGATCGACAGCACGCCGACGACCCAGCAGTAATAGGAAAAGCCGCCGAATTTGCGCTTCTTGCTTATGTAGCGCAGCAGGTGGATGCAGATCACGCCGCTGAGCATGGCGGCCGCCGTGCCGACGAGGTAGGCGGGGACGCTCTGCCAGTCTATCCCCTCGCGGAACGCGTCGGCAAAGGAGAGGATGGCCGCGCCGAAGACGGCGGGGACGCTCAGCAAAAACGAGAAGGTCACCGCGAAGTCGCGCCGCAGCCCGGTGGCAATACCGGCGGTGATGGTCACGGCTGAGCGGGACAGACCGGGGATAGTCGCCACGCTCTGGCACAGGCCGATGATGAGCGCGTCAAACACGGTCATGCTCTTGTTGTTCTTGTTGCCCGGCAGCATTCTGTCCGAGACGTAGAGCAGGCAGCCCGTCAGAATCAGCATCACGCCGATGAGGATATTCCTGTCGTTGAGCGTCTCGATCCGGGCATTCAGCGGCAGGGCCAGGAAAAGCGGCAGCGTGCCGAGCAGGATCATGCAGAAGCAGCGCGCCGCCGGGTAGTGCGCCTGCTCATACCCCGCCAGGGGGCCGAGATTGGCGAAGGACAAAATCTCCCTCACCATGGCGCTGATTTCCGGCCAGTAGACGATGCACACCGAGACGATGGCCGCCACATGCAGCAGGGCCTGGAACAGGGCGTGGCCGTCCGAGAGACTGGAGAGCTTGAAAAGGTTATTGACGATGGCGAGGTGTCCCGAGCCGGAGATCGGCAAAAACTCCGCGATCCCCTGAACCAGGCCCAGCAGCACCGCGTTCCATACCGTCATTTTCAGCACCTCCCAAATCATAATAAAGAAATTATATCACAGAACAGGCTTGAAAACAATAGTTTCCATAATTCTGTACTCGCGGGCAGCTAAAATGCCTATTTTTCTCCGATCAGATGTCTGGTCACTTTGTAACGAAGCATCAGGCTGGATATTGCGGTTGAGATTGTCAATGCTGCAATGATATTAATAGCTGCGTTTGCATATGGATGGACAACGCCGTCCAGCAGGCTTTGTGAAATATGTGTGATCTGCTGGTGGAACAAGTAGATCGGCATTGCGCGTTTTGCGAAAAAATGGAACAACTTGTTATCCTTCCAATTAACTCTGTCTGCAAGGTATTGCAGAGTTGAAAAAGCTGTCACGGCTCCAAGTGTAGAGCGCAGGATTCCAAATCCTCTTGTAATCAGCTTCCACAATAATCCCGTTTGTGGAGGAGCATAAGAAAGTGCAAAGGACATCGTATAGAGAATCAGTCCGGCCAGAATTTTTCTTTGGGACAGTTGCCTGCCGGTTTGACGCAGTTTAAACCCTAAGAAGAAATACCAGAGATAGTAACACCCGTCAAAAATGCAAAATGGCTCAATATTTAGAAAATGGCCTCCTTGTATTATAGAGAAGTAGTTTTTGCGACTCAATTTGAGTTCATGTGCTACACTGTAGAGGATGCTGTGGATTGGTTGTCGCCCCCTACCGCATGAC
>ONPN01000045.1 GCA_900319695.1 uncultured Eubacteriales bacterium
CGGCGCTGCAAAAAAGGTTGGAAAACTGAATACTCAAAAAGGCCGGCGCTGATCATGCGTCGGCTTTTTTCGTGGGACGGGTAATTATTGTGCGCTTACATACTTACCTCAGTCCAAATACCGTTTCTGTGAAACTGTCCGCAGATACGCCTCCACGTTGCCGGTCAGGATCAGGTCGGCATAAGCCAGGGGGTCGTTATAGATCAAGTAGTCCAGCTCGGTGCGGTATGCGAGACTGTTGCCATACAGGTTTTCGACCTCGATACAGTCAATGGCGAGCATGCTGCCGTCAGAATAGCGCAGCTCCACGCAGGCGGTGTCCATGTTATACTCGCAGGATAGTAATAGTTTCACGTTCTGTCCTCCTCTCAGTCTCGGAAATCCGTGTCGGAGATCACGCTGACCTTGAGGTCGGGCTTCATGCGCGGGACATCGATGTTGTTGTAGATCGGCAGCTCCAGCTTGGACAGCAGATTCCGCCAGCTGCGGGTGTGGTTGTAGACGGCTACGGTGTACCAGCAGTGCGTTCTGGGCGTACGGCGGGCATTGAACTCGTCGGCGCTTTTGGGCTGAATACGTAAATAATCCCGGACAAAGGCCTCGGTGGCCTTTGTCCGTTTTTCGTCCTCGGAGGGCTTGACGACGGGATAATCCCGGTTCAGCCACTCCTGCAGGGTGATGCCGAATCGCTTCTTGACGACCGTGTGCGGGGGAAGGCCCCGCTTTTTGAAATCGGTGGCGGTGGGGACGCGCCCATGGTCGAGGATGAACTGCTCCACGGCGTCCCGGATCGCGTTCTCTGACCAACTGTAGAAGGGGAGCTCGCCGGAAAGCTTATGTAAGATCGCTGCCGCCTCATCCTGTCCGCGCTCGGATAAAACTTGTGCTGCCATTGCCAGTGCCTGCTTTCGCGTCATGGTGAAAAGCCTCCTTTACGCTTTTCGCCATCCGTTAATCGCTGGAACGCCGTAGGTGGAAAACTGGACGTTCTGACCCAGGTCGAAGGCGTCGACTGCTTTGATGAGGCCGATGCAGCCGACCTGGAAGAGGTCGTCCATGCTCTCGCCCCGGCCGGTGAACTTCTGGATCACGGACAGCACCAGTCGGAGATTGCCCGCAATCAGCGCTTGTCGGGCTTCGCAATCCCCGCCTCGTGCCTTCTCCAGCAGCGTGCGCGTCTCCGCTGCTTTCAGCACCGGCAGCTTCGCCGTGTTCACCCCACAGATCTCAACCTTCCCCTGCATGAAAAACACCACTCCCTTTTGAAAGAGTGGTGTTAGTATTTCCCGGCTTGGGAAATTTGATACAGGGAAACAAGGCTTCCTTACAGGGAGTAGATGCGGCATTCTTCATTATCACAAAACCGTCAAAAAACATCCCGATGCTTCGGCACCGGGATGTTTTCATATCAGTACACTCTTCCGTCGGCGGCGATGATCGTCAGGATACCCCGCCGCAGGATGTACTCATTTTCCGCCTCGTCGAGGAAGCACTGATACACGTGCGTCGGCTCCAGCTCCCGGTGCCGAACCAGCGTTCCCACGATGCGAAAGCCCATGCTCTCCGCCTGCATTTGAATTCCCATATCTCATACCCCTTTCAAATAAAAGTCTCAACAAATACTGTATCAAAACTTTCCCGCGATCCTTGCGGCCTGCCGCTTCTTTTGCTATACTGACCCCAGAAAGCGAGGGATGCCCTATGGCCGCGGGAGATAACCAGAAGCTCAAAATGCTCTATCTTGTCAAAATCTTCTCCGAGGAGACGGACGATTCCCACGCCCTGTCCCTGCAGGAGATCGTTGACCGGCTCGAAGCTTACGGCGTCAACGCGGAGCGCAAGACGCTGTACAAGGACTTCGGCGAGCTGGAGAAATTCGGCCTCGAAATCCTCAGTGAACAGTCGGGGCGGAATGTGCTCTATCATCTCGCCACGCGCCGTTTTGAGCTGCCGGAGCTGAAATTGCTGGTGGACGCGGTGCAGGGCTCCCGCTTTATCACTGAGAAAAAATCCCGCCAGCTTATCAAGAAACTCGAATCCCTTGCCAGCATCCACGAGGCTCAGCGCCTCCAGCGGCAGGTGCTGATCACCGGGCGGATCAAAGCCATGAATGAGAGCATCTTCTACAACGTGGATATGCTGCACGAGGCCATCAATGCCGACCGGCAGATCCGCTTCCAGTACTTCCAGTGGAACGTCCGCAGGGAGCAGGAGCTTCGTCACGGCGGGGAGTGGTATCGCATCAGCCCCTGGTGCCTGTTGTGGGACGATGAAAACTACTACCTCGTTGCCTACGACGCAAACGACCGAAAGATCAAGCACTACCGCGTGGACAAGATCCTGCGCCTGTCCATCACCGACAAGCCCCGCGAGGGCAAACAGCAGTTCAAGGAGTTCGACGCCGCAAAATATACGCGCGGTCTCTTCGGCATGTACGGCGGCAAGCTCACGCGGGTGACCCTTGAGGGCCGCAGCAACATGGTCGGCCCGCTGATCGACCGCTTCGGCAAAGACATCACGATACAGCCGATCGACGACGATACCTTCTCCGCGTCGGTCGAGGTCAGTGCCAGCCGTCATTTTATCGCCTGGATCATCGCGCTGGGCGACGGCGTGCGCATCACCGGACCCAAATCGCTGGTGGAGGATATGCACGCCGAGGCGAAGCGCCTTGCCGAGCTGTACCCGTAAAGCTTATGCGGCTTCGTCCTCCATTATCTCGTAATAATCGCTCTCGCTGCTGAACAGCACATAGCGCCCATCCACATAGCCGTAATACCCGTTACCCGTATAGTATCCTTTCATTTTTGTGTGCCTCCTTTTTTCTTTCTGTACACAGTCTAACATAAAACATGTCCCAAAAGTTTCTCTCGGTTTAGAAAATCCCGTGATCCGAGGGAAATTTTTGGGACATGTTTTGCTGTATAATGGAAAAAGAAACCAGGGCGGTGTCCACGCCTGATAAAGAGGGCAAAAACATGAAAGCAAAAAATTGAACACCGGTATTGAGTATCCGCACCTTCGGCGCCGTGATGACCGCCTTTACCAAGAACGCGCAGTCTCGCCCCACGCGGGGCGAATGGATGAAATTATACAGTTCCCCCGAAAAAGCGCCCGCCACAGGGGCGCTTTTTCATGCTTATTCCCGCTTGTCCGACAAGGGCGGCTGTGATACACTATGCGGGTAATTCAGGGAAAAGGGGAGAGGACATGCGCATTTTGACGGTCAATGACGACGGCATCCGTTCGCCGGGACTTGCGGCCCTCGTACGCGCGGTGTCGGGATTTGGCGAGGTCTGGGTCGTCGCGCCGAGCGAGCAGTGCAGCGGCATGAGTCAGAAGCTCTCCCTCTTCAACGAAATGCCCCTGCGGGAAGCCGATTTCCCCGTCCCCGTCAAGGGTGCGTGGAGTCTCGGCGGCACCCCGGCCGACTGCGTGAAGGTCGCGCTGGACCATTTGCTGGACTTTAAGCCCGACTATGTGTTCTCCGGCGTCAACGACGGCTGGAACGCAGGCTTTGACATCGCGTATTCCGGCACTATCGGCGCCTGCTACGAGGCCGTGATGAACGGCATCCCCGCCATCGCCTTCTCCGCCAGAATGAAGGGCGAGCTGGAGATCGCGGAGCGGTATATGCCGGAGCTTGCGCGTGAGCTGATCGACCTCGGCCAGAAGCCGGGCGAGATCTGGAACGTGAACTTTCCGGGCGGGACGCTTCACGACGTGCGCGGTATCCTGCGCGAGCGCCGTATCGCCCCCATGCAGCTGTATAACGGCGTCTTTTCCTCCCGCGTCCACCCCGAGGGGTACAAAATGCTCAGCCAGCAGGGCGTCCCCATCGGCCGCGGCGTGGCCCCCGAGGGCAGCGACATCGCCGCCGTGCTCGACGGCTATATCTCCGTCGGCAAGATCATGAGCCCCGTCATGTAAGGCGCGCGAAAAAACAGAGATTTTGTCTTGTAAATATTGGCTGCGCATGTTAGAATACTTATTGGAGCCAATTGGTTCACATAACGCAATTTTTCAATAATTTTTCAAACTTTTTAAGGATTCACCGCCTGCGGGCGTGAAGATATTTTATTAGGAGGAACCATCTGTATGAAAAAGATCGTTGCAATGCTCCTCGCACTGGTCATGGTCAGCGCGCTGTTTGTCGGCGGCTCCGTGTCCGCCTTCGCAGAAAACAAGCATTTCGACAAGCTGACGCTCGAGTTTGTCCCCTCCAAGGACGCCGACGTCATCATCGCAGGCACCGCCAACCTGCCCGAGCTCGTTCAGGCTGAGATGAAGAAGCTCGGCTACGACATCGACGAGGTCGACATCACGGTCGGCACCAGCTACGACGCCACCGGCGAGGCCATGTCCGCAGGCTCCATCGACATCGGCTGGCTGCCCGGCGGCACCTACGCCCTGTACTCCGACGACACCGACGTTATCCTGACCGCCACCCGCAACGGCCTGTCCAACGACAGCGAGAACCCCGCCGACTGGAACGGCGAAGCCAACGCCACCCAGAAGAACGGCCCGCAGGTCACCTTCTACCGCTCCCTGATCTACGCCGCTCCCTCCGAGTACGGCAAGAAGCTGGCCGAGAAGGTCAACAACGGCGAGAAGCTCACCTGGGAGGACCTCGACGGCGCCAAGTGGGCCGTGCAGAAGACCTCCTCCTCCGCCGGCTACATCTACCCCACCATGTGGCTGATGGAAAACTACGACGGCAAGAAGATCTCCGATCTGTCCAACGTCATCCCCATCGACTCCGGCTACGGCACCGCCTTCTCCTACGCCGCCGCTGAGCAGGTCGACGTCATCGTCTGCTACGCCGACGGCCGCAACGACTATGAGGCATCCTGGACCCTGCCCACCGACCAGCAGGATTCCACCGGCAAGCAGGGCATGGGCCGCTCCGACAGCATCTGGAACGAGCTGAACGTCATCGGCGTGACCGAGGGCATCTACAACGACACTGTCGCCATCTCCAAGGAAAGCCCCTACTACACGCCCGAGACCGTCGCGGCTCTGCAGGACTGCTTCATCAACATCATCAACACCCCCGAGGGCAAGGCTATCTTCGACGTCTACAGCCACACCGGCTATGCCAAGGCTGTCGACTCCGACTATGACGGCGCCCGCGCTGCTCTGACGGCCGTCGACGGCTGATCTCAGCGCACTTTTTCCGGGCTCTGTATCCGCGCAAGTGAATACAGAGCCCGGTTTTCATTCTGCCGCAAGCGCTGAACGACGCGGCCTCCCGCGCCGCTGACCGGTTCCGGCAGGATAAGACGGATAGCCGATTGCGAAAGACTCCAACACATGCCTCGGAAGGTATTCAAATTGTTTTTGAGGCAGCTTCGCCGCCTCAAAAACACCCTGAGCCGAGCTGTGCGAGGCCTCGCGCCGACCAAATGCGGCGTATCACGCATCGCCGCATGCGATAAGCGCGAGTTCCTCGATTGTGAAACGAAGTTTCGCAATCGATATTAGAGAAAAAAGGAGAAGCACCGCATGATTGAGTTTAAGAATGTCTACAAGACCTATCCCAACGGCTTTACCGCGCTCAAGGATATTAACCTGCAGATCGAACAGGGCGAGTTTGTCGCCATCATCGGTCTGTCCGGCGCGGGCAAATCCACCATCCTCCGCTGCATCAACCGTATGCACGACGTGACCAAGGGCACCCTGACCGTCGACGGCGTGGACGTCAACTCCCTCAAGGGCGCGGAGCTCCGAAAATTCCGCCGCAAGGTCGGCATGATCTTCCAGAGCTTCAACCTGGTCAGCCGCTCCACCGCCATCAAGAACGTGCTCACCGCCGACGTGCCGGAGATGAGCTTCTTCAAGGTCCTCTTCGGCGTCTTCTCCAAGGAGCAGAAGATGCGCGCGCTGGAGAGTCTCGACAAGGTCGGCATCCTCGACAAGGCCTACACCCGCTGCGACCAGCTCTCCGGCGGCCAGCAGCAGCGCGTCGCGCTGGCCCGCACCCTCAACCAGAACCCGAAGATCATCCTCGCGGACGAGCCGGTGGCCTCCCTCGACCCCATCACGGCCCGTCAGGTCATGCAGGACTTCGTGCGCATCAACAAGGACTACAAAATTTCAATCCTGCTGAACATCCACCACATCGACCTTGCCCTGCAGTACTGCGACCGCGTCGTTGGCGTGCGCGCGGGCGAGATCGTCTTCGACGGCCCGGCCTCCACCATCACGCAGGAGCAGATCGATTACGTCTACAACGGCACGAAGGCGCCTGTGCTGGGCAATGGAGAGTGAGACCATGGAGAAGGAAGTCAACACTCTCGTCAAGCTGACCTGGTTTGACAAGATCTTTAAGCCCCAGGTCATCACGCTGCCGAACGGGCACTCGACCATCCGCCGCCGCAGCCGCGCGCCCTTTATCGTCGCGTTGGTGCTGCTCGCGGTGATCCTGTCGCTGCGCATGACGGGCTTTGATCTGGGTCTGATTGCCCGCAAGTTCAACAAGCTGCTCGACCTCATGGTCAAGCTCTTCCACCCCAAGTGGAGCTTTTTCAACAAGGTCACCCGCCCGCTGGTCGACACCATCAAAATGTCCATTCTCGGCACGGTCATCGGCTGCGGCCTGTCCCTGCCGATCGCGGTCCTTTCTTCCACCAACATCGACAAGAGCCGCCCGATCGTGAGCGTCCTGCGTTTCATCCTGGCGCTCATCCGCACGCTGCCGACGCTGGTCATCGCGCTGGTCTGCGCCCTGATCTTCGGCCTCGGCACCTTCGCGGGCACCCTTGCCATCGCAATTTTCACCTTCGGCATTGTCTCCAAGATGCTGTATGAGAGCATCGAGACCATCGATATGGGCCCCTTTGAGGCCATGGAGGCCATGGGCGCAAACAAGTTCCAGGCGTTCTGGTCGGCCTGCATGCCCCAGATTCTGCCTGTATACCTCTCCCACAGCCTCTACTGCTTTGAGATGAACGTGCGCGCCTCGGCCATTCTGGGCTACGTCGGCGCGGGCGGTCTCGGTATCACAATCAACGAGCGCATTGGCTGGCGCGACTATGAGGGTCTCGGCATGGTGCTGCTGACGCTGTTCGTGGTGGTCGTCGTTATCGAGTTCACCAGCGAATATCTGCGCGGCAAGCTGAGCTGAGAGGAGGGACGACATGGCTGAAAAATTGGAAAAGCTCGAACAGGCGGTCGATAAAAAACTGACCGCCGCCGAAATGTACGCGATGCGTCCCCGCAAATGGTGGCTGTATACGCTGATCGTGCTCATCATTGTCATGCTGGTAAGCTGGTCGGGTTCCACCATCGAGTTTGAGGGGCTGACCGTTCAGGGCCGCACGGTGGCCCAGGGCGTTATCAGCGGCATCACCCACCCCGACCTCAAGCTCATGTTCGGCACCGGCGAGACCGACGTGCCCTATCTGCTGCTGCAGACCATGGCCATCGCCGTGCTCGGCACGCTTTTCGGCGCGATCCTGGCGATCCCCTTCGCCTTCCTCGCCTCCACCAACATCCTGCCCAAGCCCATCGCCTATCTCTTCCGCGTGCTGATCCTGCTGATCCGCACCATCCCCAGCCTGGTCTGGGCGCTCATGTGGATCCGCGTGACAGGCCCCGGCGCCGCCTGCGGCGTCATCACCCAGTCGGTCTGCTCCATCGGCATGATCTCCAAGATGTACATTACGGCGATAGAGGATCTGGACACCCGCATCCTCGAGAGCCTGGACGCCATGGGCTGCACGCCCTTCCAGAAGATCCGCTACGGCGTGATCCCCCAGCTCACGGCGAGCTTTATCTCCACCACCATCTACCGCTTCGACATCAACCTCAAGGACGCGACCACCCTCGGTATTGTCGGCGCGGGCGGCATCGGCGCGTCCCTAGTGCAGTGCCTCAACTCCCGCCGCTGGGCGATGGTCGGCTCCTTCGTCTGGGGCCTGATGATCCTGGTGCTCATCATCGAGTTCCTCTCCACCCGCGTCCGCGCCAAGCTCGCGAGGGGAGAATAATCAGAGAGTGGAGTGTGGAGAGTGAAGAGTGGCGTTATGGTGTCGCCTTCGGCGACGGTTATAAACCCAGACGGGACTGTTTCACTCTTCACGCTCTGATTTAACGAGGTACGCATGAAACGGGAACTGACGATCTTTTTTACATCCGACATCCACGGGTATTTCTCACCCGTGGATTACGCTCAAAACGCCCGCGCGGCGGCGGGACTTGCCAACTGCGCGGCAAATTTCACCCATGACCGCAGCACCCTGATCCTCGACGGAGGCGACACCTTACAGGGCAGCCCCTTCACCTACTGGCTTTACAGCCGCACAGAGGAGAAAAGCCGCATCCCGGCCAGGGTCATGAATCTTGCCGGATACGATTTCATCACCCTTGGCAACCACGACTTTAACTACGGAACAAAAGAGCTGGAGAGCTATCTGGACACGCTGGACGCAAAGTGCCTCTGCGCCAATGTGCAGGGGCTGAACCATAATGCGCGGTATACGATCAGACAGCTCGAGAACGGTCTGCGCGTCGGTATCTGCGGCATTACCTCGCAGTTTGTCCCGAACTGGGAGAAGCCGGAGAATATCGCGGGTCTGACCTTCTCTGACGCCTTTGAGACCGCGCGGGATGTGCTGGCGGAGATGAAAAAGGAGAAGGTCGATCTCACAATCTGCCTCTACCACGGCGGCTTTGAGCGCGACACGGATACCGGCGCGGTGCTGTCCGAGACCACGGAAAACGAGGGCTGGCGTATCTGCCGGGAGCTGGACTATGACATCCTGCTCACGGGGCACCAGCACATGCCCTTTGCGGACAAGTGTGTAAACGGCACCTGGACCTGCCAGCCGCCCGACAAGGCGCGGCAGTATGTCCGCATGGACGTGACGGTGGACGACAACGGAGAAATAACGGCGCACTCAAAGCTCTGCCCTGCGGGGGATGTGACGCCGGAGGCTTTTTCCAAAATCCTCGATCCTCTGGAAAAACAGGTCGCGGCCTTCATCGACACGCCGCTCGGGCACATGGACGCGGCGCTGCTTCCGGGGGAACCCCTGAAGCGCGCCCTGAACGGCAGCCTGATCGCCAACTTTTTCAATCAGGTGCAGCTCGAAGCCTCCGGCGCGAACCTGTCCTGCACAAGCCTCGCCAACACCCTGCGCGGCTTTTCCGAAAACGTCACGGTGCGGGACGTGGTGGCAAGCTACGTCTTCCCCAACACGCTCAAGACCATCCGCGTCAACCGCGCCATCCTGACGAAAGCCCTCGAACGCAGCGCCGACTACTTTGCCTTTGACGAAAACGGCGCTCTCACCGTGAGCGAGAGCTTCCTGCGCCCCATCGTCCAGCACTACAATTACGACTTCATCGCGGGCGTTGAGGCGACCATCGATCTGCGCCGCACCCCCGGCGAGCGGGTGACCTCCATCCGCTGGCAGGGCCGGGAGCTGCCGGACGATCAGAGCCTTACCCTGTGCATGAACAACTACCGCGCCTCCGGGGCCGGCGGCTACGAGTTTTACAGGGACTGCGAGACGGTGCGCGAGCAGCCCGAGGAGGTCTCGGAGCTGATTATCGCCTATCTTGACAAACACCGCAATATCACGGTCGATAAGACCAAATGGCTGACCATTCTATATTGAAAAGGAGAAAACGAATGAGCAACAAGGTTTTCAAGGTCGTCCTGCTGCAGGCGCTGCCCGCCTCCGGCAAGTCCGAGGTGCGCAACTTCATGGCCCATGTCGAGCCCGAACGACTGCGCGACGAGTTTCACATCGGGGCCAATCTCCAGTTGGACGACTTCCCCTATGTCCATATGATGCGCCGCATCGACAACGAGCTCGAGGCCATGGGCGAGGCCCGCATCTTCTACCCCGGCGAGGCGCCCTTCATCGACGGCCGCGACTGGGGCACACTCTGCAACCTGCTCAACGAGGACTACCACGACCTGATGAACCGCGTCAAGGTCTGCCCTGACTCCGCCGCCCAGTACCTCTTCGAGCGCATTGACCGCGCCGGACTCGGCGTCGGGATCGCCCCGCGCATGGGCTTACTGGACGAGGCTGTCCGCGCGAAGGTCGCCGAAAAGCTCGAAGCTGAGGCCCGCGCCATGCTGGACGAGAAGCAGGCCGCCTACCCCGAGAGCTTCGAGGACAAGACCGTCGTCATCGAGTGCGCCCGCGGCGGCCCGGACGGGGCCTCCCTGCCGCTGACCGGCACCTTCGGCTATCAGTACTCTCTGCCAATGTTCTGCCCGGAGATTCTGGAGAACGCCGCCATCCTCTACATTTGGGTCACGCCCGAGGAATCCCGCCGCAAGAACGCCGACCGCGCCGACCCCAACGACCCCGGCTCCAATCTGCACCACGGCGTGCCCATGGCCGTCATGCTGGGCGACTACGGCTGTGACGACATGGAGTACATGCGTCAGCACTCCCGCGAAAACTGCGTCAGCTTTGAGGCGCACGGCAAACACTGGGACATCCCCATCGGCGTCTTCGACAACCGCGTGGACAAGACCTCCTTCCTCCGCGCCGAGCCCGAGGCCTGGGATCCCGACAAGGTCGCCGACGTGACCGCCGCCATCCGCGCCGCCACCGACGCCATGTTTGAAAACTACGGGAAATAAAGTTCAAAGAAAAAAATCAGCCCCGCGGACTGCAATTGTCCGCGGGGCTGAGCTGTTATTGATGTTAAACGCCGGCGACAAAGTCGCGGATGAACGAAAGGCCCGCGCCGATGGGTGTAATGTGACGGGGCACGACGCTGAGCTGCACAAAATCGGCATCCGACAGGAAGGGATTTCCGGACAGCACATACTGCCGCAGAATGTGCAGATAGGGCTGCAGATACTCGGAGAGGAAGCCACCCAGCACGACCTTGCAGTCGAGCACCATGCGGATGTTGTTGATCCCGATGGCGAGATGGCGGAGCATGTCATAGAGCATCGCCTCATAGTCCGCGTTATGCTCCTCCACGCCCCTGAAAAATTCATCAAGACTCACTCCAAAGGCGGCGTCAATGCGGCGGGGCGAGATGTAGGGTTCAAGGCAGCCGTGCTTGCCGCAGGTGCAGAGAAGCCCGCCCGGCTCAATGCAGATGTGGCCGAACTCGCCGCTCTTTACGTCGTCGCCGCTGTAGGGCTCACCCGCGATCATGACCGAGCCGCCCACGCCGTATTCCAGCGAGAGATAGGCGAGATTCTCCTTCTCCCCGCGCACGAAGCACTCGGCATGGCCGCTGGCGGTCGCGTCGTTCTCCACATAGACGGGGTAGGGGATGCCGCGGATCAGCGTCTCCATTTGAACATTTTTAAGGTTCATGGTCGGGGCGTTAAAGATGGCGGTGCGGTCGCTGGAGATGATGCCCGGGATCGTGAGCCCGACGCCGAGCAGCTTGCTGCGGTCAATGTTGTTTTCGTCCAGAAAGGCGTCCAGTGTGCGGACAAGCGCCGTGGAGTTCGGTTTCGACAGCTCCTCCACCAGGGCGAAGGGAACCACGCGGTAGGCAAGCTCCTGCAATCTGAGATCCATCGCAATCAGGCGCAGATGGTGCTCCGACGCCGCGATCCCGACCGACAGCCGCGCGTCCGGCACAATGTCCAGACCCTGGGCCTTGCGCCCGCCGGTGGACTGCTCTTCACCCGAGGAGCGGACCAGCCCCTCCGCCATCAGATCGGAGAGATTCTGATACAGCGTCGGCATGCTGATCCCGCAGGCGTTGGCCACGGCCTGCCGGGAACAGAAGTCCTTCGCCTCGTACAGATAGCGGTAAATCCGGTTTCTGACCGGCAGCGCTGCCTGCCGGTATGCGTCGTTTTGCAAGAAATCGCCTCCCTCCATACAAAAACAGCCGTTTACCTCATTATCTTACCAGAATTTCAGACTATGTCAAGGCTGGAAGGGCGACTTAGGAAAAATAAATTTAGTTAACAAAATAGAGAAATTATTCAACATGCACAAAAAGAAAATATAATATCAAGCGAAATTCACAAAACAATAAAAAGATTTAAAAATACCTTGACAGTTACCGCTCTTATTTGTAAAATCAATTCATGAAAGTTGCATCAGCAGCTTCGAGGAAAAACAAAATTAAAAGGAGGACTCACAAACATGAAAAAGTTGCTCGCGCTCGTGCTCGTAGTTTGCATGGTCTTTGCCTTCGGCGCAACGACCGCCTTTGCTGACGGTGACAACCTGGTCGGTGTCGCAATGCCGACGAAGGATCTCCAGCGTTGGAATCAGGACGGCGAGTACATGAAAGAGAAGCTCGAGGCGGCCGGCTATGAAGTCGACCTGCAGTTCGGCGCCAACGACATCGCCACTCAGGTTTCCCAGATTGAGAACATGATCGCCAACGGCTGCAAGGTTCTGGTCATCGCCTCCATCGACGGCGACTCCCTCGGCACCGTTCTGGCCCAGGCCAAGGAAGCCGGCATCCCCGTCATCGCCTATGACCGTCTGATCATGAACTCTGACGCTGTCTCCTACTACGCCACCTTCGACAACTGGCTCGTCGGCGTGACCCAGGGCAAGTTCATCGAGGACGCACTTGATCTCAAGAATGCGGAAGGCCCCTTCAACATGGAGTTCATCACCGGCGACCCCGGCGACAACAACATCAACTTCTTCTTTGACGGCGCCATGAGCATCCTTCAGCCCTACCTCGACAGCGGCAAGGTCGTCTGCCCCTCCGGCCAGACTGAGAAGGCTGTCGTCGCGACTGCCAACTGGGCGACCGACGCCGCGCAGGCCCGCTTTGAGACCATCCTCGCCGCCAACTACTCCGACGGCACCAAGCTGGACGCGGTCCTCGCCTCCAACGACTCCACCGCTCTGGGCGTTGAGAACGCGCTGGCTGCCTCCTACACCGGCGACTACCCCGTCATCACCGGTCAGGACTGCGACATCGCCATCATGCCGAACCTCATCGCCGGCAAGCAGGCCATGTCCGTCTTCAAAGACACCCGTACCCTCGCGGCCAAGGTCGTTGAGATGGTCGATGCTCTGATGAAGGGCGCCGAGCCTCCCGTGAACGACACCGAGACCTACGACAACGACAGCAGCGAAGACGGCGTCAACATCATCCCGAGCTTCCTGTGCGAGCCCGTTGCCTGCACGGCCGACAACTACAAGGAGGTCGTCATCGACTCCGGCTACTACACCGAGGATCAGCTCGCCTAAATCTCATTCAAACAAAGCAGCATTGTCGGGCAAGGCGGGAAACCGCCTTGCCCGTACTCTAATGAACGCTCGGGCTATGATATAAATTTCGGAGCTTTCCGGCCGGGAAGCCGCCAAAGCGTTCTGTTTATATTTTAGTCTCAGGCTTGGAGGGGATAATTTGTCGGAAAATATTCTGGAAATGCGGGGGATCACCAAGACCTTCCCCGGCGTCAAGGCTCTGGACGACGTAAACTTCGTCGTCAAAAAAGGCAGCATCCACGCCCTTGTGGGTGAGAACGGCGCCGGCAAGTCCACGCTGATGAACGTACTCAGCGGTCTGTATCCCTACGGCAGCTATACGGGAGACATTGTATACGAAGGAGAAGTGTGCAAGTTCTCCAACATCAAAGACAGCGAAAGCAAGGGCATTGTCATTATCCATCAGGAGCTGGCCCTGGTGCCCTATATGAGCATCGGTGAGAACATGTTCCTGGGCAACGAACAAGGAAAAAAATATGCCATCGACTGGGACAAAACTCATGCCGAAGCAACAAAATATCTGAAGATCGTCGGCCTGACCGAGTCGTCCAAGACCCTGATCAAGGACATCGGCGTCGGCAAGCAGCAGATGGTCGAAATCGCAAAGGCTCTGGCAAAAAAAGCGCGCCTCATGATCCTGGACGAGCCGACCTCTTCTCTCAACGAGGCAGACTCCAAGGCGTTGCTGGATCTGCTGCTGGAATTCAAAAAGCAGGGGATGACCTCCATCATCATCTCCCACAAGCTCAACGAGGTCTCCTACGTGGCGGACGACATCACCATCATCCGCGACGGCCACACCATCGAGACCCTTGTCAAAGGCCGGGACGATTTCAGTGAAGACCGCATCATCCGCGGCATGGTCGGCCGCGCGCTGGAGGACCGCTTCCCCAGGCGCAAGGATGTCAAGATCGGCGACGTGGCGCTTGAGGTCAAGCACTGGAACGTCTACCACCCGATCTACACCGAGAAGAAGGTCGTGGACGACGTCTCCTTCCATGTCCGCAAGGGCGAGGTTGTGGGCTTCTCCGGCCTGATGGGTGCGGGCCGCACCGAGCTTGCCATGTCCATCTTCGGCCGCAGCTACGGCACGGAGATCTCCGGCACGATCGAGATCCACGGCAAGGAGGTCAAGCTCCAC